>CAKZTQ010000018.1 GCA_937921735.1 uncultured archaeon
TTCACCCTTTGGCCTAGCCCGAGCTCGAAGTCGAGCAAGTCCTCGACGTCGTTCCTGAGGAGGACGATCATCCCGAGCAGCCTCCCGTACCTAGCGAGCGCCTCCACCTGCTCCTCGCTCCCCCCGCCCAGCATCGCCCCCACGCGCGTGCAGGCCTCGACGTCCGCCGCCTTCTTCCTCACCACCTCGAGGTACTCCTCCGGCTTGACGTCGGTACGCCCCCGGAACCTCAGCTCCAGCGCCTCGCCGTCGAACATCTCGAAGTACAGCTCCTTCACCGCTCGAACTATGGCCAGCTTCCTCTCGAGCGGCAGGTCCAGCCTCGCCAGACCCTCGAAGAGCTCCTGGAAACCCTTGAAGATCAGCGCGTCCCCGGCCATCAGGGAGAGGTCGACGCCGAACTTGCCCAAGACGGTCTGGCCCCATTCCTTCTCCTTCGTTTGATCTATGATGTCGTCGTGTATGTCCGTCGCGCCGCTAAGGAAGCTGAGCGCCCTACCTATGGGCTCAGCGACCGAGGGGTCGCCGCCGACCGCTTCACAAGCTAGCGAGACGAGCGAGGGCCTCACGAGGTCGTGCCACTTCGACATGAAGTAGGTAAGCGCCTCCTTCGCCTCGGAGCACTCGAGTCTCTCGGCCGCGACGCTCGCCTCGGCTTCCTTCACCGCCTTAGAGGCCCTTCCCTCGAAGAGCCTCCTAACCTCCTCCACCGCCCTCTCGTACTCGTCGCCCATCTTTGCCCGCCCTTGACCTCTCCTCTCAGCCATAAGTATTTTGCCGCCGTTTGAGACGGCTGCCGTCACGCCTTATAAATGACCGTCCCTCAAAGGCTCAGCGGGACCTTGAGGAAAACGGCGAACGTTCGCTACTACGTAATCTACGATTTCAAGGGGAAGGCCCCTCGAAGCCATTACCGCCTGCGGAAGCGCCTAGAATCTTCGGGCTTGGCCAAGTGGGTCCAGTTCGGCGTGGCGATGGTCGAGCGGCTTGACATCGCCCTTCAAATAGCAAACCTTTCGCTCGACAAGGGGGCAAGGTCAAAATCATCCGTGGGATCGAGCGCTGTTAGGTGGCGAACGTTCGCCACCCAAAGCCATATACTTGAGAGTGAGACCTTCATCGGGAGGGGATGAGGGAGGATATCGTACAACATCTTCGGTGCCCCAGCTGCGGGAGCCCGAACTTGAGCTACGAAGCCCGCGAGCGGAGAGGTCCAGAGATATGGCGCGGGTGGCTGCGCTGCGAGGGGTGCGCGGGCGATTATGAGATCATCGAGGGCATCCCAGTGCTCGAGGTCGCCCCGCCGAGGAGGGCCATGCCATGCGAGCGATGCGGGCGACGCGTCGAGGCCATCTTGGAGCCTTGGCCATCTTTCGTGGGGCTTAAGGGCGGGCTCGCGCTCTGCCCGCGCTGCGGCGAGGTCCTCGAGGAGCTGAAATGCGAGGAGCTGGCACCGGAGGAGGAGAACTACATCCGCAAGAAGTTCGTGGAGGAGGACTTCGCTGGAACGGCCTTCATGTACGAGTGGGGGAGGTTGATCGTCCCCACCCTCGTCTACGGCTTCTCGTATCGGGCGTTGGCTAGGGTCACGGCGAGGAGGATGGGGACGGGGGCTGGGCTATTCCTCGACGTCGCCACCGGCACGGGGATGGTCGCGATCGAGCTGGGCAGGCTCGTCCCCCAGCGGCGAATATTCGGGGTGGACCTAGCCCTGGAGATGCTCAAAATAGGTAGGAGGAAAGCCGAGCGGAGAGGTTTGAAAAATCTCGCGTTCATCAAGGGAGATGCGGAGAGGCTGCCCTTCAGGGATCAAACCTTCGACGGCGTGACTTGCCAGGCATCCTTCAACTTGTTTCCCCAGCCCGAGGTGGCCCTAGCCGAGATGTGGAGGGTCATGAAGCGTGGCTCCAAGCTCGCGATGAGCGTCGTCTGCCTACCGCCAAGGCCGAACCCCCTGCTGAGGGCCTTCCTCTACGTGGGCGAGAAGGTGGGGCACCAAGCCAGGTTCTTCAGCGGCAGCGAGGTCCGGGAGATGCTCGGAAAACACGGCTTTAAGGAGATCGATGCCGAGTGGCACGGCGCGGCGATGTTGATCGAGGCGAAGAAATAAATTACCCCGCGGCGCCCTCGTGCGACGTCCCGCGCCCAAGGACGATGGAGCCCGTCTCCTTCTCCGTCTTCAGCACGACCAGGGTGCGGGTGCTGCTCACGCCCGGGATCCTGTCGATCTCGTGCAGGAGCTCGTTGAGCCTGAGCGTGTCCTCGGTGATCAGCTTCACGAACAGATCGTGCTCCCCCGCCACCTCGTGGATCTCCAGCACCTCCGGATGCTCCGCCAGCTTCGCTATCACCTCCCCACAGGTTCCCGGCGAGGTAGAGATGCCTATGAACGCCTTCAGCTTCTTGCCGACCGACGAGGGCTCGACGACCGCCACGAACTTCTTGATAACCCCCGTTTCTACCAACCTCCTCACCCTCTTGTGGACGCCCGAAGAGCTTATGCCCAAGCTCTCGGCCAACTGGGCGTAGGGCAGCTTCGCGTCCGCCTGGAGCAGGTCCAGCAATTTTCTATCGATTTCGTCCAGCTGCAAATCCTCCACCGCCTCGGCGCCCAACCCTTGTCATTTTCCTCTCGTGAAAACTATTTATAGTTTTCGCAAAAATGATAAATAAAATTTCCAATTACCAAAATTTAGTAAAATTTATATACCAGGAAGCGGATTTTTGCAAGGTGATCAGGGATGCCGAAGTCGCTGGAGGCGCTCGTGGACGAGTCGAGCTTCGCCTTGGTCATAGGGATAGGCGGCGGTGGCGACGTCGTCGGCACGCTACCTACTTCGCGTTACCTCCGCTGGCTGGGCCTCAAGACCATGGTAGGCGGTCTCACCTGGGAACGATACGTGGTCGACCCCGAGCCGGGCCCCAGACGGATGGACGAGATCGTAAACATCGAGCTCCTCTCGGAGACCGTCGGGCTGGCCGACGCGAGCACGAGGACGAAGAAGGGGATAAGGTTCACCGAGTCCATCGTCGCCGAGGTGCTCAACGAGAGGACCCTGCTTATAGACCCCAACCTGGGCGTGCAGGGCATCGCCTCGGGCCTGAGGCGGGCGATGAGGAAGCTCGGCGCCGACCTGTTCGTGGGCATAGACGTGGGGGGCGACGTGCTGGCGGAGGGCACCGAGCAAGGCCTGCACAGCATGCTCGCGGACAGCATGATGCTCGCCGCCATGGTCAACCTCGACTCGCCGTCGGTGCTGGGTGTGCTGGGCTACGGGAGCGACGGCGAGCTTGGGTTCGAGAAGCTAAGCGAGAACATCTCCCGCGTGGCCAGCTATGGCGGCTTCCTAGGCGCCCGAGGCCTTACACCGGAAGACTTGACAATGCTGGACGAGGTCATCGCCAAGACCAAGACGGAGGCGACGGCGCTCGCGGTGGCGGCTGCGAGGGGGAAGAGCGGCGAGGTGGAGATCAGGGGAGGCTACCGCAAGGTCCTTCTCACCCCGGCGTCCGCGATCACCTTCTACTTCGACCCGCTGGTGGTGTTCGAGCGCATAAGCAAGGTGGCCAAGGAGCTCGTGCGGACGAAAAGCCTGGACGAGGCGCAGGAGGTGCTCGAGCGCCTAGGCGTGCCCAGCGAGCTCACCTTCGAGCGCAACTACGAGTGGAAGAAGTACGCCTCGAGCGACAGGCTCTACGGGGGTAACGGATGAGGCGCATAGACCTGCACACGCACTCGCTGCTCAGCGACGGCGAGCTCCTGCCCAGCGAGCTCGCGCGCAGGGCGGAAAGGCTTGGCCACGAGGCGATCGCGATAACCGACCACGTCGACCTCTCCAACATCGACCTAGTGGTGCCGAGGCTCGCGAAGGTCGCGGGGGAGCTCAACCGCTACCTTGAAGCCAGAGTGGTGCCCGGCGCTGAGCTCACGCACGTGCCGGTGAAAAGCATGCAAAGGCTGGTCAAGCTCGCTCGCAGGTTGGGTGCCGAGCTGGTGCTCGTACACGGCGAGACCATCGTCGAACCGGTCCACGAGGGCACCAACGACGCTGCCCTCGCGTGCTCGGACGTCGACATCCTCGCGCACCCCGGTTTCCTCACGCCGGAGCAGGCGGACAAAGCTAGGGAGGCGGACATCTACCTCGAGCTCACCTCGAGGCGGGGGCATTGCATCGCCAACGGCTGGGTCGCGCGCATCGCGATGGAGAGCAGGGCGAAGTTGCTGGTGAACACGGACGCCCACTCGCCCGAGGAGCTGCTGACGCTCGAGGAGGCGATGAGGGTCGCGAAGGGTGCCGGCCTCGGCGAGGAGGCGGCCGCCAAAGCCGTCGGCGAAAACCCCAAGCAACTGCTGAGGAGATTGTGATGGGAGAAGGGCGATCGATGCTGTCCAGAAGGGTGAGCGAGGCATTGGCCGCGGGCATCTCCTACCCGCTCGCGGCGGAGTACGACGTCGGAGCGAGGGTCAAGCTCAGCTCCAACGAGAGCCCGCTCGGTCCCTCGCCCAAGGTGATCGAAGCTGTGAAGCGAGAAGCGAGGCGACTGAGCAGATACCCCGATCCGCAAGCTAAGGAGCTAAAGCTGGCGATCTCCGAATACCTAAAGGTGGACGTCGATTGCATAACCATCGGAAACGGCTCCGACGAGCTGTTGGATCTCGTCTGCAAGGCCTTCCTCGACCCAGGCGACCGAGCGGTGATCCCGGTGCCCACGTTCGCGATGTACGAGATAGCCTGCCGCGTGAACGGGGGGGTGCCGAAGTTCGTGGAGCTCGAGGGCTTCGGGTGGGATGCCTCCGCGCTCGTCGATGCGCTGGCGAACGCCAAGCTGGCCTTCATCGGGAGGCCGAACAACCCCACGGGCAACGGCCCGAGCTCAAAGCAGGTGCGCAGGCTATTGGCGAGCGGCAAGCTCGTAGTGGTCGACGAGGCATACGCGGAGTTCGCGGGTTACACGCTAGCAGGCCTCGCGGCGAGAGAGGAGAACTTGCTCGTGCTCCGCACCTTTTCAAAGGCCTTCGGGCTCGCGGGCCTTCGAGTGGGGTACGCGATAGGCACGCCCGAAGTCGTCAAAGTCCTCGAGAGCATCAGGATGCCGTTCAACGTCAACCGCTTGGCCCAGGCCGCTGCGGTCGCGGCCCTACGCGACCTCCGCCATATGCGAAGGGTGGTCGCCCTGGTGCGGAGGGGTCGCGAGTACCTGCGCCGGGAGCTGTCGAAGCTCGGCTTGCGCGTCCTGCCGTCGGAGGCCAACTTCCTGATGGCGGACGTGAGGCCCATAGGTGCCAGCGCGCCTGAGCTCTGCAGGTTCCTAGCGGGGCGCGGCATCCTCATCAGGGATCTTTCCGGCTTCAGGGGCGCGGGCGAGGGCTACGTCAGGATAAGCGTGGGCACTCGCGAGGAGAACGAGCAATTGGTTGGGGGGATAAAACAATTCAAGGAGGTGGTTGGGCTATGATAAAGATCGCCGTCCCCAAGGGACACTTGGAGGAACAGACCGTCCGACTGCTGGAGGACTCGGGCATAGGGGTGCTGGGCAGGGACGCGCGCCAGCTCTTCGCCCGCACTTACGACCCAGACATAGAGCTGGTGTTCGTAAGGGCTCAAGACATCGCCGACCTGGTGGCAAAGGGAGCGACCGACCTGGGCATCACCGGCTACGACCTCGTGCGCGAAAGCGGAAGCGACGTCGTGGAGCTCCTCGACCTCGGCTATGGCTCGACAAGGCTGGTGGTGGCGGCACACGAGAAGTCGGGCATAAAATCCGTCGAGGACATAAAGCCCGGCATGAGGGTGGCGACGGAGTTCCCGAACGTCGCCAAGCAGTACTTCGCGGAGCAGGGGATAGCGGTCGAGGTGGTGCGCGTCACGGGCGCGGCGGAGATAACCCCGCTCATAGGCGTGGCCGACCTGATAGTCGACGTGACGAGCACGGGCACGACGCTCCGCACGCACGGCCTGCGCGTCGTCGGCACCATACTAGAGAGCACCGCGAGGCTGATCGCGAACCCCCGAAGCCTGCAGGAGAAGAGGGCGAAGATCGAGGACATAGTGACAGCCATCGGAAGTGTCCTCAGGGCGAGGGGGAGGAAGTTGGTGTTGATGAACGTCCCGGAGGAGAAGCTGCCGGAGATCAAGCTGATAATGCCTGGCATGGCCGGCCCGACGGTCTCTAGGGTCGAGGCAGCAGAGCCGATGCTCGCGGTGCAGGCGGTCGTCGAGGAGAAGGACGTGTACGAGGTGGTGAAGCGGGCGAAGCGTGCGGGGGCGAGGGATATACTGGTCGTGCCCATCGAGCGGATCCTCCCATGAAGGAGGCGAGCAAAAATGCTGGTGATCCCGAGCGTGGACATCAGGAAGGGAAGGTGCGTTCAGCTCGTCGGGGGAAGGCCCGAGGGCGAGAGGGTCTACGGTAGCCCCGTGGAGATGGCCCAGAGGTGGGTAGCGGAGGGGGCCCGTTACCTGCACATCATCGACCTCGACGCCGCGATGGGCACTGGGGACAACTTTAACGTGGTGGCGGAGGTGCTCGCGAACGTCCACGTCGGCGCCCAAGTCGGGGGAGGGGTCAGGAACTTGGAGCGGGCCTGCGAGCTGCTCGGGATAGGGGCCGAAAGGGTCATCCTGAGCACCGCGGCCATAGAGAAACCGGAACTCGTTCGAGAGCTGGTGGAGCTTGCGGGGAGCGCTAGGGTTATGGCAGCCGTCGACGCCAAGGCGGGAAGGGCGGTGATAAGGGGCTGGACGACGCCGACGCGATTGACCGCCGTGGAGGCGGCGAGGGAGTTCGAGCGCATGGGGGTCGGCTCCCTGCTGTTCACCAACGTCGACGTCGAGGGGAGGATGGCCGGCGTGGACGCCGACGCCATCCGCCAAGTAGTGGAGGCCGTTGGCATACCCGTCTTCGCGGCCGGCGGAGTCGCGACGCTCGAGGACGTGCGAAGGGCGAAGGAAGCCGGGGCGGCGGGGTTGGTGATAGGGATGGCGCTCTACGAGGGCAGGCTTTCGCTCAAGCAGGCGATGGAGGTGGCTGAATGAGGATGGGGGAAGTCCGGAGGAGAACCAAGGAGACGGACGTTAGGGTGAAGTTGAACTTGGACGGTTCTGGCGAGGCAAGGGTGGACACGGGTATCAAGTTCCTCGACCACCTGCTTGCCGCCCTGGCGAAGCATGGTTGCTTCGATCTCGAGGTGAGCGCGCGTGGCGACCTCGAACACCACGTCGCCGAGGACGTGATGATAGCACTTGGCTCCGCCCTGGAGAAGGCGCTGGGCGAAAAGACAGGCATACGCAGGACGGGCGACGCCGTTCTACCCATGGACGACGCGCTGGTGTTGGTGGCAGTGGACCTCAGCGGACGAGCGTACGCCGACATCGACGTCAAGTTCGCGAAGAAGCGGTTGGACGACCTGAGCTCGGACCTGATAGAACACCTACTCCAAACTCTAGCCGCGAACGGCAAGCTGAACCTCCACGCGCAGATCCTGCGCGGGCGGAACGACCACCACAAGGCCGAGGCGATGTTCAAGGCCCTGGGCGTGGCGCTCGCGGAGGCCGCGAGCGAGGAGCCTAGGAGGCGAGGCGTGCCAAGCACGAAGGGGGTGCTGTAAATGCTGACGAAGCGGATAATACCATGCCTCGACGTCCTCAACGGACGCGTGGTCAAGGGTACGAGGTTCAAACAGCTTCAAGAGGCCGGCGACCCAGCGGAGCTCGCTAAGCGGTACGACGAGCAGGGAGCGGACGAGGTGGTGTTCCTCGACATAGGGGCGTCGCCGGAGGGTAGGGAAGCGATGTACGGCGTAGTCGAGCGCACCGCCAAGCAGCTCTCCGTCCCCTTGACGGTCGGTGGAGGGATCCGTTCGCTCCAGCACATTGAGCGCATGCTCCGCTCCGGGGCAGACAAGGTGGCCATAAACACCGCCGCCGTCGAGGAGCCAGAGCTCGTGCGGGCGGCGGCACAGCGCTTCGGGAACCAATGCATAGTCGTGGCCATCGACGCCAAGCTGGTGGGACCAAAGAAATGGGAGGTCTATATCTACGGCGCCAGAAGGCCCACGGGCTTAGACGCGCTGCAGTGGGCGAGGAGGGTGGAGGAGCTCGGCGCCGGCGAGATCCTCCTGACAAGCATTGACGCCGACGGCACGCGCGCGGGCTACGACCTCGAGCTCACGCGCGCGGTGGCGGAGGCGGTGGACCTGCCGGTGATAGCCTCCGGCGGAGCGGGAAATCCGCAGCACATCTACGAGGTCCTCACCGAGGGCAAGGCGGATGCCGCGCTGGCCGCAGGCATCTTCCACTTTGGCCTCTACACGATCCAAGACGTCAAGCGCTACCTGCATGAGCGGGGGGTGCCGGTGCGGCTTTGATGCGGCGGGAGCGATGATCATGCCCTTAAAGCCAGTGCGCCTGTGGGAATGCTCGCGCGAGGAGAGGGAGCGCTTGCTGAGGCGTTCGGAGCTGGACGTCGCCTCGGTTGCCACCCAAGTAAGACAAATAGTGGAGGAGGTGCGCGAGAAAGGCGATGAGGCCGTGATCCACTACACCGAGCTCTTCGACGGCGTGAGGCTAGACCCCCTGCGGCTCCGCGTGAGCGAGGAGGAGCTCCGTGAGGCTTACGAGCGAGTGAGCGCGGACGTAGTCAAAGCCATGAAATCGGCCGCGAGGGCGATCAGAAAGTTCCATCTCAAACAATTGCCCCGCGAATGGATGGTGCAACTGCAGCCAGGCATAAAGGCGGGACAGCTCGTTCGACCTTTGGCTAGCGTGGGCATCTACGCTCCGGGCGGACTGGCGAGGTACCCCTCGAGCGTGCTGATGGCCGCGATCCCGGCGAAGGTGGCGGGCGTCGAGAGGGTCATCATGTGCACCCCTCCCAGCCGCGATGGCGAGGTTGACCCGGCTATGCTCGTCGCGGCCGACCTCGCCGGCGTTGAGGCTGTGTTCAGGATCGGCGGCGCCCAGGCGATAGCGGCGATGGCGTACGGCACGCAGACCGTCCCCAAGGTGGACAAGGTGGTGGGCCCGGGCAACGTCTACGTCGTGGCTGCCAAGCAAGCGGTCGCGACTGAGGTCGAGGTCGACTTCGCTGCAGGACCCAGCGAGGTGCTCATCCTAGCCGACTCGTCTGCTAACGCAAACTACGTGGCGGCCGACATGATGGCGCAGGCAGAGCATGACCCTGCCGCGGCGGCCGTACTGGTGACCGTTTCCGAGGAGCTCGCCTCGAAGGTTCTCGCGCTGCTTCAGCGGGAGCTCGGGGAAGCCCCCCGCCGGGAGATCGTTAGTAGATCGTTGGAGAAGTACGGGAGCATCGTGCTAGCCCGCAACTTGGCGGAAGCCGTCGAATTCGTGAACGCGTACGCACCGGAGCACCTTCAGCTTATGGTCAAGCACCCCCAGCGAGTGCTCAAAGAGGTGAAGAACGCCGGCGCGATCTTCATAGGGCCGTACTCCCCCGTCGCGGCGGGAGACTTCGCCATCGGGCCCAACCACATCTTGCCCACCGGCGGGGCCGCGCGTGGGCGCTCGGGAATATCGGTGATGGATTTCCTGAAGCTCCCGACCGTGCAAGCGCTCACGAGGAGGGGTCTGAAGCAAGTGGCGGGAATCGTCGAGAAGCTGGCGGAGGTCGAGGGATTGCCCAACCACGCGAGAAGCGTGAGGGTAAGGTTGGGGGAAGAGAGGTAAAAACGTGGTGAAGGTGGCGATATTGAACTACGGCGTGGGCAACTTGCACAGCATCCGCCAGGGGCTCGAGCGGGTCGGCGCCAGAGTGGTGATCACGGACGAGCCAGAAGAAATCGAAAGAGCCGATGCACTCGTGCTGCCCGGCGTCGGGACGCTAAGGGGCGCCATCGAACGATTATCCGACAAAAGGGGAGCGATCTGGAAGGCAGCTTTTGAGGACAAGCCATTGCTAGGGATTTGCTTGGGCTTGCAGCTACTGTTCGACCGGAGCGAGGAGGGGAATTCAAAGGGGCTGGGCCTCATGCGTGGGGAGGTGGTCAGACTACCCCGCGGGCTCAAGGTACCTCACATGGGCTGGAACTACCTAAGGGTGAAACGCTCGCACCCCATCGTCCGCGACGTCCCCTCGGGAAGCTATGTGTACTTCATGCACTCCTACTACGTACACCCTGAGGATCGAGACGCGGTCGTAGCCACCACAAGTTATGGCCCGGAGTTCCCATCCGTTGTAGCCTCTGGCTCGATCGTGGGCGTACAATTCCACCCCGAGAGGAGTGGCGAGCCAGGGATGCGGACGCTTCGCAACTTCGTGGAAATGGTGGGATCGGCGTGAAGCTATCAATGGATCGAGCACGTGAGATCGCCAAGGCGCTGAAGTTCAAGGACGGCCTGATCACCGCCATCGCGCGGGACTTCAGAAGCAAGGACGTGCTGATGGTCGCGAACATGAACGAGGAGGCCCTGCTCAAGACCCTGACGACTGGTCTGATGCACTACTGGAGCCGCTCCCGTAAGCGACTTTGGCTTAAAGGCGAGACCTCAGGGCACTACCAGCGCGTGCGCGGGGTTTGGGTGGACTGCGACGGCGACGCGGCCGTGTTCGACGTGGAGCAGGTGGGCGCGGCATGCCACGAGGGCTACTACTCCTGCTTCTACCGCAAGCTCAGGCGAGGCAAGCTCGTGACCGCGCTGAAGCGAAAGTTCGACCCAAAGAAAGTGTACGGGTAGCACACCTCTACAACAGAAAATCTTTTGAACCCAAACCCTCAAGATAGAAAAGGTGCAATGATGCGAGAACCTCCACAGTACATGGAGGAAGAAGAGGAGGAAGAGGAGGAGTACTGGCCCCTGAACATAAGATTTGAACTCATCGAGTACATCTTGCGCCGCTACGGCAGCTTGCAAGCGAAGGACATCGCACAGATCTTGGGCTGCGGGACCGACGAGGTTCGCCGAATGCTGCGGGAACTGGAGCGCTCTGGTAGGGTCAGAAGGGCAAAGCTCGGCAAAAACTACGTTTGGACCCCCGTTGAGGAGCCGCACCTGAACTTCATGTATTATTGATCGTTCCATCCCATCGCATTGACCGCTAGCTGGATATGCTTGAGTCCCCGAAGAACTAGGGGTTCATGTCCCTCCCTTGGTCCCTTCCGCACGAGGTCAAGAATTTAATAAGCAAGTTCCGTTCAATAATTCGGCGTGAACAGATGGCCCACATGGTCGACGTTGGCGCGAAGCCCGAGGTCCCCAGATCGGCGACGGCTACCGGATTCATTCGCCTGAGGGGCAGCACCATCGAGAAGATCAAGGCAGGCGAAGTACCCAAAGGTGATGTGCTCACTGTAGCGCAGACCGCTGCCATCTTGGCGGTCAAGCGCACCCCCGAGCTCATACCCCTCACCCATCCGATACCCATAACAGGTGTGGACGTGTGGCTTGAGTTGGAGGACGAGGGCGTCCGCGCGAGGGTAGAGGTCAGGAGTACGGGACAGACGGGCGTCGAGATGGAGGCGCTGGCGGGGGTCGCGGCCGCCCTGCTGACGGTTTGGGACATGGTGAAGGGTCTGGAGAAGGACGAGGCCGGCCAATATCCAACGACGGAGATTACCGATATCAGGGTGGAGAGGAAGGTGAAGGGATGAGCGGGATAGAACACAAAAAGGATGTGCCGCAGCACCTGAGGGTCGCGGTGCTCACGATAAGCGACAGCCGTGCGGCGGCGATGCACGAGGGGAGAGACGAGGACGTCTCCGGGAAGCTCATCGAGCGTAGACTACAAGAGGCGGGCCATTCGTCCATCAGGTTGATCTTGCCAGACGAGACGGAGGAGATACGGGCCGCCATCGAGAGGTTTTCCTCCGACCCGGAGACGGATGTCATAATAACCACGGGAGGCACTGGCATAACCAGGCGGGACGTCACCATAGAGACGATAGCCCCCCTTCTGGAGAAGGAGCTGCCTGGGTTCGGTGAACTCCTTCGGCGCATCGGCTACGAGAAGGTTGGAGGCCCCGCCATCCTGACGAGGGCCACCGCCGGGGTGATAAGGAGGAAGCCGGTGTTCTGCCTGCCTGGCGCACCCAACGCGGTCGAGGTGGCGATGGACCTCATCCTTCCTGAACTCGGGCACATCGTCAAACACGCGCGTGAATGAGATGTCCGTCCGAATGCGTGGCTTCACCAGCTACACCAAGCTTGCGGATGCGCTTGAGATGGTGCTCTCGAGGGTCAAGCAGCTGGAGCCGGAAGTGGTGCCCTTCGAGCGAGCCCTCAACAGGGCTCTGGCGGAGGACGTGATCTCGAGGGTGGACCTCCCCCCCTTCGACCGCGCGGCCGTCGACGGGTACGCGGTTCGGGCGGCGGACACGTTTGGGGCCACCGAATCCAAGCCGGTGAAGCTGAGGGTGGTCGGCTCCGTGGGCGTGGGGTCGGCGGCGAGGCTGGAGGTGGGTAGAGGGGAGGCCGCGAAGGTAGCGACGGGCGCCCCCATGCCTAGGGGGGCCGACGCGGTGGTGATGGTGGAACAAACTAAGACGGAGGGTGAACACGTCTTTATCTTCGCGAAGCTCCCGCCCGGCAAAAACGTGTCCGCCAAGGGCGAGGACGTGAGGAGGGGCGAGGTGATCCTCGAGAAGGGAAGGTTGCTGAGACCGCAGGAGGTGGGCATGCTAGCTGCCACGGGAAACGTGAAGGTAAAGGTGGCCCGAAGGCCTAAGGTCGCGATCCTAGCGACGGGCGAGGAACTCAGGCCGCCAGGGGCGAGGCTGAGGGAAGGGGAGATAATCGATGCCAACAGCTACTCCCTAGCGGCGGCAGTTGAAAGCTGTGGGGGCCTGCCACGTCGCCTCGGGATGGTCCCCGACGACGCGCGGTCGCTGAGGCGAGCCTTGAGGAAAGCATCCGGATACGACATGGCCTTGATATCCGGCGGCAGCTCCGTCGGCGAGCAGGACTTGGTGCCAGACGTGATCGCCGAGCTGGGGGAGCTATTGTTCCATGGCGTGGCCATTCGCCCAGGAGGCCCTACGGCTTTCGGCGTGGTGGGAGGAAAGCCCTTCTTCGGGCTCCCAGGCTTCCCCGTCAGCGCGCTCGTCGCCTTTGACATGCTGGTGCGTCCCGCGCTCCGCCGCATGCAGGGCCTGCCGGCGGATCGGGGCTATCCCAAGGTTCGCGCGCGGTTGGCGAGGAAGGTTAGCTCGACGCTTGGGCGAATGGGAATCGTGAGGGTGCGGGTCCGCGAGCAAGCGGGTGAGCTCGTGGCCGAGCCCATCCGAGTAGCCGGCTCAGGGATACTGAGCTCGATGACCCGCGCCGACGGATTTCTAACGGTGCCCGAGGATGTGGAGGGGCTGAAGGAGGGGAGTCTGGTCGAGGTGGAGCTCTACCGATGGCCGATGTAGGCGGGGGCTTGGGATTGACGAACGATTGGACGGCGGGATTTCTTCGCGTGAGGACCCTAGAGGAAGCAAAGCGTTTGTTGGAGGAACACTGGCGTCCCAAGCCCAGCGTGGCCGAGGTACCCCTCGAGAGGGCAGGGGGGCGAATACTTGCGGAGGACGTGGTCTCGAGGGTGGACCTCCCCCCCTTCGACCGCGCGGCCGTCGACGGGTACGCGGTTCGGGCGGCGGACACGTTCGGCGCGGACGAGGAAACACCCATCGAGCTCCTTTGCGTGGGGCGCATACGAGCCGGTGATTGGCCGAAGCTGAGGGTGGGCAGGGGGAGGTGCGCTGAGATCGCGACGGGCGCCCCCATGCCTAGGGGGGCCGACGCGGTGGTGATGGTGGAACACGCTATCGCGGAAAAAAATGCCGTGAGGGTCTACCGCGCGGTCGCCCCGGGCGAGAACGTGGTGCAGCGAGCGTCCGAGGTCAAGCGCGGCGAGGTGGTCCTACCCGCGGGAAGGAGGCTGACCCCACAGCTCATCGGGACCCTAGCTGCGGTCGGCGTAGGGAGGGTCAAGGTCTTCGAGCGGCCTCGGGTAGCGGTCATCTCCAGCGGCGCCGAGCTCACGAGGCCTGGCGGTAGGCTTGGACGTGGGAAGGTTTACGACATCAACGGGCCTGCGATATGCGAGGCCGTTAGAACCTGCGGCTGCGAACCGGTGTACCTCGGCATCGTGCGCGACGAGCCAGCGCGGGTGAGGTCCGCGATCGAGAAGGGCCTCGCTTCCTGCGAGGTGGTCATCATCTCCGGTGGCTCGTCAGCGGGCAGGGGGGACCTGGTGCCCAACGTGGTGAGTGACATGGGGGAGCCTGGACTGTTAGTACATGGGCTCGCGATGAAGCCAGGAAAGCCGACCTTCGTGGCGGTGGTGAGCGGCAAGCCCGTATTCGGGCTTCCGGGCTACCCGGTGTCCGCGTTCATGGTGTTTGACCAGCTCGTGGCGCCTTACCTGAGGGAGTTAGCGGGAGATCGGCAGGTCAAGCGGGAAAGGGCTGTGGCGAGGCTGAGCAGGAGGATATTATCGGCGAAGGGGAGGCGGGAGCTGGTGCCGGTTAAGCTACTTCGCCGAGACGGAGAGCTTTTAGCCGAGCCGCTCCTAAAGGGCTCTGGGGCGATCACGTCGCTTTCGATGGCGGACGGCTACATCGAGGTGCCGTTGGGGCGGGAGATGGTCGAGGAGGGGGAAATCGTCGAAGTCGTGATCTTTGGGGGCGCGGACGTTGCTTAGGGCGGTCGCGGTGGTGGGCTACAGGAAGTCGGGCAAGACCACCATCGTCGAGGGTCTCGTGAAGGAGCTCGTGAGGCGGGGGTACAAGGTGGGGACGGTAAAACACATCCGCGAGAAGGACTTCAGCATCGACCAACGGGGCAAGGACACCTGGCGACACGCGCAGGCGGGTGCCAGCACCGTGATCTGCATCGCCCCCCGCGAGGTCGCCACCATAAGTCGGCGCCGCACGAAGCTGGAGGAGGTCCTGCGCGCGCTCCGGGGGTTAGATTTCGTGATCATAGAGGGCTTCAGGAGGGCGAGCGGGATACCGAAGGTGGCGGTGGCTCGAAGCGTCGGCGAGGCGAAAGAACTTGCGGACGAATTCACGGTCGCGTGCGTTGGGCATCGCAAGCCTTGGCTGCCCCTATTTAAGCACGATGAGGCCGGGAAGCTCGCGGACCTCCTCGAGCAAAGGGTCCCGCCTTTGCTGCCGGGGATCGACTGTAGGCGCTGCGGCTACCAAAGCTGCAAGGAGTTCTCGCTGGCCGTAATCGCCGGGCGCGAGCGCTGGAACGGATGCCCAGCGCTGCGGGAGCGCGTGGTCCTCACCGTGGACGGCAAACGGGTACATCTAAACCCTTTCATCCAAGAACTCATCTCCGGGACGCTGGATGGGATGCTGTCCGCCCTGAAGGGGGTCAAGGGCAAGGAGATCGAGCTAAAGGTGAGGAGGCGTGCGCGATAGGTTCGGGAGGTCGCTCACGGGCTTGCGGATATCGGTCACCGACGATTGCAACTTGAACTGCTTTTACTGCCACCGGGAGGGATGCCCAGCGGGCTCTAGACGGATGTCGCCGGAGGAGATCGGACGGATCGCGGGGCTCGCCGCGGAGTTCGGCGTGCGCAAGGTAAAGCTAACCGGAGGCGAGCCATTGATGCGCAAGGACATCACGGACGTAATCAGGTCGATCGCTGAGACCGAGGTCTCCGAGATATCGATGACGACCAATGGAACGCTGCTGGCGGATGTCGCGGTAGAGCTGGCGGACGCTGGCCTTGACCGCGTGAACATCAGCCTCGATACCTTGAACAACGAGACCTACCGCAGGATAACTGGCGAGGACATGCTCGAGAACGTGCTTTCCGGCATCGAAGCTGCGATAGCTGCCGACCTCACCCCGGTGAAGATAAACATGGTGGTGCTCGCCGGCATAAACGATGGGGAGATAGAGCGCATGATATCCTATGCCTTCCGGCAAGGGGCCATCCTCCAGCTGATAGAACTCATAGATGTGGGTGGAGGAGGTCCATCGCCCTACCACCACGACTTGGCCGAGGTGGAGCGGGAGCTGAGCCGGCGAGCCCTCGCCGTGGAGACGCGTGAGCACATGAACGCACGCAAGAAGTTCATCTTGCCCGACGGCGAAGTGGAGGTGGTTAGGCCCATGCACAACTCCGAATTTTGCATGCACTGCACGCGCCTACGCTTGACGTCGGGCGGCTATCTCAAACCATGTCTGATGCGCAACGATAATTTGGTGGATGTCCTCACCCCGCTACGCGAGGGAATGATGGACGAGGCGAGGGAGGCATTTAGAAGGGCGGTAGCGCTTCGAGAACCCTACTTCAAGCCCATGGGGGGTTAGCGGTGTTAGCGGAACATCTGACATGGAAACGGGTAGAAGAGTACCTTAGGAGGAGGGACGATGTGATAATTCCGGTGGGCTCGACCGAGGAGCACGGGTACCATTTGCCCCTTTCCACGGATACGATAATAGCATTTGAGCTGGCAAAAGTGGTCGGCGAGAGGCTTGGGATCTTGGTGATGCCCTCAATCCCCTACGGCGTGTGCAGGCACACTGCCTCCTACCCGGGGACCACGGGCGTTGGTTTCGATTCCTTGAGGGATTTCGTCCAGGATATCCTCGACGATCTGTGGGGCAAGGGGTTCAAGGTTTTTTATTTGATCACCGGCCACGCGGGGAGCGCACACAAAGTTGCCCTTAGGGAGGCCGGCAGGAGCCTAGTGGTTAAAGGTGCGGAGGTTTATGTGATAGACCCCTATGAGTTAAAAATTTCGGACCTCTTGGAGGAGAAGGCACCTTCATTTCCGGGACACGCGGACGAAGTGGAAACTTCGCTCATGCTTTACTTGAGGCGAGAATTCGTGGATGAGAAAAAAATCGCGGATGAGTTGCCTGAGCTGGAACGCTTTAGGTTAACTGAGGAGAGGCCGACGGCGTCCGGCGTATTCGGAAGGCCTACGCTCGCCTCAAGGGAAAAGGGCGAGAGGATCTTCAACAGGATGGTCGATGAAGTAATCAAGATAATCAGATCCCGCGAGACAAGCTAAGCCCGTGAGATTCATGAGGTACGCGTTTTTGGTCGCGTACGATGGGACGGGCTACTATGGGTTCGCCAGACAACCCAACTTGCCCACCGTCGAGGAAGAGCTGCTGAAGGCCTTTCAGAGATTCGGGCTGTACCACGAACTCTCTAATGCGAGGTATTGCGCGGCGGCTCGAACCGATAGAGGTGCAAGTGCCCTCGGACAAGTCGTGGCACTAGATGTGCTGAAGCTACCGGATATCCCGGCGCTCAACGCCATCCTGCCGCCGGACATCGCTATCTTGGAAGCAAGGGAGATGGATCACTCCTTCGACCCTAGGCGCCATGCCATACGTAAATGCTACCGTTACATCTGTAAAGCGCCGAGGGATTTCGACCTGGGAAGGGCAAAGGAAGCGGCTAAGCTTTTTGAGGGTAAGCATGACTTCAAAAATTTTTGTAAGAGGGAAAAAGGCAGGCACACATGGGCGGAGATAATAAGGGCCCAAGTCGATGGCGACGAGGTTCTGACTCTCAACTTTGAAGCGAGAGCTTTTCTATGGCAACAAGCTCGCCGTCTCGTAAATGCCATCTTGGCGGTGGGCACCGGTGAGCTCAGCATAGAGAAATTGAAGGAACTGCTTGATGGACAATTGGACTCTCCTATCGCGCCAGCCCCACCGGAGGGTCTAATCTTGATGAAGGTCGAGTACACCGACGTGAAGCTAGAACCTAATCCGAATTTAGCTCAAAAATTCATCGAACACCTGAACAAAAAGCTGGCATTTCATTCGCAGCGAGCCGCAGTTTATAAGAATATCTTAAGCACGATAACGAACACATAGATAAATCATTTGGGTTGAAGTACATGCCTGAGCTATCCGAGAAAAGGATGAGGGAAATAGCCAGAGCGTTTGTAACACGTTCGATGAGGATAGGAAGAAGACCAGGAGGGAGGTATGACTCAGTCAGGATCACCTACAATCCAACCGACCCTACCTGCGAGAAATTTGCCTTAATGGTGGAGGAGGAATGCTGGCGCCGGGGAGCCCATACCTTGTTGCTAACTCATCGCTCGTGGAGGGAGAGGAGAAGATACCAGTTAAAGCCAAAGGCATCGCTCAGCCAAATGAGCCCCTTCGCGGAGGCGATAGCGAGGAAAGCGGATGCGCTCATATTCATAGGAGAAGAAGATGAACCGAGTTGGGCCAAAGGGTTGCACGAGAAGATCAAGCTCACAGCACCCATTCGTCAAAAACTGCGTGAGATAACCGATCGAAGAAAGATCAAATGGGCATATTTCGGCTGGCCTCTACCCGCTACGGCCAAAGCCTACGGGTGCCCTGTGGAGAAGTTTAGGGAGATTTTCTTCAGGAGTATAGAAAACACCTTCACGAAGAGGTTGCTAGATATCTGCAGGTACTATCGAGCCGCGCTAGCGGGCAAGGACGAGGTTCAGATAACAGCCGATGACGGGACAAACCTAACGCTTCGCATTCGAGGAAGACCGATCCTAGTGGACGATGGCATAATTTCGGACGAAGACATGAAAAGGGGTGATGTGGGGGTAAATATACCGGCTGGAGAAGTCTTCGTGGCACCGCTAGAGACCTCGGCCGAAGGCGAAATCTTCTTCGAGAAAGTTGCAATCCCGGGCTTCGGAAAATTGGAACATCTACGGCTAAAATTCAACAAGGGGAAAATCGCTAGCTACAAAGCGGAAAGAGGGGAGGAAAACTTTAGAAGATTCCTCGAGGCCAATACCGGCGAAAAAGACAGGATCGCCGAGCTGGGCTTCGGCTGCAACCCAGGAGCTGAGTACACGGGCGGAAGCATAATCGTCGACGAAAAGATATTCGGGACGATACACGTAGCGATAGGAAATAACCGAGGCGCCTATCACGGCAGGAACAGGGCATCCAGCCATTTAGACCTAATCAAGGACATGTCGAGGGGACAGGTATTCGTGGACGGAAAGGTTATCATGAGCCGCGGGAAGCCCTTGTTGTGAGACCCGCGAGATAGTCTATCTCCTTCTCCGTCAGCTCGAGTTGGGCTGCTATCCTAGATGCGGTTTTTTTATCGCGGGCAAAGATTATGCTCAAATAGGGGATGAAGTACTTCCTCGCCTCTTTGCTTGAGATGTGGCAATACCTAGCGATCTTTTGGGCGATGCCGTCGCGTAGCGCCCTTGCACCCCTCGTCTTAGCGTAAAGTAGACCAGAGCTCGGGACTTGAAACCGAACGTGCCTCATCTCACCCTCTCGTGCCACCGCGACACCACAGGTCATCAGGTCGCTCGCGTAACCCCACATCCCGTAGGCCTGCCTCTTTCGAGTCCGGCCGAGAAAGATGTCGGCGCGTGAAAGCGCCTCATAGACCCGCGCGAGGTCGGAGGGCTCTAAAAGCATCCTAGGCACATTTTCGCTTATCCAATCTATGGCATCATCGGGGGGGCGATCGAGTGCCCAGAGGATTTCCCTCGCCTCCTTGCAGGTGGTCGCGTGGAGGAGCCGCGAGAGCACCTCGAATATGTTGGCCTCGCGATCGCGTCTGTAGACGATCACATCTTTAATCGTCAGGCGACGTTTGCCGGTCGCCACGGCTTGAAGGTCGTTTATCGCGGATCGCAGGTCGCCTCTCGCTGCTTCGGCTATAACTTTAAGCGCCAAGGGTTCCGCCTCAATCCCCTCGGCACGAGATATCCGCTCCAAGGCCTTGACTATTGAATCCTCAGCGAGGCGTCGAAAGTTTACCGCAAAGCAGGCGGACCTGATATCAGCGGGTATGGCGTATTGATCGTTCGCGATGAGCACGATTGGATTTTGAGCTTGCTCGAGTAGTTCACCTATCGCGCGATAGCCGCCTCGATCCACGGTGCCGTGGATGTTATCGGCTTCATCGAGAACGATGAGGCGTTTACCCACCACGCCCGCAAATAACGTCCCGCTGGTAGCGGCTGTGCCAGCGACCTGTTTGATCACTTCGAACGTGCGTTTGTCGCTCGCGTTGAGCTCTATGAGATCCCAACCCATCTCCCGCGCTAAAGCCCTAGCGGCGACGGTTTTACCGGTACCGGCAGGCCCATAGAGTAAAAGCGCGCGCCTCTTAGGCTTGCCTCTTTTCCATTCGTCTGCCCACTCGAGAATGGATTTTATCGCTTGGGGCTGTCCGATCACCTCGCTCAGCTTGCGTGGAGCGTACTTCTCCACCCATGGCTCGGTCATCTGAATACCAAAAAGAAGTAAGACTTGGCGGTTAAAGCTTTGATGACAAGGGCTTATCGAACAAATCTACGACATAGAAAATTTTAAAAATCCGCACCCAAGAAAATCTTCTGCAAAAGGAGGATGAAAGATAAAGGAGGCTGGACATGAGGGTTAGGGGACTCCTTCACGATGAGGCCGCCGTGGAGCCGCTCGTGATGAAGCTGCTGGCCGCGGTCGCGCTGCTCATCGTGGGCCTGGGCATAGGGATCGGCCTTTATAAGAGAGCCGGTGCTGCTGCCGAGAGCATGTTGGAGAACGCGATAGAAAACCTCGCCAAGGGAGCATAGAGTGTGCCGGCGCTGAGGATGCTGGCCTCGGTCATCTTCGCTTCCTTGACCGTCCTGACCTTCGCCATGGCCTACAAATACGCTGGAGCTCTAGCAAGGGTGCGAGATGCGAGGGAGGCCGCTTTAGAGGTTGATGCTGCAGTGCGGGCGGTCATCGCGACGGGAGATCAAAGAAAGGTCAACGTTAGGATACCCGAAGGCTACGTGCTGAGCTTCGGGGATAACCGAATAACGATCGATGGCATAACCCTGCCGGAGGACGGTTATCCATTGCCCATCGTCGGGCCGGAACTCGGATCTGGCACATACGTTTTGACCATCTCCTTCGAAAACGGAGCGATCTTGGTATCCACATGAACCTCACGCAGGTGTTCAAGACCCTGATCGTGTGCATCTTCGCGATCGCGCTCGTTTTGGCGAGCGCCTCAGCCTACCGGAGGCACCGAGCACTTACGAAGTTAGCGGAGCTCAGCGATGCAACTTCTGCAATCGTGGTCCACTTGACGGCCAATAAACTCGCTTACGTCGATGCCCTCGGCAACAAGCTAAATTATGTGATCGACCCGACCAAGTTTGAGGATCTAGATTTCACCCTCAAGATAGGAGGCCAAAACTTCGGCTTCCAAGTGCAAGTGCAGGATTTAAAGGATGGATACTCCCTCGGCCCCTTCGGCCCAGTACCTCCAAGCAATAGAGAGACTTGTTCTTTGGCAGTGGCATGCTCGCTGAGGTTGGATGGCCGATACGTGCCAGCTAAGTTGAGTGTGGTAGCGTGGTACGCTTAACCGAGAGGGGCATCTCCGACGTGCTTTCAATCGCATTCATGTTCATCATCCTCATCGTGGGCAGCGCTATCATGCACGCTTATAGCTTGAGACCCCTTCAAGCCGCTACGGCGCGACAGCTCGAGCTCAAGTGCGAACATCTGTACGGAATGCTGGAAACATCATGGGTCGAGCCCTACTCGATCGGTATCTTGAAAGCGGCTGCTGAACAAATAGTGCTTGAATCGCCCGCGGTACCGGACCAGTACCTGCGCTCGTACGTGAGGGCAACACTTAACCACTTACGACCGCCTGGCTACGGCGTGGTCGTGCTACTAAGCCAAGGCGGCAAAACTTGGACGCTCACTTGTCCTGAAAATGCCCATGAGACCGACGAGCAATTCCTCGCGCGCGGGCAGATTTCCATCACGAAAGCGGGCGGAGAAGTGGTAACGCTATCCGTAGAAGTTAAGCTCTTCAAGATTTAGATGCCTCAAAAACTTTGTGGAACCACTACCTGTTCTATTCTGGTCGGTTGATCGTTGTCCTTGTCCCGATGGAAGCGGTATAGATACCCACTGACCGCTGCCTCCAATCGCTCCTCATGCGTTATGAGCAGCACCTGGCGGACTATTTCCGGGACTCGCTCGCGCAGGGCAGTCGCGAGTTCCTGGATTCCCTCCGCGTCCAAGTTGTGGGTGGGCTCGTCCAACACCAACCAGCTGAGGGTCGGCGCCAGCACGATCGCGAACGCTATCCTTAACGCCAAGCAGGCGCAGGTTCGCTCGCCGCCGCTCGCAATGCCCTCCACCGGCAACCAATTGCCAAACCTGTCGCGCAGCTGCAGGACATAGTCCCCCTTGCCTTCTCCCTCCACGGCAAGCCTTATGCTAGTGAGGTCACCGTAGGGATAGATATCCCCCCACAGTTCAGCCATCGCCTCATTTACGGCCTCGATGAAGTTGCGGCGGAGCGATACCTGCGTCCTGGAAAGGGCTACCTGGATCGTCTGAAGGGCCTCCACCGCCTGTTGGAGATATTTGAGCTCAACCTCGTAGCGGGCGATCATGGCTTTTTTCTCCCGAAGGCTTTCGATGAGTTTGCGCCTCTCGGCTATCAACTGTTCCTTACCCGCCAGCTCAGCCTTGAGACGTTCATGCGTCCTGATCAACTCCTCCCAGCGGGCTTGCAACTCCCTGGCTCTCGCTTCGTCGTAGGTTCGCCTCAACTGCCAGTGCTCGCGGCGCGCCCGCAGGCTCTCCGCGAGCTTTCGCTTGTGCTCCGACTCGAGTCTGTCCAATTCCTCGCGGAAGTGTAGGAGCTGCTTTAGCTCCTGAAGCCGTTCCCGCAGCTTTTCC
Organism: uncultured archaeon; assembly: GCA_937921735.1. Classification (GTDB taxonomy): domain Archaea; phylum Hadarchaeota; class Hadarchaeia; order Hadarchaeales; family Hadarchaeaceae; genus CAKZTQ01. The sequence continues at coordinate 22,632 of CAKZTQ010000018.1, forward strand.
AACTCTCGGCGCTGGCGGTCTACTTCGGATCGGAGCCCCTCCATTTCCACCCGCGCGTTCGTCAGCTCCTCGTTTAGGCTGAGGATCTCTTGCTCCACCCTCGAGCGCTCAGCTTCTAGCGCCTGAAGGCCCTCGACCTCCTTAGCGATCAACATGGCGCGCCTCTGTAGTTCTAACTTTTGGTTCAAGAACTCCTGTAGCTCAGATAAACGCTTCTCCAGCCGAGCGGCCAGCCTGCGATAATCCTCGATTCTTGCCCCACGATCCTCAAGCAATCGCTGTTTTCTATCCTCAGACAATGGGCTTTCGCACACGGGACAGATGGAACCCGCCATCGCAAGCTCATTAGACGCCTGTTCCAAGTCCTGTAGACGCGCGCGAGTTGCTGCTAACTCGTCGCCGACATCCCTGATCTCCACTTGCAGCCTTCCAATGGAATCGGTCAGTTCCTGTGTTCTCAAGCTTTCCAGCTCGCCGCGCAACCTGTGCTTGGCTTCTATTTCGCTCGAAATTTTTTCCAAGCGGTCGCTGTACATCTTTATCTTCGTCTCCAACTCGCGGACCCACGAGGTTGAGGAGGTCAGCTTTGAGCTCAAATCCTCCACCTTGCTTGAGGCCTCCCTGAATTCCCGTTCCGCATTTGCAACCTGTTTCCTCAGCTCCTCGCTTTCGATCCCCATCGCCCCGCCGAGCCTGGCCTTTACATCTTCCAATCGTTGGTTAAGCTGTGTTATTTCACCTTCGAGCTCCTTGAGGGATTTCTCGAGTTGCGCCAACCTTTGCTCAACCTCCCGCAACTGTTGCAGCTCCCTTTGGACGCTCTCGAGCTCTGGCTGCAGTTGTTTTAATCGCGCATGAATCCCTTGCTTCGAGAGCTCCAGCTCGTTCAACCCTTGTTCCAGGGCCGGCAGGGCCGCCAGAGCTGCGTCCTGCCTGAGCTCATTTAGAGCAGCCCGTCGGTCATCGATGCGCTCTTGGATGCGATGAACCAATGTGCCCATATTTTTGCGCGCAAGCTCTAGCTTATCTATGCTCAACAACTCGTCGATGCTCTCCATACGCTTCCCCCTCGGCAACGTCAGAAAATAATCCAGCCGATTTTGCTCGGAGTACACCGCTCGCTCAAAGAGATCATAATCGAGCTTTAGTATGGATTGAATTGCTTCGCTCACGCGCGTGGCGCTCGGACTTTCGATCAACTCGCCGCTCGCCTTGCGTAGCTCGGAAAAAGTCGTGCCGCTTCCCCGCTCGATCACGCGCTTGACTATATACTCCTCCCCGTCCGGAGCGATGAAGCTCACTTCCACCTCCGCCGAGCCCATTTGCTTTGGCCTGTTCATGATGAGTTCATCCAGCTTGATCCTACGCGTTTGCACCTGGGGTAGGGTACCGAAGAGCGCGTAAGTTATGGCCTCGAGGACCGCCGACTTGCCAGCCCCCATCATCCCAACAAGCACGTTCGTGCCATCGCCGAATTTTATTTCGCTGTCGAGGTGCGTTTTCCACCCCTTTAGCTTGACGCGCGTTATCATCGCCTCCCTCCCCTGAGTTCAGCCTCGATCTGTTTCCCTACCACTTCCAGTACCTTCTCCAGTGCCTCCTCGGTCCTATCCTCCGCCAAAAGATCGTAGAGCGTCCGCATATCGAACACCTGCGCATATCCGATCTCGTGGAGGTGGGCTTCGAGCAATCTCATGGCTATCTCGTCCACGGGCAATCTATGCTCGCGCAACTCGCGTAGAAATCGTACCTTTTCCTGAAGTCCTGGCGCCGTAAGCTCGTCCTTATTTATCGCCACCAGCGCTTTATCGGCAAACTCTTGGACGATCGCCTCTTGATCGAAATCCCCCCGCGATGCATCTTTGGCGAGCGTTCCTCGTAGCCTAAGCCTTATCAAGGGGAGCTTATCCGGATTCCTCCTGGGCCTCGCGAGCAATTCGTGTAGCTTTTGCCTGATCGCATCGTTCAGCTGGGGTATGCCAACGTTATCGAATACCATTTCCTCGTAGAAAAAGTCACGCGTGCAGCGAAGTTCTACGAACTCATACCTCACCTCCTCCCCCAGGTCTAATAAATAGAAGCCCTTGGGCACCTGCGCTTCTATCGGAAGGAGCTGCGTGCGTTCCGTGCTACCCGGAAAAAGTAACGGCCTTCCATGTACCCTCGCCTCGGCATGATAATGGATATGCCCACAAATGTAAAGATCGAAACCTAACGGCAGATCTTCGAGGTCTATAGTTGGACTTTCCTCGCCAGAGAACACGAACTGTCCCACAGCTTGGTGCAGCATGAGGATGTTAAATGCCCCATTTACCGGTTTAGGGTTCCAAGCGCTGAGAACGCTCTTAGCGTAGCGCTCGGGCACGTTGCTCATGCCATGGATGGCCAACTTCCCGGCTGGGGTCTCCAAGATCAATGTATTGGTATGGAGGTGAACGAGAAAACCTGCCGCCTCGAGCGCCTCCACCGGATTGACCAACCCCTTAACTCGCCGCTCGTGATTTCCGTGTAGCGCCACGATCGGCACTCCCTTGAAGGCTACCGAGGAAATATCGTCCGGATTTTTATCGACGGTCCCGCTGAGCTTGACGTCCTTTTGTTCCCTCGCCAGCGCCGAAGCTAAAATCCGCATCGCGCGCGACCAGATTTCCTGTCTGGGTATACGTGTGTCGAAAATATCTCCCGGCATAAGGATGAGCTGAGCCCCAAGCTGAAGCGCTCGCTCCAGAGCCTCTTGAGCTTGGTCAAATGGATCCTGTTGTCGTGGGGTGCCCCACTTGGTCCCCAAATGAGTATCAGAGATGACGGCTATTTTCAATTCATTTCCCACCTGAGTCCCGCGCGACTTCAGGCTTCCTTTTCCCCCAATCCTCTTTGCTGGGGCATCTGGGGTCTAAGCACATGCGATACGGCCTCATGCCTTGGCGGTTCACTTGGATCATCGGCGCACCGCATCTCTCGCAAGTTTTGTCCATTGGGATTATGGAGCCATTTTGGGGCAGGGGGAAGGAATTCTTACATCCCTTTTGGTAATTCGAACATCCAACGAATCTCTTGTGCGTCCTGCGGGAGACGATTACCTTTAGCTGACCCCCGCACATCGGACATGTTCCTAAGGTCTTCTGAAGCTGTTTCGTCCTCCTGTACGCTTCGCCGAGTTCCTCGCCTATCTCAAGTTGATGCTGTCGGAACTTCTTGAAAATTTCGTCCAATTTCTCCTTGGCCTTTTCTATCACTTCTCGACTGCTGCGCTTCCCCTGTTGGATCGCCTCCATCTCCTTCTCGAAGTGAGCGGTGAGCTCCTCGCTGACTATCTCCGGGCAGTACTTGCTCAGCGTGTTGACCACTACGATGCCCAGCTCGGTCACGGAGATCTGATTGCCGAAAATGTAACCCCGATCGTACAACGTTTGAATGATGGGCGCCCTCGTGGCCTTAGTACCGAGGTTTCTCTTTTCGAGCTCCTTGACAACGGACGCCGGATTGTAGCGTGGGGGAGGTTGCGTCTCCTTCTCCTCAAAGATCACCTGCTTCGGCATGAGCGTCTGTCCTTCGGAGAGCTGCGGCAGGATCACCTCCTCCGTCGCACCGTAGGGGCCATAATAGACCAGCCAGCCATCCTCGAGGATGCGGCGCCCCCTCAGGTAAAACTTCTGTCCCGCGACATCGAGTTCAACTTTAATGCTTTCCTTCAGCGCCGGCACACCGAAGACCGAGAAGAAACGCCTCACGATTAAGTCGTAGAGCTTTTGCTGTGGGCCCGTCAGCTTCTCTGGCTTTTCGCCGGTGGGGTGGCAGGAGGGATGAGCTGGGTCCACCTTTGGTCCCTCATTCGGCTTGAGCTCGGGCATCGCTAGGAGGCTCTCGGCGAGCTTGCGGTACCTTGGGATTTCGCCCAGGCGTTCGATTATCTCGGCGTAGTTTATCGTCGGGGGCAATTTCTGGGAGGATGTGCGCGGGTAGGTTATCAAGCCGGCGAGGTATAAGTTCTGGGCGAGCTGCTGCGTGCGCATGGGCGTGTAGCCGAAACAGCGGTAGGCCTCAGCTTGGAGAAGCCCTAGATCGAAAGGCACGGGTGGCGGTTGCCTATACTGGCGGGTTTGAATCGAAGTTATCAGGGCCGGTTTGCCTTGGCATAAGTCCCTGACCCTTTCGGCCTCCGCCTTGACCGTAAATTTAGGCACCGCGTGCTCTGCCCTGAGCTCCTTGCCTTCGAGCTCGATGAGCAATCCTACTACCCAAAAAGGCTCCGGCTTGAAGGCCTTGATCTGCAGTTCGCGCTCCACCAATATCTTGAGAGCTGGGCTTTGCACCCGTCCAGCTGAAAGTTTCGCAAATCTTTGGTGAGCGGCCTCGACGGCCGAGCTTAAGGCCTTTGAGGTATTCATACCCCAGTACCAGTCTAGCACGTGTCTAGCGATGCCCGAATCCACCATTTCAAAACTCAGTTGGGGAAGCATGTTCTCATACGCCCGGCGAAGGTCTTGGGCGGTGAGGGCTGAGAATTTCATTCGCTTGGCCGTCTTCACCGCGTGCTCGCCGCACAGGAACCTGAGAACGTTGAAGCCGATGAGTTCGCCCTCGAGATCGAAGTCGCAACCGCAGATAAACTCATCCGCTCCCTTCGCAAGTTCCCTGATCGCCTCGGCAAATGCCCTAGCCCTCTCCGCTCTGCGGTTCACCTCATACGTCGGTACCCAATCTACATCGTAGACAGGATAATCGTGCATGGGCCTTACATTTTTAAGCGTGAAGAGATGTCCCAAGGCCGGAACTACGATCATCTGCTTTCCATCGCGCTCGAACTCGTAATACGGTATACCATTCAGCTCCCGCTTCACGGGCTTTCCTTCGGCGAGCGCCGAGGCTATCTTTACTGCGGCGCTTGGCTTCTCGCAAATGATGAGGGCCCTACTCATAATCTACCAACACCTCTAAGGGGCAGAGCTTCTTTTTATCGATTCTGTGAACTTAGGGGACATTATTATATATTGCTTAACCACAGAGGTCTCCGAAAGTAACCTCCTCGGCGTCAAAATGAGCGTTTTCGATGAGCTGAACGAACGGGTATCGCTCGCTGCGAAGGAGTTCTCGCTGAACGAGCCCACAAAGCCCCAGCAGCTTGCGATCCCCAAGATGCTGGAAGGTAAACACGTGCTCATCATCGCCCCGACCGGCACGGGGAAAACCGAGGCGGCGCTACTACCCATCTTCAGCATGTACCTTTCGCAGGAGCGGCCCCTCGGGATAAAGATCCTCTATATCGCGCCGCTCAGGGCCCTGAACCGGGACATGTTAACCCGTCTCACGCGGTGGGCTGAGGCGCTTGGGCTCACCATAGCGGTGAGGCACGGCGACACCGCCGTCCGCGAGCGAGAGCTGCAAGCCAAGCAACCGCCAGACATGCTCATCACCACCCCAGAGACCCTTCAGGCGATCATGCCTGGGAAGCGAATGAGGGAACACCTCAGGACCGTCAGATGGGTGATCGTGGACGAAATCCACGAGCTAGCTGAGGACAAGCGTGGGGCGCAGCTCTCGATAGGGCTCGAGAGGCTGGCCGAGCTAGCTGGCGAATACCAGCGCGTGGGACTCTCAGCGACGATCGGGAGTCCTCGTGAGGTAGCGAAGTTTCTCGTGGGCAGCTCTCGTGATGTAGAGATCGTCGACGCATCCGACATCAAGGGGATGAAGATCTCGGTGGAATGCCCAATACCCACGCGGGGCGACGTGGAGCTCGCCGAGAAACTGTTTACGGGGCCAGCGATGGCCGCAAGGCTTAGGCGCTTGCGTGAACTGATGAACAAACGTGGCTCGACGCTGATCTTCGTGAACACCAGGGAGATGGCCGAGATCTTGGGCTCACGCCTTAGGCTGCTGGACCCTAGCTGCTCGGTGGGCGTTCACCACGGCTCGCTTTCCAAGGAAGTGAGGACCGAGGCGGAGGAGAGTTTCAGGAGCGAGAGACTGAAGGGCTTGATTTGTACCAGCTCTATGGAACTGGGCATAGATATAGGGACCGTCGACTTGGTCGTCCAATATATGTCCCCGCGCCAAGTCACTCGCTTGGCACAGCGGGTGGGACGCTCCGGACACCGCGTCGGTGAGCTTTCAGTTGGGGCGATCTTGGCCACCGATCCCGATGATATCATGGAGGCTGCCGCGATCTCCAGGCGAACGCTGGAGGGGGCTTTGGAATCGAGCAAGGTGCACGAGGGCGCTTTGGATGTATTAGCTCACCAACTCGTTGGGCTCTCTTTGGATAAGGGGAGCGTAGAAATCGATGAGGCTTTAGCGTTGGTGAGACGAGCATATCCCTACCGCAACATCTCGAGGGAGGAGTTGGTGAAGGTACTGGAACAGCTCGCTAGGGAAGGACTCGTGCGCCTCTTGGGCGAGAAGTTCGAGCGCAACAAAGCAGGGTGGAAGTACTACTTCTCAAACCTTTCTATGATCCCCGACGTCAAGAGATACGCCGTGGACGACCTCGCCTCCAGAAGATCGGTCGGTACTTTGGACGAAGAATTCATCGTTGCCCATGGCGAGCCAGGTGTGTCATTCATCTGTAAGGGCGAGGCTTGGCAGGTGGTTGAGGTGGACGCTGAGAGGGGGCGAGTGCTTGTGGAACCCGTCGACGACCCGCTGGGCGCGATCCCCGCCTGGGAAGGGGAGCTTATACCAGTTCCGTTTGAGGTCGCGCAGGAGGTCGGCCTCGTCAGGAAGACCGTCGCCCGACTTTTAAAGCAGGGGGTAAGGATAGAAGAAGTCGCTGCCAGCTTAGCGGCGAAGTATCCTGTGTCCAAGCAGGCGGCAGGCCTGTTCGTAGAATACATTAGAAAATACCTAGAAGAGGACTTGCCTTTGCCGACCGATGATCGCGTAGTCGCAGAAATTTACGAACGGTTCTTGGTCTTGCACGCGTGCTTTGGAAGCTCGGTGAACGAGACCCTCGCTAGGGTATTGGCACCCCTCTTTTCGGCCAGGTTTGGCGCTAGCATAGCTATTAAGGTCGATCCATACAGGATAGCGTTCAAATTTCCGACGGAGATCGACAAAAGCACGGTGGAGGAGACTCTAAGGGGTCTCAAGCCTGAGGTGATCGAACCGATACTTACGCTCACGCTCAAAGATAGCCCAACGTATAGATGGCGGCTTGTGCACGTCGCCAAGCGTTTTGGGGCCATAAGACGAGATGCCGAGCTGACCAAGCTCAACCTGCGGCGCCTCGCAAGGGCCTTCGAAGGTACCCCCATCCACGAGGAGACGATGCGAGAGATAATGTTCGAGAAGCTGGACATAAACAAGGCTAAGGAGGTGGCGAATCTCTTATGGGAAGGCAGGATCGAGCTGGCTTTCGTTGTGAGGCCAAGCAGCGCTGGCCCAACTATTATTGGCTGGCCGATACTGAATGAACTATCTGCTGGCGAGCTCGTGGTGCCTAAGAGGGCTGAGAGTGAAATACTACGGGCGCTCAAACATAGGCTAAATCAGCACCATGTTAGGCTCTTCTGCATGAACTGCCTCGAGTGGTCCGCGCTGACCAAGGTCGAGCGACTGCCGGAGTTGCCCAAATGCGGGAAATGTGGCGCTAGGCTGCTCACCATACTCCCGCGAGAACATCGTCAATTAATAGAGATCATTCGCAAGCGAGCCGCTAGCAAACGGCTAAGCGAGGACGAAGGACGGTTGGCCGAGAGGGCTAGACGAATAGCCGATCTCATCTTGGCCTATGGCAAGCGCGCGGTGGTGGCTCTGTGTGGGCGGGGGATAGGTCCTAGAACTGCCACTAGGATCCTAGCGATGGAATATAAAGAAGATGACTTTTACCGCGCCATCCTTTACGCTGAAAGACAATTCGCGCGCACAAAACAATTTTGGGGCTAGGTTGGGCGAGGGCCAAACTGGGGCAAACCGGCAAAGGTTAAATCGGACGCTGAGCCAAAATTAGCGAGATAACATGAGGATAAAGGTCAAGCCTTGGGGAATATTCCAGGAGATCATCGGCGGGCGTGAGCTGGAGGTAAACTTACCTGAACGGGCTAAGTTGAGGGATTTGCTCGATGAACTGATCGAACGCTTCGGCGAAAAGCTCGCAAATGAGCTTTTCCAACCGGGCAGGCGGGAGGTCAAGCCATACATCAAGATCTTGCTCAATGGGCATGGCGCCGAGCTTGGGGCTGAACTCAGGGATGGGGATTCCGTCGCCCTGTTTCCGCCCGTGGGTGGTGGCTGATCCGGTGGAAAAGATCATCCACGATCCGGTATACGGAAGCATGCGCCTGAGCGGCATCGTGTTGGATCTCGTCGACGTCATGGAGGTCCAAAGGCTTAGGGGCATCAAACAACTTGGCCTAGCACATCTCGTGTTCCCGGGCGCAAATCACTCTAGGTTTGAACATGCGCTCGGCGTCGCTCATTTGGTGGAGCGCTTGGGACAAGAGCTGGAGCTCCCCAAGGACGAACTCGACCTGCTTTTGGCGGCTGCCATGCTCCACGACATTGGACATCCCCCCTACTCCCACACCCTTGAGTACCTGATGAAGGATCACCTGGGCAAGGACCACATGGAGCTCACCGGAGATATCTTGCGGGGGGAAGTGGACCTCTGTGAGCCGAGCGAGCGCAGAGAGCTCAAGCGGATGAACGTACCGCTTGCCAAAGATATGCTCTCAAAGCATGAGATAAGCGCCGATGAGGTGGCGCGCCTCCTGCTGGGCAAACATCGCATGCCCTACCTAGGCCAGATCATCCACAGCTACATTGACGTGGATCAGATGGATTACTTGATGAGGGATGCCCACTTCACGGGAGTGGCGCTGGGGATGATAGATGTTGACCGCCTCATGCGGACCCTCGTCGTATACAAAAATCGCTTAGCGATCGCGAGTAAGGGAATTGAAGCGGTGGAGGGATTGCTCACCGCTCGCGCACTCATGTTCACCTCAGTTTACTTCCACCACACCGTTAGGATAGCAGAGCTGATGTTGGCGAATGCGGTAGAGTTTGCAATGGAGCGGGGGGGTACGATAACCGAGGATAACTTCTACTTCCTCACGGACGCCCAACTAACGGAGCGCCTTAGCTCGATGCAGGGCTATCCGCGTGAGATCGTGATGCGGTTACGCTATCGGAAGCTTTTCAAGACAGCGTACGTCGAGGAGAGGCGTGAGCTTACCGCCGCCGAGAAAAAACATCTCCTTAAGAGATATGGCGAATGGCATCTCATTCGTGAGTTACAGGACGAAATCGCCGAGGGGGCGGGGGTCCAGAGCGGATATGTTATCTTAGACGTTCCAATAGTCGATATCTTGCTATCCGAGCCTCGCCTAGAAAAGGTCGAGGTGCCGGTATTGGTGGATGGTAAACTCGTCAAGTTATCTAAGCTCTCGCCCATCGCCAACGCCCTGAAGAAAAGGCAAACGCCCCGCTATTTGCTGCGCGTGGTGGCCCCAAAGGAGTTCGTCGGTAAGGTGAAACGAGTAGCTGCGAGGGTTTTAGGCTAGCGCTTCGCGACCGAGCTCCGTGGGCCTTAGTCTTTCATCGAGATATCCTAGGACCTGCAACCTCTTAACGTACTCTTTGGCCATGACTATCGGGATGCCCGCATCTCCCGCCGCGCGCTCGATCGAAAGTTTTGTGTCCAAATCTCGAAGAATTATCCTACCGACCTCTCCTACAAGGATCTCGTGCGCAAGCTTTCTTTTCACCCTTGGTTCGATTTTAGGATGAGCGGCTAGGATATGATCGAGTAAGCCAGATTTAGCCTCATATTTTTCGGCGAGTATCCTTTGGCAATGGGTAGAGCCGGCCACGGCGGACTTTAGAATTTCAAGTTCTCGCGCCAATGCTTGAACGTTCTCGAGATATCTAGTCCTCTCTTCTTCTTCTGCCTCGAGTTTACTCCTGAGGGCCTCATTTGCGCCCCGAAGTCGCTCGAGCTCGTTGCGCAGATCATCGACCTGTGCGCGGAGCTTACGGGTCTTAAACCTTCCCTCGCCAGAGAATAGCATCCACCCGAGTAGGACGAATATTATGAATATCAGAAATGCCTCTGTCCACATTCGAACACCGCCGTCACTTAGCTCCCCTTAATTTAAGTCTATATGCCCTCCTAGCGGCAACGAATCAAAGGCCTTGGATGAATCACGGTTAGGTTCAGAACCGCATTGCCCTCGTGGGGCAAACCGAGACGCAGAGTCCGCAGCCATAACATTTACCTTGGTCGACCCTAGCGATCTTTCCCACCACGCGGACGGCGTTATAGATGCAATGTTTCTCGCAGAGCCCACACCCGGTACACTTTGTCGCCAAAACTTCGGGTGGCTTAGCCCACGTGCGTAAGGGTTGCTCAGGCAAGTGCCTCAGGGCTATACCCCGAAAGTCCTCGATGGACTCATAGCCCTTGATGCGCATGAACTTGGCGATCTCGTCGGCGATCAACCCGTAGATCTGCGGACCGCGGACGATCGCGGCCGTACAAACCTGCACGGCGCTTGCACCAGCCATGATGAACTCGATGGCATCGCGGCCATCGCTGATGCCTCCGACGCCGATCACGGGGAGGCGCACGGCACGGCAGATGTCGGCGACGCAGCGAAGGGCCAAGGGTTTGATCGCGGGGCCAGAGAGCCACCCATAGCCCTTAGGTCCCCCCATCCACGGCATGGCATTCTCTATATCTATCGCCAAGCAGGGACCGAGCGTATTTATCGCCACTAGGCCATCGGCACCCGCCTGCTCAGCGGCCCTAGCGAACTCGGTTATATCTAACACGTTTGGGCTCAATTTGACGAACACCGGGATAGTCACAGTTTCCTTCGCGGCCCTGATAGCCTCTACCATTGGCGTCGGGTCGTGTCCCAAGTAGTGCGTAGAGAGCTCGAGGGCATCGACGCCGGCCTTTTCGACCCTCGGAGCCAACTCCCTGATCTCCTCGGGCTTGTACCCAATGCTCGCGATCAAGGGTAGCCCGGTCTTCTTGGCCTTTGCATACTCGTACTGCAACCATCGCTCGACCGGCAAGTCCGACCAGAGCTCAGCGTTCAGCAAACCATCCCTGATCTTGGCCATGCACGGACGTGGTACTTCTGCCGGCCTTACGCTTACCGTCTTCGCCACAAGCGCGCCAGCACCGTGCTTCGCCGCGGCGACCAAGGCGTCGCCGTCCCTGACGGTAGGTCCGGCCGCTGGCATGACGGGATTCCGAAGCTTCAGGCCACATATCTCGACCGCTAGACTTACCACCTAGCTACCCCCCATCGCCCCGAGCTTCTGCCAAAGCCTTTCCGCTGACCTCCGCGCGATCCGGATGACTTCTTCCTCATCGAGCGTCAGCAACTTGCGCTCGCGCATCACCACGTTGCCCCCCACGATCACCGTCTCGACGTCGTCCCCGTCTATGGTATTGACCAGGTGCCCTATCACGCTCTCCGGCCTAACTGGCGTCGGCGCCGTCGACGGGTCTATGATGATGATGTCCGCTAACTTACCGGTCTCGAGGGAGCCGAGCTCGCTCTCGAGCCCGTAGAGCTCGGCCCCACGTATGGTCGCCATCTCCAAAACTTCCGTGGGCGAGATTACTCTAGGGTCACGGAGCATGGCCTTGTGGAGCAGAAAGGCCGCGCGGATATTCTCGAACCCATCGAATATGTAACCATCGTTGCCCAAGCCCACCGGGATGCCCATCGCCAACATTTTCACCACCGGTGCCACCCCAACCGCGTTCAACATGTTGCTCATCGGATTATGCGCCACCTTTGCGCCAGCGCGTTTGATCAATGCCAACTCATCGTCGTTCACGTGCACGCAGTGAGCTAGCACCACGTCGGGCCCAAGTAGTCCGGCATCGCTCAAGCGCTCGATCGTGCGCTTGCCGAATCGCTCGTAGTTGTGATACACGTCCACGAGCCCCTCAGACGTATGGATAGTGATGGGTGCTTTGTAACGGCTCGCGAGCTCCCTGACGTAGTGGAGGAGTTCATCGGAAACTGTAAACGAAGCGTGTATGCTAAACATCCCTCGAACGCGGGCTCCTTTCTTCACCTTCTTGATAAAGCGCTCGTTCTCCCGCACTCCGCGCGCGCCCTCGGCATGCGTACGCCTCTCGGTAGCTTCGAAGGCGATTATCCCCCGCATGCCCGATTGCTCCACCGCAGCCGCGATGCGATCGAGCACGCCAGCTATCGCATTTGGGCCGGAGAAGGTATCCGCGAAGAGGGTTGTGCCCGTCTTTATGAATTCCATGCAGGAAACCAAGGCGCTTGCATACGCGTCCTCGCGCGTCATGGCCTCGTCCATCGGCCACCAGATTCTAGTGAGGATTTGAGAGAAATCCGTCGGCGGTTCGATCTTTAGCGGCGCCCCCCTCAAAAGCATGCCGTAGAGATGAGTATGGGAGCATATAAGGCCCGGCATGACGATTTTATGTTTGGCATCGATCGTCTCGGCCGGTTTTTCTCCCGGCTTAATGCCGCGCCCAATTTCTACGATGCGGCCATCCTCGATGGAAATGGAACCATCGGAGATGATTCGGCGCTCCTTATCCATCGTGACTATCAAACCATTTTTTATGAACAGGTCAACCAACTTCCCACCCCCTCGTAAGGACCAAATGCGGCGATGCATTTAAAAGTTTGGCAAGCGATATCTTCGCAAGCATCTTGACATGTTTTATAAACCATACCACCGATACGGGCGTGAGGGGAAATATGCCGGAATTCCCGTTGGCTGTTATGGATAGGCTCATCCGCAAGGTAGGAAAGGTTCGCGTCTCGCGAGGTGCTGCTTTGGAGCTAAGCGCCGTCTTGGAAGCATATGCCACCGATGTAGCTAAAGAAGCGATTAAGTTAGCTGAACATCGAGGGGCCAAGACCGTAACTGACATCGACATCAGGGCGGCCGCATCCAGGATAAGAACATAAGATATCCTGTGGCCGGGGGTGCCTTTTGGCAGACCTCATAATACGGAACGCTAGGCTCGTCCTGCCGGAGGGTATCATCCAAGGTGAACTCGCGATCGATGATGGTCTGATCGCCGAGATCTCCAGAGTTAGGTTGCCCAAACGTGCGGCCGAAATAAACGCTAACGGCAAGCTGGTGATGCCGGGGGTTATAGACGTACATGCCCACATCTACGATCCTCGCTATTTAAAGCGCGAGGACTTTCGCAACGGCACCGCCGCTGCGGCCGCTGGAGGGGTGACGAGCGTCATCGTGATGCCGCTAGATACCCCTATGGTGATGGTGGAGGAGCTGCAGAAAGTTATCGAGGTCGGACAAAAGCATAGCCTGATAGATTTTTCTTTACACGCAGGAAATTTCACCGCCGACGTCCCCGAGCACCTGTGTGCTGCGGCTGGCATTGGGATTAAGTCGTTCAAGATGTTTACCTGCGCACCGTACCGCGTTAACGAAACAACGTTGGAGAAGTTGATGTCGACCATCAAAAATATAGGTGGCATCGCATTCGTACACGCCGAGGACGACAAGATCATCAGCAAAAACACCAAACGCCTGCTTAAAGAGGGGCGGAGAGACCCCCTAGCCCATGTCGAATCTCGTCCGAACGAGGCGGAGGAAAAAGCTATAAAAAAAATGATCGAGCTCGTCAAGAAAACTGAATGCAACCTGCATTTAGCCCATGTAACAGCCCGTCAGGGTGTTGAACTCGTGAATAAGGCTAAGTCCAAGCATGTGCGGCTGACGGCCGAAACCTGTCCACACTATCTGATCTTCACCAAGGAGGATATGGAAAAACTTGGACCTTACCTAAAGGTGAATCCAGCCCTAAAGAGTAGCGAGGACAGGGCCGCGCTATGGGATGGTCTAAGTAATGGAATTATCGACATCGTCGCATCCGATCATGCGCCCGGTACGCGGGCGGAGAAGGAGGTTGGCTGGAAAGATATTTGGGCGGCTCAAACAGGCGTCCCGGGCATAGAAACCATGCTGCCGCTGATGCTCGGCGAGGGGTTCGCGCGCGGCAGATTAACGCTCGAAAGGCTTGTCGATGCGCTTTGCACGCGGCCCGCCAAGATCTTTGGCCTTTACCCTAGGAAGGGCATCATCCGCGAGGGCTCGGATGCCGATTTGGTGATCGTCGATCTAAAGAAGGAGGTCACCATAAGGGCCGAGAAGTTGCACTACAAAGTCGGTTGGACGCCATACGAGGGGATGAAGATCAAAGGAGCGCCGGTGATGACCATATCTAGAGGCATCGTGATAGCTGAGGATGGCGAGGTACAGGCAAAACCCGGCCGGGGGCTCTTTTTAAGCCGTTAGGAAATACGTTGCGATCATTTATCCGGATGCTTAAAAGGTGCCTTGGGTCAAGCGAAGAATGTTCGTCTTCGGACATCGCGCAAGCCGTTGAGGATAACTCGCCTGTCGCCGCTGGTCATGTTTCGCTCTGCTATAAGTTTTCCATACCAGCGAAGCGCTCGTAGAGCTTTGGCACCCCTTTCTGGCAGATCGTAAACTGGAATACCGATATCTCGAAGAACATCGCGAACCGCTACGTACCAATCTCCGCCGATAGCTACGTTCACGACGGGCTTTTCCTCCACGCTTTTTGCGACGTCCGCAAGGAGCCTCATTTCCTCGGGCTCCAGCGGGCAGGAGTCGAACGCGGTGACCACCATTAAACCGTTGACCTGTGGATCCTCCAATACCCGCCCCAAGACGAACCCGTAACAATTCGCCCCAGCGTTGGGGGTCAGGTTTATCGGGTTATCGGGGCAGACATCTGGATATCGTCTTTTTATGCTCTTGATCACTCCTTCGGACAACCTCGCCAACTCGAAACCCTCGCGGCGGACGGCCTCAGCCGCCAGCATCGCTGGGCCCTCCGCACTGCCAACGATCGCGATGCTGTCGCTTGCCAAGGGGGGTTGTTTAGCAAGCGCTTCTGCCATGTCGAAGAATTCTTGTATATTCCCGGCCAAAACCGCCCCAGCCTGCTTCAGCGCTGCGCTGAAGATCCTTCCTCCCCAAATTGAAGGCCTCGCAAGCGTCGACCTCGTCGCGTCGCACCCGAGCGCCACCACTGGCTTTTGCTTTGAGGCCTCACGTAGGGCCTGTAAAAAACGCCTTCCATCGACGCTCGTCCTCTCCGCGTATACGCAAATGACGCGGGAGCCCTTCTCTTCCGCCAGGTAGCGCACTGTTTCGACCGCACCAACGTCTACGCTGCCCTCGGTTACGGCGAACTTGCCCACGCCGATACCGTGCAAATGGGCCCAATCCACCATCGCGGGGCCAACGCCTTGGCCACTGACGATAAATGAAGTGGCGCCCCGTCTCGGTATCGCCCGAAGCTTGGGCATCAAGCAAAGTCCATTGGAGGTGTTGACCACACCCACGATACCTGGTCCGAGCACCCTGATACCTCTTTTAACTGCTGTGCGCGAGAGCTGTTCAGCCTGGTCCTCGGTAAACCCGCTGGAGATCAAGGCCATTGCCTTTACGGCGCTTCTGTTCAGGAGCTTCCGCACGCAGTTGAGCGCTTGCTTCGGCTGCAGAACTAGGACAGCTAGATCGAGTTTCCTCGGCGCGGCTCTGAGATCTCTCGAAGTACCGTCTAGCTGGCCGCTGAGGTCCACCACATGCATTTTACCCTTGTAAAATCTTCGCATGGCTTGGACTATGGAGCGAAAAAACGTCGCGTGAACGTCGGCTTTTCGGACCTCCGAGCAACCTATTAAAATGACGGACTTCGGCTCGAAAATCGCTCTTATGCCATTTTCGGCCATCAACTGCCCTCCTTGAGTATCATCCTAGCGTCGATGGCGATGGCTCCCTTTCCGCGATCGAACGCGAATACTGGATTTAAATCCAGCTCGGCTATTTCTGAAAATTCGCAAGCGAGATCCCCAACCTTCTGCAGCATGTCGGCGATGGCGTCCAAATCAACCTGCGGCTCGCCCCGCAAGCCGGCCAACACGGGATAGCCCTTGATTTCTCGTATCATCTCCTTCGCGTCCTCCGCGGTAAGGGGGGCAAGCCTGAAGCTTACGTCCTTCAAAACCTCTACCCATATGCCGCCGAGCCCGAACATCACCGTCGCGCCGAAGGATGGGTCCTGCATGGCGCCTACTATTACCTCCTTTCCTTGCGGAAGGTACTCCTGCACTGTGACGCCGGCGATGTTCGCGTTAGGCCTGTAGGCTCGAGCGTTGGCAAGTATCTCATCGAACGCCTGTCTGACCTCAAGCTCGGAGCTCAGTCCCACCCTCACGCCCCCCGCGTCGCTCTTGTGGACGATGTCGGGCGATGCTATCTTCATGACCACTGGATATCGGAGCTCCCTCGCGATCCTCACCGCCTCGGAGGCATCTCTCGCCAGCTCGGAGCGAGCGACCGGTATTCCCCAAGCAGAGAGCACCTGCTTTGCCTCGTGCTCCAATAGCACTCGCCGACCCTGCCTTCTGGTCGACGCCAAAATTTCCGCGACCTTCTTCCGATCGGTCGCCATATAATCACGGGTTATTTACATTGGTCATTTTTATTATTTAAATTTTCCAAGCCCTTGCTACAAGTTTTGGGGATTTTTCTTTCTCCTTTTTAGATTTTCTGCATTTAAAAAGACGATTAATAAGTTTTAGGAAAGATAAAGATCTGTTTTTGGTTTAACACACCTATTCTTCCCCAACTAATCGGCCTACGTCTTTTGCCGAATTTTAAAGATGAAGCCCCCCTCAAAACTTAAAAATCGTGCGGGGCTATGGTTAATAGCCCGTGGTGATACGGTGGCCAAGACAAAGACTAGAGTCGTAGTGGCGCTGGGTGGGAATGCGATCCTCCAGAGGGGGGAAAGGGGAACATACGAAGAACAGCTCGCGAACGTGAGAAAGACGGCGGAGCAAATAGGTAAGATGATCTTGAGCGGAAAGTATCAAGTCGTCATAACCCACGGTAACGGTCCGCAGGTAGGTGCGATACTCCTCCAGAACGACGCCGGACAGAAGTATGGTATACCGGCGATGCCAATGGACGTCTGCGGCGCCGAGAGCCAAGGGCTGATAGGGTATATGATACAGCAGTGCCTCCGCGAGGTTTTCGTCAAGGCCGGAAGACCGGATATACCCGTTGCCACGGTGATAACCCAAGTTATCGTCGACAAAAACGACCCCGCCTTCCAAAACCCCACCAAACCGGTCGGCCCGTTCTACACCGAAGAGGAGGCGAAAAGGTTGGCCAAGGAGAAGGGGTGGGTCGTGGTAGACGATGCCGGCCGCGGCTGGAGGCGCGTGGTGCCATCGCCCGACCCAAAGGACATCGCCGAGAAGGAGGCTATAAGATGTCTCCTCGACGCGCACGTCGTCCCCATAGCCTCGGGGGGTGGTGGAATACCCGTGATCGAGGAGGACGGGAAATTGAAGGGTGTGGAGGCGGTGATAGACAAGGACTTGGCGGGCGAGAGGCTGGCCGAAGCGGTGGACGCGGACGTGCTGCTGATATTGACCGACGTAGACGGGGTGGCGATAAACTACAGGAAGCCCAATGAGCGGTGGCTGAGGAGGATGACGGTGCAGGAGGCGAAGCGATACTTGGAGGAGGGCCAGTTCGCGGCGGGCAGCATGGAGCCGAAGGTGAGGGCCGCCGTGAGGTTCATCGAGTGGGGAGGGAAACGGGCGATCATCGCATCGCTGGACCGGGCCCTAGAGGCCCTCGAGGGAGAGGCGGGCACGGAAATAGTAAGATGATCCATCAAAGAAACCTTTTTTCGGAATCGATTTTTAGATGCGAACCTTAAATTTCCTTTTGGGATGAGATGGCCAAAATCCCTCGAGAACTTGAAGGACTACTCGAACTTCCCACCGTCAGACCCGCTCTGCTTTGGGAAAAGGTCCAAGATAGCGAGGTAAAGTGTAGTCTTTGCGAGAGGCGATGCCAGATAAAGGAGGGATCGACCGGTTTTTGTGGGACGAGGGTCAACATCGGCGGTCAACTTTACACGATGGTCTACGGCGATATATCCTCCCTCTCCGCCAACCCAGCGGAGAAAAAGCCCTTTTACCATTTTTATCCGGGCAAGCTTTTCCTGACGGCGGGCACGTATGGATGCACGTTTCGATGCCCATGGTGTCAAAACGCGTCCATAAGTCAAGTTTCTCCAGATCCACGCGAGGCCAACTACATAAGCCCGGAGCACTTCGTCAAGATCTCCTTAGAAGAGGGGTGCGTCGGGACCAGCCTGAGCTTCAACGAGCCCACCTTGCTCTTCGAATACGCGCTTGACCTGTTCCCCCTAGCGCACGAGAAGGGCCTAGTGAATACCTTCGTCTCGAACGGTTACATGACGCTCGAAGCGCTCCGGATGTTGCGCGACGCTGGCTTGGACGCCATCAACATCGATGTCAAAGGAGATGCCCAAGCGGTTCGGAAATATTGCGCGGCGAGGGTCGAGCCCGTTTGGCGAAACGTGCGGGAGGCCAAGCGCCTTGGGCTGCATGTGGAGGTGGTCAACCTCGTGATACCTGGGGTCAACGATCGCGAGGAGCAATTTAGGGAACTGGCGAGGCGCCACCTCCAAGAGGCCGGGGATGAAACGCCCCTGCACTTCACGGCCTATTATCCCGCTTACAGGTTCGATGCCCCGCCTACCCCCGTCGCGACCCTCGAGCGAGCCCACGACGTGGCGGTGGCGGAGGGCTTAAAGTTCGTCTACGTGGGCAATGTGCCCGGACACCGCTACGAGAACACCTATTGCCCGAACTGTGGCAGACTGCTCATCGGTCGCTACGGGCTCGAGCTCATAAAGGTGGACCTCGAGGACCATCGATGCCCGAGCTGCGGGCGGGAGATCTCCATCGTGACGAAAAGTGGGACGAGGAGGCGGGCGAGGTGACGATCGTCGTAGTCGTCAGGGGAGACCGGCCCGAGACGGTGGTGCCGCTCGCCTTGAAGGAACTGGGCATCGAGGTCAAAGGGAGAAAGGTGGTGATAAAGCCAAACCTCATCACCAACCGCCCCTACCCGGTGATCACTCCGCCCGAAACCGTGGGGGCCCTCCTCGATTATTTCAGGGAGGGCAACGAGCTCATCGTGGCCGAGGGCTCTGGCTTCGGCGATACTAGGGAGATATTCAGGGATCAGGGTTACGAGGCGCTCGCCGAGCGTTATGGGGCGAGGCTCGTCGACCTCAATCGGGATAAATTTGAGTTACTCGAGCTACCGGAAGTCAGGGTGCTGAGGAGGTTCGAGCTGCCATCGACCCTCAAGGGTGCTTACCTCATCTCGGCCGCGGTCCTAAAGCGGCACTCGATAACGAAGGTGACGCTCTCGGTCAAGAACATGCTCGGCGCCACCATCGGGAGGGACAAGGGAAGGTTCCACAGGCTGGGCATAGACGAGAGCATCGTCGACATCTGCCTCTACCGAAAACCGGACCTCGCGGTCATCGACGGCAGGCTGGGCTTGAGCTCCGAGCTCGGAGGGGAAGCTAGGAAATTTGGGGTGATGATCTTCTCCGAGGACCCGGTCGCCGCGGATGCTGTAGGGTCGAAAATTCTTGGGGTCGAGCCCTCAAGCGTGCGACACCTGAAGTTGGCGCAGGAAGCGGGACTTGGGGTATGCGATCTCAAGAGGATCGAGGTGCGCGAGCTAAGCGCGGGCAGCACTTAACGAACGGGCTTGACCTCGCTGGAAATCGCGTCGTAGCCCTCTAGGACCCTTTCAAAACTTATCCTTTTGCCCCCTACGATCTTGAGCTCAACATCTAGCGAGCCCCGCTCCACCCTTATGATGTTGTAGGAGTTGGCGAAGAACCCCCTCAGCCTCCTGCAGGAAACGCTGCCGGCGTGCACTATCGGCAAGCCATCGACGCTCAGCCTCCAAGGCCTGTGCTTGTGGCCGCAGAGTACCAAGTTGGCCTTGCCGGCTATAAGCGTGCGCAGGGCGTCTCCAGCGTCGACGACTATGTTGGGCCTAGTGCCGGTGTCGGGGATGGGTACCAAGTGATGGTGGAGGGCGACTATCTTGAACTTGTCCTCGTGCTTCCTCAAGACCTCATCGAACCATACTAGCTGGCGGTAGCCAACCTCACCCGTGTCCCTATCCGGCCTCGCGGTTCGAAGGTGGGCGATGAGTACCTCGTCGAGCACCAACATCTCAGGGCGAGGGAAGAAGTGATCCCAGAGCAAGAAGCCGGTGTGCTCGTAGTCGTGGTTGCCGCTGCCCACTAAAACCCTGCTACACCTGAGCTTTCCGATGTACCTCGCCGCTAGCTTGTACTCATCGAAGAGACCGGAGTTTGTGACATCGCCGGTGATTATGACCACGTCCGGCTTTAGCGCGTTTATCTCCTTGATGGCCGTAGCTAGCATCTTCGGGGAGAACGTCTCCGCGCCGCAGTGCAGGTCAGATAAGTGAACGAGAAGCATGTTCCCCCTATAGCTCGACTTCCTTGCACATGGTGAGGGCGAGCACCGCCATCTTGGCGAAGAAGTTGTCGTCGGCCTGCTCGTAGATGACCGAGTTGGGCCCATCCATCACCTCGTCCGTCGCCTCCTCGCCCCTCATCACTGGCAGCACGTGGGTGACGATCGCCGGCCTGCCCATGAGGTCGTCGACGTGGTGCTGCTCCAGCCTCCAATCTCGATATCTGTTGTAGATGGCGACCTCCCTGTCGACGCCAAACGCCGTTGCACCCACCCTCAGAAATTCCGCCGTCGCCCAATTCCTCGGAAAGACCACGTTTGCGCCTCGGAGCCCCTCCTCGAAGTCGTTGCTCACCTCGAAGCTCCCGCCGCTCTCCTCGGCGTTCCTTTTGGCGGCCTCGATTATCTTGGGGTCTATCTCGAAGCCCGGCGGGTGAACCAACGTCACATCCATGCCGAAGCGGGTAGCGATGAGCACCTCCTCTTGGATGCTGCATCTCCCGCGTGGCTTGCTTGAGTACGCCCAGGTCACGGCGTACTTCTTTCCCCTCACATCGCCGAGCTTGGCTTGGATCGTCATCATGTCCCCTATCGCTTGCGTTGGGTGATAGGTGCAACAGGCCATGTTGATCACCGGCACCTTTGCAACCCTCGCGAATTCCTCGACCACCCTTCTCCCCGCGCCATAGACGAAGTCTATAGCCTTGTCCAATATCCTTACTCCTATCCCGTCCGCGTAAGAGTCGTACATCTTCGCTGCGTCCTTCACCGCCTCCTCCATCCTCATCGTCGAGACATCGATGAAGGCCGGGTGTCCGCCTAGCATGGCGGTCGCGGCCTCGAAGGCGCCGCGCGTGCGCGTCGAGGGCGCGTAGAACACCATGAAGAAGTTCTTCCGATCGAGGAGCCTGGGTGGACGGCCCCCTCCCCTGACGATCGCCCTCAGCTTCCTGGCCAGGTCTATGGTTGCTTGGATCTCGTCGATGCTCCAATCTTGAGTAGTTATCAGGTCGCGACCGTAGAGCTCAGCCATCCGGACTCCCCAAAGTAATTTGCGCACGTGTTTTTAACTTTGTGGGGGCTGTAAACCCAACCGACCCCATTTTTCCCGAGCAAGGCATCATCTCTCCTGCCCACGTCGAAGTTTATGTTATCATTGGCAAGGACCCCAAGAAAGCGCTTAACGATGGCCCCCACCTACGACTATTTCACCGGACCCATGCCCCGCATAACATCGATCCTAAGGACGTTTCTTAAATGCGACCCTTCCGTACTTCGCTAGGTCCTCAGCGACATCCACCAGCCCCAGCCCCTCCAACGTCTCTCTATACTGTAGACCCGTCTCTATGTCCCAGCCGCGTTCGGCATAATACTCGTCCAGCATGGGTTTTAGATCCACCACCATCCCCTTCGCCGGCCCATCGGGCATCGGCTCCTTGAGGAAGCGCTCCGGCAAAGTGTCGTCCTTGCGGTCGAGGCCCAGCCTGGCGTTGAAGGCTCGCTTCAAGTTAACGATCCGCTCGGCCGCCGCCCTGACTTCCTCTACCCTCGAGAACTCCCGGATACCGGTGACGGCCGGCAAGATCCTCGCGTAGTCGTCGAAGTAAAAGGCGGGAGGCCACATCGTACCATACTTACAGGTGATGAGGGAGTCGACGACAGCGTAGAGGTCCTCGACGTCCTTGATCAACATGCCCTTGTACTTCGTCGAGAGCCTGTCACCTATATCCTTAGCCTTCTCCTCACCATATCTCTTGGCTATCGTCTCCCTGTAATCTAGCTCGTCGAGCGACGAAAGCGCCCTGAGGTGCGCCCCGCCTATGACCGAGATCGCATGGGTTAGGCCTACCGATTGATGTGCCCTGCCGTCTTGTCCCGAGACCTCGAGCCCCTTCACGTGGATCGCCCAGCGCTCCGAGCCCTTGCCAATGCGCCGCGCTGCCTCCCGAACCCCCTCCGCCAAGACATCGCCGATCCCCTCGCGCGAGGCTACCATCTCGACTAGCCTGACCATGGCATCGCCGTCGCCCCATCGCAGGGGCATGCCTAACTCTTGCTCCGTCAGGACACCCCGCTCGAAGCATTCCATCGCGAAGCTCACCGTGCCCCCGCAGCTTATCGTGTCCATGCCGTGCAAGTTGCAGAGTAGGTTGGCCCTCATTATCGCGGGAAAGTCGCTGACCAAGCAATTGGAGCCCAAGGCGACGATGGTCTCGTACTCAGGCCCCTCGCTGAGGGTGCCGGCGTACGGGCCGGAGCGCACGTGGCTCACCTTCTTGCACTGGATGCGGCAGTTCATGCAGGAGCGGCGGTGGACGATGAACTCCCGCTCGAACCTATCGGGCCCTATGTCATCGGCATGCTCGAAGACCCCCGTGGAGTGTCCCTTCGTCGGCAGCCTACCTATCTCGTTCTCCCACGCGACCAGCCCCGGCGTGCCGAAGCGGTAAAGAGCGTCGTGGGAGGCCTTCCCCCACTCGCCTCGCGTGTAGCGTTCGTGGGCCTCCTCCGCCAGCTCCCACGTGCGGTCGAAGTCGGCAACCTCGATGTCCCCGCTCCCCCGCACGGCCACCGCCTTAAGGCGCTTGCTGCCCATTACCGCTCCCACGCCCGTCCTGCCGGCGGCGCGCGCGCGATCGTTTATGATGCAGGCGAACTTCACGAGGCGCTCGCCGGCCTTGCCTATGCACGCGACCCTAACGCTCGGATCGCCGAACTCCTCCTCGATCATGTCCGTGGTCTCGGCGGTGGTCCTCCCCCAGAGCCCCTCCGCACTTCTGAGCTCAGCCCTGCCTTCGTCTATTGCCAAGTAGACCGGCTTTTCAGACCTCCCCTGGATCACCACGAGGTCGTAGCCAGCATACTTCAGCTCTGGGCCGAAGTAGCCGCCGGAGTGCGACTCACCCCAGATGCCGGTCAGCGGGGACCTCGTCACCACGCAGTATCTCCCGGACGGTGGGTAAACCGTGCCGGTGATGGGCCCTGTAGCGAAGATCAACAGGTTCTCGGGCGATAGCGGCTCGACCTCCGGCGTCACCTCGTCGTAGAGGATGCGCGCGGCCATCCCGCTGCCGCCGATGTAGTACCTCGCCCACTCCTCGCGGAGGGGGAGTTCGACGATCTTGCCGCGGGTGAGGTCGACGCGCAAGTACTTGCCGGTGTAGCCCTTGTAGGCGAAGACCACCTCCATCACCTCAAGAGGGACCTCGGGCGCACAGCTTGGGCGATCGCCAGTCGCTTCTCGGCCGCCACTTGTCCTGGCTCGATCAGCCTGAGCGCCTCGGGCATGCACAGCCTCACGCAGGCCGGGTCGCCGCCACAAAGGTCGCACTTGGCCGCCTTGCCCTCGATGATGGAGATCGCTCCGAAGGGGCAGGCCTCAACGCAGAGGGAGCAACCTATGCAGCGCGCCACGTCGACCTCGACCACCCCGGCTTTCGTCCGCCGGATGGCGCCGCTTGGACAGGCCCTCATACAGGGCGGGTCAGCACACTGCCGACAAGTGAGCGCGACGTCGATGGCCGGCTCCCGCCTTACCACGCGGATGCGGGATTTTTTTGGATTGAAAACCTTCTCGTGAACCCCCGAGCAGACCAGCTCGCATGTCCTGCAGCCCGTGCACTTTTCAAGGTCACAGAACACGTAGGGCACGTTCTTACCTCGACCAAGGGGGGTTCACTGACATCAAATAAAAATTTTACCCCCAAACCCAAACCCAAGAAAGTATAAAAATCGCCTTACCCTAGTATTGAACAATGCCTAAGTTCGATGAAATTCCGCTCTCGGAATTGCGGGAGATTTCACTTGGAAGAACCTCTTGGCTTTTGGACCTTATCAAGTTCGTAGAGGGTGGGACATACTTGTTAGCTGGTGAACCCGGGATAGGAAAAACCACCCTTGCCCTCCAGGTTGGCTGCGATGTGGCCGAACAGGGGGAAAAAGTTCTTTATCTCACATCAGAACAGTCCCCCTCCGATCTGAAGTCGACAATTTTGCGTTTGTTCGGTTCTGAGGGCGTTCCCCAAGGGGTGATTGATAACCTAATCATAGAGCCCCTCGTCAGGCTGGAGGATCTTGAGCTATGGCGGAGCCACCTCGTCGAGGCGGGCGTGGGGGAGTACCGCAACGTGAAGCTACTGATCTTGGATTCAATCCAAGCTGGTGGGATCTCGCCCACTGCTAGAAAGCCCTACCGAGATCTAATTAGATTTACCACGGTTCTGAAAAACAGGGGCATCAGCTCGCTTCTCATTTCTCACGTGACAAAGGCGGGTCTTATCGCTGGACCGAAGGACATAGAGCACCACGTGGATTGCATCCTCCAGTATCGAAAGGCGTTCAAGCTTCGCCCGCTCTTCGTGCCCAAAAACAGGTTCGGGCCAGCGAGATTAGATCCGTTTGTGCTCGAGATGGGAGAGAGGGGCTTAGTTCCATCTCCTCACATTGCGCCGATGGGCTCAAAGATTCACGGGTTCGATCTATCGTCAGCTGTGGATGCGGAGGTGCAGGTAAAGGTCCAGATACCAAAGTGGGGCGAGAGACCCGGCTTGAGAGCTCCCTATCTTCCCGGCGAAAAAATCGAACAGCTAGTCGCCGCTGTGTGCGAAATCCCCGGCATCGATGCCTCCGCTTTGACTTATCTCATCCGCTGTTACGTGCCTGGGGCGCCCATAACATACGAGTTCGGGTTGGATTTGGCCGTGGTGGTTGGCCTATTGTCCTCCTACCTGCAACGGGAGGTTCCTAACACGTATGGTTTTTATGGTGAGGTCGACCTCATGGGTTCTGTGCGGTCGGCATCAGGAC
>CAKZTQ010000019.1 GCA_937921735.1 uncultured archaeon
GTTCGGCTCGGGCAAGAGCCAGCTCGCGCACCAGCTCTGCGTCAACGTCCAGCTGCCGCCTGAGCGAGGTGGGCTCAACGGAAAGGCGATCTTCATTGACACCGAGAACACCTTCAGGCCGGAGAGGGTCCAGCAGATGGCCAAAGCGGTCGGGTTGGACCCGGCCCAAGCGTTGGAAAACATATATGTGGCGCGCGCCTGCACGACCGATCACCAAATGCTACTCGTCGAGAAGGTGGCCGATATGGCGAAGCAAGGGGACTTCAAGCTGCTCGTGGTGGATTCCCTGACGTCGCTGTTTCGTACGGAGTACTGCGGGCGAGGAGCTCTCGCCGAGCGACAGCAGAAACTAGGTCGTCACCTTGCCTCGTTGCACAGAATCGCTGAGCTCCACGACATGGCCGTGCTGGTGACGAACCAGGTTCAAGCTAGGCCTGACACGTTCTTCGGCGATCCCACGAGGCCCATCGGCGGACACGTGTTGGGGCACTCGGTGACGGCGCGGATTTACCTTAGGAAGGGCAAGGGCAACATGAGAATTGCGAACCTCGTCGATCACCCTGGCTTACCTCCGGAGAGCGCGAGCTTTCAGATAACGGAAGAGGGAATAAGGGACTAGCCGAATATGCAAAATTTAAGTTGGTTGCGGACAGCTCTGCTAGAACCCAAGAAATGAGAGCGAGTTGTAGGCACAATGGCAGACGATCGCGCTCGCCAGCCCACCTAGCATGTAACATATCCCGAGCAACACCCCTCCCACCGCCAGGGGAATAATCGCCGCGGGGTATGTGCCCGGGTTGGAGATGTGGAACGCCGCGAAGACGATGGACGAAAGTAAGATCCCCAGCGAGCGCGAGCGGGCGCGCCTACCTATCTCCTCGAGCAGTACCCCCCTGAAGACCCACTCCTCGAAGATGGGTAGGATGTTTACGGTGACGAACATCCCCACCGGCGAGGCCCTCTCCAGCTTCGCGAAGATGTATTCCTCCGGCGAGTAGAGCGGAAGCCCCGCTTTCTCGACTAGGTAACCCACCCAACCGACGATGATCATGGCCCCGATCGCAAAAGCTATGGCGATGGATAGCAGTTTGAGCCAGTCGAGCAAATCCATTTGCTTGGCCACCGATAGCCAAAGGCGGGGGCGCAGCCTCTCCAAGTAGTGGGGCCTGTCCACAACGATCTTCCCCACCGAGAGCCCGAGGGCGGCTCCGGCCGCGCATATCTTAGCTATCTCGGTCCATTCCAACGATATCACGGCACATATTTTTTCGAGAGCTTTTCGTAGCGCTTTTCCACCGGAGCGCTGACTTTGATGGTCCACGTCGCCTCGGTGCCCCTCTGCCTGCGCTCGACCTTGCCCTCGTTCATCAGTCGAAAGAGGTCTACCCTAAGCCGCGACAGCTCGATGCCGGTCTGCTGGGATATCTCGGACAGCGTCAGCGGCCTCCCTGCGCTCCTCAAGACCTCCAATATTTTCTCCCTCTTCAATCGTTCACCCCTTTCTCAACTTTTCTAACACATCTAAAATCGACTTGATCAACTCCAGGAGCTCGGAAATCGCATGTCGGTCCTTTTCCCCCCTGAATTCGTCGACGAGTTGGTTTAGTTTTTCGGTCAATGCGCTTTCGATGTCCGCCGGAGCCACGACGGCCTCAGCTTCGGTGGGTTTGGGCTTTGCTTCCCCGGTCTGCTCGCCACAAATCGGGCAAGTTATCCTGCCCTCGTACTCGAACAGCGGGCTCTTGCACTTGGCGCAGTGTAGCGAAAGCATCTTGCCGCCGGCCAGCAGCATGCGGGCCATCTTCGAGACGTCCTCGTCCCGCAAAATTCCATCCCAAACCCTTATGAGCTAACCCCTCCTTAAACTTTAGCGATGTTATGAGCGCGGGTGACCGAGATGTCCTCGGATGCCAAACTAAAACAAGTTGCGGAGATCATGGCGCGAGTGGCGGAGGACACGTCGGTCCCGCGAAATATCAGGAGGGCGGCGAACGAGGCGAGGGAGGCCCTCCTGAAGTCCGGAGAAGACCCCGTGGTGAGGGCGGCCTCAGCGATAATGATCTTGGACGAGATAAGCAACGATCCGAACATGCCGGTCCACACTAGGACCACGATTTGGAACGCCCTCAGCATCTTAGAGACAATACGCGAGTGAGGAACGCGGCCCTTGCAGCCTCCTCCACAGCCTCCGCCACATAAAGGGCATCAAGCGGCGTTTGCCCAACGGTTACTAGACCGTGTTTCTCGAGCACCGCCGCGAGGCCTCGCAGTTTAGTCGCCACCTCCGATGCCAGCTCCTTGGAGCCGGGTGGGCGGTACTTAACTGTTACCACCTTTCCCACCCTCAGCTTAAGCTCGGGCGTAAGCGGTGGTATCGCCTTGCCCAAGAGGGCAAAGGCCATCGTGTGGGGCGGGTGGGTGTGCAGGATGGCATGGATATCCGGCCTCGCGCGGTAGAGCTCCAGATGCATTGCCAGCTCCCTCGTGGGTTGCCGCCTCCCTGCCAACTTCTTGCCGGATAGACCTACCTTGACGATGTCGGCGCGCGTGAGGTCGCCTAAGCAACACCCGCTTGGGGTCACGAGGATCTCCTCGCCTAGGCGGACGCTGGCGTTGCCGCTGGTGCCGAAGGTAAGCCTACGCTCGTAGGCGCGCTTGCACGCCTCCAAAAGTTGGAGCTCGAGTTTTCGCGCACCGGAAGCCATATCAACCGCTTAGAATTTCACTAATTAGGGTTTAAGCGTGGTGATCGCATGGAGCCGGATCTGAGACCCTTCGTGGACCTTATGCTCCAGAAGAACGTCAAGGGAGCTAGGGAAAAGCTCGAGGAAATGGCCCGGGGATTTGACTCGGCCGATGACTTTTGGAAGGGCTACCGCTTGGCGCTGCAGGGCATGCTCGCTGCCTTGGAGGCCGGGGATGAACTTACGGTCGTACGTAGGATAGTCGAAGGAAGGTATTCGCCCGAGAACATGCGGGAACTCATGGAACAAATGCGCGATAGGATCTCGCAACCTTTTAGGTCGGCTGAGGAGCGAGGTTTCGATTCAGCTTGGGCGCAGGTGCTGCTGATCCTGCTAAAGGGCGCGGATAAGCCGGAAGCGAGAGGTGGAGCTACTCGATCGTAGCGTGTCGTGCCCGGAGGTCCTCCTCTTTCTTACCCAACTTTGTCATCAGGTTTGCGACTATACCGTCGAGAAACACCAGCGCGGTTATCTCGAACATCGTCCCGAGGGGGGCAAGTGAGGCGTACTCCCCGGCGAGCTCACGGTGGACGAAATCCGTCGTGCTCTCGGTTTTCACCCGACCCGGCAAGACGACTAAATAATCGGCGATCTTGCCCAAGCTGGAGTTTGGGTACGAGGTTATCGCGACGATCTTAGACCCGATCTTCTTCGCTATCTCCGCCGCCCTCACCGTCAGGTTGGTTTCCCCCGAGCCCGAGACCGCTATGAACAGGTCCCCCTCGCGGAGGGCCGGCGTGATGGTTTCCCCGATCACGTATGTGTCTATGCCCAAGTGCATCAGCCGCATCGCGAACGCCTTGGCGACGAGGCCCGAGCGCCCGGCCCCGATGACGAATACTCGCTTGGCCTTCAGCAGCGCTTGGATGAAATCGTCGACCTGCTTTCCGTCGAGCACGTTCGAGACCTTCAATATTTGGTTGGCTATCTCGCGCATCGCGCGATGGACCTCGAGCACGTCCGGTTCTGGCATGTTGCCACGTGTTAAGTTACGGTGCGGTGATTAAAAGGTTATATCCGAGCGCGGCAAAGCTTTTACACCGCTCAAAAAGATGCCTTGTGGGTGAGGGAATGTTGTACTTCCTCGGATTTCTGCTTTTGATCGCGGGTATGGTCATGCTCACACCTGTTCCGGTCGCGATCTGGTTCGGCGAAGGAACCCTCATCCCGGCCTTTGTCGTGCCGGCGGCCGTCGCGATCGCGGTAGGACTTTTTCTGCGTCTACGCTTCCCGCGCACGGAGCTCAGCCTGGGCAAGGCGATGGTTCTTGTCGCGACGGTTTGGATAATCCTATCGCTCTTCAGCTCTGTTCCCTTCATGCTAGGAAACGGCATGAGCTTCGTAGACAGCTATTTTGAGAGCATGGCCGGGTTCACCGCCACGGGGTTGACGATGATAGGCGATGTCGAATCTTGTAAGGCCACCATCTTGGTTTGGCGCAGCTTGACCCAATGGGTGGGGGGCTTGGGTATTATAGTCTTGTTCCTGGCCGCCCTCCTCGGGGCCGGTAAGGCCGCCCGCAAGATGTACGTCGCGGAGGCGCGCATGGAGCGCATCGAGCCAAGCCTGAGGGAGACGGCTAGGGCGCTATGGAAGATCTACTTGTTGTTCACGTTGATGGGTGCAGCGGGGCTTTACTTCGCTGGCATGCCCTTGTTCGAGGCCATCAACCACAGCATGACGGGCATCGCGACCGGGGGGTTCACGGTGAGGAACGTGAGCTTCGCGGGGTACGGGTCGGCGGCGATCTTGGTCGCGATCTTGGTGATGCTGACAGGGGCGACGAGCTTCGCCGTCCACCGCAGGGTGATGACCGGCTACTGGCGCGAGCTCTTCCGCAACGTGGAGGTGCAGCTGATGTTGGCCTTGATAGCCCTCGCCACCCTTGTGTTGATCTGGAGCGTGGGGGTGAGGGATGCGCTGTTTCAATCGGTCTCGGCCCTCACGGGAACCGGCTTCTCGACCGTCAGCCTCTCCGGCTGGGGGGATCTTCAGAAGGGCATCCTGATCGTCCTGATGATCGTCGGGGGAGGATATGGTTCTACCTCGAGCGCCATCAAGCTCATACGCATCGCGATAATCGCCAAGGCCATCCACTGGAGCATCAAGCGCAGCTTCCTGCCCGAACGCGCGATCTTGCCCATGAAACTGGCCGGCAGGATTTACACCCAGGACGAGGTAATGGAGACGGCGATCTACGCTCTGATCTACGTCTTCGTGCTGATGGGGGGAGCCGTCGTCCTCATGACCTTGGGCTATCCGGCGATCGACTCCCTCTTCGAGTCGGCCTCGGCGCAGGGCAACGTGGGGCTCTCGGTGGGGGTCGCCTCCTCCGCTATGCCTGTGTCGGGAAAGATCGTCCTCATCGTGCAGATGCTGGTGGGGCGACTGGAGATCCTGCCGGTCGTGGCGCTCGTGAGCTACCTCATCTCCATGATTCCTCGCCCTCGGCCTCGGGCCTTCTAGCCGGAGGTCTGACGAAGACGCGATACTTGTCCACGCCTTGTAGCTCCATGATCACGCGCTTGGCCACGAGCTTCTTCGGGTTGGGCAGCCCCTTCACGCGGTTTGCCAGGTCCTCGAAATCCGAGAAGGGCTTCTTTTTCCTCTCCTCCAGTATGCTCCACATCAGCCTCTTGCCTATGCCCGGGATTAGCTCCAGCTGGTGGAAGCGGGTGGTCAGGGGCGCGGCCCGGTTGAAGAACTCTATGAACCTCTCCGGATGCTCGTCCACGAGCCTCTCCACCGCGATCGGCAGCTCCGCCTTGGCGGCAGCCGTTAGGTCCTCGTAACCTATCCGGCGCTTGATGCGCTCTATCTTGTCTCGCTTGTCCTTGCCTATGAACACGCGCTCGTGTAGGGCCGGTACCACCCCTGCCGCGGGCACGGCCTCGAGCAGGGTGAAAAAGGTGTCCCCCAGGATCTGGACTATGGGCTCGCGCAGGTGGATCGGCCTGGGGTCGTCGGGATGCCCCTGGGGTAAGAAATCTAAAACTATACCGTAATCCTCGTACTTTTTGATCAAAATCAGCACCTTCCTCTATTTTCAAAACTACTTCCTAAACTTGTTGATGAGG
Source organism: uncultured archaeon (assembly GCA_937921735.1). Lineage (GTDB taxonomy): Archaea > Hadarchaeota > Hadarchaeia > Hadarchaeales > Hadarchaeaceae > CAKZTQ01. Next base: position 5,822 of record CAKZTQ010000019.1, read on the forward strand.
TCAAGTATCTTTTGGATGTCCTCCTCCCCTAGCCTAACCCTCTCCTTGGAGAAGATGAGTTGGACCTCCTCCTTGGTCTCGGGCATGAGGTCGACGAGCGCGACCGCTTGGTGCTCCTTCAGGTTCCCCAACTTGAGCAGCTCCTCCACCAACTCCCTGGCTTTCCCGGCGTCGAGCTTGGCGAACTTCTGAGCGTAATCGAAGGCCAGCCTCTGCCCGTAGCCCAGCTCCCCATGCTTCTTCTGCTTCTCCAAGATCTCCAGCACCTCGGCCAGCGTAATCACCTTCTCGTTAGAAATACCCTTGCCGATCATCACCTCACCATCCTGAGGTGTTCTGGCCTGGAAATAATCCTTTTGATGGAGCCCCCTTCCCGGACCTCGACCACGTACGCGCGCCCTCGCCTCTCCTTGACCACCCCCACCCTACCGTGGTATCTGGCGTGAGGCTGGCCCTTGTGCACGCTAGGGTCTATGAGGATGGTCACCCTATCACCTGGTTTTATGTCCTGCACCACCCTACTCACCGGCGAGAGTCCCCGCTCCCTCGCCCGCTTGCTTAGCCTCTTTCTGGTCTTGCTCCGGTAACCGCTCGATTGGGGCACTTTCATCACCCACCATCGCTACTTGATATCACCGGTTTGCCCCACTTAAGAGTTTCCTTCTCAGCCCTCCCGATGACTTGGCCCCGCTCGGTCCTTCGCCATCTCCCTCAGCAGCTTGCCCCACGGGCCCACCCTCGGGATGCGCCCCTTCGCCACGGTCTTGATCAACTTGCGCATGAGCTCGTAGTAGCGCAACAACTCCTTCACGTCGGCCTCGGAAGTGCCGGAGCCCAGGGCTATGCGTCGGATGCGGGAGGAGTTGAGCAGCTTGGGGTTCTCCAGCTCCTCAGGCGTCATGGATTGCATGATGACCTTGAAGCGCTTCAGCTTCTCCTCGCCCACGCGTAACTGTTCGTCTGGCACCGCCATCCCGAAGCCCGGGATCATCTCCATCAGCCTCTTCAGCGGTCCCATCTTGCTCAAGGCCTCCAGCTGGTCATAGACGTCCCTCAGCGTCAGCTTCCCGGCGAGGATGGCCTTCGCCTCCACCGGCTTGACCTCTTTCTCCCTCGCGGCTTCCTCGATCCGCCTGAGCAGCGTCTCGAGGTCCCCCATGCCCAGTAGCCTTGCGACGAAGCGCTCGGGCACGAAGGGCTCGAGCTCGTCGAGGTGCTCTCCCACGCCTATGAACTTGATGGGCGCCCCCGTGGCGGCGACCGCCGAGAGCGCCCCGCCGCCCTTGGCCGTGCCGTCCAGCTTGGTCACGAGGATGGAGCCTATGCTGGTGGCGGCGTGGAAGGCCGCCGCTTGGTCCCTCGCCTGCTGCCCCAGCGTGCCGTCCACGACCAGCATCACCTCGTCCGGCCCTATGGCCTCGGCGAGCTGCTTCATCTCCTCCATCAGCTCTTCCTCGCGGCGGTGGCGGCCCGCGGAGTCCACGAGGATGAGGTCCATTCGCTCGCGCTTGAAGTGCTCGACGCCCCGCCTCGCGAGCTCCACGGAGCTATTCGCCGCCTCGTCGCCGTAGACGGGCACACCTATTTGCTCGCCCAGCTGGCGCAGCTGTTGGAGGGCGCCTGGGCGGAAGGTGTCGGCGCACACCATGCCCACCCTAAAGCCACGCTTTTTGAAGTGCAGGGCAAGCTTCGCGGCGGAGGTGGTCTTGCCGCTTCCCTGGAGCCCGACCATGAGCACCACCGTCGGCCTCCCCGGCTTTAGCTGGAGCTGCGCGGGCCTGCCCATGAGCGCGGAGAGCTCCTCGTAGACTATCTTGATCACGTGCTCCTTCCGCGCCATGCCCGGCGGCGGTTTTTCCTCCAACGCCCGCTTCTCGATGCGCTTCGTCAGCTCAAGTACCAGCTGCACGTTGACGTCCGCCTGCAGCAGGGCGCGTTGGATGTCCCGCACGAGCTCCTTGATGGCCCGCTCGTCGACGTGCGTGGCCCTCGTCAGCTTTTGGAGCGCGCCGTGCAGCGCCTTGCCCAGTTTATCGAGCACCACCGAAGTCCCCGAGTAGCCCTATTCAAACGGGAGGATTTAACATTAGGGCTTATCTCGTAACAGGCGAGCGAGAATTCACGCACGGTCCGTGAAAGGTTTAAGTATCGCCACGAGAACCCTCCACGAGGCACATGCTGGTCAAGTACGTTCGAGACCCGATCCACGGCTACATAGGCATAACCGACGTCGAGAGGCAGGTCATGGACACCATGCCCGTCCAGCGGTTGCGCGGCATAAGGCAGCTATCGATAACCCACATGACCTATCCGGGCGCCGACCACACCCGCTTCGCGCACGCCTTGGGCACGATGCACATCGCTGGGCAAATGGTCGACCGCCTGAGGAGGAGCGTGGAGATCTCCGACGATGAATGGCAGATGGTCAGGCTGGCTGCCCTGCTACACGACGTGGGGCATGGGCCCTTCTCGCACTCCTCGGAGGAGATACTGGTCAAGTACCGGGGCCTGAACCACGAGCAGCTCGGGCGGGAGGTGGTGTTGAAGAGCGAGCTCGCCGATGTCCTCCGAGCCTGCGGCTTCGAGCCCACCGAAATAATCGAGCTAGCCTTCGGGAAGGAGACGAAGGGCAAGCGTTACCTGCGCCAGGTAACCGCTAGCCAGGTCGATGCGGACAAGCTGGATTTCCTCGTGAGGGACTCCTACTACACCGGCGTCGAGTACGGGCGCATAGACATCAGCAGGCTCGTGCAGGCGATGGACGTGGTCGGCGAGGACATCGCCTTCGACCTCAAAGCTCTTTACGCGCTGGAGGCGTTCATGATCGCGCGCTACGAGATGTTCCTAGCGGTGTACTACCACCACTCCGTTCGGGCGGCGGAGATCCTCCTGCACAAGGCCATGGAGCACGGCCGCGAGCTCATAGGCCTGACGACGTTCGAGGGCATCGACGAGTTCCTTCGCATGGACGACGCCTACGTGATGACGAAGCTGCGGGAGCTGGAGCCGGAAGAACTCGAGGAACCAGCTGAGCGCTCCCTCGCCGCCAGGGCGAGGGAGATGATGGCGAGGCTTGACAGGCGCGACCTCCCCAAGGTGGCCTACCAACGAGATGTGCACATCAAGGACCCGTACGTCGCGAGGCTGCTGAGCGACGAGGCGGTGAGGCACCAGAAGGAGCTGGAGATAGCCCGCGCGGCCGGCGTGGATCCGGAGCACATCGTCGTCGACGTCCCGACGCTGGACTCCATCCCCTATTACCCCCGCGAGATAGATCCTATGGAGGTGCCCGTCTTCAGGGAGACCAGCTCCGGGGAGAAGGAGCCCGTCTCGCTCTCCAGCCACTCCAGGCTTATCAACGTGCTCAAGGGTTACGTCGACATCATCCGAGTCTATACCTCCCGCGAGTATCGCAGGCAGGTGGAGGCGGCGGCGACGGAGGTCTTCAAGAGCCTGCCGTTCGCGGCGCAGATAAGCATGTAGGCGGGCGCGGGCCGAGCGCCGCGTCCACGATCCTTCTTATCTCCGCTTGGACCTCCTCGATGGCTCGTGAGCCGTTCACCACCCTCAGCCCCTTTTGCCTCGCGAGGCGGAGGTAGTTGGCTCTAACCCTGCGCTGGAGCTCGGGGTCGCTCTCGAACTTGTCGAGCTTTCGCGAGCGCCTCATCCTCGTCAGCGCCACCTCGACGGGGACGTCGATGATGATCGTGAGGTCAGGCTTCATCGCGCCCCTGTTTATCGCCTCCACCCAGGGCATCGGCAGCCCCCGCGCGGATTGATAGGCGAGGGAGGAATAGGTGTAGCGCTCGGTTATCACGACCTTGCCCGCATCGAGGGCCGGCTTTATCACCTCTGCTACGTGCTGCATCCTGTCCGCGGCGAAAAGCAGGGCCTCGGCCGCCACCGGTAGCTTGAGCTTCCCGCGAAGGGCTTGTTTGATGATCCTCCCTATGGGGCCGCCGGTAGGCTCGTCGGTGACCACCGTCTCGTAGCCCTTGGAGCGGAGCCATTGGGAGAGTAGCCTGGCGTGCGTGCTCTTGCCGCAGCCGTCTATGCCCTCTATCGACAGGAGCTTTCCCGCCATGTCGCTCGAGCTTGGAGGTGTCTTGGCGCCCTATTTACCTATCGCTACCGCACGGGCAGCGGGAGGCAGAGCAGGAAGATCACCAGCGCCCCCGCGGCCAGCCCCTTGTGGCTGTTCGAGAGCTCCGAGACGTCGTCGAGCGCGCCCCCGTGGTAGCCCCTGAAGAGGAGGAGGATGAGCAGCCCCCATATCAGGAAGGCGGGCCAGATGAAGCCCAGGAGCAACAGGCAGAGCCCCAGCATCACCGAGAGCTGGCGGTGTTTTTCCCTATCCAGGAGGCCCCTCGCCACGTGGCCGCCGTCGAGCTGCCCCGCCGGCATGAGGTTGAACATCGTCACCACCATTATCACCCAGCCGGCGAAGGCCAAGGGGTTGAGGTCCACGCCGGTCGGCAGGTAGCCGAACGCCAAGCGCTGGAGCAAGGCGAACGCTATGGGGGTCAGGATGAGGGGGGAGGCCTCGGGCTCGGGCTTGGAGAGCATGAGGCCGATGAAGGTGATGGGGAGGGCCACGAGGAACCCGAAGGCGGGGCCGCTGGCCCCCATCTCGACGAGCGCCTCCTTCGTGGGGATGGGGCTCTTCACCCTTATGAACGCCCCGAAGGTGCCGAGCAGGCTGGGCCCCGGGATGAAGTAGGGCATGGTCGCCTCCACGCGGTTGCGCCAGGCGGCGATCTTGTGGCCCAGCTCGTGCGCGCCCAACGTCAGCATGATGGCCGCGGAGAACAGCCCGGCGTGCGAAGGGCGGCCGAACAAAAAGTAGCCGGCCAAGAAGGTGGCGGCGATGGTGGCGAGGAGGAGCGCCAAGTTCACGAGCACGTTCTCCTTGCCCGCGGGGGGCCTTCGCGCCACCAGCAGCCTCAGCTCGCCATCCTTCCTCCTGAGCGCCGCGAGGTAACCCTTTTGCTCGAGCGCGTGGAGGAGCTCCCTGAACGAGCCCTTTACGTCGCGCGAGGTCACCTCCGCCTCCAGCCTCGCACCGTCGGCGGTGAAGTCGGCGATCTCGAATCGCTCGCCTATCGCCTCGAGGAGGTCCACGAGCTGCTCGGGCGCCTCGCGCGATACCACCGCCATGTCCCCACCGCACTTGGGGCACTCGCCAAGCGCTAGGTCTCCGATCTCGCGGGAGGACATGCGATATTCCGCGTGCCCACACGCGAGGCACTTGAACTCAGCCGCGGGGTACCTCATCCCCCCTCCCCCGGTAGCGCTCGCAGAGGGCAAGGCATCTCGAGACCTCGTATTAAACTCGACCTTCCACTAATTAACCCTGCCACCGCCTGTAGAGCTCGTGCCCCACGCCCAGCACGTCGAGCACCTTGCCCACGACGAAGTCGACGAGGTCCGAGATGTGCTCGGGCTTGTGGTAGAAGGCGGGCATCGCCGGCAGGATCACCGCCCCGGCGCGCGCCAGCCTCGCCATGTTCTCGATGTGGATGAGGTCGAGGGGCGTTTCGCGCGGCACCAGCACGAGGGGGCGGCGCTGCTTGAGCGCCACGTCCGCCGCCCTGGCTATGAGGTCCGCCGTCACCCCGCTGGCTATCGCCCCCAGCGTCTTCATGCTGCAGGGCACGATCGCCATGCCGTCGCCTGGCGAGGAGCCGCTAGAGAGGGGCGCCGAGAGGTCCTCGGGCGAGTAGCTGCGCGTGGCCAGCTCGCTCACCTGCTCGCGGGTCTTGCCCAGCTCGAGCTCGAGGATGCGCTCGGCCGCGCGGGAGACGATGAGGTCGGTCTCTATGCCCAACTCCTTGCACACCTCCAGCAACCTGACGCCGTAGACGACGCCGCTGCAGCCGGTGATCGCCACCACTAGGCGCATGTTTCACCACCCTCAACTACTCCTCGCCTCATTTAAGGGGAGCGCATCAAGCCAACTTAGCGGTGTCCTATTTGTGACACTGTCCTATTTGTGACACACGCACCGCCGGCGGCGGGGGGCCGGAGCAACTTTTTTAAGGCGCGGGTTTTTCGATGGAGTTGGAGGCTGAACACCTGACCGAGGGGCCCGCGCTGGCGCGCGAGGAGCGCGGCTCGGTACCTGAGCTCGCGGTGTTCGTCGTCCTAGTGCTCGTGTGCGCCTCGATAGCCGTGGCCAGCTTCCAGATGAGCGAGCACCGCCGGGTGAGCGCCACCCAGCAGTTGCTAGCTGCCGACGCGGTCAAGGCGGCGCTCGCCTCGCTCGAGGAGGAGCTGAACTCGACGCTGCGCAGCGCGATCGTCGCCGCGATGCACGACGTAGGCCTCGCGGGCGGCAGCGGGGAGGAGGTGGAGCGGCTGACGAGGCTCTACCTGAATCGACGCATCTCGCTCGGCTGGAGGAGGGGCAACATGACGGTCGAGGTGCCGCTCGCCGACGAGAACAACTTGGTCTTCGAGTGGCGCCCCGACGGCGGCGTCGTTGCTAAGGGCTACCTCGCCGCGGAGGTGAGGCACATCATGGGGCCGGCGGCGCACGGCGTGGCTCTCGAGGCCTCTCCGCCACCGCGTTTTGAGCGCCTGAGGAGCGTCGCCCTCCGGCTCCTGCCTCAGGCCAGAGGCGCGGCCGATCTCGAGGGACTTGAGCGGGAGCTCAACTCGCTTTACTCGCAGGAAGGGCTGGTGCTCTCGCTCGAGCGAGGCGAGGACGAGGTTAGGGTAACGGTCGCCGACGTGCTGGCGGCGGCAAGCGTCTACGTGGGCTCCGGTAGGGGGCTGGTGCGCTACGTCGCCTCGAGCTCCTCGCTCGGTGGCGGGGGCGGCTCGAGCGGCGGCGGGGGAGGCGAGGGCGGAGGGGAGAACGGAGGAGGCGGCAGCGGCGGCGGAGGTGGGCAGGCGGGTCAGCCGTCCGCCTACGTTCGGGGCAGGGTGGTCGAGCGCTACACTGGCTTGCCCGTGTGGGACGTGTCGGTGACGCCGACCATGACGAACTCGGGCTCCGGTGGCTGGCTCCTCTACTTCCCCACCTCGGGGGCCACCGACGTCGACGGTTGCTGGAGCATCCGCGTGATAGCGAACGGCTACGGCGCCTTCCCCACCTCTTGGTCGGCGAGCTTCAGTTTCTCGAAGTCCGGCTGGCTGGGGGCGTCGAGGAGCTTCTCGGGCACGGCGGCGTACCAATATCCCGACACCCTCGTGCTCAGCCCCTCCGACGTCGGTACCGTGGAGCTGGAGAGGCTGAGCTACGGGAGCTTCACCCTGAGCCTAGCGAAGAACTTCTCGTATCTCTACGTTTATTGGGACCAGAGGGAACAGGTCTGGAAGACCTATACGCCCGCGACGAAC
>CAKZTQ010000020.1 GCA_937921735.1 uncultured archaeon
AGGATTGGTTGGGTGGGTTTTTCTAGTGATCTTCATCTTCTGAGGTATTCTTCAAGGGTTTTCTGTTTTCGTTTTATGGTGAATCCTACGAGTTTGTAGAATTTCAGCCTGTCCCTCGCTTTAACATAGATGTAGTATACGTCCTTTCTCGTTTTGTATGTCTTCCCCTGTTTTTTATCGAAGAAGGGGGTTCCTCTCCTAGTATTGATTCTCGGACCTGTTGTCTCGATGCCTAGAGTTCTCAGAAGCTTCTGGACATATTCGAGAAGTCTAGTGTCTGTATTGTAGCAGAGAATCTCTCCCTTATTTTTATCTACAGATCCCTCGCTGTCGAAGAATCCTCTAAGAAAGCTTCGTATACAGTCTTCGGAGTGCTCTACGAATGGTCTTATCCTCTCGATGTCTATGGGCTTTTGTAAAAGCTGGTACAGTACTTTTGATTGGACGCGCACCTGAAAATTTCCGTCTTCTACTGGTATTGGCTTCGGCGGCTCTCTGCCTAGGACTCTACCTAAGCATCTCGAGAACTCCTCTATGAACTCCCTGTCCTTTGCCTTAGCTCCGACCTTATACTCTCCACTCCTTGTGCTGGTTTTGAACGCACACCCATCCCCCACAACAACACCAACAACATATGCTAGCTCCGGGGATGGTTCTAAGGAGTCGATTGTGGGGATTCTTATACCGTTGTATGGTGTGTGTACTCCACGGCACCAATAGACAATCACCGCAGGACTCAACGCAACTCCATACAGCTCCCCAATCCTCCTCCTAATCCTTTTATATCCAAGTCCATTTCCTCTTAACTTCAAGACTTCTTCGTGTAGCCTGATTCTCAGCTCTCTCGGAAGGTATCCTCCCCGTCTCTTAACCTTTTCAGGATATCTTCTGTAATACCAGTACTGGACGGCCTTCCTAGAAACTATTATCCTACTCTCCCTCAGCATCCTCCAAATTCTTATGTATCCGTAGCCATTCTCTATACCAGTCCTCAATGCCTCCAAGAGTTTTTCCCTCACTTCCGGTGTTAGTCGTCGCTGATTGTTCATTCCACCCTCCCCCGTCCCATTACTGGCGGCCTTCCTCCCGGGACCAGGAGGTGCCGTGGGGTTTGTGGAGGGAGCGTTTAGCCCCCATTCATTACCCCCAGCCTCCAGCCCACCCCCAAGGGGCTGGGGTCCAGACTCTCTAACGGCCTCCATGGCCTTCCCGGGAGGCCCCAGAGGCCGCCAGAGGGACTAGGCTCCCCGACAGGAGGAATGGTAAGACCCCCTCCGCCGGAGAGCCACTAATCCCTCCGGCGCACAGAGGGGGCCTCCTGTCGGGGCCTGGGGGGATCGTTTAGTCTATTGCTGGCTTTTTTCTCTCCATAGGAGCTGTCACACCGTCTCCAGGCAGACCCCACGCCGCCCGGAGAGGCTGGTGGAGGACCCCACGCCACCACCAATCGACAGCCCCCAGGAAGATTCATCCAGAGATCATCATGAGTCGTCAAGTGTTCCTCTTCCCCTCCTCCACACTTCCGTCAGCCCGAGCGAGCTGTCCGGATGTGCTTTGGGGGCATCAGCCTTAACTGGCCTGCCCTCACCAGTGCATGCCGCCGGCGCCGGTTAGCCCAAGCGAGCTACCCCGGAGCCGGACGCACGGTCAACCCAAGCGAGCTGCCCCGCGCGTGGGGGCAGTCAGCCCAAGCGAGCTGTCCTGCCCGGGATGGCGGACCCGGCATGCACGGCTTAAGGCCACACCCGTCAGCCCAAGCGAGCTGTCCAGGCGCGTGGTCAGCCCAAGCGAGCTGTCCCAAGGCCCAAGCCCAACCAACACCCACCCCCCGCCACCCCATCAATAATCTGAATAGGGGTGGCCGCCCAACCTAGGGCGGGGATCTTGGGGGGAGGGCTATAGCGGCTACGTGTATAGTCCCGTCTCTATCCTGGGCGGGCATGCCTGCCATCGGGCGACCATCCCTCCCACACCACCTCCACCCCCGCTGGGGAGGCTCCTCGGCTAACCCCTGCTTCACAGGGCCTGATCGCCCGAACGGGGGGAGACCACCTCCACGGGAAACACACCCATTAAAGAGGAAGCCTCCAAAAACAACAGAAACCCCACAAACATATAAAGAGATAGACAACTTAAGCAAGTACCCACTAGCACCTGGTGGGAAGGGCTAGAGCACCAGCCGGGCCTCGGAAATAGGCCGTCAAATATTTGACACCACCCACCCTCCAGAAAGACGGGATCAGACAACAGTTAAAGAACAGTCTAGAGGGGGTGGAAGAACCCCCCACACCCCCAGCATCAACAGCCTCTCCAGGAGCCCAGTTTATCAAGAAACAATTATCATGCCGGCCCTACTCTCTGACACAAGCTGAAGCATCCTCACCAACCTCCCAGACAAGCTTGGCAAAACACTCCCCAAGCCAAGGCCTACGACGACCTATACACCCACCCACACCATCACGAGGAGGGCCGCGGCCTGAAGAAGATGGAGGAGAGTTACCCAGCGGTGGTGGATTTCATCAAGCCTGAGCATCTCTAGGAGATTGAGGGGAGGATGGACTACTACCTCGAGATAATACCGCAGGATATTGTATCGAGGGCGGTCGGAGGTGGGGGTGTGAGAGCTCCCTACGGTGAGCGGGCAGTCATTATTTCTGTGGACTGCGAGACA
>CAKZTQ010000021.1 GCA_937921735.1 uncultured archaeon
TTTTAAAATGATATGAAGGTGCCCTCAAGCCGTCGGTTCAGCCCTTTGAGCTCGAGTTTCGCTTCTCTTTCCACCCTCTTCAGAACTTCCTTGCTCTTTTCATCCTCCGCCACTTTAAGAGAGCTGCGAACGAACCTGAGCACGTCCTCGAGGTGACGCTCGGGCTTGAAGTTCCGGTCGCCCCAATCAAAGATCGCACACATGTTCCCCGCTAAAAAGCTCGTTTCGTAATCACCGTATAGCTTGCTCACTCGCTGCTTGGTTTCATCTGGCAGGATCGCCTCCCCCTCCCTCCTGAAGAGCAAGTCGGTGCCGTTGTCTGCCAGCCCGAACAGGGCCTCGGCGACGAACACGTACATCTTAAACTCCGGCCACCACTCCTTGAAGCGCTGTTCCCACTCGAGCAAACGAGAGCAGCCTTTAAAGGATGCGGCGATGCTGAAGATGAGCAGCTTTTGCACGCCGTAGTCGCGCCTTCGGAGCTCATCGCGGACCTCCGCAAGCGTACGGCTCAACGAGACACCGGTCGCTATCGTGTCGCCCGTCAGCAACACGCCGTTGTTCGGCAACGGGTCGAAGTTGCGATAGTTGATCTCCGCCCCGAACTCTCCACCGGAGATCCTGAACCTCCTCGCGCCGACGAAACACCTGGGCAAATAGCTCCCGAAGAGCTTCTCGAAGGCCTCGTCGAAGCAATAGCCGAGGCTCCCCCGAAGCACCACGATCTCGCACACATCGCGTGAGCGAATTTTTCTCAAGGACGGTAAAAGGGTCCACGCCACCTTTAGGAAGACCTTGCTGCACTCGAGCGAGAGCTTTTTAAGTCTATCGCCGCACACTACCGGGTTGAACAGGATCTTCCTCGCTTCGGGCATGCAGACGATGTAGGTATTTTTTGGCAGCTCGGGATGATCAACTTTATAAATGCTTTCTTTCAGCGGGAGGTCGAGTTTCCTGAGGGCATCCACGCCAACACCGTAAAGCCTTAACGTCCACGGTTTATAAGCCCTCTGAAGGAGCTGGCGATATCACGCAATTTTTGAACATCGGGGATATCTCTAATAGACTTTGACCCGAATTTTAAAATGTGGTCGAATTGGAAGCCCCCAGCGTCTTGGAGCTCTTCTCAAAGCCCATGAGGGAAGCCATAAACCGAAGGGGATTTTTGGCCCTGACGGATCCCCAGAAGGAGGCCATACCCCACATCCTAAGGGGCGAAAACGTGCTGCTGATCGCTCCCTCGGGCACGGGAAAGACGGAAGCGGCGATGTTGCCCATCTTCGATTTGTTGCTTCGCTCCGAGAGGCCGCCTGGAATCAAGCTCCTCTACATAACCCCGCTCCGCGCCCTCAACCGGGACCTGCTCGAGAGACTGGAATGGTGGTGCAAAGCGCTCGACCTCCGCATAGCCATCAGACATGGCGACACCGAGATCAGGGAGAGGGCAAAACAGGCGCTGGCGCCACCTGACATCCTGATCACGACGCCCGAGACGCTTCAAGCGATCTTGGTGGGCAGGGTGCTCCAGCGCCACCTGAGGGCGTTGCGATGGGTGGTCGTCGACGAGGTGCACGAGCTTGTAAACAACAAACGAGGGAGCCAGCTCGCGGTATCGCTTGAGAGGCTCAGGATGGTGGCGGGCCAAGATTTCCAAATCGTCGGGCTCTCCGCGACCGTGGGCTCGCCGGAGGAAGTGGCGAGGGCACTCGTGGGCGAAGGGAGGAAGTGCGTCGTCTTGAGGGTCCCCGTCGCGAGGATGATGCGCCTGCAGATCCTGTACCCGAAACCTAAGAAAGGGGATATGGAGCTCGCGGCCAGGCTCTACACGTATCCCGACGTCGCCGCCCGTTTGCGCGTGATGAGGGAGCTCATCGAAAGCCACCGTTCGACGCTTCTCTTCACCAACACCCGCTCCATCGCCGAGATACTGGCCAGTCGCTTCAGGACCTGGGACTTAAGCGTGCCTATCAGCATCCATCATGGCAGCCTATCCAAGCCCTCGAGGCTTCAAGCCGAGGGTGGGCTCAAGGGGGGCACGTTGAGAGGGGTCGTCTGCACCTCCTCGCTCGAGCTGGGGATAGACGTGGGCTCCATAGAGCTCGTGATCCAGTACAACTCGCCTAGGCAAGTCAGCAGGCTGGTGCAGAGGGTGGGGAGGAGCGGTCACTGGCTAGAGTGGGTAGCGAAGGGAGCGATCGTCTGCATGGACTCCGACGACCTCTGGGAGGCTGCGGTCATAGCGAGACGAAGCCTGCAGGAGGACCTCGAGCCCATCAGGATACCAGAGAAGCCCCTCGACGTCCTAGCCCAGCAGATCGCCGGCTTGTTGATTCAACGGGAGACCTGGTCCACCAAGGAGATGCTTGAGCTCATCAGGAGAGCGTATCCATATCGCGACCTAGACGAGCGCGAGCTGAGGGAAGTCTTAACCTACATGAGCGGCAGAAGTCCACGCCTCGCCAACCTCTCCCGCGACGGGAGGATCGTCTCAAGGCCGCTAGGAAAAAAGCCGCTCTACGATTACTATTTCTCGAGGCTCTCCATGATCCCCGAGGAGAGACAATATCTGGCCGTGGACGAGGCGACGAACATGCCGGTTGGGCTGCTAGACGAGGTCTTCCTCGCCGAACACGGCGAGCCGGGGACGAGGCTCATCCTGGCGGGCTCGGCCTGGAAGATCCTCCACATCCATGAAAACGTGGTCTACCTGAAGCCTGAAGAGGACCCCACGGGAGCGATCCCAAGTTGGGCAGGAGAGGAGATCCCCGTGCCGCTAGAGGTGGCGATGGAGGTCGGGGCCATCAGGAGGAAGGTGAATGAAGCGATCGCGAGCCATAAGCCGATATCCGAAATCGTGGGGGAGTTGACCTCGAGGTACCCCGTGGGGGAGGAAGAGGCCGAGCTGGGGATTTCCGAGATGTTGGAGCAATTGAAGCGTGGGCTGCCCCTGCCCACGGATCGAAGGGTGACGGTCGAAGGATGGGAGGAAATGGTGATCGTGAACTGCACGTTTGGTTTGTTGGTCAACAGGACCGTCGCCAGGCTTTTGGCCCACCTCCTCAGCGAACGCATCGGGGCATCCGTCGGCGTACATCAGGACCCGTACAGGATCGTGCTGAAAAGTCCGGACATCAGCCCACAGGAGGTGATGTCCACGATGCGACAACTGGCCGCCTTGCCCATCGAACCCCTGCTCCGTCAAGCCGCGGCGAAGACCGGGCTATTCAAGCGCAGGTTCGTTCATGTCGCCAGGCGCTTTGGGGCCATAGAGGAGGGGGCAGAACTAAGCTCCGTGAGGATGTCCAAGTTACTGAAGGCGTTTGAGGGTACCGTAGTTTACGAGGAAGCGCTGAAGGAGACGCTCTTCAACGACTTCGACCTCGAGGGAGCGAAAAAGGTGATGAACATGATAAATCGTGGCGAGATAACGATCGAGCAAGTGGAAAACCACGGCGAGCTGACCCCCATCTCCAGAATAGGGATAATCGAGCTCACTTGGAAGAGCGACATAGTGCCGCCGGAGCGCATGAAGAAGGTGCTAATCGAATCCATGCGCGCTAGGATAATGGGTGAAAGCAAGGTCCTCGCGTGCGCCGAGTGTTGGAAATATTGTGAGCTCAAGGCAATCAAGGATATACCGCGCGAGCTTAAATGCCCCGCCTGCGGCTCGCGTTTGATAGGCGCCGTCGACGAGGATCAGGAGTTGGTCAAAGAAGTGTTGGAGAAGGTCTCGTGCGGCAAGAAGTTGGCCCCAGTTGAGGCGAGGATAAGGGGCGAGATATCCAAAACATCTAAATTAGTCGCAAAATATGGCTTAGCGGCGCTCGCGGCGCTCTCGGCGCGCGGTTTGGCGGCGAGCGAGGTCGAGTCCATCCTACATGAGGGGGGAAAGCTGAACCAGCGCTTCTTCGAGCTGCTCCTAGAGGCTGAAAGACAAGCGTTGAGAAGGAGGTTTTTATTCAGACCGAGGCGTCGATGATCATGGGTAACGTCTTCTACCCTTGTCGCTGATGAGTTAAAAAAAACGCCATCATAATTTTACCTCTTTCCCCATCACCTGCCGAAGCAGAAGTCTGCTATCTATCTCCGCCCTGGCTTTCCAGCCCGTGTAAAGCATATCCTGCTCGTCCTGCATCAGATAACCCCGCCTAATGAAGCGGTCGAGCGTCATGCCAACCGCCCATTCCGGAAACTTCTCCTTTAAAAGCTGTTCCACCTCCGCCCTAGGTACCTTGCCATGTTTGGAATGGATGTAGGCCAGTGCAACCGCAAGCATCGCCAGTTCGTCCACCCTCCATCCCGAGAGCTGAGCCTCCGTGGCGGTTATTGCCTCCTTTGCGACGACGTAGAACCTAGCGCGCTCAAGCTGTTCCTCCGTCGGCTTCGTGGGCTCCTCGGCTTGCTCGTACACCACCTTGATATCCAAACCCAGCTCGTCGAGATGTCTTCGCGTGAGCTCAATTATCTTCACGTAATCTTTCCCCAAGCACTTCCTCAATTCCCAACCACGCACGCCAGGCGAGCGATGCCTCTGGAAGAGCAATAGACGGACCGCTCGCCTTACCTTCTGAATCAACTCAGCTTCCTCGGCCATGTTCCCTTGACCTCCTTTCCTTCCACCGCTCGTAGGTGAGGGCGATGGGCACAGAGCTGGTGGCGGCCGCCTTTCCCTCTAAGGGCTTGAGGTAAATCTCCTCGCTGAGGGGATCTAGCTCCAGCGTCGCGAGCCCCTGGGAGATCATGAACGCGACGTAGTAGGCCCTTTCGACCGACTTCTCGTAAGTATCCTGCACGACGAAATCCCAGTAATCCACCTTCCCCGACCTCGCCTCCTCCTTGAGCCTCCGATGGAGCTCCTCGATCCTTCCCTGCAGCTCGGCCGTGGAGACGAACTTAAACCTCAGCAACTCCGAGAACGACACCGTCCCTGGGGAAGCCTCGACGACCTCCTCCATCCGCATTCGCTCTCGAAGCGGCGGCAAGGTATTCCAGTAGTCTATGGCCTCCTGAAGCCTTTGAGGCGTGACCTGCTCGAGGGACATTATCGGCCTCCAAGCCGCCAGCAGGCAACGCGCTAGCTCCGCCGGCTCGAGGAGCTTGAGCTTGGCCTCCACCAGCTCCGGGTCGACGTAAAGCATGGCCGCCTGGCGCTTCAACCAATCGCCCTGAAGTTTGATGACCGTCGAGAGCTCGTTGAAGGCCTCGGCATCCAAAAGCAGCTCGTCTATCGCCTTCCATTTAGGCAAGTATTTCCTCAGCACCTCAAGCTTTTTCCTGACGTCGATCTCAAAGGGATCTAGGCCCTTGAGCCTCACGCTTTGGCAAAGGCTAATTATCCTCATGAGCTCCGCCAGAGCCACCTTTCTGCCCGACATCAGCTCACCACAGATACCTCGGATTTTCCTTGAACCTTCTGCACGAGTATCATGTTCGCTACCTCGCTGCTGAACACGACTTGGCTTGGGGTGATGAACACGTACTGGGCGTCGGAATCCGCGGCCGAGTCGATTATCAGCTTGGCCATCAGCTCGCGGTTGAGGGGATCCATGTGTATGTCGAACTCGTCCACCGCGCGGAAGGGGGAGCGCAGGTGTTGTTGAAGCGAGAGGAGAAAGGCCATCAGGGCGACGGTGCGCTCGCCGCCGCTTTGGGTATAGGCGTCCAGCACCAGCGGCTCGCCGCCCCTGTAGCCGACGAGCAGCTCAAGTCCAGCTCCCTCGATGTCTTCCATGTTCACCAGCCTGACGGAACCGGTTGCCCCCACCCTCGCGAGGTTAGCTTGATAAAGGGGGTTCACCTCGTCGATGAGCCTCTCGAGCGTCCTCCTCCACAGCGACTTCCTTAGCTCAACGTCCTCGAGCGCCCTCCGCCTGTTTTCTGAGACCTCCTTTATCCTATCGCTCAGCTTGCTGTAGATCTCCAAGTGATGGTTGTAGACCTCCTCCGCCTCCTCCGGCACCTCAGCTAGGGCGGCGAGCTGGGCGCTGACGTACTTGAGCTCCTCTAGCACTTCGCCGGGCGTCCTCTTCGTCTCTATCCTCACCCCCGCCTTCGCGCGCTCGGGCTCGAGCTGCCTCAGATCCTCCTCCTCTTCGGAAAGCCTCTTGTTGAGGTGGCGGATCTCCCTTTCCAACAACCCCTTCCGATATCTCGAGACCGCCTCGTCTACCTTAACGTCGACCACCTCGTCGAAAAGTTTGGAGATCTCCTTCTCCGACTCGGTTATCTGCCCCTCGATTTTTGCCTTGGCCCGTTGAAGCTTCCTCACCTCTTGGCGGACTTTAGATCGTTCGCCGGTGCTCTCGCCCGATGCCTCCAGCTGCGCCATTTGTCTCTCGATCGAGATCAGATCGTAGAAGAGTCCTCGGTACCTGAATCGCTCCTGCTCCAACCTTCGGGAGAGTGACTCATGGGCCAATCGCCTTTCGGATATCCTGCGCGCCAGCGACTCGAGCGTGGCCTCCATCCGTTTTATCCTTTCCTTAAGCTCCTCGATGTCCCTCTCGTGCTTTATTATCCTGGCCCAGATTTCCTCCCTCTCGAGCATGGCCTTGCGGGACCTGAGCTCTCGCTTCAACTTGAGCTTCTCGTATTGCTCCTTCCAGTAAGCTAGGGTTTGCTCGGCCGATTTCAGCAGGTTGGCCACCGCCTCCTCCTCGCCGACCAGCCTGTTCAGCTTCTCCTGCGCTTCCAGCACCCTGCGCCTGTAATCCTGAAACCCGACCGCCTCCTCGACGAGCTGCAGCCTCTCCTCCGGCGAGATGATGCCGAATTGCTCGATCATGTTTTGGTGCATTATGACGAGCATGTTGTCGGGGTTCAAACCGATGCCCCTGAAGATGCGCTCGACCCTGCCCTTTGGCACCTGCTTGTAGTCCATCTCGTACCAGTAGGTGCCATCGTCCTTGAGGTACCTAGACAGCGCGACGGAATCCGAACGGCTGAAGGGGAAAGGCCTTACCCCGTCGACGGGCGTATTATCGAACAGTAGAGTCACCCTCGCCGCCCTCTTGCCGTGCCTTATCAAATCTCGGAGCTTCCTGGCGCGCTCGGTGTAGCTTTGACCCATCGCGACGGATATCGCCACGAGGATCGCCGATTTTCCGGCACCGTTGGGGCCACAGATGAGGTTGAGGCCCCGCTTGAAAGGTATCCTAGCGTACTCATAGGACATGAAGTTCTCCAGGATTACTTCCTGGAGGTAGGTCTTCGGAGCACGAATAGCCATAGCATCGCCATGCCTCGGTCTCTTTAATTATTTTAGTCCTCCAGCCTTAAGAGATATGAGCTCAGGTGGGGAAATGGTCACCGCTGGAAAGATATTCACGCTCAGGGAGGAGATAGGGCTCAAGGCGATGGCGGCGAAGCTCAAGGGCTACAGGGAGGAGAGAGTTCAACCCCTCGAGGGGGGAGGAGAAGCCACGCTTTTAACCGAGATCTCCGACCTCACCCTTACGACGGACGAGCTGAAGGGCATCTTCTCCCAAGATAACGTCGTGGACATCTACCAGCGAGGAAAGTTCATCCAACAGGTGAGGACGAGGGAGACGCCCTTCGTGTTTTCGCTTTACCGGGGACGCGTGCTCCTAACCGTGCTCGAGAGGAAGTTTCAAGCGAACAACATAGCCAACCAGCTCAGCAGGGCCCTGTTCGTCACCTCCGGACAAATAGTCGAGGCCAAGATCCCGCCGGAAACGCTCAAGGCATTTCACGAACGAAACCCCGAGGATACGAAGGTGATATTCTTCGACGAGGTCGACATGCCGAACATCAGCAAGCTCTCGCTCTACGGCTCTAGCTTGATAAACACCTCGCTGTACGAGAATTACTGCAGCCATGGAAAGATTTGGTACCTAGTTTTCAAGTCGAAGAAGCACGGGTATGTCGTGGGCGTGACGCGGAATGCTATTGTGACGATATTTAACAACGTCTCCGAGGAGGAATTCATGGATTACGTAAGGGGCGAGGTCTTTCCATTGTTATCTCTTTAGGCCACCTTTTGGTATGCATATTTTCACTAACATCAAGGAAGTCGAGGGTGCAGCCCAGCCCTAGGACTCGCTTAAAGTTAGGTGGACCGGGCGGTATGATAAATAAATCCTGAAAAATATTTTTTGGTATGGGTGGGGTTAAAGTGAGGCTGTGGTTAATTCATCCTAAATATCTCGATTGTAAGGGTTTGATTGCTGTTTGGAGGGAAGGCCTTTTGGCAAAGAAGGTTCTGGAGGGAAAAACTAGGGGCTATACGAATCACCCACAACTCAAAATTTTTAAAGAGCACGAGAAGCCTGTTGATCTGATTAACGCTTATTTATTTCAAATTTACCTCGAAGCCCAGAGGAGAGGCTATTCTTTTAATTTTTCAAAGATAGAGCCCTTGAACTTGAAAGAGGTTGTAACTGTTGCAAGAGGACAATTGAAAGACGAGTTTCGGTTGTTACTGGAAAAGTTAAAAACAAGAGACAAAAAGAAGTTTGAAGAAATAAAGAACTTGGAACTTGATAGCGTAGAGCCAAATCCAATTTTCAGAGTGGCGGAGAAACAAAGGTTTTAAAATTATGTTATGATGTGGTAGAACCCTTTATGGTTTAATCATTATTAATAAAAAATTAAGTGGACCGGGCGGGATTCGAACCCGCGGCCTCCCGCTTTCTCGGGCACCATGCGAAGCGGGCGTTCATACCGCTGAACTACCGGCCCAAAATTAATTTTGACCGATGACTTAAATTTATGCCCCCCATTTGAACAAGAGAAATCCCAACCCGTGAAGCCTGCCAAAATAAGTCAAGTTCTCGCGGGCCGTTAGATCATCGTAGGGGGTCGAATCCTTGCGGTACTACGCCTATTTTCTTTCTGACCTCCCTCGGATGTCGCCTGATATCATGGCCGCCGACCCACGCGGTCCCCGCGTAGGCGTAAGGACCGTTGCCAGCATCGCCACCCGTGGTGCTCTTGCCAGCGCCGTTGGGGCCGAGCAGACCGAAGATTTCCCCTTCCTCGACCATCAGGTTTAGGCGATCCAACCGCCTTCCGTCCATCGAAACCTTGGTGAGCTCACGGTTTCTACGATTGCCATAATGACCGATAGGTATCCCTTTTCGCTCAAAAAGTAAAAACATTGGGGCACCCAAACCGCACATTTATAAGCAACCTTGGAGCAGTCAAAGCGGATACAACGGGGTAAAAACCCTTAGGAAAACAGCTGGGCTGTTTTTCTTGAGTTGTATCCAGAAAAGAAAGAGGAGAGTAGGAATGGCGTACAGACAGTTTGGGCGCAGGGAAGGTTTCAAGCGAGAGATGTACAAAGCGATCTGCTCCGATTGCGGGGCCGAAACCGAGGTCCCATTTAAGCCGACCGAGGGCAGACCGGTGTACTGTAGGGCTTGCTTCCAAAAGCGCCGAGGGTCAAGGGGCCGGTACTAGGGCTATTTAAAGAGCTTTAGTTCTGGGCGCTGAGCGCTGGACTAGTGGTGGATATCTTTCAAAGTGGCGAACGTTCGCCAGCTCCAACCCGGAATCGATTTTAAATAGAACAACGAAAATTCTCGTGGTGGGCCCGTAGCTCAGCTTGGCTCGGAGCGCTCGGCTGATAACCGGGAGGTCCGGGGTTCGAATCCCCGCGGGCCCACTCTTCGAGCAACTTGCTGTCGATAAGCGAGCTTTAAACACCAAATGGGGCTATTTGAATCTTTTAAAGAGAAGCTTCTATCCACAAATCTTTTAAATATACAACATAAAGAGGGATGGAGGGTGAAAAATGGCCAGAAAATTTGGGATGTTAGACGTTGTCCTCACCATTGTCGGCGCAGTGATCTATGGACTAGGATGCTACGCTACAATGGGCATCGCAATCGGTTTCATCACCCTCAGACCAGCTTCGTTCATAGCCTGCCTTTGGGGAGTGCTCTTCGGTCCATGGGTCGGTGGTTTAGCTGCTGGAATAGGTAATACCTTTATCTCGGATATCCTCGCTGGCTGGTTCGGAGTTGGCGGAGTAGGGGGCTTCGTCGGAAACTTCATGATGGGATTCATCCCGGGACTACTAGTTAGGGACGCTCGAAACTGGAAAGCGGTGGCCCTTTGGTCCGGTGTGTCGGCGGTGGTCTGTGCCTTCTTCGTTGGGGGTTGGATTGCCCTCATGGGCTACGCTCCCTTCTGGGTACTCTTCTGGACGGTGATCCTCGTCGATGTACCACCCAACGTCATAGCGACGCCGATTGCCGTTAACTATCTGCTGGAGCCCATAAGGAAAAGAGGCTTATACTGGAGAGAGAGGAAATAGCCCCGTAAAGCTCCATACTAGCTATGTTATTTTTTATTTTTTTTAAAGTGAAGAGATTTTTCTCTATCAAAATAAAAATCGTCTAAAATAAATGACTCTAAATGACTCACAGCCTTGATGGAACTTTGCTATGGTTTTAAAAATCTAAGCAATAGAAGCAAGCCAAGCCACTAAAGCGCTCACAACGAAAGCAGCTATTATTGCACCTATAATCCCAGCTACTACTTTCCAGGACATTTTTACCTCCTTACACCCCTTAAATTCTCCATATAAAAATGTTTTCTTTTTTGAAAAGAAGGAGATAAGGAGATAAAATCTTTATATTCCGAAATTTCAATTAATCAAAGATAACATGTACGGATGGGCAGGAAACGTTCTTTGGGTAAATCTTTCGTCGGAGAAAATTATAAAAAAACCGTTAGATGAGAAGATTGCCCACGATTTTTTGGGGGGAAGAGGATTCAACTCGAAGGTACTTTTTGACAATGTTGGGTCAAAAACCGACCCCCTCTCTCCTGAAAACGTTCTCTGTTTCGGAGTCGGTCCCATAACTGGTACCCCTTTTCCGAATAATGGAAGAATTCAAGTCAGCACCTTATCTCCCCTTTCCGGAATACTGGGAGATGGGAGCGCGGGGGGGTTCTTTCCCGCCTCCCTGAAGTTCGCAGGCTATGATCAAATAGTTGTAATTGGAAAAGCTGTTAAACCCAAATACTTGCTGATCGATGATGACCACGTGGAGTTAAGAGATGCTGGAGATCTGTGGGAAAGAAACGTGTGGGAAACTACGGATATGCTGCAGGAGGAACACGGCGATGACTTTTGCGTCGCTGCAATCGGGCAAGCTGGCGAACATCTCGTGAGATTTGCATCGGTGATGTTCGATAAATATAGCTCCGCGGCTAGGGGGAGCGGGGCGGTCGCGGGCTCGAAGAACTTAAAGGCAATTGCCGTTCGTGGCACAAAAGAAGTGAAAATAGCTAGACCAGAAGAATTTGATACGATGGTGGAAGAGTCCAAGGAATTTTTCCTGAACGATGAGTTGCAGAAAGAAATAGCAACCTATGGATCTCATCTGGGGATGGTCCGATGGTGGCCCGGTTACAAATATTTTAAAAAACGCCTTGCACCGGACGAAGTTCCTTCCCCGCTTAAACCCGAAAGCTGGAAAAAATATGAAGTGGGTAGGATTAAGTGCTATGGATGTGTTGTTCCTTGCAAAAATGTTTACAAAATCCCAGATGAAAAGTATAATAACGAAATCGGTAAGGGCCTTCAGTTCGAGACCATCTATTGCTTAGGGACAAATTGTGGAGTAGTTGACCCAGTAGCTATCATGATCATGGGGAACTTAGCTGATAAATATGGGATGGATGCTATTGCTCTCGGAAATGCTATAGCGTTTGCCAAACAGCTTTACGAACTTGGTATAATAACAAAAGAACATACCGGCGGACTCTCGCTCGAATGGGATGCGAAAGACGATCAAATAGAGCTCATCCATCAGATTGCAATGAGAGAGGGTTTTGGAAATATCGTTGCAGAGGGCATGTATTATATCGCGAAGAAATTCGGGGAAAAAGCCATGGAGTACTGTTATCATGTTAAGGGATTATGTCGAGGCCCTGGCAACGATATGCCGCCCTTATGGGGGCTGGGGAACGCCACTTCAACTCGGGGTGCAGATCACCTTCGTGGACGGACGCTAGCGATATCGCCGAACGACAAACACATTTTTTCAAAGCTGATACAAGCTGGGCATTTACCTCGAGATCCGGTCCCTCTGTTGATTACCGCGGAGAATGCTAGCACGCTCGCAGATTCGCTGGGATGCTGTAAGGGTTCCGTTATAACGTGGTCAAGTACCCTCCCGCTAATCTACAAATATCCACTTTGGGAAGGGGTAGTGAAACTTTTGGCGGTTGTTACCGGTGTAGAATTTAGTATTCATGCCATCGTTGATTGTTTAGAAAGGATATATGCCATAGAAAGAGCACTGTTGGTAAAAAGAGGGATAAAGCGAAAACATGATAGGCTCCCACTACATCCTTCGGTTAGCAAAACAGAGGGAAAAAATCTCCAAATAGAACACGAAAAACTCCTAACCGAGTATTATACGCTTCGAGGTTGGGATCCGCACTCTGGCGCCCCTACAAGGGAAAATCTTGAAAGGCTTGGTTTGAAATATGTTGCGGACGAGCTAGAGTCTCACGGGCCATATCCTGACTGGGACGGTCCACCCTATTGGCCCCTCGAGAAGTATCCTACCGGTGGCGCTAGAGCTTAGTTTTATTTGAGGTGCACAATATTGAAGGGGGAATACTTGAACTACAAATACAGGAAATCGATGGACGAATTCGAGAAACTTTTGGTACCTACAATAAATGGGCGCACACCCACATTTCTCGGCGTGCCACGGGCAAAAAACAAGGAAGATCTAAAAAGTGCTGATGCCGCAATAATTGGTATCCCATTTTTGCGTTCCCCCCCAGTCGGTAGAGAACTTCAACCTTCAATACTTGACGTTTACAATCTGCGACGAGCGTCTTTGAAGTATGGGGGATATTTACCTGAGCTAGATCTAGAAGTATTCGAATACGTAAAACTCGTGGACTATGGAAACATCGAAGTCATACAAGGGAACGTCGAAAAATCTATCGACCAAACGGCGAACAAAATCTGTGAAATATTGGAGGCGGGATGTGTTCCGATCACCATAGGCACCCCTCCCGCTGGATGTTATCCAGTAGCCAAAGCGATGGTAGAGAAACTAAACAAGGTTGGCATAGTCCATTTGGATGCCCATTGCGATAACCTAGAAGAGCACGCCGGGGGCAAATGGTCCGGAGCATGTTGGGTCGCTAGGCTTTCTGAACTTGAGAACTTTGATATGAAAAATTTCGTCCAGATCGGCATCAGAGGGCCTAGGATCTCCAAAGAACAAATAGACTGGCATAAAAAGAAAGGCAGCCATTTTTTTACCATTCGAGACATCAGAGAAAAAGGCGTTGAGGAAATTCTAGATGACACATTACGTCACATCTCCGGTAACAAAGTTCTCCTTGCTATCGATTTCGATGTTTTGGATTTGGGCGCCGGACCTGGTCTCGACGAGCCCGCCGGAATTTCAACATGGGAGTTGCTAAAAATTTCCTATGAAATTGGAAAAAGTAACTTTGGCGGATTATGTGTGGAGTGGATACCTTCTTCCATCACTCCCTTGTACTGGATAGTTACATGGACTATTTTATATACGTTGGCCGGGATGGCTATGGGAAAGATCGGGATCTCTCAAAGTCCTTAGACCAAAAATCGTAATCGTGCGAAGGAAAACGGGACCGTGATGAAGGTAGACATGGTAATAGAAAATGGCAAGATTTTCGTTGATGGGAAAATAGTAAAAGCAGCGATCGGCATAAATGAAGGCAAAATAGTTGCTATAAAGAAAGACCTAAATCAATTCGTGCCCAATCAAACTGTGAACGCTGGCGGAAATCTGGTCATACCAGGTCCAATAGATGCGCACGTCCATGCCCATATTTTTGGTCTACTTCACCGAGATGATTTCAAAACAGTGACGGAAGCAGCGGCGGCCGGCGGGACTACTACAATTGTGGATTTTGTTAACCCTACAAATAGAACGCTCAGAAAAGCTTTTCTCAAGAAAAAGGCGGCTGGTGAGAAAAAATGTCTTATCGACTTTGG
Organism: uncultured archaeon; assembly: GCA_937921735.1. Taxonomy (GTDB): domain Archaea; phylum Hadarchaeota; class Hadarchaeia; order Hadarchaeales; family Hadarchaeaceae; genus CAKZTQ01. Next base: position 13,988 of record CAKZTQ010000021.1, read on the forward strand.
CTTACATGCTTACGTTTGTAGTGAAAGAAACCTAGCCGAGATAGGGGAACTAACAAAATTAGGAGTGTTTTCATTTAAACACTTCATGGCAAGCCCTGATGGCGTTCCAGCTGTAAATGATGACCTTTTATTGCGATCCTTTGAGGTAATAAAAAAATATAGGGCCATGGCCTCTGTACATGCTGAAGATGAAGACCTTTGTTCAAAACTAAAACAAAAATTTATCGAGATCGGTAGAAGAGATCCATTATCTCACTGCTTATCCAGACCGCCAATAACGGAAACTAGGGCGATCTCGAAAGCTATCGCTTTCGCAATTAAAGTAGGGGTTCCACTTCATGTCTTCCACGTAAGTACTGGAAAAGGATCAGCGCTAATAGGCGAAGCCAAGAGAAAGGGAAGACCCATTACTGCGGAGACTTGTCCTCATTATTTAATTTTTACCCGCAATGACTTAAAAAAACTCGGCCCTTTTCTACAGGTGACACCGCCATTAAGATCCTCAAAAGATAAAGCTAAGCTCTGGCAAGCCCTTACAAATGGGACTATAGATTTTGTTACTTCTGATCATTATGCCCCGCTCTTTGATGAAAAGAAAAAGGGCTGGGAAAATATTTGGGAAGTCGAAGCTGGCATTCCAGGTGTTGAAACAAGAGTTCCACTGATTTTTGGAGAAGGATTCCATAAACGTGGGGTTCCAATAAAAAGAATAATAGAGATGCTTTCAACTTCCCCGGCGAAAGTTTTTGGCATTTACCCAAAAAAAGGTACGATCAGATCTGGTTCTGATGCCGATTTGGTGATAATAGACCTTAAAAGAAAGCTCAAAATAGAGGCCACTAAACTGCATCAACAAGCGAATTGGACCCCATTTGAGGGAATGGAGGTGAGGGGGATCCCAATTCGGACTATAGTAAGGGGAGAAATGATCGCGGTAGAGGGAGAAGTGATAGGGAAGCCTGGTTATGGGAGATTCATCAAAAAGTCAGATATTAACATAACTATTTGAGGATCCTTACGAAATGTTTGTACCTCGATTCAGGAAATATACCCATTTTTAGAAGGATCGTTTCTGCTTCTTGAATAGAAGTCGTTGAAGATAATTTGTTTGCGATCCCCATTTCAGCCACTACATTTGGATCGAAAAAGAGGATGACCGCCGCTAGAGGATTTGGCTTAACTATTCTCGATCCTAGCACTCGATATGTTCGATGATCGCCCTTGGCAGCGGCAATTATTAGAGGATTGATCGGATCCGAGACCACGGAATGAGCTTTTTCTAAGTCGAGAACGTCTTTTTGCGTGAGTCCATATGCCCCGAGAAAGCCTCCCAGTTTCATTATTTTTGACACTATTGAGTCCAGCTCCTCTACTGAAAGCTCCCCGTCCATGGCATAGTTGCTGAGCGCAAGAAATGAAGGTATGTTGGTTTGAACTATCGCCGATAAAAGCAATGAATCATGGAGGGGGGTCTGAACGGCGCCCGTTTTTCCGTCATATAGAGAGTCTGATCCCGAATCGATGTCAATGAGTATATCCAAATTCAGTTTTTTGATCACTTCTCGTAAACCGCTAACAATTCCCATGACACCTTGTCGGGCCGAGATGACCAAACAGCGAATGCCAAAGAGTTTGGAGATCTTAGCTTCGGGCGGTACTCCCTCAAAAACGCGCGTTTTTATCCACGTTTTTTCTGATACAAAAGCCACAGTATCCGACAATATTTCCACATTTTTCATGTGTTTTATCGAATAAAATTCCGGCCCAAAAGTTTCGTAATTTTTTTTCTTCCACCACTGACAGGCCAAGTTGCCTAAATAAATATTTTCAACCCCTAGACGACGGAGATAATTCACCAACGGAATGCCATTAACAAAGTCGGTCGCTCCCGCACCTATTATCAATGCGCTTCTAGACTTGAGCGCAACCTCATCTAAGCTAGCTTTTGGTATTTTAGCCATGGACCCGCCGCCTTTTTCATTTCAATCTAAGATTTATATACCGTATCGTAACTTCAGTAAAAGGGGAAAAATTTGACCAAAGTGTACTACGACAAACATGCGGACATCTCAATTTTGAAAGATAAGCGGATAGCGGTTATCGGATATGGAAACCAGGGAAGATCACAAGCATTAAATATGCGGGATAGTGGGCTCGATGTAATCGTGGGAGGAATTAGAGATAAGAGCTGGAGGATTGCTAAAAAAGATGGTTTTGAAACCTATCCGATCAAAAAAGCATCGGAAATAGCAGATATCATTTGCTTGTTAATCCCGGATGAGGTACAACCGGCAGTTTATGAGAAGGAAATTAAGGATAAACTTCAGGAGGAGGATGTTCTGTATTTCTCCCATGGATACAATATTTACTACGGATTCATTAAACCTCCGTCCTTCGTTGATGTCATAATGGTTGCCCCAAAAATGATTGGGGTGGGAGTAAGGGAACTATTTGTCAAAGGTTTGGGTGTACCCGCTATGATGGCGGTTCATCAGGATTTTTCCGGGAAGGCCAAAAAGATAGCTTTAGCCATAGCAAAAGCAATAGGGGCCACTAGGGTCGGAGTCATTGAGTCCTCTTTTGAAGAAGAAACGGTTTTGGATATTTTTGGTGAACAAATGATGGCCGGCGGTTCTCTCTTTATGACAAAGCTGGCCTTTGAAGTTTTAGTAAATGCTGGATACGATCCACTTACAGTTATTTTTAATCTTTACTTATCGGGGGAGAGCATCGAGGAAGCTAAATTGCGAGCAAAACACGGTTTATTTAAACAACTAAAGTTTCACTCCACTACAAGTCAATACGGACAACTTACTCGAGGTGCTTCCTTGGTTTCCGAGGAATTGAAAAAGAAGCTCCAAGATACTATCGATGAAATCAAGTCGGGGAAATTTGCGAAGGAATGGGCAAAAGAAATACATAACAATTACTCGTACTTCAACAAGCTGTGGGAGGATGTGTTGAAACATCCGATAAATAAACTTGAAGAAGAGGCCAAAAAGAGGATAAAAATGGAGTACTTGTTAGGGTCCTAAACTATGGGCCTCAAAGTTCAGATAATTCTAGCTCAGAAAGTTTTTCAGCCTTGGGCATACCTGTCTGCGCATCCCAGCCACGAAGTCTATAATATTCAGACAGCATTTCGTCCAATTTTACCACGACGTTCGCTACCGGACCTTGTTTTAAAGGTTCGCGGAGCAGGCGTGTAGGAAGTGTATCCTCAGAGGGTAGACAGCCGTGTTTTAAATTGAAAATTCTTTTAAGATTAAATATCCGTTCCCCTACTTTCATGAACTCGTCAACATCCATTGATATTCCGGTAACATGTTTAAATAGGTTGAGATTGTCGGCCACCGTAAACCATCCAATTTCCATGAATTGACAGAATCCCATGGCACTAAAGCCGGCGACATAATTTTGTCTTTTTATGACCACTTCAGCTTTCCCCTCGGTAGAAAATCTGTCCATGGGTTTTATCCCCAGTTCAGGCGGGCCCCCGAACCACTCCCAAAATGAAGGTAGCCCCTCCGTATGCCTTCCCCCTGTGTTTGCGGTAGCATAGTGGAGTCCCGCTCCCTGTGCTGCCAGAGGGCTATGCATCGCAATTTCTATACCCTTAACGTGGATCGCGAATTCTTCGCCACCTAAAACTTTTGATGCTCCCCTAACCCCTTCAGCAAGGATGTTTCCTATTCCCTCCCTTAGTGATATCTTTCGAAGCATTTCGATGGCTGCCTCAGCATTGCCAAACATCAGTTTTACATCGCCAACATCTTTCTTGGTGATTAACCCCCGTTCATAGCATTCCATTGCCCAGGCTATCACAGATCCGGTGGAAATCGTGTCCAGACCCAACACGTTGCAAAGGTCGTTGATCTTTGCGATGGCTTCGATATCGGTTATTCCACAATTAGCACCAAAAACAGCTACGGTCTCATATTCCGGTCCTTCCACTTCCCCATCTATTTTATAAGGACCCGAAGTTACTTTTACTACTCTCCGGCAGCCGATTGGACAGCTGTAGCAAGCTCTCTTCCCTGAAAATATTTTCTCATAACCCCCTGGCATACATAGGTTTTCGTACCCATTCAAAATTCCTTTCGACCAGTTGTGTATTGGGACATCGCCGAGCTCATAAACTGAAGCGAAATCACCCGGAGTTCCATATTTGCTGAAATTCTGAGAAAGTTCATTTTCTTTCCATCGGGAGAGAAGTTTTCTTACGTACTCTCTCAAACTATCCTCATCTGCTACGGGCACCTTCTTCTCACCATTTATAGCGACGGCCTTGAGTTTTTTTGAGCCCATCACGGCGCCTAAGCCACACCTTCCTGCAAATCTTTCTGCATTGTCATTTGTTATGCAGGCAAATTTAACGAGATTTTCTCCTGCGAGGCCTATTGTCGCCACTTTAGTGTTTTTTTCACCATGATCCTGTCTGATGATTCGATCGGTTTCTCTGGCGTCTTTTCCCCATAAATGGCTAGCATCTAATATCTCTATTTCGTCTTCATTGATCCAAAGGTATACGGGCTTCTCAGCACGACCGCTGATAATAATCATATCATAACCAGCAAATTTGATGGTGGGGCCGAAGAAACCACCACCATTTGCATCACCAAAATATCCAGTTTGCGGAGATTTTGCGACCACCGTATAGCGAGAAGCGGCCGGAGATTGAGTTCCTGTGACGGGCCCTGTACTGAATATCAGCAAGTTTTGGGGATCAAAGGGTTTCACTTCCGGTAAAACCTCCTTGTATAGAATTTCTCCAGCAGTTCCATAACCGCCTATGAACTTTTTGATAGACTTCGCATTAAGTTCCTCTTTTCTAATCATGCCGCTACTTAAATCCACTCTAAGGATTTTCCCCATGTATCCTCCTTTAAACATGGCTAACCTCCGGATTTTGCCCTTTCATATAAATCCTGAGCCGCCTTCTCAGCCTTTCGCAGAACCTCCTCTTCACGTAAACTTTTAACTTTTCTATCCTCCATTAGAATCCTTCCATCCACAATAGTCGTATCAACATCTCCAGCGTTTGCAGAATACACTAAATTTTCCACTAAGTTGGTAGGACCCCTTAGAAAAAGTGGATAGAGATGGGGAGAACTTAAATTTACCAGGATTATATCGGCTTTTTTACCCACTTCTAGACTCCCGATTTCTTTGTCCATATCCAAACATGCAGCACTCCCCAACGTCGCCATTTTTAGCATTTCTCTACAAGGCAATGCAGAAGCGCTAGTTTGGTATAACTTTTGAAGATACGAACCGATCCTCATTTCCTCAAACATGTCTAAATTATTGTTGCTGAGAAAGGAGTCTGTCCCCAAACCGATGATTATCCCATTTGCCTGCATTTTTAAAATGGGAGCTACACCTGAGGCCAACTTCATATTACTCGTCGGGTTATACGCAACTGTTACCCTTCTTTTTTTGAGTATAGCTATATCTTTCGCGGTTAAATGTACGCAATGAGCTGCGTGGACTCTGCTCTTTAAAAAATCTATTTTATCGAGATATTCGACTGGCGTGACCCCATGCTCTTTTTTAATCCTTTTAACTTCATCACGAGTTTCAGCGATATGGATGTGTATCCCCACGCGATATCTCTCCGCCATCTCTTTTACCCTCAGAAGAGTTTCCTCGGAGCAAGTATATGGTGAATGTGCTCCGAACCATGTTATAATTCTCCCGTTTGCCTTGCCGTTCCATTCTTTTACCAGCCTCTCATTTGTAACGATGGTTTCAGTTCGATAAGATTCGTCCATAATCTGGCAACTCAAAACAGCGCGAAGCCCTGAAATTTTAACCACTTTTGCGACCTCTTCCTGAAATCTAAAAATGTCTATAAAAGTGGTGGTGCCTGATTTTATCATCTCCAACTGATTCAAAAGCGCGGCAGCCCGCATATGCTCTCGTCGGAGCGCTCGCTCCGCTGGTAAACATATCTTACTTAACCAACTCATCAAAGGGAGGTCTTCGCACAGACCGCGAAGCAGACATTCGTGCATGTGGGCATTTACTAAACCGGGCAAGACAGCTTTTCCTTTTGCATTTAAATATTTTTCAGCCTTAAATGTCCGGGAAATTCGTGAAGGTCGACCTATAGCAACTATTTTGTTACCCTTTATGCATACGCTGCCCTCGAATGGCTCTGAATCGTATTTTGTTAGAAGAATCCCGTCGCAAATCATTAGGTCCACTTTTTCCTTTTCCATTTAGCCCCTCCTCTTATGTTGTCTAAAGGCTAACCCGGTTAGCTCCCTTATCTCAGTAAAGCCTTTCCGATGCATAAAGGTTAGTATCTCGTCCACTATGTTACCAAAAATGTTTCTATTACTTATCGCAGCGGTATGTAAACTGATGAGCGTGGCCCCCGCCATCAGCATTTCGATCGCATCTTTTCCGCTTGCTATGCCTCCTCCTCCGAATATCGGACAATCGGTATTCATGTATACCTTGGCTACGCATGCTAAGGCCACCGGTTTAATCGCCGGCCCTGAAAGATACCCAAATCCATATTCTCCACCTAACAAAGGTTTCCCTAATTCGATGTCGATCGCCAAGGCTGGACCAATAGTATTGATGCAAGAAAAGGCATCAGCGCCTGCTTGTTGGAATTTTCGAAGAAAAATGGGTAAGTCTAGGAGATTTGGACCAAATTTAACTACTAGAGGAATACCGATCCTCTTTTTCACGGTTTTAATGAGCCTCACTAACGATGGAAGGGAGGCAGATGGGACAGGTACCTCTATCATCGAAGCTCCCGCATCTTGGAACGATTTGGCTAGCTCCGAAGTTTCCTTGGGCGTTTTTCCTTTTACGCTCGCTATTATTGGTAAATTACATTTTTTAGCTATTTCAAATTCTTGGAGCCATCTTTCTCTACCTATATCAGACCAGTCTATGTTGAGGAGCCCGTGATTAACTTTGATAATGGAAGGTTTGGGAGCTTCTGCTGGCTCAGGATAAATAGTCTTGGTTACTACGCCACCCACTCCCCTTTGTGAAGCTATTGCTAGAATTGATTTCCCATCTTTAGTCAACGGGCCCGCTGAGATCACTGTTGGATACCTGAAATTAACTCCTGCCACCTCGACTTGGAGCTTGGACATTCGACTTCACCTACATAGGGAGAGACCAGGGGGGAGCAATGGGTTTTGCGATGGCTCGCTCTTGATATTTTTCCGCACATTCGATAGCTCTGTTGATCACTTCCTGCTCATCAACCGTGAGCACTTTCCCTTTCCTAGCTACAATGTTCCCATCGACCATCACGATTTCAACGTCGGATGCCCTTGCTCCAAATGCCAGAACGCTCATTTTATCGAATGCTGGGGTCAGATGGGATTTTCCTGAAATATCTACTACAATAATATCAGCTTTTTTCCCGACTTCTAACGAACCAATTTCTTTTTCTAGCCTCAAAGCTTTTGCACCCCCTAAAGTAGCAAGTTCAAGAACTTGGGAGGGCGGCAAAATCGTGCGATCGAGGTGATGAACCCGGAGAAGGGCAGCAGCTAGAAGCATGAGTTCAAACATGTCAAAAACGTTAACTCCATCAATACCCAAGCCTACCGTGCATCCTCTCCGAAGCAACTCCACAACAGGAGCGACGCCATTTCCTCCGAGCATATTGCTTTTGACGTTAAAAGCCAACTTAATATCATTTCTCTGCCATATGTCGAGTTCCTTCTTTGAGATGTAAATTCCATGAGCTGCAACCAAATCCGGACCTAAAAAGTTTAAACTGTCCAAGTATTCTATGGGGCCATTAAATCCTCGATGCCGTTTAATGAATTCTACTTCAAATGGTCCTTGGGCCACGTGTAGCTGGATACCGCATCCGTACTTGTTCGCGATTTCCCTAGTTTTAATAAGCGTTTCTGGATGACATGAGAAAGCCGTATGGACACACATCATTCCTTTTATTCTGGAATCTTTTCTCATATTCATTTTTCTCACGAAATTTTCATTTTCTTTTACCCCGAGCTCCCCGTTTTCTCTGCTTATCCTATCCGTTGCTTCAAAAGAACACACCGCACGAATGCCTACTTCCTCAACTGCCTTAGCAACATGATCCAATACTCCTGGCAGAGCATTCGGTGCTTCAATGATATCCGCCGTGCAAGTGATGCCACGTTTTAGCATTTCAACCGCAGCGAGAAGTGTTCCAACATAAGCGTCTTCCTTGGTACATGTCTCCTCTATCTTTGGCCACCACCACCGAGTCAATCGCTCGCCGAAGTCGGAGAAGTTTATTTCAGATGGAATGGGCAACTGCATATATCTCGTTAAGGAATTGTACATGTGGTTATGGCAGGAAACAAATCCAGGTAATATAGCCCTTCCAGTTGCATCGATATGCTCATCTGCCCTCCACTCCTTTTTGATTTGTGATGTTTCACCAACCGCTACTATCCTATTTTCCTCCACCACGACAGCGCCCTTTTCTATGATCCTCCTTTTTTCATCCATTGTGACAACATATCCATTCTCGAGAATGACTGAAGCCATCAGCAAAAGCAAAGCAATACGACAATAAAAAGATTGTGCTTAAAGCACAATAGTAAGAAAAACTAATGCTTGATCACGTTTCTCTGAGCCTCTGGAAAGTTCTCCCCAGAATCCCGATAGCCCTTTCTGGGTCTTTACCAATAGGGGCCGAACAAACAAGCTGAGTTACTCCGGCAGATATATGTTCCTTAACTTTTTTTAAACACTCATCAGGCGTGCCTGCTATAGCAAAGTTTTCAATCATTTCATCCGTCACGTGCTCTGAAGCTTTTTTCTCATCGGGTAAAGCGTCGATAATAGGTTTAATATCCTGCGCCGACATGTCAACACTTTTCAATACATACTGGGGCGTCACGGCCATACTGTAAACCAAGTAGGGGCGAGCCATTTGGAAAGCCTCTTCACGTGTATCAGCGACCGAAAAGATTACGGAGTTGGCAACATCGAAATTCGTTTTCTCCCGAGCCGAAGTTTCCAGACCTTTTTCGATATATTCGCGCGCGATCTCCACATACTTTGGTGGAACACTGCCAAGTAGCACACCATCTGCAATTTCACCAGCGAGTTTTAACATCTGGGGGCCCCTGCATGCCAGATAAACTGGAATCTGCACGGGAGGAAAAGATAAACGAACATTTTCTATATTTATCATCTCTCCTTTAAAGCTTGTTTCATGTCCACTTATAACGGATCTAAATACGTGCACAAATTCTCTTAAAACTTTCAAAGGTTTTCGAACGGCAAACTGAAGTGGGTTGAGTAAGTTTAATCCACCGATTCCCACCGCGAAAACCGCTCGTCCCCTCGCCAATTCTTGTAAAGAGGCCATAGCGATGGCGGTGATAACTGGGTGTCGCGTATAAGGATTTGTACATCCTGGGCCGACCAACACTTTGGAAGTCCGGAGTACGATCGCGCTCATCGTCACATAAACATCTCTATAAAAATCCTCGTCTGCAATCCAAATGTATTTAAAACCATTTTCTTCTGCAACTTGAGAAAGACGAACGAGATTTGTTATCTCCATATTTGGGATAAATAACAAACCAAACTCGACCATGACAGTCCCTGATTACAAATATCGCCAGAAGAAAACTCCTGACAAATTCGTTCGCACCTTGAAATAAATAGCGACCGCTAGAATGAAAATACCCGTGATCATGAAAAGGTAATCTTTCCAAGTATATACATTCGGTTTTAAAAAGGTTCTCCTTTTTTCGGCGCCGAACCCTTTTAGTTGTAAGGCTATTGCCATCTGTCTAGCTTTATCGAGAAAAGTAAGAATAAGCGGAATGAAAATTGGCACGTATGCCTTGATCCTTTGAACTAGTCCACCTGTATCAAATTTTTGACCCCTGCATGCGAAGGAATCCTTTATGTTAGAAAAGTGTGCAAATGATTCCGGCAAGAACTTAAAGCTAGAAATCACCATAAATGGCCCGGTATAAGAAAAGCCTAAGTGCTCTTGGGCAAACTGTCCAACTGAGCAAGCCAAATCAGTCATATCCGTTACCATAACGAAAAACAAACAAATCGTAACTGACGTTATTATCCGGAGACCCATAGCTAGAGCATAAATAACGCCATCTACAGTTATAAGGCCGCCCAATATTGGTGTGCCGGTTCTATAGAAGAATGGCCAAACGACTATGATAAACGCTACCAGGAGTGGGTACGCTATCTTTACTACTTTAGCGAATTCCCTCCCAATCCTAGCCATTTTAGTCATGCTAAGAACCAAAATTAGGACGGCCGATAGGAAAATGGGGTTAGTAATGATAATGGGTACAATGATAAGACAAATCCACCAAATTGCCTTCACGAGCGGATTAAGGAGGTGGAAGGGAGAATCCCTTTTTGCTGCATCAACTACGATGTCAACTATTCGCATGTTTCTCTCTCCTCAATTTTTTGATTAGCTCGGCGGATATTTTTTCAATTGTAAAGTCGTCTACATTGATAAATTTAGATAAATAAGGCTGTAACAAGTAGCTCGTCGGAGGAATTATATGTGCGTTTTTCAGCGTTTCAAATTTAAGAAACGCCTCACGGGTCTGGCCGTCTATCAGGATCTGCCCTCTCGCCATAACTACCACCCGTTCAACAAATTGGGCAACTACTTTCATGTTGTGGGTAATTACTATTACTGTCTTTCCCTCTTTTTGCAGCTTTTTAAGAAGCTCCATCATTTGGATGCTCTCCCTCCAGTCAAGTCCAGTGGTTGGTTCGTCCACTATTAGCACGGAAGGTTGCATCGTCAGAATTGAAGCGACTGCTACCTTCTGTCTTTGGCCCCTACTTAGGTTATAGGGTGCCTCATCTAGGAACTCGTATAATCCAAGTGTTTTTGCCACCTCTTCAACTACCTCTTTTATTCTTTTCTCAGAGAATCCTAAGTTCCGAGGACCAAAGCTCATCTCCTCTCTAACCGACTCAGCGAAAATTTGATGATCAGGATTTTGAAATACGTATCCTATCCGCCCCGCCAACTGTGAGATCTTATATTCCCTTATATCACGCCCGTCGATCAAAACTTGTCCTTTAGTGGGCTTTAATAAGCCAACAAAATGTTTCACGAGGGTGGTTTTACCCGAACCATTGTGCCCTACTATTGCTAAAAACTCCCCATCTCTAATCTTAAGATTGACATCGCGAAGGGCGACGACACCCGATGGTTGATATACATACCATAAATTTTTTACTTCAATCATTTTTTCGCCTTTATAAGTTTTGTAAACAACTCTACCCCTTCCTCAAATCTAACGGGAATTTTAGGAAGGCGGACGCCCGCCTTTAACAAATTATAGGCTATTTGGGCAACTGCAGGAGGATCTAATCCATGCTTTTTTAAGAAGTCAACTTGAGATAATACCTCGTCCGGAGAACCCATCGCAACTATCTTACCCTCACTTATCACCACAATTTTGTCTGCAAACTCAGCGAGTATCTCTATGTTGTGATCCACCATCACTATTGTTTTACCTTCCTTTTTAAGACGCGCAACTACTTCCATTACTTCCTCGACACCTAACGGATCCAAATCGGATAGGGTCTCATCTAAAACCAGTACTTCTGGGCGAAAAGCTAAGATTGTAGCTATTACTACCCTTTGTTTTTCTCCCCCGGAGAGAAAGAAAGGATGTCTTTTTCGATATCCCTCTAAGCGCGTAATTTTAAGGGCTTCGTCTACCCTTTTCTGGATTTCTTCCCGTGGATATGCAAAGTTTTCTAATTGGAAAGCTACTTCTTTTTCCACATCCGTCATAAAGAGCTGAGATTCTGCATCTTGTAAACATATCCCCACGGTTTTCAATATTTCCTTAAGAGAGAGTTCTTTGGTATCTTTTCCCTTAATCAGAATTTTGCCGCTCAACTCACCTTCTACCGCATGAGGTATAACACCAGCGAGACAATAGCATAATGTTGTCTTCCCAGCCCCTGATGCACCACATATCCCAACAAATTCTCCTTTTTTGATCTCTAGAGATACCCGCTCAAGCGCTTTTTTGCTGCTTTGTTTGTACGTGAAACTTACGTCCTGAAGTTCGAGCAGTGCCCCCATCTTTATCTCACGACCATTGTTTTTCTGTATTTTTATCTTTTTCCGATTCTAATTTGGTCAATTTGACAAACGGTCTTAAAATAGAAAGTGGAAGAAAAAAATATTTTTCATTTTGTCTCACATAATCTAATGGCAAGGGGTTAACATGATCGTAAAAAATGCGACGGAAATCATTGATAACGCAAAAAATAAAAAACTGCAAAAAGCGAGAAAAATCTTAGTAGAACTAGTCGATTATGTCATAAAAAATGTTGATCCTTACCTTGCGGTAAAGAAAAATGTGAAAGTAGAAGGCAGAAAACTTAAAGTGAAAAAACGTGTTTTTGATCTATCCAAGATCGAAAGAGTTCTTGTCATAGGAGGAGGCAAGGCGAGCGTAAGAATGGCAGAAGCTTTAGAGGAGCTTTTAGATGAAAAAATTACCGATGGAATTATCGTTGCACCTAAGAGAAAATCTTTGAGAAAGATAGAAGTGGTTGAAGCCGGACATCCAATTCCTACGTTGGACGGAATAAAAGGAACCGAAAAAATGCTCTCTTTGCTGGAACAAGTGAATGAGAAAGATCTAGTTTTCTGTTTATTGAGTGGCGGTGGCTCCGCGCTAATATGCCTGCCCTCGACAGATCTAACGCTAGAGGACCTAAGAGAAACCACCGATCTTTTATTAAAAAGCGGTGCTACGATCCATGAAATAAACATCGTTAGAAAACACTTATCCCAAGTAAAAGGAGGACAACTAGCGGCTAAAGCCCAACCTGCTCAAGTCGTTAGTTTAATCATCTCCGATGTTCTTGGAAACAGGATCGATACGATCGCTAGTGGCCCTACCTCCCCAGATCCGAGCACGTATGCGGACGCCCTCCGCGTTTTAAAAAAACGTGAGATCCTCAAAAAAATTCCAAGCAGGGTTTTAACGCATTTGAGGAAAGGAGCTGATGGAAAAATTCCTGAGACCCCTAAGCCAAATGATCCCTTGTTCAAAAATGTGGTAAATTTAATCATTGCGGATAATTCCGACGCTCTCAAGGCAGCTGCTGAAGTTGGAAAAATCCATCGCTTAAACGTGCACGTATTTTCGAAAAACATGTCAGGAGAAGCTAGGAAATTCGGTGAGAGATTCGCTGGTGTAGCAAAAAATGTGATCGCATCGGGAGCTCCGGTGAAAAGACCTGCCCTCCTCTTATGTGGAGGAGAGACAACGGTCAAAGTCGAGGGAGAAGGAAAGGGTGGACGCAATCAAGAATTAGTACTGGGCGCAGCACTTCAGATCGACGGTTTAAACGTGGCGATCGCCTCATTTGGAACAGATGGAATAGATGGGCCAACCGATGCTGCAGGAGCAGTGGCGGATGGGTTCACCCTTTGGAGAGCGAGGCATCTGGGATTAGATCCCGTCGCTTTCCTCGAAAGGAATGATTCATATAATTTCTTCAAACATCTAGACGACCTGATCATCACCGGGCCAACCGAGACCAATGTAATGGATGTCGCCTTAGCCATAATACCCTAAAATCCAGAATAGTTCATACATTGCTATTGTCATGTGCGGTTAGCGAAAATTTTATGTGACTTTTAAAGGATTTCCTAAGAGATTGGGAGTATCGATGGAGGAGATCAGGGAAGCGCCTGAGGCCGTTAGGGAGTGGGAAAGGATCTCAGCCCACTCGCACATCACTGGGCTGGGACTAGAGGGCCTAAAGGCGAAACCAGTAGCTGGAGGCATGGTCGGCCAAGTCGAGGCGAGGGAAGCTGCTGGCATAATCGTCGACATGGTGAAGAAGGGAAAGTTCGCCGGCAGGGCGATACTGTTGGCCGGTCCCCCCGGCACCGGCAAGACAGCGCTGGCGACGGCTATAGCAAAGGAATTGGGGCGAGATGTACCCTTCGTGCCGATAGCTGCGAGCGAGATCTACTCGGCGGAGATCAAGAAGACCGAGTTCCTCACACAAGCGTTGAGGAAGGCGATAGGCGTGCGCATACATGAGATGCGCAGGATCTACGAGGGTGAGGTCAAGGAGCTCTCGGTGAAGGAACAACCCCACCCATACAATCCTTACGTGAAGGTGCCCACGGGAGCGACGATAAAGCTCGCCACCACCGACGCCTCCCAGAAGCTAACCATGGATCAGTCCTTCGCCATCTCCCTAATCAGGCAAGGGGTCGAAACGGGCGACGTCGTGCAGATCGACGCGGACAGCGGGAGGATAGTCAAGCTCGGTAAGTCCAAAGAGGCGGCGGAGAGGGAGAAGCTCGACCTGAGCTCGGTCCAAGTTGTTGACGTCCCCAGCGGGCCGGTGTTGAAGCACAAGGAATTCGTCTACACCCTGACGCTGCACAACCTCGACGTCGCTCAATCTCGTGCTGGCATGAGCATGTTCAGCCTCCTCTTCGGCGGCGAGGAGAGGAAGGAGATATCCGACGAAACTAGAAGGAGCGTAGACGAAGCGGTCAAATCTTGGGTCGAGGAGGGGCGAGCGGAGATCATCCCTGGCGTGGTCTTCATCGACGAATGCTCGATGCTGGACATAGAAACTTTTTCCTTCTTGAATAGGGCGATGGAACAGGAGCTAGCGCCAATAATCATCTTCGCCACCAATCGCGGCGTCACGGTCGTTAGGGGAACCGACCTAAAAGCGCCCCATGGCATGCCGCTCGACCTCTTGGATCGAATGCTGATCATAAGCACCAAGCCCTACTCGCGCGACGAGATACTCGAGATCCTGAAGATAAGGGCAAGGGCGGAGAAGATCGAGATCACAAAAGATGCGCTTGAGTACCTCGCGGACATAGGCGAGGAATCCTCGCTGAGGTATGCGGTTCAACTATTAGCGCCAGCCGCGAATTATGCGGAAGCGGAGGGATCGAAGAAGATAACCAAGGAGCATGTGGAGAGGGTTAAGCAACTTTTCGCGGACGTAAAGAGGTCAGTGACATATCTACAGGAATACGAGGAGAAAATGCTCAAGTGAACTCATGAGCGGTCAACGGATCTGAATCCTCCTTATCAATTCCTCGCTTAGCCCTTCGGCGATTACCAACCTCGGCAAATCGCCCCAACTCCCGAGGTAAGCACCACATATGACTACAGCCGCTTTGACGCCGAATATCTTTTTCGCGTGCTCCAAGCCAGCCCTCACGGCTCGCTCAGGTTCGCCTCGCGTTTGGTTGCACACCGCCGTCGCAGCTGCGTCAGCCAATGCCCCGGAGTCAGCTAGCACCGTTGCCGCGTCCGCTTCCCCAAAGCTCAAGGACGGTCCCACCGTGGCTGAGCTCGTGCAAACCGCGATCGGAAGCTTTTCGGGAGGGATCTCCAATGCAAGTTTGTTCGATAAGGGGCTTGTACCCGCATGAATTGCGACGACATAGTCTTGGTCTCCATGGATGAAGATATCCCCACCGTTGTCCACCAGCACGTTCTTTGCCCCGGCGGCGACGGCCTCTTCGACGGCGAGTTGCGCCAGCGCCCCCGCGACGGCAGCCATCGGCCCCACGCCGGCCAGACTAGCTGCCTCAGCCATTAGTTGTACTACCTTTGGGGCATTCCCGTTTACCTCGATGGGCTCCAAAGATAGCTCAAAAAAGGGGTTGCGCGCGATGTACCGTTCCAATGCGCTTCGGTTCCTCAGGATGGAGCGTTTTACCGCCTCGATCGCCTCTGAACTATCTGCCTTTATCAGGACGTCTGTCTGCCTGCACGTCCAGTGTTCCGAGAGTAAGGGCTTCGCGTGCAAGGATGACCCATATCTGTAATCGCTTGGGTAGGATAAACGCTTTAGCTATCCAACGAAACTTTCAAGTCGAATGGGCTATAGTTGTCAGGCGATGGTAAAATGGCCCTGAACGAGAAGATGCGGCACCTTAAATCCATCGTGACCAACTGTGAAAGTGCAGTCGTAGCCTTTTCCGGAGGCGTCGATTCCTCTCTAGTTTGTGCGGTCGCACGTGAAACCTTGGGCGACCGAGCCATCGCCGTCACGGCGGTCTCTCCTACTTATCCCCCCGACGAGCTGGAGGTCGCCAAGAGCGTTGCCAAATTCATCGGCATCGACCACCGGATCATCGCCACGGATGAGCTCCGGAACCCGAAGTTCGTGGCGAATCCAGTGGAGCGATGCTACTTTTGCAAAAGCGAACTTTATAGGAAGCTAGATGGGATTCGAAGGGAACTGGGCTTCAAGAAGATCCTCGATGGAACGAACTACGACGATCTTTCGGATTTCAGGCCAGGGCTGAAGGCGGCTGAGGAGTTTGAAGTCGTGAGTCCCCTTGCCCTAGCAGAGCTTACCAAAGCGGAAGTGCGAGAGCTGGCCTCCATGTACGGCTTACCCAACGCCGATAAACCGGCAAACCCCTGCCTCGCCTCTAGGATACCCTTTGGCTGTACGATCACGGCCGAAAAACTCGAAAGGATCTCGAAGGGCGAAAGATTCTTGCGCTCGCTCGGCTTCAGGATCGTGCGCCTCCGGGATCACGGCGATTTGGCTAAAATAGAAGTAGGGGAAGACGAGCTACCGAAAGTGCTAGAGCTAAAAGATGCGATCGTGGAAGAACTCAAAAAGTTGGGTTACACCTATGTCCTGCTTGACCTCGAGGGCTATCGCCCTGGAAGCTTGGTGAAAACTAAAAAGGTTTGAAGACCTTGATGGCCCTCACCGGACAAGCTGGGACGCAAACCTCGCACATGATACATTTGCCCTCGTCCAACTTCACCGAATAGTCCTCCCCCATGCTCAGCGCTCCGGTTGGACACAGCGAGAGACAAGCGCCGCAGTGCATGCACGTCTCCTCATCGAGCTCCACCGTGCGCTCTAGTCTTTGGGCATCGACCCCCCGCTCCTTGAATAGTTTTATCATCCTCTCGATCTCCCCTTCCTCGGCCTCCACGCCTATCAAGATCTCACCCTTCCTTGCGTTCAGCTCCGCATGCAAGATGTTTATCTCCGCCGACGTCTGCCTGATCACCTCGGCCAATATCGGTTTGTCAAGCGCCTCGGCCGAGTACTTCAGCAGCATCTTAACGTTCACCTGATCCTCCTCCCGATCAACTTCGAGATGTCTTGGCTGGTTATTATGCCTTTAACCAGGCCAGCTGCGTCCACCACGGGTAGGCCCGAGATATTGTGCTGCTCTAACTTCCTAGCCGCGGCCTCGATGGGCTCGTCCTCATGCGCTGTTATCACCCTCCGTGTCATTATCTCCTCCAGCTTTTCCTTTCCGGTGCCGAGCGCCACGGCGATATCCCAAGAAGTTACTATGCCTAGCAGCCTCCCTTGCTCGTCGACGATCGGCAGGTGGTTGAACTCCCTTTCAGCGAAGATCTTGGCGGCATGCGCTATCGTATCGTCAGGCTTAGCTGTCGTTGCTGGCCTCGTCATCACGTCCTTTACGAGCACCACCTCGACGACCTGCCTCATCGGTTTAAACGTGGTATCACGGGACAGGAGCTCAACTGGGGAGCTGAGGAAGAACTCGCCTCGTTCGATCCATCGCTTCAACTTCTCCGCGATCTCCCTAGCCATCTTAAAGCTGCTGAGGGGACTGACCGGCACCTCCTTGCCCATGACCTCTATCCTGCCCGACCTGAGCTCGGCATAGGTGACCTCTCGCACGACCGGCCTCTCGCGTCGGGCGACGCCGTAATCGAGCAGATCGATTTTTATTTGGTCTTCGTCTAGGCTTACGCTCCGCGCGACCCTTTCGTTGAGGATCGGTATGGGTATCCCCAAACCTACGTAAAGGGAAGTCCCGTAGGCTTGGATGGTACAACCGCGGAGGTAGCGGGGATCCATCTCCTTTAGGTTGCCTATCGCCATTATCGTGCCCATTCCTTTGACTGGGTTGTGTTGGGTACCCTCCCAAATGATGTAGCCCTGGGCACCGGCCAAAAATATCCGCGTCCCGACGCCGATCGTCTCGTAATTCGGATCCCTTTGAAGCGGGCTGAGCACCCCCGTGCCGGAGAACGTGACGTTGCCGTAGTTTGGCAATAACGTGCCCATGTAGGTGTGGATGGTCTCGTCTCGGGAATTCGTCGCCGCCACGTAGCGCTGGTATGCGTTTCGCGGGTTACATAGTACCGCTTGGTTCAAGTCGTCTATGGTGATGGTCGTCTTGATCTCCTTCCTCGGGTAGCAATCCGTACCGTACGCGGTCGCACGGAGCTCGATTTCCTTCCCTCGCACCAAGTCCTCAATAACATGACCGCCGCCGTACTCCATGCCCCTCGTCTCGCTGAGCTGCGTTGCGCCGATGTAGGCGTCGACTGCTGCTACGCCAGTGTAAGCCTCCACGTCGTTGAGCCAGACGCGCTGCATTTTTATCGGGGGATCGGCATGTCCGAAGTTCAGCCAGGCGCCGGAACTACACATCGCGCCAAAGGTGCCCGTGGTGACGACGTCGACCTCTTTAGCCACGGCTTCCGGTCCCTTTTCCCGTGCTAGCTTTACGACCTCTTCGGCCGTTAGCACCACCACATCGCCGTCGCGGATCTTTTGGTTGATCTCCTCGTACGTTCGAAGCATCTCCAAGGTTACCCCGATGCAAGGGGGTTTCATCTTTATTTATATTTTTCGCTAAAAAATATTCCTATTAGTAATTTCAGCGCGCCGGAAACCATTTTAAATCGCGACGATGAGCTTAAAGCATGGACGAATTCACGCTTCGGGTGACCTACTGCGCGTATTCAGCGATCTTGGTTGCGCTCCTTCTATTCCTGTTATCCAAAGGGCTCAAAAGAGGGCTCCTCCTACGGCCCGTGCTGCTGGGGTTTTTGGCGGGCATGGGTTGTTACATGCTACTCGGGGCAGGTACGTTCGCCCTCCTAGTGAGCGGGCTGATCACGGGCTATCTCTTCTCGGATAAGGTTGAGGGGTGGGGCAAGCACATGCGCGCCGGGGGATTAACTGGCATGCTGTTCCTTCCAAACCTCTCGCTAGTCCCGATCGCCTATGTGCTCTTTAGGTATAGCATCGCGGAAATAGCGAAAAAGCTCGAGCGGGCGGTGGGCGGTGGGGAGCTGCTGACAAACCTATGTGGGCGGACGTTGCTAGATGCCCTTTTCCTGATCGCCCTTGTGGGGCTGAGCGCGGTTTTAGGCGGATTTCTGCGTAAAACATTAAAGCCGAGGTACCCAACTAAAAATGGTAGCGGGGTAGGGCAGATAGGAGTGCCCGCCGGTCGTGGGTAACCACGGGCGAAGCTCATAAGGCGTCGAGCCGTGAGTTCGGCGCTCCTGTGAGACCCGGAGGTCGGTGGTTCAAGGGAGGGATGGTAAACCTTCCTCTGAGATTCCACCCCCCGCTACCACACTCATAGGATCGACGAATCGAACTTGCTCCTCAGGCGGAACTCCTCCTGTTTTCCTGCGTTCCACCGCCTGACGGGACGGTAATATCCAACCACGCGGGAGTAAACCTCGCACTCCTTACCGCACACTGGGCAGTTGAAATGCTCACCGGACATGTAACCGTGATTTTCGCAAAGCGAGAAAGTCGGCGTTAAGGTGAAGTACGGTACCCTAAAACCACCGACGATTTTTCGGACCACGTCTGAACAGCCTCGGGGAGACGATATAAGGTCTCCCACCATAACTGGTACCTTCAAATCGGGCAACCTCTCAAATGCCCCCGAAAGGTAAACATGAAAGACCGTCCCGCCGCTGTAGAGGCACTGAAGCTCCTCCTGGTGCCGGAGCGCTTCCCTAAGGCTTAGGTCATGGTTCACTGGAAGGCAGGTCGAGTTTGTATAAAATGGTTCGCGCTCACCAGCGGTGATTATTTCCGGATATTTTCGCTTGTCTATCCTAGCCAGTCTGTAGCTCGTCCCCTCAGCGGGTGTCGCCTCGAGGTTATAGAGGTTTCCGGTCTCCTCCTGAAATTCGCGCAACTTTTCACGCATGAACTTAAGGACTTTAACCGCAAATCTACGTCCATCCTCGCCCACGATACCTCGATCGATATCCATGTTCAAAAGCGCCTCGTGCATTCCGACTAGGCCCACCGTGGAGAAGTGGTTCCTGAGCGTCCCCAAGTAGCGCTTCGTGTAGGGCAGCAACCCGTTTTGAATGTTTCTCTCCACCAACTTACGCTTGATCTCCAGTGCCTCCTTTGCTAGCTGCATGAGCCATTCCAAGCGCTCGAAGAACTCGTCTTCGTCCTTCGAAAGATGCCCCAGGCGGGGCATGTTCAACGTCACCACTCCCACGCTGCCCGTGGCATCAGACGAGCCAAAGAGCCCTCCTGTGACATTTCGACGAAGCTCCCTCAAGTCAAGCTGTAGCCGGCAGCACATGGCGCGGACGTCGCTTGGCTTCATATCGCTGTTGACGAAGTTCTGGAAATAAGGCGATCCGTACTTCGCGGTGAGTTTGAAGAGGGCAGCCGCCAGCTCCGAGTCCCAAGGAAACTCTTTTGTTATACCATAGGTCGGGATTGGGAAGGTAAAGACGCGCCCTGCGGGATCGCCCTCCAACATGACCTCTATGAACGCCTTGTTGAGCATTTCGATTTCCTCCGAGAATTCTGAGTATGTCCTGTCCTGAGGCTTTCCTCCGACGATGGCGGGCTTATCCGCTAAATCCTCCGGGCAGGTCAGGGCAAAGGTTAAGTTCGTGAAGGGGGTCTGCCCGCCCCACCGCGAGCTGATGTTGAGGTTGAACACAAACATCTGTACGGCCTGTTTTACCTCCTCGTAGCTGAGCCCATCTGCCCGGATGAATGGAGCGAGCAAGACGTCCATGTGATTGAAGGCCTGTGCTCCCGCCCATTCGTTTTGGAGTGAGCCTATGAAATTGACCATCTGCATGAGCGCGGTATCGAGGTGCTTGGGCGGATTGCAGTGTATTTTGCCCGGAGCATTGAAGCCCTCCGCGAGCAACATCTCAAGCGACCAGCCCGCGCAGTAGCCGCATAGCGACATTTGAAGATCGTGGATGTGTAGATCGCCGTTAACGTGGGCATCCGCAACCTCGGGCGGATATACTTTCACCAACGCATAGTTCGCCAACACGGCGTTGGAGGCGTGAAACATCAGCCCTGGGACGGTCTGCCCGTTGATGTTTGCGTTCTCGCGGACTCGCCAGTCAAGACCATTGAGGTAGGAGTCCACAAGCCCGACGACCGACAATTCCGCATCGCGCAGTTTTCTCAGCTCTTCCCTTTGCCTTCTGTATAAGATGAAAGCCTTTGCGGTTTTAGCATGACCATGATCAATCAGGACCTTTTCGATCACATCTTGGATGTCCTCGACGCTCGGTATCTTGTCGGCGAACCTTTGCTCGAGAATCCTCGCGACCTCGTCCGCAAGCCTTTCGGCGATCCTCCTATCTTTCCCACCCACGGCCTGTGCCGCCCTGAAAATTGCGTTGGTTATGCGGTTTTTATCGAAATCAACTAAGCTGCCATCGCGCTTTCGCACTTTCTCGATCATTTATACCGCTCTCGGTTTACTCTCCTTGTGCTCATTTAACCCTTTTTAGGAGAGATCACCGAAAATGACTTCCACATCAGAAACTATGAGAAGATCGTCCGAGCTACGGTTACTTCAAGTAACCCCTCGCCCTCAGCAGCTCAGCGTTGAGCACTGCTGCCCCCGCCGCCCCGCGGATCACGTTGTGGCTACAGCACACGAACTTAATGCCGTTGGGGAGGGCTCGATCGCCGCGGACCCTGCCCACGACCACCGCCATACCCGGCACGGAGCCGGCGTTCCTCGCGTACCTAGGCTGTGGCATGTCCTCCTCCGGCGACACGATGACGGGTTGCCTAGGCGCCGTCGGCAGCTCCAACTCCTGCGGCAGGCCCCTGAAGTTGCTCAATACCTCTACTACCTCAGCGGGCGTAGCTTCTCGCCCCAGCTCCACGAACACCGCTATCGTGTGCCCGTCGAGCACTGGGACGCGATGGCAACTCGCGCTCACCCGAATGGGCGCGAGCTCGACGCGACCATCCCTAAGCGAGCCGAGGAGTTTGAGCGGCTCCTCCTCGCACTTGTCCTCCTCCTTGGCGATGAATGGGATGATGTTGTCCTCTATCGCCATGGAGGGCACGCCCGCCCATCCGGCGCCCGATAAGGCCTGCATCGAGGAGATGAAGACCCGACGGATGCCGAATTCATCGTACAGGGGCTTGAGCGGCAACACGAAGGTGATGGTGGTGCAGTTGGGGTTCTTCACTATGTAGCCATCCCAGCCTCGTCTTTCCCTCTGCACGTCGATGAGCGCGAGGTGATCGGGGTTGACTTCTGGAATTATCAGAGGGATATCTGAGTCCATCCGGAAGTTGCTCGAGTTGGAGCTCACGACGAAGCCGGCCTCCGCGCAGGCCGGCTCGACCCTTTGCGCCTCGTCGGCCGGCATGGCGGAAAACAGCAACTCCACATCCTCCACGGCCTTTGGGTCGGTGGGCCTCACCTCTATATCGGCCACCTCTCGAGGCACCTCTTCGCTGAGGTACCACTTCGCCACCTCGGCGTAGCGCTTGCCGGCGGAGCGCTCAGACGCGGTCAGCGCCGCGAGCTCGAACCAAGGGTGATCTAACAACAATTTGACGAAGTGCTGTCCCACCGTGCCCGTGGCGCCCAACACGCCGACCGGGATCTTGGCCATGGAAACCCCCGGCTACCTTCATACGTAAGTAGATTTATACCTCTCGGGACTTACTGAAGTCGGTGCCCCATTGCCTAGGCGGAAGTATGGACGCATGGTGAAACCCTTACCCCAGCCACCACCCCCGGAAAAGTGCCGATTTTGCAAGCTGGGGAGGCCCTGCCCGATCCACGGGCGAAAGGATCGCGCTTGAGCGAGATCTAAGGACAGTGAGCAACATGAGGAAAAAACGTGGGGCAAAAGCTCCGGTGATCGTGCTTTCGTTGGCCGTCGCGATATTGGCTTGCGCCTCCCTTTTTCTCTGGCTCAACGCGCGTCAACTCAGCCGAGAGCTCGAGCGGCGCGAGGAGGAGCTGCTCGAAATCAGCCGGGCGGTGGAGGAGGCCAGGGCGCTCATCGAGAGGCTGGCGGAGAACCTGAGGGCAAGCAAGGCAACGCTGGAGGTACTGCGTGGACGGGTGGATAAGCTCAGCGAGGAGATAGGGGAACTCGAGTCTAGGTTGGAGGCTCTCAGGCCCAAGGTCACGGAGTACTTTGCCATCGGTATCTCGGAGGAGAACGTCGGGGAGGTCATTTCGGTGCGCGTGACGCTGATCGGGGAGGACAACTGGGTGTCGGTCGACCTCTCCTACGTCTCCTACGGTGAGGACCTCCAAAGGTCCGCGAGGGAGGCGGTGGTAGCCGTCGCCTTTCTGGAGAACAAAAGCTCGCTCGGCGTGGGGGTCGTGGTCAGGTTTGGAAGTCCAGGTAAGTCGATCAGGGTGGACGGACCTAGCGCGGGGGCAGCGATCGCGATCGCCATCTACGCCTGCCTGCACGGCAAGCAGGTGGACAACCGAGTGCTGATCACCGGAGCCATAAGGCCCAACGCTACTATAGGCTGGGTTGGCTCGGTCGAGGAGAAGGCGATCGCCGCTCGCGACTGGGGCGCCAAACTGCTGCTCGTCCCCCGAGGGCAGCACGTAGACGTGCAGGGGATCGAGATCGTCGAGGTCTCCGACCTGCGGGAGGCGCTCGCCTACGTGTTGAGGGATTGAGGGGTTCATCGACGCAGGCCGAGCACGTCCTGCATGTCGTGCACCTCTCCAGCCCCGCACTTGACGACGTGACGTATCGCCAGCATCGCTCCCCTCGCGAAGGCCTCCCTGCTGTGGGCGCGGTGCACGAGCTCGAGGCGCTCGCCTGGGGCGGCGAAGGTCACGATGTGCTCGCCTACGATATCGCCGGCGCGGATGGAGTGGATGCAGATTTCCTCCTTGGTCCTGGGCTGCCTACCCTTCGGCCTGCCGCACCTTATGCTGTCCTTATCCAGCCCCAGCTTCTCGGCGATTATCTCCGCCGCCCTCAGCGCCGTCCCGCTTGGGGAGTCAACCTTGTGCGAGTGGTGTGCCTCCACGATCTCCACGTCGTAGCCCTTTCCCAGCAGTTCGGCGGCCACCTCCAGGAGCTTGAAGAAAACGTTCACGCCTATCGACATGTTGGGCGCCACTACCGCGGCGATGCCGGCCTCCCTTATCGTCCTTAACATCTCCTCTCTCTGCTCCGGGGTGAAACCGGTGGTCCCCACGACGACCCTCACGCCGCTCTCGGCCGCTGCTCGAACGTTCTCGAGCGCCGCCTCTGGGTTCGTGAAGTCCACCAGCACATCCGGCCTCACCTCCGCAAGCACCTCCCTCAGCCTCTCCGCGCCCACCGTGCGCACGCCGAGTCCTTCGATGCCCGCGAGCTCACCGGCGTCCTTACCCGCAAGCGGGGTGTGGGGCGCATCCACGGCCGCGACGAGCTTCATATCAGGCT
The DNA here is from genome assembly GCA_937921735.1 of uncultured archaeon. Taxonomy (GTDB): domain Archaea; phylum Hadarchaeota; class Hadarchaeia; order Hadarchaeales; family Hadarchaeaceae; genus CAKZTQ01. The sequence continues at coordinate 38,473 of CAKZTQ010000021.1, forward strand.
GTCCCGCGATTTCCCTAACTACTAGCTTACCCATCCGCCCGCCCGCGCCACAGACCGCGACCCTAATCACCCTTCATCAACCCCATGTCCATCAATACCCTGCGCAGCTTCTCCCTGTTCTCAGGCTGGAGCTCCACCAGCGGGAGCCTGGGCTTGCCGGCTGGCATGCCCATCATCTCCATCGCCGCCTTCACGGGCGAGGGGTTGGTCTCGATGAACAGCGCCTTGAACAAGGGCATCAGCTCGTAGTGGATTCGCCTGGCCTCCTCCAGCCTGCCCTCGAAGAAGGCGTCCACCAACCTCGCGACCCTCTCCGGCACCAGGTTGGACGCCACAGAGATCACGCCCACCCCCCCGAGCGCCAGGATGGGGAAGGTCAGCGAGTCTTCGCCTGCGGTCACGAAGAACTCCCTGTCGTGGGTCAGCTGAATGATCCTCATCACCTGATCCAAGTTGCCGCTAGCCTCCTTCACGCCGACCACGTTTTTTAGCTCCGCTAGCTTGGCCATGGTCTCTGGCTCGATGTTGACGCCGGTGCGGGATGGGATGTTGTACAGCACTTGCGGAATGTCCACCGTTTCCGCGATCTTCTTGAAGTGCTCGTAGAGGCCTCGCTGGGTGGGCTTGTTGTAGTAGGGCGCCACCAGCAGCGCTCCATCCGCGCCTATCTCCTTGGCGTGCTCGGTCAGCATTATCGCCTCCCAAGTGCTGTTGCTTCCCGTGCCCGCGAGGACGGGAACCCTACCCTTGGCGGCGTCCACGGTGATCTCTATCACCCTCTTGTGTTCCTCGTACGAGAGCGTCGCGCACTCGCCCGTCGTGCCAACTGGCACCAAGCCGTGGATGCCCTTCCTTATTTGAAACTCGACGTTCGCGCGCAGCCCCTCCTCATCAACCTCGCCCCTCGCGTCGAAGGGCGTAACCATGGCCGTGTAGGCCCCTCTAAACACCCTCAACTACCCACCTCCTTCATGGCTTGCTCCAAGAGCTCGACCGCCCGCTCCCTATCGGCCCAATTCACGAAGAAGGTGATCGAGGCCCTGCTCGAGAAGATCTCGATGATGTTTATGCCTTCCTTGGCCAGCGGCTCCGTCAGCTTGGCGATGACCCCCGGGGTCTCGATGAACTTCTCGCTCTCCGCGATGATCATGGCGATGTCCTCCTCGCTCGTCACCGACTTCATCACCTTGTTCCTCACCACGACTCGATGCAGGAGCTCGATCGCGCGTTTGGCCTCGCGCTTGTTGACGTAGAGCGAGAAGGACCTGGGACCTATCGAGACGCCGAAGATGTTTATTTTTTCCCTGCTGAGCGGCTCCACCGCCCTCTTCAGCACACCCGGCGTCGATTGCATCTCCTCCCCTACCACCGTCAGCATCGCTAACGGCTTCTCGTACAGGCTCACCCCCATGCTACCACCCCTTGGCCCAGTTATCACCGTGCCGCGCGCCGAGAGGTCGCCGTGGCGGAAGTGTATCACCTTAGCATTTATCTTTGGGTCCTTATAATCCAGCGCACGCGGGTGAAGGACTTTGGCGCCATACCTCGCCAAGTCCCGCATTTCCTCCACGGAGATGCTCTCCAACAACCTCGGATCCTTGACCGTGTTCGGGTCGCCGCTCATCACCCCCTCCACGTCCTTGACCAAGATCACCTCGTCCGCGTCGAGGCAGGCGCCGATGAGGAATGCCGTGATATCGCTCCCTCCCCTGCCCAAAGTTGTGATGCGACCCTCGGCGTCCTTGCCCAAGAAACCGCAGATCACCGGGATCGCTCCCTCCTCTAGCAGGGGTAGGATGAACCTCCGCACCCTCCGCCGGGTTTCGGGCAAATCCACCCTCGCGTTGCCGAACGAGCTATCCGTGACCACCGGCCATTCCTCACGGGCGGGGTCTATGCAGCGCGCATCCGCGCCAAAGCTGCGAAGGGCGGAGGCGAATATTCTGGCGCTCGTTCGCTCGCCCATTGCCAAGATGTCGTCCAACTCCGCGGGGCTGATCCTATCGCCAGTGCTCGACCTGGCCGCCTCGAGCAACTCATCGGTGGCGTGGCCCATCGCCGACACTACCACCGCCACCTGTGCTCCCCTCTCGACCTCGCGCGCGACGGACCTCGCGGCCAAGCGTACCCTCTCGCCGTCGCCCACGCTCATCCCGCCGAACTTCACTACGATCCGCCTCACGTCAACCACCCAGGTATGCGATCCAAGCGGGTGAGGTCCTCGCAGGTCTCGCGCAGCCTCACCACCTCCGCCCTGCCAGAATTCACCAGCACCATCGCGGGGCGAGGTTGGGCCGTGTGCTGGTTGGACATCGCCAGCCCATAAGCCCCCACGTCGAAGATCGCGAGCAGGTCACCGGGCTCCACTCGCGGCAGCCTTCGCTCCTTGCCCAGGAAATCGCCGGACTCGCACAGGGGACCTGCGACGTTCACCACCTGCTCGGGCTCGGCGGTCATCTTGTTCGCGACCTCGATGTGATGGTAGGCCCCATAGAGCGCTGGCCTTATCAGCGCGTTCATGCCCGCATCGACCGCCACCCAGCCGGGCATCCCTTGCCTCTCCTTACAGTAGCCGACCCTGGCGAGGAGCACGCCGGCATCGCCTACGATGTAGCGCCCCGGCTCGAAGGCGAGCGTGGGGGGCACCAGCCCGTGCTCGTCCACCTCCCGCTCGATTATCGGCACCACTCTGGAGGCCAGCTGCTCGGGATGCAATTCCACATCGCCTGGCTTGTAGGGGATGCCGAGGCCGCCGCCCATATCGAGGAAACGGATGTCCACGTCGAGCTCAGCCTTCAGCTGGGCGACGAGCGCCATTAGCCTCTCCGCCTCCTCCTCGAACGGCGCGGGGTCCAAGATCTGGGAGCCGATGTGGCAGTGGATGCCCACCACCTCCACGGTTTCCATCCCGGAGGCCATGCGGTACGCCTCAAGGGCTTGGCCGCTGGCGACGTCGAGGCCGAACTTGCTCTCCCTCAAGCCAGTGGCGATGTAGGGATGGGTGGGCGCGCTGATATCTGGGTTCACCCTAAAGCCGATGCGCGCGCGGCGTCCGAGCCTAGACGCGATGCGGTCGACGGTGTGGAGCTCCTGGAGGCTGTCGACGTTTACCAACACGTCCTCCGCTATCGCCAGCTCCAGCTCGGCTGACGACTTGTTGTTGCCGTTGAAGACCGTCCGCTCGCCGGGCACGCCCACGCGGCGGGCTATGTTGAGCTCGCAGAGAGAGCTGACCTCCGCGCCGGCGCCCTCGCTCTGCAATATCTTGCAGATCGCGAGGTTGGAGTTCGCCTTGTAGGCGTAGCAGACCATGACGTCCCGCCAACGCCGAGCGAAGGCGCGGTAAAAGCGCCTGTAGTTCTCGCGGACCCGCTGCTCGTCGACGACGTAAAGTGGCGTGCCGAAGCGCTCCGCCAGCTCGACGGAGTCGCAGCCCCCGATTATCAGGTGTCCCTGCTCGTCGACCTCGAAATGGGATTTCAACATCAGCATGCCCTCTCCACCTCCTCGAGCGCCCGCCCGAACAGGTCTAGCCCCAGCTCCAGCTCCTTCCTGCTTATGATCAGGGGAGGGGCTATGCGGATGGTCGAGCGCCCCCCGCGGAAGACTATCACCCCCCTGTTCAAGGCCTTGCGCACCACGGCGTCGCGCTCCTCCACCGCTGGCTGCTTACGCTCGCGATCCTTCACGAGCTCCACCGCCAGCAGCAGGCCCTTGCCCCTGACCTCGCCCACGAGCTTGCTTTTTTCAGCCATCTCCTGCAGCCTCGCCAGCGCCAGCCTGCCAAGCTTCTCCGCCCGCTCGACCAATTTTTGCCGCTTCAGGACCTTCAGGCCCGCGAGGGCCGCGGCGCAGGCGAGGAGGTTGCCGCCGAAGGTGCTGGCGTGGGCGCCAGGCGACCAATCCATGACGTCGGCGCGCGCTACGGTGGCGCCCATGGGCACCATTCCCCCCGCTAGGGCTTTAGCCAGGCAGATGATGTCCGGCGCCACGCGCCAGTGCTCCATCGCGAACATCTTGCCCGTCCTGCCCAGGCCCGTCTGGATCTCGTCCGCTATCAGCAGCCAGCCGTGCTCCTCGCACAGCTCCTTGAGCATGGGGTAGAACTCGGGCGGGGGGATGATGTAGCCCGCGTTGCCCTGGATGGGCTCGGTTATCACCGCCGCCACCTCCTCGGGGGGCGTGGTGGTGGCTAGCGAGCTTCGGAGGTACTCGAAGCACAGGAAGTCGCAGCCGGGGTAGCTCTGCCCGAACTGGCAGCGGTAGCAGTAGGGGAAAGGCGCAAAGCTCACGCCCGGCACCAAGGGCTCGAAGAACCTCCGGTGCGTCGCGCTGCTCGACGACAAGCTCATCGCGCCGAAGGTTCGGCCGTGAAAGGCGCCCGCGAACGCGATCATGCGTGGGCGGCGGGTGTGCCAGCGAGCGCACTTGAACGCCGCCTCCACCGCCTCGGTGCCGCTGTTGGCGAAGAACACGCGCTTCTCGAAGCTGCCCGGCGCGAGCGAAACCAGCTCCTCCGCGAGCTCCACCTGAAGCTCATAGTAGAAGTCGGTGCCCGCGAAGTGCGTCAGCCTGGCGGCCTGCCTCTGCACCGCTCGAACCAGCGCGGGGTGGGAATAACCGTAGTTGAGCACGAACATGCCGGACGAGAGATCGAGGAAGACATTGCCGTCGACGTCGCGCACGTAAACGCCCCAGCCCTCCTCCCCCACCAGCGGGTCGGCTCGCGTGTAGGAAGGCGAGATCACGCGCTCGTCGCGCTCGATGATCCTCCTCGCTCTTGGGCCTGGGATCTGTTTGATCACGCGCGGCCCACCCCTGACCCAACTCGGCCTGGACAAGGAGATCACCGACGGCATTAATGAAAACGAGCAGGTATTTAATAAGCTCGATGAGGGCGGGCTAGCTAGCGACGAGCACCTTAAAGCCATCAGCCCTTAAAGCCCTCACCCATCTTCTGCCCCAGCTAGCTATTCGGCGCGGGTTTAAAAAAGCTTTCGTTGCGGCGATGATCATTCGTGGTGAAGCTCCTATCGCTTGGCCCGCCGGACGAGCTGATCGGCTGCTACTCCCGAGCGATTTCCTCGCCATCTACGGGGTCCGTGACGCCACTTCCCCTAGGCACCTACCTTTTTTATACTGCAGGACAACTTGCTTTGGAGGCAAATGATAACCCCGCAGCGCATGCGAGCGCTTGAGGCGAACGCCGCCTGGCTGGGCGTCCCCCGGCTGTTGCTGATGGAGAACGCGGGTGCAGCGGTGGCTAGGGAGGTGGCTAGGCGAGGCGTCGTCGGCAAGCGCGTGGTGGTGTTCGCAGGACTAGGCAACAACGGCGGCGACGGCCTCGTGGCGGCGAGGCACCTGGCCAACGCGGGCGCAAGCGTCGAGGTTGTGCTCCTCGGCGACCCTAAGCTCATCGCCACCCCCGAGGCGAGGGCCAATTGGCAGGTGCTCCAGAACCTGCGGAGGAGCGTGAAGTGCCTCGTGGTCAAGGACTCGTCGGAGCTTCGGGCGCTCGGTGAGAAAAAGGCCGACGTGGTGATCGACGCGATGCTCGGCACCGGGGCGGCAGGGAGGCTGCGGGAGCCCATCGCCAGCGCCGCTAGGGCGATCAACTCCATGAGGGCCTACAAGGTGGCCGTCGACGTGCCCACCGGCGTGGATCCGCTGACCGGCGAGGCCTCGCCCGAAGCGGTAAAGTGCCATCTGACGGTCACCTTCCACGACGTGAAACCCGGGCTGAAGAAGGGCAAGCGCTACGCCGGCGAGGTGGTCATAGCCGACATAGGACTGCCTCGGGAGGCCGAGACCACCGCGGGCCCGGGCGACGTGCTCATGGCGCTGCCCGAGCGGAGGCCGGAGTCGCACAAGGGCGAACACGGAAGGCTGCTGGTCGTGGGGGGGAGTTCGAGCTACACGGGCGCTCCCGCTCTCGTGGGGCTGGCGGCGCTTAGGGCTGGCGTCGACCTGGCGACGATAGCCGCACCCGCCGAGGTGGCGACGGTCATAAGCTCCTTCTCGCCAGACCTCATCGTGGCCAAGCTTCCGGGCAAGGACCTGACGCCGGAGGCCCTCCCAGCGCTGCGGGCGCAACTCGAGCGCTCCAGCGCCGTAGTGGTGGGGCCGGGCTTGGGCACCTCGAACGCCACGAGGGATGCCGTGGTCGAGCTGGCCCGCCTGCTATCGCAGAGGCATCCCGAGCTCCCGGCGTTGTTCGACGCCGACGGACTGAAGGCAATCGCGTCCGAGCGAAAGCTGTTGCGCGGGCGGGGATGGGTGCTCACGCCCCACGCGAGGGAGTTCGAGCTGCTCACGGGCATCGACCTTCCCGCGGACGTCGAGGGCAGGCTCGAGCAGGTGAGGGCTGCCGCGAAGGAGCTCGATTGCGTGATGCTGCTGAAGGCTCACGTCGACGTCATCGCCTCCCCCAACGGCGAGTTCGCCCTCAACTACACCGGCAACCCTGGCATGACCGTGGGCGGCACGGGCGACGTGCTCGCGGGCATAGTAGGCGCCTTTCTATCGCAGGGGGTGGAACCCTTCCGCGCCGCCGTGGCAGGAGCCTTCGCCTGCGGCAGGGCGGGCGACCTTTGCAAGCTGGAGAAGGGATACGAGTTCACCGCCAGCGACGTCATCGAGAAGCTGCCGGCGGTCTTCTCCGAGGCTAGGACAGCTGCAAATTTATAGCTCGGGCGAGATATCGATTCCGGGGTCTGCCATGGCGAGGTTCGAGGTCGCCGAGAGGCGTCTGTTCAACGTCAAGATATGCAGGCGCTGCAACGCACGTAACCCTTGGAAGGCGACGAAGTGTAGGAAGTGCGGCTACGGTGCGTTGCGCCCGAAGGCTAAGGAGCCGAGGGGATGAAGGTAGAGAAGTATTTGCTGAGGATCATCGAGCGCGAGGGGGCCGCGCACCTCTCGCTCATAGACCCGGCAAAGCAGTCGCCGGAGGTCGCCGGGAGGATGGCCTCGAGCGTGGCCGAGGGGGGAAGCGATGGGATAATGGTTGGGGGCTCCACCGGCGCCGGCGGCGAGCTGCTCGACGAGACCGTGCTCGCGATAAAGGACGCGGTGGACCTGCCGGTGATACTCTTCCCCGCGAGCGAGCTCTGCATAAGCGGGCATGCGGACGCCATCTTTTTCATGAGCATGCTGAACTCGGCCGACCCCTACTACATAACCGGTGCTCAGAGGCTGGGCGCCCCACGCGTCAAGGAGTTCGGGCTGGAAGCGATACCCATGGCTTACTTGGTGGTGGAGCCGGGCGGCGCCGCTGGAAGGGTGGGGAAGGCGAACCTGATCCCCCGCGATGAGCCGGAGCTCGCGGCTTCGTATGCGCTCGCGGCGCAGTACCTAGGCATGAGGTTCATTTACTTGGAGGCGGGCTCGGGCGCCGAGGCACCTGTGCCGGTCGAGATGGTCCGAGCGGTCAGGCGGGCGGTGGACTCAACGCTACTCGTGGGAGGAGGCATAAGGACACCCGAGGCCGCGGCTGAGCGCGTCGAGGCGGGGGCTGATATCGTGGTGACGGGGACCTTGGTGGAGGAGGTCAAAAACAGGGCCGAGAGGATAAGGGGGATCGTCAGGGCGATCAAATCAGGCCGCGGTGCTTCGCGCAGGAGATGCAAGCGTAGCCCTTGATGCCGGAGGTGAAGACGCGGCGCCTGTCTATGCCCGGGATCTTGGGATCGATCCTGAACCCCTTGTGGACGACGATCGCCTTGATGCGAGGCGTGAGGCGACCGCAGTAAATGCACGGCACCGGCTGACTTCGACCACCCGCCTTGTAGTGTCCCCACTTCTTGCCCATTCTCCCACCCTTCCGAGCGCCGACGAGTCGGCCGTAACCCGTCTTCTGTTTTCAGGCGGCATTCTGCTGAGCGGGCTACCACCCGCCTCAGGCGGGCGCTCATCGGCGGCGACTTGCCCTTGCATCTCGCGGATTGGCCGTTTCACCCTCGCTCGGCCCGACCTCAACGTCCCCGCATCATCGCGCGGGCCGGGAGGTGTCGTTTCTGTGCCAGGGTCTGGCCTCTCGGCCAGGTCCTCGCGGACCCGCGAGCCCGCCGGATGGACGGAGTTTCCTCAGGCCTTCGCCCGACGGCCGCCCACCGACTCGCCGGCATACAACTTTAGCCTCAACTCGGTTAAGAAGGTTTCCCTTAGCGCTTCAGAGCAGCGCGGACATACCCCACGGGCATCTGCATGCCTTTTAAAAATCGCACGCAAAGGTTGAGCGGTGGTGACTTGAAGATCTTCATCGCCGGGCCGCTCTTCTCACAAGCCGAGAGGGAGTTCAACCTCAAGGTCGACGAGCACCTTCGCGAGCAGGGCTTCGAGACCTTCCTGCCCCAGCGCGACGTGGGCGAGCTGGACGAGCTCCTCCGCAAGAAGGGCAGGCGGGCCTACCGCGAGGTCTTCGAGCGGGACCTAGCCGGCATGGATCGGTCGGACGTCGTCGTCGCCATCCTCGATGGAGCGGACGTCGACAGCGGTACCGCCTTCGAGGTCGGCTACGCCTTCGCGAAGGGCAAGCCGGTGATCGGCCTCAAGACGGACATGAGGGTGTTCGCGAAGGGCGAGGAGCTCAACAACATGCTGGCCCAAGCCATACGTGCGCTGGCGAGGAACTTGGACGAGCTCGTCGAGGAGCTGAGGAGGCTTGGTTGATCCCGCGTTCGCGAACGTCGAGCAGCGAGCGAACATGTTCCTCATCAGGCTCGCCCCTGGAAAATATGCGTACCTGAAGTACCACCTGGAGGGCGAGACCATGCACATCGATGCCACCTTCACGCCCGAGGAACATCGCGGCCGAGGCTTGGCGGAGAGGCTCACCAGGGCCGCCATCGAATACGCGAGGGAGAAGGGGTTCAAGGTCATGCCCAACTGCAGCTACGCTAAGCGCTACTTCGAGCGACACCCGGAGCTTCGAGAGATGCTCGCGAGCGAGTAGGCCTGCCTTGACATGAGCTGCGGCATGAAGGATAAGTCAACCAGATTTCTCGGGAAGCGAACGAGCCGCTGCGAAGCGAAGTTATTTTTATGTTACATATGTAACAAAAAATTTAAAAAAATCGCCGCGGTGGTAGCGATGAAGTCGCTGTGCAAGAGGTGCTGGCGGAGGCAGGAGTGCAGACCCAACTACCCCCTCGTCGGCGGCGCCGGGGTGGTGGTCTGCGACAGGTTCAAGGGGGGAGAAGGCGCGGCGGATAAAAGCTTATAGCCCGGCGATGAGTGTAAGATGGTCGCATGATAGAGGTGAGGTTCCACGGCCGCGGTGGCCAGGGAGCGGTGACCGCCGCCAGGCTGCTGGTGGAGGCGGCCTTCCTCGAGGGCAAGTACGGCCAAGCGTTCCCCTTCTTCGGCGCCGAGCGCAGGGGGGCACCGATCGTGGCCTTCGCGCGGATCGACGACAAGCCCATAAGGACGAGGACGCAGGTGTACGAGCCGAGCCACGTCGTCGTGCTAGACCCCACGTTGCTCGAGGTGACGAACGTCGCGGCTGGCTTGAAAGCTGGCGGCATCGTCGTGGTGAACGCCAAGGAAGCACCCACCGGCCTCCCCGCGGGGAGGCTCGCCGTCGTCGACGCCACGGGCATCGCCCTCGAGACCCTCGGCGCGCCCATAACCAACACGGCGATCCTCGGGGCCCTCGCGAGGGCGACGAAGCTCGTGTCGCTGGACTCCCTCGTGAGGGCGGTCGGGAACTACTTCGGCGACAAGCTCGCGGAGAAGAACATAGCCGCCGTCAGGGTCGCGTACGAGCGGACGAAGCTTTTGTGAGAGGACCAACGCGGCTGAGCGCACAAAAAACTTTTTAGCGAGTTACGTAGCCTCTTGGATGGTTGAGGGCGATATATTGAAGATAATCGCCGGAGCCGTCATAACCGAGCCGGGCAACACCGCGCAGACCGAGACCGGGAGCTGGCGCAACTTCAGGCCCGTGATCGACGAGGCGAAGTGCACGGGCTGCGGCATGTGCTGGATGTTCTGCCCGGAGCCCGCGATCTCCAAGGGCAAGCCCGCGAGGGTAGACTACCGCTACTGCAAGGGCTGCGGCATTTGCGCCAACGAGTGTCCCTTCAAGGCCATAACCATGGTCCCGGAGGGGAGGGATTGAAGCAGGTGCTGACCGGCAACGAGGCGGCCGCGATCGCCGCGAAGCTGGCTCGCGTCAAGGTGATCTCCGCCTACCCGATAACCCCCCAGACGGCCATCGTGGAGAAGCTCGCGGAGTTCGTGGCCAACGGCGAGCTGGACGCGGAGTTCATGAAGGTCGAGTCGGAGCACAGCGCCATGAGCGCCTGCATAGGCGCCGCCGCCGTGGGGGCCAGAGCCTTTACCGCCACCTCCTCGCAGGGGCTAATGCTCATGAGCGAGATGCTCTACATCGCGGCCGGCCTGAGGCTGCCCATCGTCATGGCCAACGCCAACCGGGCGCTTTCGGCACCGCTTAACATCTGGTGCGACCAGCAGGACTCCATGGCCGTGCGAGACAGCGGCTGGGTGCAGCTCTACTGCGAGGACAATCAGGAGATCCTCGACTCGATACTGCAGGCCTATCGCGTGGCCGAGGAGCTGATGCTGCCCGTGATGGTGTGCTTCGACGGCTACATCCTATCGCACACGGCCGAGCCCGTGGACGTGCCAGAGCAGGAGGAGGTCGACGACTTTCTGCCGCCCTACAGGCCTCGCCACCCCTTGGATCCAGCCATGCCCGTCACCATGGGGCCCGTGGGCGTGCCGGAGTACTACCAGGAGATAAGGTATATGCTGCACGAGGCGGTGCGTGCGGCGAGGGACAAGATAGTCGAGGTGGACAGGGAATACGGCAAGCGGTTCGGCAGGCGCTATGGCCTGGTCGAGTGCTACCGAAGCGATGACGCGGAGATAATCCTCCTCACGCTGGGCTCGCTGAGCGGCACCGCGAAGGACCTCATCGACCGCTCCCGCAAGCGGGGGGAGAGGGTGGGGCTGGTGAGGGTGCGCGCCTACAGGCCCTTCCCGCGAGAGGTGCTGGTGAAGGCTTTGGAGCACGCGAAGGTGGTCGCCGTGCTCGAGAAGGACATCTCGCTGGGCTGGGCCGGGGCGCTTTTCGCCGACGTCTCCTGTGCGCTGGCCAACGTCGAGGGGGCGCCCCTCCTCATGAACTTCATCTGCGGGCTCGGAGGGCGCGATGTATCGCCCCTCCAAATCAGGGAGGCGCTGCGCGCGGCGGCGAGGGCGGCGGAGGTGGGGGAGGTGAAGAGGCCCGTGCGCTGGCTTGGGCTCAGGGAGAAGCTCGTGGGGCTGGGGATATGACGGCAGCGCCGCCCGGCATTCCAGAGGAGGAGCTCCTAGCTCCTGGCCACCGCGCCTGCGCGGGCTGCGGTTGCGTGCTGGCGATGAGGTACCTGCTGAAGGCGCTGGGGAGGAACATCGTCGTCAGCATGGCGACGGGCTGCATGGAGGTGGTGACGACCCCCTACCCCGAGACGTCTTGGAGGGTGCCTTGGATCCACTCGGCCTTCGAGAACGCCGCGGCCACGGCGGCGGGCATAGCGGCTGGGTTGAAGGCGTTGGGGAAAAAGGGGGTAAAATCCGTGGCGATCGCCGGCGACGGCGGCACGGCGGACATAGGCCTGCAGGCGCTCTCGGGCGCGGTGGAGAGGGGGGACAACGTGTTGTTCTGCTGCTACGACAACGAGGCCTACCAGAACACGGGCATCCAGCGCAGCGGGGCCACGCCGTTCGGCGCGTGGACGACCACCACCCCCATAGGCAGGGTCAAGAGGGGGGAGGACAGGCCCAAGAAGGACGTGCCGGCGATCATCGCCGCCCACGGCGCCCCCTACGTGGCCACCGCCTCGGTCGCCTACCCTCTGGACTTCATCAACAAGCTCAGGAGGGCCGCCGCCATAGAGGGGCCCACCTACGTGCACGTGCACGCGCCCTGCGTGCCAGGTTGGCGCATAGAGACGAGCAAGACCATCGAGGTGGCTAGGCTGGCGGTGCTCACCGGCGCATGGGTGCTCTACGAGATCGAGCGGGGGCAGCTGAGGGTCACCTTCAAGCCCCCCAAGCGCAGGCCCGTCGCCGACTACCTCAAGCTCCAGGGGAGGTTCAGGCACCTCACCGAAGAGGAGATCGCCCAGATCCAGCGAATGGTGGACGAGCAGTGCAGGCGCTTCGGCATCGAGTGAACCACCGAAGCACCTCGAAGCGGGCTGAGGCTGGCAACATGCGAGCGCGAGCGGAGATCGCGGTCACCGGCATCGTCCAAGGTGTCGGCTTCAGGCCCTTCGTCTACAGGCTTGCCACCCGCTACGGCCTCGTCGGCTTCGTCCGCAACATGGGCGACGCCGGCGTGCAGGTGGTGGTGGAGGGGGAGAGGGAGGCGATCGAGGGCTTCCTCAGCTCCTTGAGGGCGGAGCGGCCGCCCCTCTCCAGGGTGGACGACGTCCGCGTCCTCTGGGGGGAGGCGAAGGGCGAGTTCAAGCGCTTCGAGGTGGCGCCGAGCGAGCGCGGTGGGCTTGGGCTGCCCTCCGTGGTGCCCCCTGACCTGGCGCTGTGCGACGACTGCTTGAGGGAGATGCTCGACCCCCGCGACAGGCGCTACCGCTACCCCTTCATCACCTGCGTCAACTGCGGCCCCCGGTTCACCATCATAGAGGAGCTTCCCTACGACCGCTCGAGGACCTCGATGAGGGCCTTCCCGCTCTGCGCCGACTGCGAGAGGGAGTACCACGACCCAGGCGACAGGCGCTACCGCGCGGAGCCGACGTGCTGCCCCGCCTGCGGGCCCAAGCTGCAGCTCTACTCGGCCAGCGGGGAGGCCCTCGAGAACGAGGAGCCGCTGCGGGAGGTGGCCGAGCTGCTAGACGAGGGGAACGTCGTGGCGATAAAGGGCATAGGGGGCATCCACGTGGCCGCCGACGCTACCGACGACGGGGTGCTCGAGCGCCTCCGACGGTCCTTCAGCCGCCCGCAACAGCCGTTCGCGGTGATGTCCAGGGACTTGGAGGCGGTGCGAACGTTCGCCAGGGTCAGCGAGGCGGAGGCGGAGCTCCTGACCTCATACAGGAGGCCCATCGTGGTGCTCGAGCGCCTCCCGAGCTGCGAGCTCTCGGAGCTGGTGGCGCCGGGGCTCGACAGCGTGGGGGTGATGCTGCCTTACTCCGGCATCCACTACCTCATCCTTCGCCACGGCAGGAGGCCGGCCTACGTCATGACCAGCGCCAACCCGCCCGGCCTGCCGATGATCATCGACAACGCCCAGGCGCTCGCCGAGCTGCGGGACAAGGTGGACTACCTCCTCCTCCACGACCGCGAGATAGTGAACAGGTGCGACGACTCCGTGGTGAAGGTGGTCGACGGCAGGGCGACTTTCCTCAGGCGCTCCCGCGGCTACGTGCCCGAGCCCATAAAGCTGGCGTTCGAGAGCGACGTCGTGGTGCTGGCGCTCGGCGCCGAGCTCAACGTCACCACCTGCCTACTCGTCGGCGACAGGTGCTTCGTGAGCCAGCACATAGGCGATGCCACGAAGGTGGAGACCCTTGAGTACCTTCGAGTCGCCGCGCAGCGGCTCATGCGCCTCTTGGGCATCGAACGCGTCGATGTGGTCGCGCATGACCTGCACCCGAGCTACTCGACGACGAGGCTAGCGCCAAAGCTGGCGGGGGAGCTGGGGGCGAGGATGGCGGCTGTTCAGCACCACCACGCCCACCTCTGTTCGCTGCTGGCGGAGCAGGGCCTAGACGAGCTCGTGGGGATAGCTGCGGACGGGGTGGGCTACGGCGAGGATGGCACGGTTTGGGGGGGAGAGGTGATGGTCGTCAGCTGCGGCTCCTACGCCCGCGTGGGAGGGCTGATGAGGCAGCCCATGCCCGGCGGCGACTTGGCGACGAGGTTCCCCGCGCGGATGGTGGCGGGCATGCTCTGGCAAGTGCTCTCGCCCGCTGAGGTGGAGGGGGTTTTGCGAGAGTTCTGCGCCGATGGCTTAAAGCGAGGCGAGATCGAGGTGCGGGCGATATTGAGGCAGCTGGAGCGCGGGCTCCTGGTGCACTGGACGAGCAGCTGCGGCAGGGTGCTCGACGCCGTCTCCTGCCTGCTCGGCTTCTGCCGCGAGCGCACGTACGAGGGCGAACCGGCGATCAAGCTCGAGGCGGCGGCGAACGGCGGAGACCCCTATCGGCTCGAGCTGAAGCCCATCGTGAGCGAGGTCGACGGGATGCGGGTGGTCGACACCTCGGAGCTCCTGCTTGGGGTGCTGGGGGCGCTTCGAGAGAGGGTGCCCCGCAGGCACATCGCCGCCGCCGCGCAGCGCGCGCTGGCGGAGGGGCTGGCGGAGGTGGCCATAGAAGCGGCGCTGGAGGAGGGGATAAAAGCGGTCGGCGCCTCGGGGGGCGTTTTCTACAATCGGGCGATCACAAAGGTCGTCAGGGAGGCGGTGGAGGGGGCCGGGCTGAGGTTTTTCTCGCACCGGCTCCTGCCGCCGGGCGACGGGGGGATCTCGGTGGGACAAGCCGTCGTCGCAGCCAAAGGAGCCCTGAGCGCGAGCTCGCCCGTGCGAGGCGTTAACCTTTAGAAAGCCGGCGGCGTTGTGCTATTGGCGATGGGTTGTGGTTCACGCTCGCTACGCCTAGGCTCGAGCTCAAGCTGGGGCTCGAGGAGCTGGCCAAGGTCAAGATCCACGAGGAGATCATACCCGAGCTGCTCGACGCCCTCATGAGGGAGATAAGGTCAGACGGAGAGATGAGGCATCCCGTCATCGTCGACGCCTCGACCCTCGTGGTGCTGGACGGCATGCACCGCGTCGCCGCCCTCCGCGAGCTGGGCTGCGCCTACCTGCCCGTCTGCCTCGTGGACTATAGGAATCCCCACATCCACGTCGGCTCCTGGTATCGCTCGGTGCGCGGCGAGGCCGACGCCGCCGAACTTCTGGAGGCGATGACCTCGCTGGGCCTAAAAGCGGCGCCATCCTCGTCGGAGGCGGCGCTTCAAGCCCTGGACGAGCGCTCCGCGAGCTTCGCCCTGCTGACGAAGGAGGGCTGCCACCTGCTCAAGGGGGAGGGGAGGAGCATCAGGGAGAGCTACGCTTGGGTCAAGAGGGCCGAGGATGTCCTCAGGGGTAAGGGGCTGGAGGTGCGCTACGAGGCGGAGAGGGACGCCAAGAGGATGGTGGACTCAGGCGAGGCGATCGCGGCCCTAGCGACGCCCAAGGCCAAGAAGGAGGAGGTGATAGCCGCTGCCCTGAGGGGCGAGCCCTTCGCGCATAAGACGACGAGGCACGTGGTGCCCGCCAGGCCCATGGGCGTGGATGTTCCGCTGGAGTGGCTGCTAGGCGGGAGGCCGCTGAGGGAGGCGAACGAGCTCCTGCTGAGGCGGCTCTCCGAGCGAAGGGTCAGGCGCTTACCCAAGGGGAGCGAGTTGGAGGGAAGGCGCTACGAGGAGGAGCTCTGGGTCTTCGAGTGACCGCCCGACGGCTACCCCTTCAGCCGCGGCACTCGATGCCTCGTCCTGCGCGGCGACCGGCAATCGAATGATTTAAATACAAGTTCTGTATATGAAAAGCAAATCTCAGAAGCGGCGTTGGCCGCAATCTACGGCGATAGCAGCTACTATTCTGAGGTTTGAGGTGGTCAAGATGAAGAGCATCTATCCTAGACTAGGTCGCATCGCGGGCAAGAACGCCCGCAAGAACTTGGATAGGCTGAAGAATCTTTCGCTCGTGTATCCTTAGCTGGGCCTCTCTCTCGAATTTTTCCACCTGCTCGCGCGCGGTCTTCTTCGGAGGACCCCTCGCCCCCTTGTCGGATATTCGACATCGTCACGCCCGACGCCGCTCCCTAAGCACCACGAGCAGAACAGCCGCAGCAGCGAACGACAGCGCCGCCCCGTACGCGAAGGCCGCGCCGGAGCTTACCTCCGCCCAGATGACGCCCGCGATGAGGCTCGAGGGAAACGTCGCTAGCCCGACGAAGGTGTCGAACGCCCCCATCGCCGTCCCCCTGAGTTCGGGAGTTACCAGATCGGCGACGTACGCCTTCTGCACCCCCTCGACGATGCCCCTGGAGAGGCCATAGGCGGCGAAGAGCAGCAGGGCATGCCAGGCGCTGGAAGCGAGGGCGAAGCCGACGCAGGTCAGGGCGAAGGTGCAGTAGCCCAGCGCGATCACCGGACGCCTGCCCACGCGGTCGGAGAGCACGCCCGCCGGCAGCGAGGCGAACGCGTACACCACGTTGTGGAACATGTAGAGCAGGACCGCGTGCGCGGCGGCGATGCCCAGCTCCCTCGCCCTAAGCATGAGGAAGGCCCAGCTGAAGTTGCCTAGCGCGAAAATCGTCGCCACCGCCACGTAGAGCCTGAACTCGGGGCTCAGGGACCCGACGCCCAGCCCGAGCGAGGTGCCGACCGCCCGCCTCCGCACCTCCCCCACGAACAAAGCCAGCACGAGGACGGCCAGGGCGGCGGGCAGGACCGACGCGAGGAAGACGCGCCTGTAGCCGAGGATCGGCAGGAGGGCGAACGCCAGACCTGGCCCCAGCACCGCGCCGAGGGTGTCGAGCGTACGGTGAAGGCCGAAGGCCTTGCCCCTCACGTGAGCTTCGCTGGAATCCGCGATCATGGCATCCCTCGGCGCGGTCCTCATGCCCTTCCCCACGCGGTCAGCGAACCTCACGCCAAGCGCGTGGGGCCAGGAGGTGGCGAGCGCGAGCATCGGCTTCGCCGCCGTCGAGAGCCCGTAGCCAAAGAGCAGGAAGGGCTTCCGCCTGCCCACCTTGTCCGACCACCAGCCCGAGACCACCCTCAGCAGGCTGGCCGCGCTCTCCGCGAGCCCCTCCATCAGCCCCAGCAGGGCCGGACTGGCGAGGAGCACCTCGGTGACGAAGAGGGGAAAGAGGGGGAGGATCATCTCCGTGCTCACGTCGGTCAGGAAGCTGGCGACGCCCAGCACGAGGACGTTGAGGCCCAAGCCAGCAAGCAGGCCGCGGCGCATGATATCAGCTGCTCGTTTGCCTAACGGCCTTGACCCTCGGGCGAGGAGTAGATGTCCGGTTCCCTCCTCGCGCGGAGCAGGCGCTCGATCTCCTCGTCGCCCCGCAGCTTGCTAGCGTCGAGACGCTCGAGGTGGGTGAAGTCGCCCGTGGCCCTTCTAAACCTGGGCCTCGCCTCCTCCCCGGGGTAGCCCAGCTGGAGGACCTCCAGCACCCGTAAATGCTGGGGCAGGCCGAGGAGCCGGGCAAGCGCCCCCTCGCAGAGGCGGTCGACGGTGCCCCAGCTAAGCGCCAGCCCGCAAGCCCTCGCGGCGAGCATCATGTTCTGGATCGCCGCCGCCACGCTGACGTGCAATATCCTCTCCCTGTACCCCACCTTCGGGTAGGCCCTCTTGAAGCGTGAGTCGGCGCAGACCGCGATGAGCAAGGGCGCCTCGGTGAACCTCGCCCGCAGCCGCTCTTCCCCCTCGTAGGGGAAGCCCAAGTCGACCTCCCTCGCCTTCCGATGGGCGGCGGCGAAGATCCTCGCGACCTCGCGCTTGAGCTCAGGAGCCCCGATCACCACCAGCTCCCAGGGCTGGGTGTTGGCGCCCGAGGGGGCCCAACGAGCCGCCTCGAGAATCTTCTGCAGGCAATCGTCGGGCACTCGGTCTGGCCTGAAGCTCCTGACGGTGCCCTTGGCCATGAGCTCGAGGAGATCGTCGACCCGCATTGACCTCGCCACAGCGTTACCCCACGAAAGCCGGCCGCCTGGAGAGCAGCCTAGGCAGGGGCAGGGACCTGAAGGGGTAACCCTTGGTCCTCTCCTCGACGTAGCGGACGAGCTCCTGCAGCCCCATCTCCACCATCCTGCCCTCATCCCTGAGCCTCACCTGAAACCTGCCGGTCCCCCTCTCCCTCTCGCCCACCACGACGATGACGTTGATCCACTCCACCTCCGCGTCCCTCACCTTCCTCGCCACGCTCTCGTCCCTGTCGTCGATGTCCACGCGTATGCCGTGCGCCTCCAGCTTCGAGGCGACCTCCTCGGCGAAGGACACGAGCGACTCGTTGACGGGGCAGAGCCTAACTTGCGTGGGCGAGAGCCAGAGCGGCAGGCTCGGACGACCCCCGGCCTTCATGCGCTTGGCCGCCTCCTCCAAAAGGGCGTAGATCCATCGCTCTATCGACCCCATCGAGGAGTGGAGGATGATGCAGCCCCTCCTCTCTCCGCGCTCGTCGACGTAGAAGATGCCGTAGCGCTCGGAGTCCTCGACGTCGAGCTGCACCGTCGCCAGCTGGGCGTTGCCGCCCACGGAGTCGATCGCCTGAAGCTCGTGCTTCATCACCCAGTAGTGCTTCCGCTCGGGGAGGAGCTCGATGAGCGCGGGCTTGCCCATGCGCCCGACTAGGCCGGCGATGAAGTCCTTGTTGCCCTCGTAGAACTCCTTGACCACGCGGAAGGCGACGACGTACTCCACCCCCATGGCGTCGACGAGCTCAGCGTACTTCAGGAAGAGCCTCTCGTATTCCTCCAGCCCCTGCTTTAAGTCGCGGCAGAAGCAGTGCACGTCGGGCATGGTGAAGGCACGAAGGCGTTTGAGGCCCACGCACTCGCCGCTCTGCTCCAGGCGATAGGACGGCGAGAGCTCGAACACCCTCAGGGGCAAGTGGCGGTAGCTGAGCACGGCGTCCCTCATCATCCGAAACAGCCCGAAGTCGCCGGCGAACCGCAGCAGCAGCGACCTGCCCGGCAGCTCGACCTTGTACTCCCGCTGGAGGAACCTCGAAGCCTGCTCGCCTATGTCGGGCTCGTCCGCCCGGTAGAGCGCCGGGGTCTCTATCCTCACCGCCCCCAGCTGCTCGGCGAACCTCGCCGCCAGGTCCTCGAGAAGGCCCTTCACGAGGGCCCCCTTGGGGTAGAAGCGGAGGTGGCCGACGTCGCTCGCCGGCTCGCGGTCGACCAACTCCAGGCGGCGCATCAGCTTGACGTGCGGCGGCTCCTCCCCCGGCCTCACGCCGAGCTCCTCGCTGAGCACGAACTGCTTGAGCAGGGGATGTTCGCGGAGCACCTCGCAGGCCTCGATGTTGCCCAAGTCGAGCCGGTGCTCCCCGCCGTCGGGCGTCAGCAGGAGGTACTCGCTCGGCGGCTTGGCCTCCCTAGGCGCCGGAGCCGCCTCCGCGGTTATCGTGCGGGAGAGCTCGCTCAGCGGGTGCCCCTTGCAGCTGAGCTTGAAGGCCTTGTACCAGCCGAACGGTAGGCGGAGCACCTCCAGCCCCCTAGCGAGAAGCCCCTCGCGGATCAGCTCGAGGACCCTCATCGCCGCCGCGGGAGAGGCGAGGGAGGGGCTGAGGTGGGCGTAGGGATAGAGCACGACCCTCTCGGCGCCCACGCGCTCGCGGACGCTGGCTATCTCCTCCGCCGCCCTCTCCGCGACGCCCTCTGGGTTCGAGCCATCGGCCTCCTCGACCGCCACGAACGCGACCAGCGCCTCCTCCGCCCTCCCCCGCTTGAGCTCCTCCGGCAGGGGCTCCGCTGCAGGGGTGGGTTGCGTGGCCTCGAACTCCAGGTGATCCACGTGGATCAACAACATGCGCAAGGCGCCACCGGGCGTACTTGGGCTGAAAGGCTAAAATAGGTTGCCCCCGCCTAAGTCGCCCATGCGCTATTTCGTCCCTGACAGGCACCGTCGGAAAAGTGATCGAATGCGCATAACCTGTCCAATTAACCTTTCAATTGTCACTTTCTGGGCACCCTCACTGAACCTAAGTTATTGCAGTTAACGGTTCCCTTTACATCGCACTTTCAATCCTCACTTTACGAGGCCACCTACTGAAACCGGCCGGCTGGAGGTCAGCGGCAGCGGCCCCGAGCCTTTCAATCCTCACTTTACGAGGCCACCTACTGAAACCCTCAAGCTCGTGGGGGTGAGGTGGCGGTGGCTGTCTTTCAATCCTCACTTTACGAGGCCACCTACTGAAACGTACTCGGCGAAGGTGACCGA
>CAKZTQ010000022.1 GCA_937921735.1 uncultured archaeon
AGGGCTCTCGTGCCCTAAGGGGTTGCGTATTTTCTACAACTTCCGGTCCAAGTTGGCGGGTTACCCTTGGCATGCCCTTGGTTTAGGTCCAATGTGGGGGGAGGCTTACCCCTAGGGCTGTTGCGCGTTTTCCACAACTTCCCCCTGAAGTTGGCACGGTGCCCTTGGGAAGGGCTCTTACCCCGGGAAACACCTTAAATCTTGCTACACTTTATAGCGTAAAGTTTATATAATTATGTAGCGTAAGGGATAGTGATGAGAGAAAATAGGTTGTTAACGGTGAACGTTGGAGCAGGCGCTAGCGTGCGGGTGCCCCGCCTACTGGAGGACATTGTGGAGGTGATAGCGGAAGAGAGAGGGCTGACGCCATCCACCGTGAGAAGTGTCGCCTTACTTTATGGGCTGGGGGTATTGCTGGGAGGTGCGCCTATCCCCTCAACGGATTGGGAATTTTACGATGCGGTCCAGACGTTAAGAAAGAGAGCGGGCTTGGGGGGTGAGAGGTATGCCCAAGAGGACTAGGAGAGGTAGGTTTGTGAGATTCAGAAGGAGGAGGTGAGAGCCACGACGCACATAGGACCCCCAGCACCCCCGCAACAGCCGGCCCCCACCCCCAAACCCAATAGGGGTAAGGGGGTTAAAAAACCTGTTCATTTCGAATATCATCAGCTCTTCAGCAAAGGCATCCTGGACCCCATTTTCCAAGGCATGAACATTATCCCGATTAAACCGTATGAAAAGACCCCTCTCGTGAAGTGGGAAGAGTATCAGCGCCAACCCTTCCCCGGTCCTTATTCGTTGAACACCAACCTAGCCGTGATTTGCGGGAGCACGAGCGGCAACTTAGTGGTTGTGGACTTTGACGACCCAGCGAAAGTGCCCAGGGGGTGGGAAGGGCTCCAGACCCTCGTCGTGCGGACCCCTAGGGGCGGTTTCCATTATTACCTCAAATGTACTGAGCCGGTGGCCACGGGAAGGTTGGCGGATAAAGTGGACGTCAAGGGGGAAGGGGGCTATGTCCTCATCCCACCTTCACGCGTGAAGCTGCAGGACGGAAGCATCGGTGAGTACGTCATCGTGAGGAATCCCGGGAAAATCCGCATGTTCTTCCCCACCGGTGAGCCCCCCAGCCTGGAGGCGCTACTGAGGACGGTAAACCCCAACATACGGTTAGTGAAGGATGAGAGGCGGGGGGTTTGGAGGATTGTTTCGGAATCAACGCTGTTGGATAGGCTGGAGGAGCCAAGGGCACAGCGGGGAGAGCCACAGGCACCGCAACCGGCGGCACCCGCGCAAGCGGAAACAATGGAGCCCGGGAAGCCGAGAAAGCTATCGGAAGAGGAAATCATGAAAATAGTCAATATAGTGAAGCCGTTTTACAAGGAGGGGGACCGCCACTACATCATCCTCTATCTAACTGGCTGGCTGCGCAAGGCGGGTATAGATTACGAATCCGCGAAGCGGATAGTGGAGATTTTGACAGAGGGGGACGAGCTGCTGAAGCAGCAGATGCAGGACTACTACAACCGGTTCTACGTGCTGGATAGGACCTATAACTTACGGGGGAGCCCGCCACCACCCGAGGAGATGAAGGGGAAAACGGGGCTGTTGGAGGAATTCGAGAAGCAAGGGGGGAAAGAGAAAGCCCTGGAGGCTGTGCGGCAACTGGAGAAGATACTGAGGGGGAAAACGGGGCTGCTGGAGGAGTTTGAGAAAGCCGGGGAGGAGAAGGCGCTCGAAGCCGTGCGGCAATTGGAGGAGATAATAGCCGCACCGGCACCAACCCGCGAAGTGATTATCGCCACCATGAACTATGAAAAGTCAATCTTCGCGGTGGCCAACTACAGGAAGTGCTTCATCGCAAGGGCTAGGCGGGGGGAAAACGGATTGATATACATGGAGAAAGTGCTGAGGGGCGTACCCACGGATGTCGTGGTCGTGTGCAACCCGATAAACAACTCGACGCGCCTAAACCTCAAGTGGGTCACGCGAAGCCTGCCCCCCATCACCATGAACAACGTTAGCCACAGCGACGTCATCGCAAGGTTGAGGCTAGAGGGCAAGGTGTTGGAGCCCCGCCTTGCTGAGGGCATTTTCAATGCGATAATAGACAAGATGATTGAGATGGGGGTGTGCGAAATACGCACGGAAATCAGCAAGCCGGGATTTTACCTCATAGAGATTGAGAGGCGGAAGGGGGAGGTTGAGAAGCGGTTGGTTGCTGTGGATTACGAGGTGAGAGAGCCCGATTTGGAGAGGCTGAGAGAGGCGCTAGAGCTGCTGAACGCGTTGGGGGAAAAGTGGTTCAAGCACGCGCAAGACCGATTCGCCAAGGTCGTGAAGTGGGGGGCCATTGCACCCTTCAGCTTTGTTTATAAACAAATGGGGAAGCCCGTCAAATGGCTCTATTTATACGGGTACACGCGCACCGGGAAGAGCACCCTAGGTAGGATAGTCCTCAGCATGTGGGGGGTCCAGCGCGGTGAATTGAGCGGTGCTCACATCGATACCGTGCCCCGCCTAGGCAAGGTATTAGAGGAGGGCACGTTCCCGCGCGTAATCAATGAGCCCGCGGCTGTCTTCACGAATGACGCGGTCTCT
>CAKZTQ010000023.1 GCA_937921735.1 uncultured archaeon
CATTGTTGGATAGTCCATGTAGTAACGCCAAGAAGCTTCTTCGCCTCCTTAATCGTATAGAGCCTTTCAGTCATAACACTCTATATTTATCAATATTTACCAATATTTAAACCTTTCTATTTTGAAACTGTTAACTATGGCGCTCTCCGCAACTAAGGTCGGGGGAGCTCCGCGTAAAGCTTCATTTTAAAACCGTCTTTTTCAAGCATTTCGCCGATCTTTTCGATGGCCTTATGGAAGAATTCTTCGCTCGCCTTCCTCCTCTCCGCCAGAACCCGCAGATCCCCATCGGTTAACTCATGTTCGGGCTTGAAGGCTCGCCCGAAGATCCCTTCATCGTAGACTCCCGTGGCCACCCTGTAAGCGTTGAGCAGATCCGGGCGACCGAGCCCCTCGAGATACCTCTCCTCCATTCGAAGCTTCTCATCGACCTCATCCGGATCCATTCCCTCAACCCACATCATCGCCCAAACCAACAAGTCCTCGCAGTGGTACGACCCCTTCCACTTTCCGGCGCGTCTGCCGTCATCGTACATCTTCACCGCCAGGAAGATTAGCCAGAGGGCCTCCTCCAACCACACGTACGCGCTATCCCCTGAAATAATGTGCTGCAGAACGTGGTCCGGATAGCATGAGCGCAGGGTCCTCCCGTAGAGGTTCAGCTTCGCCCCCACCTCAAGCTCGCAAGCGAACCAGAGCGCAGCCCTGTCGCGGAACCTCACCTCCCTCTCATACTCGTTAAGCACGTCCTCTAACGCGTACCACCTCCCAAACTCCCTTCTGAAAGCGTCCCCAGCGTCGCTCAACTCTTCATCCAGCCCCCGTTTAACGCCTTCATGCAAGGTCTCCCCCTCGCGCACCCTCCAGCCTTCAACCTCCAGCCCTTTCCAGTAAACGTTGAAGAGCGTTTCCGCGGCTTTCCTGGCGGCCTCCGCTGGCGCCCGCTCCACCGCGACCCAGGGCTCCTCCTCCCTCCAATCCAGCATGCCGGCCAGCTGCCTGTACGCCTCCTTCAAACTCTCCATTACGTCGGCGTCCCTGCGCATGAACCTGCGCATGAACGCGACCGTGCAGTCATGCGTGAAGAGCTCGAACCACTTCGCCTTGTCCATTTTGAAATAGCGCTTCACCAGATCCTCAGCTGGTCCGGCCAAGTAGCCTCCGGGAGGGTGCCCTCTCAAGAAATCCCTCACAAACTCCTCGTGCTCCGGATCATATATTGTGACTCCGAGCGGGGTCTGCTCGTCTTCGCCCAACATTCTCCGCCCGAAATATTTTGACCCGCTTAGCTATTTAAAATCTTGCAACGCAATATCTTTCAGCGTTAATGTCGCATAACGTATTCGAGAGTGAGGCGGTTGAGGTTCAAGCTTTCGGAGGGCACGGTCATAGATAGCGGCGAGGAGCCCTGGCGGACAGAGGGCATTCGCATCTGCGTTTTCGGCGGCCCCGGATCGGGCAAAAGCTACACGGCCGCGCTCCTCGCCGAGCAGTTCCTGGAGCAGGGCGGGACGGTCGTGGTCTTCCAGCCCCGCGCCGAATACTACGTTCTGAAGGAGCGCTTCGACGTTCTGGTTGTCGGGGGGCCGCACGCCAAGGACCTGGACTTCGCGCCCGTAAGCCCCTCATCCTACGCCAGGGCCGTCGTCGAAAACAGGCTGTCCACGGTCTTCTACACTGAGGACGTTGAGGATGAGGGGAGGCTCGTCGATTTTGTAAGCAGGTTCATACGCTGCGTGCTGAAGTATGAGGAGTTGCGCAGGAGGCCTGTCCTGCTGATAGTTGAGGAAGCCCAGGAGTACGCGCCTGCGAGGCCGTCGGGGAGGGCTGCGCCCCCATGGGTTTACCAGCGCATGACGAAGGCGTTCAAGGACTGCTTCCTCCAGGGCAGGAAACTGAACGTTTCGGCAATAGCCGTCTCGCCGAGGCCTCAGGAGGTGAACTTCACGGTGAGGCAGCTGGCTAACCTGACGCTTTACGGCAAGTTCTCCCCGCAGGACATCCAATACCTTGACAGGGAGTGCTTGAAGTGGTATAGGCAGAGGGGCCTGAGCGTGGACGCTTCGAAGCTGCTCGACCTCAAGCCGGGGGAGTGGTTGATGATAAAGGGGGCTGAAGCGCAGTTCGTACGCGTGACTGAGCCCAGGATGACGAAGCACGGCGCCGAAACCCCGAAGCTTGAGTGCGTCGCCCCCAGGGCCGAGGAGACGGCCAAAACGGTCAGCGAGCTTGCGGCGGAGCTTTCGCGCGCCCTCCAAGAGGCCAAAGCGGAGGAGGGCGAGCTTGAGAGGGCGAGGTTGAGGATTAGGGAGCTGGAGTCCAGGCTCAGCGATGCGGAGAAGGAGATTGAGAGGTTGAGGACGGCCCTGGCCGTCAAAGAAACGCTTAGGATAGAGGTTAAACCTGAGGTTGAGCTGCCGAGGATCGGGCTCCCGGAACCATCGCTTCCAAGGGTCGTTGAGAGCTTGGACATCGATGCTAGGCAAGTCTGGGAGCTTCTCAAACGGAAGCCCGGCCTACACAAAACGGAGATAATGGCCGCCTTCGGCTGGGGGAAGAGGCGCCTCAACAACGCCCTGCGAACGCTTCAGAGCAGGAGGCTAGTGAGGGTTCAAGCCAGAAAGCTCTATGCCCTGGAACCAATAATTTGACTCCCAGTTTTAACAAAACTGGGAGTTTTTGCCGCCCTCAAATGCAGCGCATAGACCGCGGCTACGCAGAGGAAAGGGGCAAAACTCCCAGTTTTAACGCAAAAGTGGGGCGTCCCCTTATTATAGAACTCATCTCTAAATTCCATATTGACTTGCCAATAGAA
>CAKZTQ010000025.1 GCA_937921735.1 uncultured archaeon
AAAGGATCGCCTCTACGCTTCCTGAAACCATCCGCCAAGGAGGGACTGGAGACCGAACGGCTCAACAACTGCAGGGCATCGAAGAATTCGTTTTCCCAGCGCCGTTTAGGCCGATGACAGCCGTCAAAGGGTGGAGTTCAGCTCCACCTCCCGCAAGGACTTGTACCCGTCTATGTAGAGGCGATGGATCATCGCGATGTCCTCTCGATAATCATCCAGATGATGAAGAGAACGATGGCGTCAGGGAGTAGCCTAGGGAGTTCAAAGGCTTTATCTTTATCTCTCCGCATACGACCATTTTACATCTACGGGGTTTGGGGCTCAATAGGGTAGGCATCATCCTCCTTCGATAGCATCATCCTCCTTCGATATTGGTTATGGCCATTCGCGCGCCCATATGAACCGCAAAGTAGGTGCCGAGAGATCAGCTGAAGTACCAATCCTTCACTTTGAGGTCAAGACCCCAGGAAATGGGCGAAGGAGGTAACAAAAAGGGTGCAAGACGTCCAGTTCGTACACCACCTGCGAGGTAGCCAAGCTATAAAGCCTAGATACAACTTTCCCGCCTATACTGTTGAAAAAACCTAGGCTGATCCAAATAACGATCCAACCAACCGGCAGGAACCACGCCGCAAAACATCCCCTCATAGACGCCGCCAAAGGAGATTTCCATGGCCACCTCCTCCCATGGCCAGACGGTGGTACCCACCGGTGTGGGTAGGTTGGGGCCTCTTACTAGCATCTTCATACCACAACTGGAACGGCCCTAGGCGCGGACGGGGGGATCCCCATGGGTCCTTCCCCCTAAGGGGGGTATCCACAGGGATTCCCCGCCTACTGGAAGTCCACCCCAGGCCTGATAAGGGACAACTGGGCCAAGAGATCCTCCTGGGAGAGCTTGGTGCGGCCTTGGGTGAAGGCCCTCTTAGCAGCCCCGGTTACCAAGGTCCTTAGATCCCTACCCGAAAAGTTCCGGGTAAGACGGGCCAAGGCATCCAGGTCTACCGTAGGGTCCAAGTCCTTGTCCTTAAGGAGGATTTCCAGTATCCTCTTCCTGGCCTCGGTGTCGGGAAGGGGAATCTCCAGAACAACCCCCATTCGGGAGATGATGGCAGGGTCCAAGGAGGAGGGGTGGTTGGTGGCCCCCACCAGGATCACCGGCGGACCCCCAGGCTGGCTATGGATGCCCTCCACCTCCTGCAGGACCTGCCCTACGATGTGGTCCACCTCGTTGTGTTGCCCCCTCAGGGGGAAAACGGATTCGATCTCGTCGATGAAGACCACCGCCGGAGCATTTTCCCGGGCCAGTTCGAAGAGGCTTGCCACCCTTTGGGCGCTTTCCCCGAGCCACTTAGACCGGAGTTCATCAGGCTTAGCCGTTATAAAAGCCAGCCCGGAGTGTTCGGCGATAAAGCGGGCTACGGAGGTCTTACCCGTACCGGGAGGCCCCACTAGGAGAATGCCCTTGGGCATCTCCGTCCCAAAGGCCTTGTAGTAGGCTTGGTAGTGGCGCAGGAGGAGGATGAGATCGGCAATTTCCTCCATGACCTTTTGTGGCAGGACGAGCTTTTCCTTGATCTGCCACAGAAGGGCTTGGCGCTCCTTTTCCGTGGGAAGTGCCTGAGGATCAACCTTTGGACCAGACTTGGCCTTGATCACCGAACCCGTAGGGGGAAGCTTCTGGGCATTCTCCCCATCAGACCCACCAGAGGACCCTGACCCTGAGGGTACAAGCCTCACGGGCTCGTACTCGTACCTTATGGCTAGGAGCCAAGAAAGCCCCATCAAAAGCCTCAGGCTAGGGAAAAGCACCAGAAGCTCAAATATGTAGGGACCCCGAAAGAAGTCCGCGCTGAAGAAGAGGAGTTTGCCGTCGTAGACGCCGTAGTGGATGCTCAAAGGCCAGAGGAGTCCCAAGGCTCCCGAGACGATGAGGTAGGGCCGGAGAAAAGCGTGGTTTTGGTGAAGATACTCGCGGTCTAGGAGCCTGGTGAGGATCTCTAAGAAGGTGATGAAGGTACCCACTAGCAAGAAGCTGGCCCCCAGGACGAGGTCGTAGTAACCCCGGAATTCGTCGTTGATGACGTTGGGAAACCAGCCCATGAGGAGGATGTAGATGAGAAGGGGAAGGGTAAGGGGGTAGGCCATGTAGTTCATCGGGCCGGCTATGAAGGCCACCCCGAACATGATCCAGTGGGGGATATCGGTTTTGAAGAAGAACCGGTAAAGAGGGGTGGCCACGGCAGCCAGGAAACCCTCCTTGTAAATGGGTATTGCTCGATAGCGCGACCCATCCATACCCTTATGGTAACCCTGAAGGGAAATTTCCCAAAAGAGGGGAAAACCGATCATGATAAAAGGGGCGGCCCAAGTTGGAGACATAGAGCGCAAAGACGGTGCCCCGGAGGTGACCATGGCTAGAGAGGAAAATCGATGGCCTTTTCCTAGGAGCTTCGATGGAACCGTGGAATTCCAAGGCATTGCGGGCACCCAACCACCATGTTAATGGTACCAACTTGTAATGTAGTCAAGCCATGAAGATTGGATGAAACCCCGTAACGTTTCAAGGTCCAGTAAGAAGGAGAGGTCAGCAACAACATCCCACACCAATAAAGTGGCCGTCGCAAAATCGATGTCCGGCACAACAGCCCCCAGGTCCTTCAGCTCCTCAGGTACCCGCTACTCCACAGGACCTTTAGGAGGTGGTAGATGAGTTAATATTCAACTACTGCCATATTGTAAACTCCCGCATTTCCGCTTTTTTCGTCCAACACGACAAAAGTCTGCCTTGCTAGTCTCTGGAAAAGGTACAGGCTAGCAGGGGGCTTTTACACGCGGGAGGTGGGGGAAAAGTTCCAAGGGCTCTAATGATGAAATGCGATAACGAAGGAATTACCCCTTTTTTCGCGAAACTTTTCCTTGTGAAAGGAAGATTTAGTTCTGGTCCCGGAAGGAGTGTTCTTTTGTCCCATGGATAGGAGTGCAGCTGGGATCCCTTGTGGTTTCTCTATACTGGTACTGGAATGCGTAGCTTCCAGTACCTCCTTCTTTTGGCCCTTCTCCTCGCCTCTTGCCGCCTGCAGGGGGCCGAGGGGCCAACTGGGGTGAACACGGACGCTAGCGGCATAGGGGGCCTCTCCCTGACCCTGAAGTCCAGCGGGTCGGTGGAGTGGAGCCTCTCCTCCGAGCCGGGCCTGGTGGTCTACCGCCTGGGGCCGGGCTACCGGGTCATGAGGAAGGATAGGGACGGCCCCACGGTTACCGGGGGCTATAGCTATTACTTCCTAGGGGACGGGGGCACCTTTGAGGTCTACCT
>CAKZTQ010000026.1 GCA_937921735.1 uncultured archaeon
CTGGGGGTGCCGTTCAAGCCAGGAGAGGCCCAGGAGAGGCCGCAGAGCGAGAAGTAGCCCAGCTCGCCAGGTATGTCCCACCGCAGCCTGAAGCGGACGACGAAGTTGTCGCCCGGGGCGACGGCGATCGTCCCGCCCCCCGGCTCCCGAACCACGCCGGGGGCGAGGACCGAGGGGACATTCATCGCCAGCGGCAAAGCCAGCGCTAGGACGAGGGAAAGTACGACCAGCCCGCGCCAAGCCCCCCCGATCCTCAACCGATGCCTCCTTTGCAGCTCAAACTATAGAGGGCTTTCTCGAGATATAAATGTTGTCGTTTTGTCATAAATTTGATTATTGTAATGATATTATATCAAATTAGCTCGGGGCGTACGGCCACTTGCTCTTTGCGCCCGAGAGCTCGCCGAGGAAGGCGCTCCTGGTCGCCGAGTCTACGTATGGCCACGCCGACTTGATCTTCGACGCCCTGCCGAGGAGGACACTTCGTGTGACGGTAAAGGTCGCCATCGTCGAGATCACGCTCCCCCCATCGTCCTCCAGCAACAGGACGACCCTCTCCACTGCCTCCGCTTGCGGGTGTGCCACGTTTTCCAGCAGGGTCACATCAGCGGGGGTGGTACCGCTCCAGACGACGCGCTCACCCCGCTCCTCGCCGCCATATGTCAGGAATTTCAACACCAGTTTAGAGCCGATGTCGAGGTGGAGGTCGATGTCTAAGCTGACCTTGTACAGCGTGGCGAGACCGAACTCTATTCTCCCCGTGGTGAACCGCTTGGGCTCGGACCACAGGCCCACGTGCGTCGAATTGTCTCCTGACCTCACCCGCCAGTACCAAGTGCCGCAAGAGAGCGGGGACTCGACCATGTAAGAGGTGGAGGACCATCCCTTGACCGTGATGACGTTGGTCGTGAAGGAGTTGTCTTGAGCCAACTGGAGGTCGTAGGAGCTAGCGCCTGAAACGGCGGTCCATCTAAGCGTCGGGATGGGGCTAGCTCTCACGTTGTCCTCGGGCTGGAGGAGCGTGGGCGCTTGGATCGTCAGCCCAGCATGGATCATCGCCGTGTACCATATGTTCGCCGTAAGCTGGACGGCCGAGCGGAGCCTATTCTCGGTTATGTCGCGAAGGGTGGAGTTCCAGAGGATGTCCTGCTGCAGCCAGTAGCTAAGCTTGTCCGGGGTATAGCCGGTGTAGCCGTAGCTCTCCTCGAGCATCGCCATGGTCGCGGCAAAGACGTTCTCCACCTTGAAGGGGAGATACCCATGCGTGGGGATCGATATCTCGTTTAGGCGGCTATTCACCTCGCTCTCGAATGCCCCGTGGTTGCCGCCGGGGTTGTAGTCAGAGGTGGCGTGCAGCGGCATGCTTGCGTCGGCTAGGTAATGGCTTATGACGCCCATCAGCTGCGCGGCCCCCGTCCAGTTTTTGGCGATGAGCCTTTGCACGAGCAGCGCGAAGTTGTCCTCCACCGTCCAAGGCAGCACACCCTCCGAGTACTGTTGCCTCGTGTGGGGCACGTCGACGTGGTAGTAGTGCCTATATCTTTCTTGGGGGTCGCTGCTCTTCCATTGGTCGGGCTTCGTGGAGTAGTCCTTGATGGTCGCCAGGTAAGCGGAGAAGAACGAGCCGCTCGAAAAGATGCGGCTGGCGTTGTCCGCTACGGAGATGTGGGTGGTCCCGCCCCAAGCGTGAACGGTCAGCACCTGTGCCGAACACGCGAAGATAACTACGGCAATTGTTAAAGCGATGGTGGTCCGTTTCATCCCGTCTCGGCCCCCTTTCATCATTATATCCCCACTATTAAGAGCTTGGCGCATAAGGCCACCTGCTCTTTATGCCCGAGATCTCCGAGAGCAATGCCACCTTCTCCCCCGATGAGGCGTACGGCCACCCGCCCTTGATCTCGCTGGTCCTCCTCATGAGGTCACCCTTGGAGACGGTGAAGCTAGCGATCGTCCGTGGCAAGCCATCCCTGACCAATGCCAGCACGACGTTTTCCACGGCTAGGCCTTGTGGGTGCCCCACGTTTTCCTCCAGCACCAAGCGCGTGGGCCCAGCGCTTACCCATAAGACGTTTTCCCCTTGGTAAGTGCCGGAGTAGGTGTAGAACTTGAGGATGAGCTCGGAGTTCTCCTCAACGTACGCGTCCAAGCTCAAGCTGAGCCGGTAGAGGGTCGCCAGCCTAAACCTTGTCACCGAGACCATCAAGGGCTGCGTGTAAGAGGCGCCACCCTCGCCATGCACCTCCACCCGGACGTAGTTGGTCCACGCTGGCGGGCTATAGGCGGCGACACCACCGACGAGCGGCCTGTTGTCGAGGAGCACGCCGTTGTCCCCCACGAAGAGCACGTAGTCGCCCTCCGCGTTGACTACAATGGCGTTCTCATTCTCCACCGCTATGTTATAGATTGCGGGTCCCACGCCGGGGCCAGGGGGCGAGCTCCGCACGCAGTAGAAGTTGCCCACGCGCAGGCTGCGAAGGATCGCTTCCCTCGTCAGCTCTTGGGCATTGACCACCACCCATCCGAAACGTCCCACTTGCGAGCTCGAGTGGGCATCGTCGCTCATCACGCCGTAGACCAACCTGTTTTCCGCCAGCAGGGCGTCCCAATATTCCCTAGCCTTCGCCCCGCTCGCCTCGTCGCCGTGTATCTCGATGTGCCTCAGCCCCGACTCGACCGCCTGCCTCAGGTTCTCCAACGGGAATGGGGCGCCGGAGTAGCCCGGATGCGCGGCGATGGGAATGCCCCCCTGCGCCAGCACGTCCGCCACCCACTCTGCGACGCTTCGGGTCGCCCAGCCCTCGATCAAGTTCTCCACGGATATCGCCACCATGTGCGGTCCTCCGCCCCTAGTTACCTCCTCACCGCTTATGCCTAGGAAGTTGGGTGGGTCCGTGAAGACCTCGGAGTCCGTGATGTAGTTGTGGTCGGTTATCGCGTTGAAGCTATAGCCGCTGTAGCGATAGGCGAACATCATCTCGCTTGCGGTGTTCTCGCCGTCGGAGTTCTCGGTGTGAGAGTGCAGGTTGCCCCTGAACCAGTAGGGGTAGTTCTTGTAAGGGCTAAAGATCGAGATTCTGCCCGTCCTGACGCCCGCTTGGGCTATCGCCGTGGAGCTTGCGAAGTCGCTCGAGCCCGAGCTGGAGGAGACGATTACCACTATCCTACTCGAGCTCCCGCTCGCCGCGTCGCTGGGCACACGGACGCTCACCGTCGCCGTCCCCGCCTCACCCGGCGCCAACGTGAGCAAGGAGGGCGAAATGCCCGAGACCCAGCCGACGTTGTCGCTGGCCACCAAGCTGTAGTTCTCCTCGAGCCCGCTCAAGTTGACGACGATTGCACGGTAGTAAAGCGTCACCCCAGGCGCGCCCTTCTCAAAGTCCGCGGACAGGCTCACCGAGAGTGCGGGCAGGGGGGCGTCGGAGATCTCCAAGTGGGGGCGCTTGTCGACCTCCCCCCATTCCTTAGACTCGAACGCGTAGATAAAGGCGTAAGGTGCAACTTGGTTCTCGCTCTCCGCCCTCAAGCAGAGGCTCACGAGCTTGTCTCCGAGCAGCTCGCCAGCGACGAAGGAGGTGACGTCCCAAGAGTACCAAGAATTTATGGTCGTCACGTTCACGGAGGCAAGGACATCGCCGTGAGGGGGCTGGTTGTTCCATGTGATCGTGTTCTCGTTCCAAGTGTCGTCGAGCACCGCCCTAGCTTGCACGCCACCGCCGGAGGCGCCGGTCATCCTCCAGCAGTAGTTGCGTAACCTAGCCGTGGCTAGGGCGAAGTTCTCTGGGATGGCCGAGAGGTTAAATTTGAAGAAACCTCTCTCGTTCTTGTAGGCAGAGCTCAGGTCGTTTCCGACGTAGACGTAGGTCTTAGCGCCGTAATTGCTGTCTGGATAGCCCTCCGCCACCTGAGCGTCGTCGCTGGGAGGGAGCGCAATCCTCCCCGCCCTCGCGGAGCAAGTAGCGGAGGCGCTGATGGGAGGATCGAGCGAGGTAGCGGAGATGGTGATGTTGTCAACCGACCCAAACACCTCTTCCGGCGGTATCGAGACGAGTAGGAGGGTGACCCTGCTCTCGCCTGAGGGCACAACAAGCGAGCCCTCGAGAAATTCCAGCCCCCATCCCCTCGTGTCGGTCGCGGAGAGGGTTAGCGTGGCGTCTCGACCGAGGAAATTCGAGACGATGACGGCAAAGCTCAGGTTCTCGCCAGGTGAGCCGCTTTTAGAGCTCGGCACCACCTCCATCGCCAAGCCCTCCGCCCTCGCCGTACAGCTGGCATCGGCCCGCACCGCTCCATCGGTCAACGAGATGGCAGTGACCGAGACCACGTTAGATGAGCCGAGGCTCGCGGTCGGGGGGACGGTGACGGTCAGCTGGACGGACGTGACCCCGCCCGCGGTGAGCGAGACGAGGTCCTCCGAGAGCGCGAGCTCCCAGCCCTCGATGTCACTCGCAGCGAGCGAGTAGTTGTCCGCCGCGTTTCCCGAGTTCGTAACCGTCACCTCGTAGCTCAGCGTCCCTCCGGGCGGACCCCGGGCTTCGGGGGGCGAAATGGAAAGCGTTACCTCGTACACGGGCACGCGCACTAGGCCATAGCCGTAACAGTTATCCCAGCCCGGCGCGCCTAGGTCCTCCGCGAGGTCGCGCAGGAGCGACCTGACCCGGTCGTTGGAGAGGCTGGGGCACCTCGCCCAGAGCAGCGCGGCTGCGCCAGCCACGTGGGGTGAAGCCATGGAGGTGCCGCTCAGCGTCGCGTAGCTCGAGCCCCTGTAGGTGGAGTAGATGCCAACCCCTGGCGCGGCCAGCTCGACCTCCGGCCCCTTCGAGCTCCAAGAGGGCACGTCGTCGTTGGCATCGGTGGCGGCCACGGCGATCACGCTCTCATACTTTGCAGGGTAGCTCACGCCGCCATCGCCCTCGTTGCCCGCGGCCGCGACGAGGAGGAGCCCCTGAAGGTAGGCTTTGGAGCAGGCCAACCTGAAGGAGTAGAAATCCTCGCTCGCGCCGAAGCTCATGTTCACCACCTGCATCCCGTTGCTGACGCACCAGTCTATGCCCTCCACCACATCGCTCAGGTAGCCCTCGCCGTTGTCCGCCAGCACCTTCACCGCGTAGAGCCAGGCGGCCGGCGCGACGCCCACCACACCTAGATCGTTGGCGACCGCGGCGACGATGCCCGCGACGTGGGTGCCATGTCCGTTGACGTCGTTCCACCTCGCCGGGTCGGTGCTGTTTTCGGCGCCCACCAGCGAGATGCCTCCCTTGACATTCGCCGCTAGGTCGGGGTGATCGTACTGGATGCCGGTATCGAGGATTGCCACCTTCACGCCCTCGCCCGTCGAGGTAGGCCAAGCGTTGGGGGCACCTATCCTGCTCACGCCCCAAGGCACTTGCTCCCCCAGCGCGCGCACGATGGCGTCGGGCTCCACGCGCAGTACCGCGGCGCTGGACCTCAGCCGCTCGAGGGCTTCGCGGGGCACCTCCGCCGCCAGCGCGGGGATGATGCTATATATAGTGAGCACCCTCCCGCCGAAGCCGGCGATAAGCTCGGCGTCCGGCCTTTCCCTGAAGAGGACTATGACCCGAACCCCTCGCGAGGGCGCCGCGGCAGGCGTGGGGGCAAAAGAGAGAAAAAAGGTCGCGACGAGGGCGGCAGCGATGATCCTAGGGTGGATCATGCGCGGCAAGCGGCTGGATCGCGCGAAGTCGGAGCAATCGGGGCTCAATCCATGCCTCCTGGTCCGCCTCCTCCATATTTTTCGCGCTTGGGCGATATATAGTTTGTCGATTTGCCAAAAAATACCCTGAAATCTGGATTTTTTAACGGAGGTCCCCCTCTTAAAGCTTTATTTAGTAAAACCAACTCTATTAAATATAGGAGAACATGAACCTGCTCCAGCTAACACCCGAGGGGAAAATAGTGATGGAATTGGCAAGCGGCGCCAAGAGCTTCACCGAGCTAAAGCACCTCACCAAGTTAAGCGATCGCTGGCTATCCAAAAAGCTCGAGGAGCTGGCGCATGCGGGTGTGGTCGAGCTGCGGAATGGCAAATACGGCCTGATCAAGCCCGAGGTCATTCACCGCGACCCCCTTGCGTCGATCTACTTTAGAGCGAGGGCATCGCCGGAGGGAAAGGCCAAGCTCATCGCGGATGAACTGAGCCGAGATCGCAGGGTGCTGGCGGTCGTGGTCTTCGGGAGCGTCGCCAAGGGCGTCGCCGAGGAGGAAAGCGATGTGGACCTGCTGGTCATCACCGAGGGAGGGGTAGAGCTGGACGAGGAGGTCTACGGGCTCTCCTTCAAGTACGATGTGCCGATCGAGGCGATCTTCATGAGCTACGAGGAGCTGCTGTCTCACGCTCAAGCCAAGACCACCTTTTTGCTGGGGGTGCTCGAAGGGTATGATGTTCTCCACGATCGCGCTGGCCTCGAGGGCCTCCTTTCCTTCCTCAAGGCGAAGGTTGAGGAGAGGTTCTCGTACGACAAGGAGGCAGGGGCTTGGATTCTAAGGAGCGCGTCGCCTACCTCGACACCGCGATAGCTCAGCTGGAGGAGGCGAGGCTAGTTCTGGAGCACGGGCGGTACGCCTTGGCATCCTTCCTGAGCGCGTCTAGCGCCGAAAGCGCGACGTCCGCGCTGATCGTCTCCCTCGGGAGCAGGCCGAGCAAGAAGCACCGAAACTCGTTGGTGCTTCACCGCCTGTCGAGCTCCGCGGGGGAGCCGCTGAGGTCTAGGTTGCGCCCGCTGATCGAGAGCATGAAGAAACTCGAACCCCACATCACGAAGGCGAGGTATCCGATAAGGAAGGGCACCGAGCTCCTGCCGCCTGTGAAATTTTACTCAGCCGACGTCGCGAGGGAGCTTTTCGAGGAGGCAAGCCACGTCGTGGACTCAGTCCAGAAGTTGCTGACGGAGGCGCCGAACGGGTTTTGACCGCGATTTCGATTAGCATGAAGGCTCGATGTCCGCCCGCGTTTGCAAAAATTAGGCCTCACGAGGGCATAGCTACGCGGGACGACTCGTCGATGGGGGGCAAGGCCTTGGGGGAGCCGACGCAGCAGCGGGGTGGGTCTCCTCTCGGCTGCCCTCCTTCGCCTGAGCCAGGAGCCCAGCAGGAAGGCGGCGAGGGCAGCGACCAACGCGAGGGCAGCGATGGTTGGAAAGGAGCTGCCCGTCGACACCTCGCCAGCGGTCTCCACCTTGGCCCTCGAGATGAGCTCGATCGCCCAGAGCTCCCCCGCCAGCGGCTGCCTGGTGACCGAGATCCAGGCCTCCCATCGCTGGTTGGTCAGGTTCTCCTGCGCGGGGATGTTGAGCGCCAGCTCCACCTCGGCATAGGAGTTCTCGCCCACCACGACGAGCGCGTTCTCCACGGTGGTCGAGCCATCCACGACGAAATAGAACCAAGCGGTGTCGGGGATGGGGTGGTAGCCCTCCCTCACCTCGTTCTCTGGCGGCCTTTTGACGGAGATCGAGAAGGCTCGCTCGACGTTTTCGTGGTTTATGATCACCAGCTTTCGCTCCAGCCGGCAGAACCTCCCCACGGGCACGTTTGGCGCGGTGAACTCCATCGGCGAGAGCTCAAAGGGCTCCTGCGCCAGCGCGGCCGAGGCGAGTGCCACGATCGCCAATGAAAGGACCGCGACGAGAGCACCCGGCTTCTCCCCGTTCATCGATGGGAGAAAACCCGTCCTCCGACCCCCTTCTTGGCCTTCCTCCTCCTCGCCCAGATGCCCAGCGCCAAGATCGCCGCCGCCACCGCTATCGCCACGAACAATAGGAAGGGCCAAGACCGCCTCGAGACTTCGCCGACCGTCTCCAACTTCATCCTCACCGTAGGCGCAGGGGCCACTACCTCGCCGGGTTCCGCCATCAGCTCTAGGGTTATCCAAGCCTCCCACCTCTGGTTGGTCAGGTTCTCCCAAGCCGGTAGGTCAAGCGCCACCCCGACCTCGCTCCAGTTCTCCCACTTCCCCTCCACCTCTCTGCCGACTATCAAGACCGCGTTCTCCACGCTCATGGAGCCGTCGTAGATGAAGTACACCCAAGTGGTGTCGGGGATGGGCGAGTAGCCAGGCCTCACTTGGTCACCGGGAGGTCTCACCACGGAGATCGAAACGGCGCGAGGGATGTTGTCGTTGTGCGAGACGATCAGCTTTCGCTCCAGCTGGACGAACATGCCCACCGGCACGTCCCAAGCCACGAACTCAGCAGGGCTTGCGGCGACCCTTCGCTCCTGTGCTAGGGCAGGGGCGGCCAGGACGAGCGCTAGCGTCGCGGCTAGAAAGGAGGTCGCGAGGTACTTGGATCTCGACATGGTTCCCCATCTCCTTTCAGAAGATAAAAATAAAGGTTTTGAGGAGGCAGCTCGCGGCCCCTCCTCCGAGCTCAAGCTTAAGCCCTTACCGCCGTCAGCGTGACCACGGTCCACATCCTGCTGGGCACGGTTATCGAGCTCGGCGCCTGTATCTTGAGGTCGAAGCCGAATTCCTCTCCGGGCCTCAGCCCAGAGACTAGCGGGTTGTCGTTCTTGTTCAGCACGTTCCAAGCTGGAGCCGTGCCATACCACATCGCATACCTGTCGAGACCGATGTCCCCGTACTCGTCGAGCTCCCATCTCGCCACGGGCGCACCCGGCTCGCTCTTAGCATCGCTGCCCTTGATGGTGACGTTTACGTCCTTGTTGCCCACGTTCCTCACCGTGAAGTAGCTGCCGGTGGTCTCGGCGGTCTCGGTCTCGTCGAGGATGCCGAAGTGCCACGTGGTCGGCCATACCTCGATGGCTATGACCTCGACCTCGACGGTCAGCTTGATCCAGCCCTGCGGTACCCTCGGTCCGGGCACCAGCACGTGCGCGTCCACGCTAGCGTCGTCGCTGACTCCAGTACCCGTTGCGGTGACGGTTATCGTGTTCCACACGCTCGTCCTGAGGTCGCTGGGTATGGTGACCTCGAGGATCGCCTGGCCGAAGTTGCAGCCTGGCAGCGTCAAGCTGCTGGGTTCCAGCGTGTAGTTCCACGCCGGATAGCCTCGCTCGTTGTCCCTCACGTTTTGGCTCACGCTCAGGGAGTAGGTGTCCTGGACGTTGCCGAGGTTCTTCACCTTGACGATCCACCTGAGCTTGCTCCCCGGCGTGCCGGTCTGGACCTCCCATGGCAGGATGTCCACCCTCACGCCTCGAGCTTCGGCCACGTGGACCGTGCAGGTCTCGCTGATCACCGCGTTCTCGGTGTCGTCGCCCGTGCCGGTGGCCATCGTGCCCCTGGCCTCGACGGTTATGGTGTCGGTGGTGCAGCCGACCGCGTCCTTGGGCACGGTGACGCTGAGCACCGCGATGTCTTCCTTGCCGGGCTCGATGTAGAGCTCGATAGGCATGAGCTCCAGCATCCAGCCCTCGGTATCGCTGACGCTCAGGACGTACTTGTCTGCCAGCACGCCGGTGTTCTTAACTATCACCTTGAAGGTCAGCGGGTCGTAGCTCTTGTCGCCCCACTCTGGGTTGATCACCAGCTTAGCCTCTTGGTGGCTGGGCTCGATCACCACCTCGACGCCCCTGAGCAGGAGCGCCCTGCCCATGCTGTGCGCTTTAGCGGTACCCTGACCCACCGCTGGGGCCCAGAAGGACTCCCGGCCGGTGGCGGTGACCGTTAGGGTGTCGCGAGTGCAGTACACGTCGCTGCCTATGTTCTCCTCGACGACGAAGGAGAAGCTCTCGCCTGGGTTGAGGAACACCAGTGCCGGCACGCTGTACGTCAGCTGCCAGCCAAGCGCGCTCGTGACGCTGATGGCGTAGTTGTCCCAGGCGGTGCCCGTGTTGGTCACCGTCACCTCGAAGGTCACGATCTCCTCGAACCTGGCGCGGTTCTCGCTGGGCACGATCGACACCTCAACGCTCCAGCTTGGCCACTCGAGCAGCGAGGTCGGGGAGTAGACGCCCAGCTTGTCCGTGCCAACTAGCCCCATGTACGAGCTGCCTATTGCCGTCGTGGTGTCCACCGCGAGTATCATATTGTAAGCAGCTCCGCCATAGTTGTCGACGGGATCGTAAACGCTATCGCTCTGGAAGCACCAGCCGAAGCCCAGGGCGCGCAGGATCTTGTTGTGCACTCGGTAGAAGTTGTAGCCAGCGAAGTCGGCGTTGTTGAAGATGAGCAGGACGCCCCCCGCGTTGACCCAGCTATTTATGTTGTCGACGTACTCGTCGGGCAACAATGTCGGGTCGCCGCCGGACCACCTAGCGCCAAGCTGGTAGCCGGCTACTATTAAGACATCGTTTTCTCCGATTATCCCAGTCCCCTTCAGCTGGGTGTTGTCCTCGGTTACGGTGTAGCCGAGGGCTGTGAGGGCAGCTCGAATCTGTGACACCCTGGCCCCTCTCTGGAATGTCCCATAGCCGGTATCCCACAATATCTTAGTGGCGCCGGGCTTAGCCCATTGTATCGCGGCGTGCAGGAACTTGTCGAGGTAGGGGTACGGGTTTGCTGCAGCGTTCCACCTAAGGTTGTCGAGGGTGGATGTCAAACCCAACGCGACCACGGCGCCGCTGCCCACCTTTTGCGCCGCGACGATCGGCGGGCGATCGCCAGGCGCGTAGAGCCTGTAGGCAGGCGGCGTAGCGGGTTGACTATTGTCGAAGGCATTGGCCTGGCCCCTGGCTACGACGCCCTGCGTCCAC
>CAKZTQ010000027.1 GCA_937921735.1 uncultured archaeon
CCCGATCGTTGGTGAGGAAAGCTGTGGCTCCCGCAACCCTCGCTGTGGCTAGATGCAAGGCATCTGGGGTGCGCAACCCGTAAGCTGCTCGAAGCCGCGCCGCCTCCGCCGCCACCTCCACCTCCGGCGCCACATATCTGAGGTTGGGGATCCCCAACAGGTGCCTCAGGGCCTCGCGTCCGCTCTCCTCCCCTTTCTCCCAAGGCTTCGCCAAGAACTCCGTAATACACAATGTCGAAGCCACAACATCCACCTCGCCCCTGGCCAGGGCAGCAAAGAGGGCCTCAGTGAACGCAGAATAAGGCGGTACGTCCTCGAAGTGGTAGATGAGAAGAGAGGTATCCACCGCGAGAATCTTGTGCTTCTTAAGGATCTTCCTCAGGACATCTTCCAAGAGTCGCGCTCCGCCTGGAGATAGGCCTGGATGGCCTCCTTGGTGCCGAAGGTGCCCCGCAGGGCGCCGCGGCTCCGTCGCGCATACTCCTCGGGCGCGGTGAGGATCACCCTTCCTCCCTCCAGCCCCACAAGCAACCTGTCCCCTTCCTTAAGCCCCAAGGCCTCCCGGATCTCCTTGGGGATCACAAGCTGGCCCTTCCTCCCTAGCTTGACCGTTTTCAGTTTGGTCATACCGCTTAACCTTATTCTAACCATAGACAGCTGGCCTTGCCGCTCCAGCCGCGGTGCACTAAGGTTGCCCGCCATGAGGCTGATCGGGTACATCCGTGTTTCCTCTGTATCGCAAACCCAAGGCTTTGGTTTGGAGGTGCAGCGCCAAGCCATCGAGCAGTACTGCGCCATCCATGGCCACGAGCTCCTCGGTATCGAGGAGGAGGTCCGCTCTGCGGTCAAAACCCGCCCGATCTTCGACAAGGTCAAGGAGAAGGTCCTGAACGGGAAAGCTGATGGGCTCATCGCTTATCGGCTGGACCGCATCGGTCGCTCCGTGAAGGACTTGGCTAACATCGCCGACGAGTTTCAAAGGGCTGGCAAGGCTCTTATCTTTGTGCAGAACGCCATCGACACCAGCACCCCGGAGGGGAAGCTTCTTTTCAACCTCCTGGCGGCCATTGCAGAGTACGAGCGAACCCTTCTCTTGGAGCGCACGAGGGCCGGCCGGGAGCTCGCCGAGAAGCAGGGCAAAATCTGCCATCGGCCCCGCACCCCTATCGACCCCAAGATCCTTGCGGAGATGAAGAAAAAGGGTGTGTCCCATCGAATGATGGCTAAAACACTGAGCATCTCCCGTACCACACTTCTGAAGCGTTTAAGCGAACTCGGGCTGCGTTAGCGGCCTTTGTGCAAGGCCGTCCACCCGGCGGAGACGCGAAGGGTCCGCTTATTTTCAGCATCTCCCTTGTTTCATTAGCGGCCG
Organism: uncultured archaeon; assembly: GCA_937921735.1. GTDB lineage: Archaea > Hadarchaeota > Hadarchaeia > Hadarchaeales > Hadarchaeaceae > CAKZTQ01. The sequence goes on from CAKZTQ010000027.1 coordinate 1,373, forward strand.
AGCAGTGAGAGCGACATATGTCGCTCTTTTCCTATCAGCACTTGCACATTGTGCAGCGACGACTACAATAATTTTCAAAAAATCTCAAAGGAGGTGACTATGCAGGTGTACTCTATACCTGAGATTGCCCAAATGCTTGGGGTGCACCGGGCTACTGTGCACCGCTGGGTTCAAAAAGGGTTCCTCCCCGCAATCCGCGTGGGCACAGGCCGCAAGATCTATCTCCTTCCTGAAGAAGCCGTTCAAGCCGTCTGGCTTAGTAAGCCCCGCCTGCAGAGGAAAAGACAAACGCTTAAGCCATCTTGAACGCAGATGTCTCTGATCATTTTGGTTATTGCTTCGGTGCTGCTCCTTTGGGCGAGCAGTGCATCTCCGCCCACCTTGGAGCTTGTTCTTACGGACACCCTAGGCCTTTACGCCCGTAACGAAGTCCAGTGGCCGGAGGGGACGCTTACGGTGCGCGCTGGCTTAGCTTGGGGCGAGAACGGTGCCTCGCCGGAGGTCCTCGTCTCCTACACCCCTTGGACGCCCATGGTCACTATTTCCTGGTCCTGCGACTCCCTCGCGTGCATCCTTGTCCAACCAGGCCAAGAAATCACGGAAGGCCAGCTCATTGGGTACATCTCGGCTAAAGAGCAGGCCCGTGCCGCGGCCCTCGCTGAGCGTCTGCCCCAGATCCAAGACGAACTCGTGGCCGCGGAAGTCCACGCAGAGCTAGGAAAGATCACACAAGAGAACGAAATCCGGGCTCTGGTGCCTGGTCGTGTCCTCCGGGTGGAGGTGGAGCAGCTTGGCCGCACTCTAAAGGTGCGCGTGCTGGTGTTATGCAAAATACAACGCACTTTGTAAGAGGGAAAAAATTTTTTGCTGAAATAGATTCTGCTCCGTCTGTCGCGGCCGGCCACCCGCCTCCACTCTCCCCTAAAGCCCAGAGGCTAGCAGAGATCCTGTTGGCCAGATCCAGGGCAGGGACGTGCGTCGTCTCCCAGTATGAGCTCTGCAGGCTGACGGGCTGGAGCCGTGTCACCGTCTGGCGCTACCTCACCGAGCTCAGGGAAAAGGGCCTCATCAGGTGGGACCGGCGGAAGAGATTGCCCAACGTCTACCGTTTCGCTGATCGCCTCATTGATGCTAAAGCTGCTGAACATGAGGCGCTTTTGCCCCCGGCGCTGCGACAGGCCGTAACCCAGGGGCACAACGTGCTGATCCTTGGCCCAGAGGGGATCGGCAAGACGTTCCAACTTTCCCTCCTCTCCCAGGATGGTTTGAGCGAGCGTGTTGTGTTGCGCCTCCCCGGTGGCACCATCCGCGACGTCTTGACGTCCCTCTGGGACACGCTCGCCGAGCTAGAGGCCCAGAGGGACGTGGAGTCCACCCGCAAGACCGTGAAGGAGCTCGCAGCGGAAGTACTCTCTGCCCTGAGCCGTTCCCGCCGAACCTTCATGGTGCTGGCGGACGATGTGGACCGTGCACCACCCAGCTTGCGCCGCTTCCTTTTGGGTCTTCTCTCCCTCTACAACGTCCAGGTGGTGGCCACAGCCACAGACGAGGCCCAGGTGGCGGATCTGGTGGACCATTTCCTGGTCTTCCCGCTGCCGCCCCTGTCCCAGGAGCAAACAGCGCGCTGGGTGCGGGACTTCGTGGCCTCTCGGCGCATTCCTGTCCTCGGTGGGGAACGAGGCCTGAGCAAGCTCCAAAGACTGGTCTACCTCCGCAGCCAAGGTAACCCCCGCAAAATCCAGGCCCTACTTAAGAAGATCGAGGCCCAAGGCTATGTGGACCGAAGATCTCTCCGTGAGGAGCTCCTCGTCGGGGGACGCTTCCAATTTGTGGACATGACCTGGATCCTCATCCTCACTGCCGCCCTGGCCCTGGCCATCCGCTACCTCTCCTTGGGCTTTCACGACCGCACCCTGTACGTCCTGGCAGGTCTTACCTACGCAGCAGGCATGCTCATGCGCTGGTTCTCGTATCAGTGGAGGAGGAAGAAGAAATGAGGCTGCGCACGCATATGCTCAGTAGTCCCTTCTTCCTTGTGTTGGCGTCTCTTTTTGCGGGGACGCCTCTGGCGCCGGTCGGACCTGTGCTAGCCGCTACGACTGTTGGCGCAGCCTTGCCGGAGGTGGATAAGCCTCACAGTCTAGTAGGCCGGCTCTTCCCTTTTTCCGCGTGGATCCACGAGCGCTTCGGCCACCGCGGCCTCACCCATTCTCTCTTGGGCCTGGCCTTGGTCGCAGGCTTGGCTGCGCCTCTTGCCCTCTTTGCCCGTTCTGTCTGGCTCGCCCTCCTTGTGGGCTACACCTCGCACCTCGTCCTGGATATGGCCACGCTGGAGGGCGTGCCGCTCCTTTGGCCCAAGCGCACTCGCCATGTCTTCCCAGGCCGTGACAACCTCCGCATTGACCAATCCTCGCCCGCGGCGGAGCGCAAGGAGCTAGCCCTCTCCGCCATCATGGTAGCCGGAGCCCTGGCCCTGTGGCCGCTCACGCAAACCGGGCTCACCAGCACCCTCCGCCGCGCCCTGGGGACGCTTCCGGAGAGCCTGCCCGAGTACCGCAAACTAGCGGGCGAGTACGAAGTCTTCCTCACTGGCACCTTACAGGATAGGTTGACCGGTCTATCCCACGAGGGTGAGTGGCCCATCGTGGGAACCTACGGCAATGGCTACCTGATCCGTGTGGGCGAAGAGCTACGGCTGGTGAGCGAAGAGGGCGGGAGCCTCCATCCAGTGCGTGTGGCTCTGAGGAAGGGCACGCCAATCCATGTCGTTGTGCAAGAGTGGTCCTTCACTGGCCCGATACACCGCCTCTTAGCCGGCATCGACGCCAAGGTCGAGCACTATATCACCGGCACCTTACGCCTGGATAGACCTGTGTCCTTGACCTTCTCGCCCGCAGCGTTCCCCACCATTCAAGGCCGCGAGCATCTGACTCTGACCTATGCCCGTACTCAGGACCTCGCAGCTTTGGCAGACGCTGGGGTGGTGGAGGGCCGACTGCAGGTGATATACCGCTTGCGGCCAGGCCAAAGCATCTCCGTAACCACGGAGGCCTCTCGGCCGCCCGAAGCGAGGCCTCTGGAGATGAAGCTGAGACTACAGTCCCTTTCGGACCTCTTGGTGGGTGAGGGTGATGTCGTAGCGGAGGGCGAGCTCATGGGCTACGCCTACGTGCCTGAGCTGGCACAGAAACGGCAAGAGCTTGCTCTCGCCCAGGAGCGCTACCAAGGAGGCCTTATCTCTGCGGTCGAGCTGGCGAAGCTCTCCGCAGAAGTGGAGGCCCTGGAGGAGCGCGCTGCCATATACGCCAAGTTTTCCGGGAAGGTGCGGGAGATCCGACTCCTAGGCGCAGACGCCGGAAGCGTAGAGGTTGTGGTGGTAATGGTGCCGTCCTCGGTAACAGAGGTAGTGGGAGGCAGGGTCTTGGGAACCTCCGCCACCCCGAGCTCAGAGCTTTTGCCCTTCTACCGCGCGTTGCCGGAGCTGTCGGTGGATCACGGGGAAGTAACCTACGTGGTCAAAGCCATCGACGGCGACACTGTGCAGATCCTCTACCAGGGGCGAGCACAAAGCGCGAGGCTAGTGGGCTTGGACACCCCGGAGACCAAGCATCCGCGCAAAGGGGTGGAGTGCTTCGGCCCAGAGGCCTCTCGCTACACCAGCACCACCCTGCCCCGCGGCACCGAAGTGCGCATCACGTTCAACCCCTTGGGCCAGAAGCGTGATAAATACGACCGGCTTTTGGTGTACCTATGGGTCCAGCTCGACGACGACGAGCCGCTAGAGCTGTTCAACGCCGCCCTAATCCGCCTGGGCTATGCCCGCATGTACCCATTCTTCAAGTTCGACCGGGCCCAGGAGTTTCGGAACCTGGAGGACATGGCCCGGAAGGAGGCGCGCGGCCTGTGGGGAGCGTGCGGATATGAGCCGTACCGGTGAGCGTTTGCGTGGGTCCTTTGTGGTGCCGGGCCGGCCGGTGCCGGCCCAGCGCATGACCCGCTACGGCAAGTGGCGCGAGCGGGCCAAGAAGAGCCTGGAGTATCAAAAGCTCGTGGCCCTAACGGCCTGGGCCGCCCAGGTCCCACAGTTCACAGGCCCTGTGAAACTCACCTGCCGCTTCTTCTTCCGCAACGGCCAGCACGGCGACCTCAGCAACCTTGTGAAGTCCATCGAAGATGGACTTCAGTACGGCGGGATCCTTGTGAACGACCGGCAGGTGATCCGGTACGGCGAAGGAACCGGGATTTACTTCGGCCCGGAGGAGCGGGCCGAGGTATGGATTGAGGAGGTGGACCCGTGAACCGGCGGAAAGGATATCAGACCCGATGGAGGGCATTCGTGACCACCCGCGGCGAGCGCACGGAGTGGTTGCAGCTCCATGCCGGCCACTGGCGCTTGGTACAGCCTGAGGGAGACGCGCAGGTATTCCGTGGGCCCCGCGGCTGGGCCGCCGTCATAGGTGGGAAGTTTGTGGACTACTACCCTACGCGGGCCCTGGCCATGGAGGCGGCTTTGGAGTGGCTGCGCCAGCAGGCCACCCTGGCCGAGCAGGAACAGCCATGGACCTAGAGCGAGCAGTGTTTTTCCTGCTGATCTCTATAACCGTCGCTCTGGCCCTCCGCGCAGCACTCAACCCCGCGCCCGCACCGAGTGCAGCCGAGCGTGTGCTCCTCGACGCCCAACGAAACCTGGCCCGGATCCGCCAGCTTTCGGAGGATCCACCGCCCTCCTACGAGGAGGCCCTGGCCAGGCTGTCCCGCATCTACGAGCTGGCACATCGCGTACACGTCCTTTTGGCAAAGCTCGAGGTGCTCGTGGTACAATGCCCGCGGGAGGGAACTGGGGGACCCATGGACTCTCCCTAACGTCTAGATCCTCCGCTCCTTCCCGCCATGCTGACCGTGGGCGCCGGCTGCCATGCCGGCGCCCGTTGCACCGTCGGCGCTTTTTTGAGGTGATCCTCGGCAGCTCGCCGGCCCCTCGGCAAATTGCTGCCGCAAATTGCCGGGCCGGCTCGCTTGCCTCGGGAGGCGGCGGGGCTTCGCCGGATCGGCCCGCGCGGCACCGGCGCAACACGTGCGTGCCCACGAGTTGCTGTGCCTTGCGCTTCGCGCATGCCGCGCGCGCCTCCCGGCTCATCCCCGCCGCCAAACCGCCTGATCACAAGCCGCGTTTAACACAGCCCGGCTAAAACCGCCGTAAATCGCCTCCGTCGAAGGACCATGGTCCCCCCCACCCGGAGGCCATTTTTGGGGCTCTTTATGGGGATAGGGGACGCGCTCGGCCCACGCTCGGCCACGCGGCCGTTTCGCGTCGGCCGCCCGGCCCTGGCGGGCCTTGGGCCTCGCGCGGTCCTCGCTTGAGCTGCGCGCGTCCTCGCGGGCCCCCCGTCCCCGCTCGGCCGCGCTCCGCAGGGCGGCGGAGCCTCCTCGCTGCGCTGCGGGGTCTCCGCCGCGGAGCTCCCTGCCGTCCTCCCCCACCCGCCCGCCCTGAGGAACGAAAAACCTTTTCGGCCGGGCGCCCTATTTTGCGCGCCCGCCTGTGGCCCGCGGGCCCTCCCGGGGGGTGCTCGCCGCCCCCACGGGTCCTCCCGCGCCCTCCGGGCTGTCAAGCGCCTCGCCCGTGAAGTTGCGCACCTACGGCCCGCTAAAGGCGGGCGGTGCGCAACTTCCGGGCCGGGGACAAGCCCCACTCTGCGGCGCTTGACAGGGCCAGGCTGGGCGCGTTTCACCCCAGGCGCCCGGCCGAAAAGGCTGGGCAAGGAGGTCAGCATGGCGGCGTACTTTGGTGAGTTTGTCGTGTTGGGGGCCCAGGCCGAGGCCGCGGCCCGGGCCAAGGCCGAGGAACGTCTCAACCGGGAATACCAGCAGGAAGCCATGCACGCTACTGCACAGATTGAGGACGCCATCGAGAACCTCATCGACCTGGCTCAGCGACCGTGGCTGCGGCCAGTGCTGCTCCGCCACCTCCGGATCATCGAAAGCATGGTGGCAGAACTGGCCCTGGCTGTGGGCGATCCTCGTCTGGCTGAGCCAGAATGGCTCGGCCGCCCGGAGGAGGGGAGCCATGCGCGCGCCTGAGCGCGCGCTGGCCCTGGCGGGGGATCCGGCCGACGCCCGGCCGGATCCGCAGCGGTGCCCGCGCTGCGGCGCATGGCTCCATCCCCTTTCGCCGGATCTTTGGTTTTGCCCTACCTGCAGCTTGCTTTGGCCCCCAGAGGAAACCAAGCCGACTCTTGGCATCCAGATTCCCTTGCCCTTGGACGTGATGGGGCTTGTGGGCTTTTTGGCGCCGCGGCCCCGGCGCTACTTCGACCAGCACGGAAATGAGGTCCTGAGGAGGGAGCCATGAAGTGGTTCTTAGGGTTGGGTTGGGCCGTGGCCGCGCGGCTGCCGCGGCCCCTGCAGCTGCGCCGCTGGCTGCGGGAAAAAACGCGAGGGGTGAACTGCCAGCACCAATGGCACTTCATCGGCTGGCGCCCAGAGTTCACTGGCGCACGGCGCGTGTACCAGTGCCGCAAATGCCTGCGGTGCAAGGTGAAATGAGGGGGTGAGCCATGGCCATAAAAGGGACGGTCGTGTTTGTGGAGGCTCGCGGAAAGGCGGTGCGCGTGGGCGCGCGGTCCGAGGATGGCTTGATGTGGTTTTGGACCACGACGGGCCCCGCTCCCTGCCGGGGCCAGGTCGTGGACATCCCCCCGGGCGCCAAGCCCGAGCCTTATCGGAGGAATGGATCCGGGTTCGGGAAGGCCCCGGCGCGGCCGGAGGCCCCTCATTCGGCCACTCGCAGTGAAGAGGCCCTTCCGGAAGACGTGGCGCGCGTGCTCCGCGCGGTTGCGCTCAAGGCCGCGGCCGCGGTGTACTCCGGGCACGGGACCAGCGCTGTACCACTCGCGCTCCAGACCGCGGAACAATTTCTGGCCTGGCTGAATGAAAAATAAACCCCTAGGCCCGGGTGCTGCGCCCGGGCCCTTTTTCCATGCCCGGGTGAGCCCACGAAGGCCTCAAGCTAGGTGGCTGAGTGGACAGGGCTTTTCTCCACAAGACCAACATCGCTCATATATAGAAGGACAGGTCGGGCCGTAGGGCCAAGCCGGTTTTTTACCACCTCAAGCACCCGCAGACCGTTCCCGACGTAAGAGAGTTTGAGCACCACATCTACTACGTGTTCCATCATCCTCGGACCCGCCAAGCCTTTCTTGCTCACTTGGGTTACAAGAAGGACGCAGGCACCAGTTTGCCGGGCAAATCGCAGGCACTCCTGCCCCGCCTCTCGTTGGGCTTGGGGACTGCCCGGGGTCAAACTGGCCCGCACTGTCACCAAGGGGAGGGAGTCGACAATCAGAAGTTCCGCGCCTGCGGCCCGGCGCAGAGCCCGCCTTACCAGGAACTCTTCCAAAAATACAATGCCCGATGCGTCTTGAAGGACACGCTTCGCTCGCTCCCGCACCACCTCGGCTCGCTCCTCCGCACACATGTACACCACCAGCCCGTACCGCCTAAAAACTCCCGCAACCTGTAGGGCTAGCGTGGACTTTCCCACCCCAGGCTCACCGCCCAGGAGAAGAACGCTCCCTGCGGGGAGGTCCGCAAAAAGGCCAAAGAGAGCAAAGCCTAGGGAAAATCTTTGCGGAGTCGCTCCAGGTTTTCTTTGGGTCTTTTCCTCCTCCTGGAATGGCAAAAACGCTCCCCAAGTGCCGCAGGAGGGGCAGACCGCAAGCGGCCCAGGTTCCACACGGCCACACCACCGGCAAAAGTACACGCCAGATCTTAGGCTCCTCAGCCTGCCTCCTGCACGGCCTGGGCCAGGCGAACCAGATCGCCTTGGACGAGGCGAAGAGAAGCCTCCACGATGGCAGATTTGGAGGCCAGGGAGGGGGATAGACCCTGCTCCCGCCTTAAGCGAAGCCGCAGGTCCTCCAGGAGCTCTACCGCTTTGGGGTTGAGGTAGAAGGTGACTTTCTGTTTCTCCGGTTTACTGGCTTGCGGTTTTGCTGGTATGCCTGCTTGCGGGCCAAGGAACACCGCCTCCAACCCCCGCAATTTCTCCTCATTAAGCGCCGCCCTTCTCGCCACGCCGCACCACCTCCTTGGCAATCCTTCTTAGGGCCTCGGCACCTTCTCCGTCAGGGTCGTAAGCGAGGATGGATTTCCTCGCCACCGGTGCCTCCCTGAACCGCACGCTCTTCCGCACCGGCGGAAGAAGAACTTCCTTAAACCGCTTCTCTAGAGCGTCCAATACTTCTTGAGCATGTAGGGTTCTTGCTTCATATAGGTTGGGAAGAACGCCGAGCAGGCGCAGGCCTGGGTTCAACCCGTCCTGGACCCGCCGGATCGTAGCGAAAAGCAAAGCTAGCCCCCGCAGGGCCAAGTACTCGCACGAAACGGGCACGAGGACGAAGTCCGCCGCTAGCAAAGCGTTGAGGGTGAGAAGGCCCAAGGAGGGCGGGCAGTCCACTAAGACCCAATCACGGCCGGGGACCTTGGCCAGAGCCCGGTGCAGCCGCTGGTGGCGGTCCGCAAAAGCAAGGAGTTCCACCTCCGCTCCCGCCAGGTCCAGCGAGCTCACGGCCACCTCGAATCCCTCGGCGCTTGTTAGGGTCGCCTCCCTCAGCTTTTCCGGCCAAAACAGAGCCTCATATACTGTCGCCCGCCCTTTGTGATCTTCCCCGAAAAGCCAGGCGGTGAGGGCCATCTGGGGGTCGAGATCCACCGCGAGGACGCGCTTTCCCATCTCGCTGAGCGCGGCAGCAAGGCCCACCACGGTTGTGGTCTTCCCCACCCCGCCCTTCTGGTTGGCCACCGCTAATACCGTCACAGCTTTCCAGTTTACCAGAAAACTGGCTTTTTCACCTTCACCCCCGACCAGTTTACTATGTTCCTTTCGCCTTGCTGCCCATGCTTTGCACCGGCTGCAAGTGCATTGCCCACCGGACGGGGCATGGCATGCGCTCTTACCCCTCGATGGCTTAACAGCATGCCAGCAAGCTGTCAAACCTTATAGGGTTGCTGTGGAGCAAGACGCGCTCGGTAAGCCCGTTTGCCCTCGTAGAAGCAAACAAAGGTGGAAGAGGATTTACAGGATCCTGAAATCCGGAAATTTCCCGCGGGATCTAACAGAACGTGGACCGGTTAAGGGGCTCCATGGGCGACCGGCAAGGGTTGTTTCTGTGATCGCCCCAAAGTACGGCGATAGAACCTTAAGGATGTCCCCTGCTTCGAGGAGCTCCAGTCCGCGCACCCGGCTGAAGTGCTTGCTGTTCCGGGTAAGGAGCGGCAACCCTCTTCCCAGCCAACAGCCAGCGATTAACAAGTCCATCGCCCTTCGCCCGCAACTCACGATTGACCGCCCCAGCTCGCAGGGCTGATGGACGATCTGGGACCACGACGTGGACCGCTTGGGTTAAGAGCTCCGAGTCATGAAGCTGGTCAGGAGTCTGAGCACCGCAGGCCAACTCGAACAACGTTACGCTCGTCACGGCCAGCGGGACCTCTTGCAGGAGGTTCCTTGAGCACTTCCGCCGAGGGCGATACCCCGGCAAAAAGTCGATCAGGATGTCCGTGTGTGCAACGACGTACCCGCCCATTGCTTGCGGAGCTCCTCGATCGCAGCCCTGGTCCGCTTGGCTTCCTCCCGTGTCCGGGCCCCCTTCCGGTTCAGTAAGGCACGGCTGGCCTCCTCAGCCTCCGCATGGTCC
>CAKZTQ010000028.1 GCA_937921735.1 uncultured archaeon
AAAACATGACTAAAATGTACAGTAGCCATTAAAAACGTGTAGTTAACGGTTAACTACACGACCGCTGGAGCAACGCCAGCGGATTTCGGGCCACTCACGCAGGCCTTGCCATCGGACTTTAGGCAGTCAACCGGGAGAGCCGCAGATCTCGGTAAAATTCATACGTCTGTACTTTAAAATGCGAGTCATGGAAACCTTCATTCTTTCCCATAGCCCACAGCGGTAGCTTGTTCAAAAAACCTCTGACAAACCGTAGTTAACGGTTAACTACGCGTTGTAGTTAACTGTGCCCGGTTAACTGTGCTTGTAGTTAACGGTTAACTACGCGTTGTAGCCGCCCAGCACAGTTTCAGGTCGTCTTGACGGATATGCCAAGCTTCTCAACGACGTTCCTCACTTCATCGTTCCAAGGGGCGACCGTTTTCGAGTCAACCTTTCCTTCTGTGCGCTTCTGCGCGTAGAGGTAATATCGATCCTTGATTCTTTTAACAGAGAACCCGTATCCCTGCTTTTTGTACGAAAGTATTTTCCCCTCATAGCCTGTAATGAGGGGTTCTTCGATCTTCACCCGCGGCCCTTCAGCTCCCCCTTTTTGCGCCGCCTCGACGGTTGGCTGCGCCGGCGCGACGGCAGGCTTTTCCTCCACAGAGATTTGACCTGCGAGGGGTTCGGCTGGTGGAGCCTCGGTTGATGGGGTCTCAAGTCTACCTTTCGCTTCCGCCTTCACTTCTTCCTGAGGAACCAAAAGCGTCTGCCCCTCTAGGAGGGAAAGCTGCCTTTTGAACTGTTCATAGGGGCCGATTTTCACCTTCACGGTTTTTCCCATGACCTGCCTCTTGGCGTACAGGATTTGGACGTTGCCCTCAAGCCTCATCTCGAAGCTCCACTGCTTGTCGAATATGGAGAGCAGCTGCCCAAGATCATCAAGCTGGAACTCGAGGGAAAGCTTCACGACGGGCGGCTGTTCGGCGGCTTCCCCCTCAGCCCTCGGCGCAGGTGCTTGCACAGGTGTTTGCGCAGGGGTTTGTACGGGAGCTTGCATGGGCACATGTTCGGGAACCTGTGTTGGCGCTTGCGTCCGCTGTCCGGGCGCTTCTTCAGCCGGCTCTTCTGCGGGCAGGCGGACTTCAGGCGTTACGAAGGTTCGGGTTTCACTGTCAGGGTCTATGTAGAGTACTGAGACGCTTTTCGCGTCGTACACTCCGCCGTAGAGCCCGGTGTTGTCCCTTACAACTTTCTCGCCGTGCTCCAACAATATGTCGACTAGGTCGTTCGCCCACTTAAGCCTCGTAGTGGCGAAGACTACCGGCTTGCCCCAGCTCATATTCTTCTTCAAGTTGTTTATGACGCGTTGCCTGTGCTTTATCGGATCCATTTCAACCTCGACGGTGAACATGTGGCCCGTGTCCCAGTGCCTCGGGTCGAGCTTCCCGTCCCGCCCTCTCACGATCGGGCAGACGACTATGTCAGGCCTCTTCTTCATCTCGTACTCCTCCCTTCCCTCAGCAGTCTTCCGCGGCGCTTCCTCGCCTACGTCGACCGCGAAGTAACAGTAGTCCTTCAGGAGCATCCTCACAATTGCGCCTATGGCTCGCGTGTGCTCCGGACCGCCTCCCCTCGCTCCGAACGGGACCTGCTCGAAGAAAAGACCCTTGGCATAAGGGGTTATGGCGTAAAAGTTCTTCGTGACCCTCCTCACATCGGCCTTGTCGCGACGTATGAGCTGGGGGTCAATCGCCGGCACCTCTATGTCGGCTGCGGTGACGTCGCCCTTGAGAAGGGCCCTCTCGAGGCAGAAGCGGCAGTAGTCCCTTCCGCCCCTGACGGTGAACGGGCGGCTTGTCGGGTTCCCACATTCAACGCAGGTGGAGGGCGTGAGGCGCAGCGGCGGCTCGGCTGGGATGGGGATGACCTCATGGCTGTACGTATGGCTCCTTGTCGCAATGTAGTTCGCGTAAGAGAGGTCGTTCAGCGCCCTGTCAACCTCAACCTCTGAGATCCCGAAATCCTGCCGGAGCCTTTCGATGAGCCCCTCCCTGTCCATGAAGGGGAAGGAGCCTTGGCTGGTCATGCTGATCCCCAAGTTCTCCACATAGAGCCTGTAGAGCGCGACGAGTATGCTCCATGGGAGCGGTATTTTGAAGCCGACATCCGTCGGATGGGAGAGCGGCCCTACGGCTGGGACGCCGGCGTACTTCGACATGTCCACTTCTTCGCCGTACAGTTTGAGGCTGTGCCTCACCAGCTCCTCAACGTCCGTGGATCCCTGACCGCAGTCAACCGAGCGAAGGACTTGGCACTCCCTCACGCCGCCAACCATCACCGACGCTGCGAAGGCGAACTTTGGAAGGTGGACGAGGTCGAGGTAGGTTAGGCTGGGCCTGTAGAACTCCTCGAGAGCCCTGGCCGTCTCCTCCCCGACGGTGAAGCATATTATGGCGTCGCAGAGGTGCGGTATGGAATCGGCTATCTCCCTGCTGTACTGGCCCAGGTACTGGCTTGCGAGCGTCATATAGACTCGGTACTTCCTGAGCGACTGTAGGATGTCGCGTATGCTGAGCGAGACGAAGCGGTACGCCTCATCCACATAGACGTAGAAGGGGACGCGCCGATCCTCGGGCGTGTCCTCGCGGCTCATCCCTGCGAGGTAAACCCTGGCAAGTATGAGGCTTCCCAGGAAGTTTGCGACGTCGCTGGTTATGGCTCCCTCGCTCAGGTTGACGACCATTATCTTGCGCTGATCCATGGCTTTCCTGAAGTCTATCCTGCTGTGGATGCAGTCGAACATGGGCGCGACAATGCGCTCTTGGACTATGCGGTAGATCTTCGTCAGGGCGGCGCTGCTCGCATCCTTCGTCATGCGCTTGAACTCGCTCTCCCAGAAGTTTCTGACCTTGTCGTCCGAGACCCTTTCGAGGAGCATCTCCCTGAAGTTCTCGTCGGCTATCACGCTGTAGAGGTTGCTGAGGTTCGTGTTTCCGGCGTCGAGGAGGGTGTATATAGCGTTCATGAGGATCATGTCCAGGCGGGGACCCCAGAACCTAGCGTATATCTTCTCAAGGCTCTCCATGAAGGACCTTGCGACGACGTCCCTATCCTTCATGTCCGGGCACTCGAGGAAGTTTATCTTCACAACCTTCCCGTAGTTTCTCGCGGTCATCGGGTCGATGTATATGACGTCGTCCCAGCGGTTTCTCGGAACGTGGCTGAGGAAGAGCTTGGCCAGATCCCCATGCGGGTCAACTATTAATAGGCCCTCCCCATCCCTCACGTTCTGCAGCGCAAGGCTCAGGATGAAGCGGGATTTCCCGCTGCCTGGGAAGCCAACGACGGCCATGTGTATGCGCTCGTCCTTGAATATCCCCCTGTGCCTTCCGTTCTCGTCAACCCCGAGGGTGACGACGGACCTTTTAGGCGCAGCTGCGTCCCGCTCCGCCACCGCCTTGGGAGCTTCGCGTTTCGAGCGCCTGAAGAGTGAAAAGGAAGCCATGTCCTCTCATGAATGAGAGGCGGCGGAATCTTAAAAGCGTGAAGGATGAGGCCTCGAGACCCGCCCTTTTAAGGTTTGGAGGTGAGGTGCTTGTGAGGTGGCGGCGTTGGAGAGGTGCAGGAGCCCGCTCAACCCGGACTGCGGAAACTGGGACATAGCGCTCTACATATTTTTCGAGGGGAAAAGGTTGCCCGTATGCCGCAAGTGTTGGAGGCAGATGGCTGAAACCGACCTCGAGTGGGGCGAAAGCATCCCAAGGGCCAGGGTCAGGAGGCTCGTTGAGGAGGCTAAGAGGGCGATTTTGGAAAAGGCCAGAGGGGAGGCCCTGAAGGAGGTGGCGGAGAGGCTTGAGCGGGGCCTCGGGCATCAGAGGGGCTGATGCGACGGCGTCGCCAGCGGGTTTTTAAGTTCACGCTCCTTTCTTTTTTGGTGTCGAAGTGCCAAGGATAAACCTTAGGACCCTATGGTTCGAGGACATAAGCTTTGCGAGGCAGGGAGTGATAGACACGCCCCTCGGCAGGATGAGCGCTCGCCAGCTTGTGGGGCTGGGCTTCTTCGCGCTCATGGCGTGGATGACCTTCCAAGCTCTAAGCTTCATGGACCTGCTCATTCGGTTGATCCCGGCAGGCCTGACCTTCATAGCTGGCGCCATAATCTTCACATGGCCCATTAAAACGGTTCCGCCTGAGAGGATCATCCTCCTGGCGCTTGGGCTCGGCAGGAAGCAACCTAGGAGGAGGGCGCCGGAGAAGGGGGTCAAGCGGAAGGCCGAGGGGAAGGCGCCGCGTGAAGTCCCAGTCGCCATGAAGGTTTCAAAGGCCCAGGCGACCGTCGGCGAGCCGCTTAAGATCGTCGGCATACTGAGGGATCCGCGATTGGGCAAACCCCTCGCGAATAGGAACTTTGAGGTTTATGCCGATGGGGCTCTGCTCTACAAAAAGACGACCGACGAGCAGGGGAGCTTTGAGGTTGTTTTTGTCCCGCAGTTCGCCGGGGTTGTGAGGATTGAGGTTAGGCCTGAGGGCGCGGTTGGCGCGGAGCAGAGCATTGAGGTGACGGTTAGGGGGGCGCCTTCGGAGGGGGTTGAATATGGGCGGGCGTGAAGAGGGAGCTGTCTACGCATACGAGGTCTTCCCAATAAACTTCAACCTGCTGCCAATTGAGAGGCAGGCTGAGGTTGCGGACAGGTTCAAGGGCTTCCTGAACGCGCTGAGCAGGGAGCTGCGCATATGCGTCATCAAGTCTGAGAAGGCGGTGGACTTGGGGGGCCAAACCTTCAAGGCGACCTATTACCGCTTCTTCATGGAGAGCCACGGTGCCCCAATAGACCACCTCCTGACGCACATGGGCCTCAAGTACCAGCGCGTGATGGAGGTTCCCGGGGTCGAGCCGGTGAAAGTCTTCCCGAGGTTCATGGCGCTCCCAGAGGGACGGTTGATGAGGGCCTACACCATATACGCCCTGCCCGGAAGCCTCATCGAGGGCTTCATAACCGAGACCTACGGCGTCGTGGACCGCGTCCTCATCGACATCAACCCGCTCCAGCCCGAGCAGGCCGTCAGACGCATAGACAGGTTCGCAAAGCTGTTGGGGGGGCTGAGGGCGGCCGACGTTTCAAAGGGGAGGAGCGTGCCGAGGGAGGTTGAGATGAGGGTTGCAATGGTGAACGAGCTCCACGACAAGCTCGTAGCTGGCTTGGCGAGGCTCTTCGAAGTTAGGGCGAATCTCTGCGTCTCAGGGAAGGACAAGGCTGAGCTCCGCGCCAACGAGAGGGTGCTGAGGGAGACCCTTCAGGCCAGGCTTGTCCGCATGGACAGCCCAAGCTACCTCCAGTACGAGATGGCCATGGGCATTGAGGGGAAGAGGCTCTTCATGGACACGGATACAGCGGCCTGCTTCTTCCCGTTCATAAGCGAGGATGTGATAGAGACCCCGGGCGGCATATTCCTCGGCTTCAACATGATGACCGGGGCGCCCGTAATATACGACCCCTTGCTCAGAATGAACCAGAACATGATGATAGTTGGGCGCACCGGGGCTGGGAAAAGCTTCACCTCGAAGATCCTCCTCTCAAGATTCGCAGCCAGGCACAGGAATCTGGCCTTCTTCATAATAGACCCTGAAAACGAGTACCGGCACGTCGGTGAGCTTTTAGGGGCCAGGGTGGTCGACGTCCAGCCCGGGACGCTCATGGGTCTGGATCCTGTCCAGATATTCGCTGAAAGCAAGGACACGGCCGCAGCCATAATCGCGGACATCGCAAGGATAAGGGAGGACGAGCTCTATGACGAGTTGAGGAATATCGTGGGCGTAAGCAGCACCATATTCGAGGTGTTCAGGAACGCCTCAGACGAGCTTAGGAGGAAGCTGAGGAACCTCGTCGACGGGGCGGACAGGTTCCTCGTGGTCGGCGACCCGCTTCCGTTCACGAGACGCATGGTCTTCAACCTGCAGGCGCTGCACAGGGCCTACCAGCTCAGCCCGGAGAGGAGCGTGACGCTTCAGGCCGCAAACGTCCTCATATTCAGCAAGATATGGCAGATGATAGACAACCCCCAGTTCGTGCCCCTGCAGGATCCGAAGCTCGTAATTGTGGATGAGGTTTGGATGTATCTGACGATGCCTGCGGCAGCCCGATTCCTCGAGGGCGTTGCGAGGAGGGGCAGGAAGAGGAACGTCATATTCGTGGTCAACTCGCAGAGGGCCTCGGACGTGCTTGAAGGGGCGGGCGGAAGGGCCCTTGCCGAAAACTGCGCCACCAAGATCCTCCTGCGCCAGGACGAGTCCGCCATAAAGCAGGTCGGCGAAGCCTTCCGCCTGTCAAGCTACGAGATGGATGCCATAACCGAGTTCGAGCCTGGGCAGGCCATACTCATAGCTGAGGACGTGCACATACCCGTCAGGTTTGTGGCCACAAGGGACGAGTATGCCCTCTTCACGACGAGGCCTGTCGAGAGGCTCATTTAGCGATGCCCCCGAAAAACGTCAGCTACTCCTAGGATGCCCTTCAGAACCTAGTTCTTCTCCGCGACCAAAGCCCCCTCGGGCGACCCCGTGAGCAGTTTCAACCGTTTCAAAATCCACAGGGGCGTCATGTTTTTGAGTTCAGAGATGTGGAGAGAGCTGGTGACAAGAATTGTTATATAAAGTCAACTATTGCGGAATTGCTGACAAACCCTCAAACATGAGTTCGATCATTTTACCACGCGCGTGGTAAAGATCCAAACAGATTTGAGCTTCAAGTCCAACTGCCCAAGCTGAAGGGATGGAATGACCTGCTGAGACGGAGCTTTCCCATACATCACTTGTGCAATGTGTGTGTCCCTCTTCTTTGCACAAGCACAAGGGGAGATCCCCATACATCACTTGTGCAATGTGTGTGTCCCTCTCCTTTGCACAAGCACAGAGGGAGCTTTCCCATATCACTTGTGCAATGTGTGTGTCCCTCTTCTTTGCACAAGCACAGAGGGAGACCGTTTAGGTTAAGCCAACAAGTCGTGGCAAAGATAACAACTAACTTCGCTAGTGAAAAGTTAGCAGTATTCAAAATCTTTTTGAACATTTAGTTCCCGAACATTAGTTCCCCAAACTGGGATTTGAACCCGGGTTGCAAGTATGGGGATTCTTCATATATCTTCCCAACCAGCTCTCCCCAACCATTCATCAAACCAAGTATTTTCATGAAAATTCTAAAAGAAAGATCACGACTTCCTCACAACTTCTGAAATAATTTAATTGAGCTATTATCATAATAAGAATGTCAATTAATTCTTACATTCGCATATATTTTTATAGAAGCCTAGCCTAGCCTCACAACTAACTAAACGCGATACGAACGATTTATTCAACACGTTATTCCGTGTTGAGCTGCTCGACATATGGTTGCGTCTGTACTTTTAAATGCGAGTTATGGAATGGAAGGCGCTCCCCTCTGCGCTGCAATTACATTTGAACTCTCTATGCTTGTGCAAAGAAGAGGGACACACACATTGCACAAGTAATGTATGGGGATCTCCCCTTGTGCTTGTGCAAAGAAGAGGGACACACACATTGCACAAGTAATGTATGGGGATCTCCCCTTGTGCTTGTGCAAAGAAGAGGGACACACACATTGCACAAAGGGTTTATAACAATATCTCTCTCCAATTGATGCTCTCACATGCTTCAACAATATGCTCAGCGTCACTTCCATCGAATATGAGCTTTAATGGCTTACCGAAGGCGCGGATCTGCTCAGTCCTGTAGAACCCCTTTTTAGCAAGCTCTGAGAACATGTAATATATCGTGCGCCTGTCCAACCTGTCCACTTCCATGCTTTGGCACCTTGATGCATACTTCTCCACCACATTCGTCTGT
>CAKZTQ010000029.1 GCA_937921735.1 uncultured archaeon
GCCACGAGCCCCGACCGATGCGCAGCTGCACATAGGTCCGATCGCGGGTTGCCCGCGGGTAGTTCTCCACGATTCGAGCGAAATCAAACTGGAGAACAAGATCGGTGTTGGCCGGAACGGAGATCACGGGCGAGGTGAGGAACCCTAGCGTCCTTGCCCCTGTGTCGTAGCTGCAGGTGCCAGGCTTCGCGTAGTGGGCGTACTTCCCTTGGAGAAGCCCGCAATCGAAGCACGGAGCGTCGCAGATGTGCCATAACCCGCTTCTGGTCCAGCCCGTGATGTCCCCGAAGTCCTCAAAGTACAGGGCCACGAGACTGAAGTGGGCAACGAGGTTCCTGTTCGCATTCACCGTGAAGGTGTAAATCGCATCGGTGCTAACAACCTGCCCATCCTCCGTCCAGTGGACGAACACGTAACCACCAGCTGGCGTGGCCGTCACCGTCACGGACTGGCCACAGGAGTACGTGCCGCCGCCCGTCACGTTGCCGCCCGCAGGTGGGTTGGCCGTCACCGTGATCGTGTAAGTCTTGAGCTGGAAGTTGGCCACTAGGTTCCGGTCCATGTCTGCAGTAAACGTGTAGCTGGGACTCGTGCTTATAATCTGCCCATCCTCTGTCCAGTTCACGAAGTCGTAGCAGGCATATGGCGTGGCAGTCACGGTCACCGTAGCTCCGTGGGCATAGGTCCCGCCACCGCTCACCGTCCCGCCAGTAGGCGGGTCGGCTATAGCTATGATGGTATGCACACTTGGGGCTGTGAATATCGCTCGGACAACCCAAAACGAAGGAGACCCGTACTGGGGGTCAAGGTACAAAGTGGCTGGGTTGTCCGTATTCTCAACTAGGGTTTGCCCCTGCGGACCGAGCTCCCATCGCACATAGTACCCCTCCTCCAAGGGGACACCCTGTAGATGAAGCAGGAGAACTTCACCCGGTCCCACCGAGTATGTGACGTTAGGGGTATTCGTCGTGAAGACCGTTCGAAAATCGTCGGAGGCTGGACTCACGGTAATCGTGCCTTCCCCAACAATCTCGTAGCTCACCACGTAAACTTGGGGAAAGCCGGGCGGCTGCGCCCAAACTCCCTGGCTTGTCCAAAGTAGAACCGCACCGAGCAACATGGGCCACAACTCTCTTGTCTTCATAATACTCCCCCCTTTCATGGGAATGCTCCAAACATAAGTGAGACCAGGGCAGGCTCGTCCAAGAAACGTCACAGCCTAACACGCCTGACCAATGGTGGTCTCCACCAGCTTTCTCTACTCCTGGCCTCGGTGCAACATGCCCTCGTGAACGCCGCGAGTAGAGGGGAAACAGCTCCGGCTCTACCGCAAGACGAGCAGCCTCTGGACGCCAGTGCTTGTCCAGTGTCCTGCCACATTGACTTCGGCGACGTACAGGTACACCCCATTGGCCACCGGCCTCCCACTTCTGTCCGCCAGGTTCCACCGCAGCTGCCCTCCTTCCCCCTCGTCCTGCCACACCAAGCGCCCCGAGAGGTCATACACCCGGACTCGCACCCCCTCCACACAACACGTGGCCCGCACGTGAAACACAACCCCCGCCCCCTCGCTCACCGGGTTCGGGTAAGCAAACACCGTCAGACCTATGGCATCCACCGGCAAGGTTGGCGGCCCAGGCGGCACCGGCAGCCCATGCTCCCTCAGCTGGGCTACCGTCAGCCTCTGCCCAGAAGCTACGGTTAGTCCTGTCAGCCCCGTTGTCGGAACAAACACCAACTCACAGTCCACCAACGCGTACACCCACAGGCCCCGCCAAGGAGGAAGCATCCCGGTGCTTGCCTCAATCAACGTGTACGTCCCCTCCACCGGGTCGTAGGCGTACAACACCGGTAACACCCACTGCCCAGCCTCGGCCAGCGGTCGCTCCTCCCCTTGGTACCGCACCTTCAGCCCCGCTGCCGCCACAGGGTACCCGTACGGGTTCCCTACCTGGTTCCATCCCTGACCAAGTCCGATCACCACTTCTCCTACCAGCGGGCGGACCAACACATCCAGCGTGGCCGGAGCTGCGACGTAGGTCCAGAACCCCATCCCTGGCTGGTAGGGGATGTTCATAGCAGGCGGGGCACGAAGGTATGTACCGCTGTGCGGATCCCACCGGAAGAAGAGACAGAAGCCCGGCAGATCGTCACACAGCGCACATGTCAGATCCCCACCTCCGCCAGGACCCCACGGCTCGCAGCACAATGCCCCAGGCAACGCAAGCGTGTACCACGACGGACCGCTAGTAGCAAGCTCGTCTATCGCACATACGTTAGCAACCTCCAGGATCCCCACTTCGTAGCCGCAGGAATCCCATAGCTGGGGTTTTTGCCCCAATCCGTATAGATCCGAGATACGACACACTCTGGGCTTCAGGTAGGCAAAACATTCCTGGGCCGAGACGATAGCGTCGGCGTTTCCCTCCACGTCAGCCCCCCCTGCCATCCCCTCCAGCAAGAAGAACGTGAATAGCCCATGGCTGTAGGGTGGCCCCAGCTCCCAAGCGAGCAAGTCGTGCGCGGTGGCCGTCAACACCACGATATCACGTTCTAGCTCGCTCAAAGCCATCGATGCCAAAGACTTCAGCCCCATCAGATGCTCCACAAATGGATCCACAGCCGGAAAAACAGAAGGACTACCGATCGTCTTCACCCTGCCCACCGGCGAGCGGATGTGTGCACCTGAATAGCACGCATCAAGCATTACAACAAGCCGCCCAAATGGTGTTGCTCCCAACCAGTCGGCTAGCTCATCCTCGCGGATGAATGCCTCATAAGTTAATCCGTACGTGCAAAGATAGCCGTGGACACCGTCCGGCCCCTCACCCAAGGCACCATGTCCCGAGAAGTAAAACACCAGCGTGTCGTTAGAGGACATGTGCTCAGCAAACACCTGGATGGCGCCCCGCACAGCCTCCTTCGTTGCCTGCTCGTCGAGGAGCAGCACGATGCGCTCCGGCGCCCAAGAGATCCCATCCTTGAGCAGCGCCTGGCGCACCGCTATCGCATCCTGAACCGAGTAGGAAAGGTCGTTCGCGGTCCCCGGGTAGTCGGCGATGCCAACGATTACAGCATAATGCACACAGGCACCGTCCAGCCCGCCAAGAACAAGGAAGGCAACTAGTAGCCACCCCAGGGCAAAGCACCTAGGTCGCATCTACACTCCCAATGGGATGAACACCGTAAGTTGGTGGGAGGTCACACCTCCCACCAACCCTTCGGCCACGGTCTTCATCTTAGGACGAGGAGCTTCTGGAGGCCGACGCTTGTCCAGCGGCCAGCCACTTTGACCTCGGCCACGTACAGGTACACCCCGTTGGCCACTGGCTTCCCACTCCTGTCCGCCAGGTTCCACCACAGTCGCCCTCCTTCCGCCTCGTCCTGCCACACCACGCGTCCAGAGAGGTCATGCACTCGCACCCGCACCCCCTCCACACAACACGTGGCCCGCACGTGAAACACAACCCCCGCCCCCCCGCTCACCGGGTTCGGGTAAGCAAACACCGTCAGACCTATAGCATCCACCGGCAAGGTTGGCGGCCCAGGCGGCACCGGCAGCCCATGCTCCCTCAGCTGGGCTACCGTTAGACCCTCTCCAATGGGCACACCAAGTCCTGTCGACCCTGCCGTAGGTGAGAACACCAGTTCACAGTCCACCAGCGCGTACGCCCACAAGCCTTGCCACGGAAGAAGTGTCCCCGTGGTCGCCTGAATCAACGTGTACTTCCCTTCGGTTGGGTTGTAGGCATACAACACCGGTAGCACCCATTGCCCGGCCTCGGCCAGGGGTCGCTCTTCCCCTTGATACCGCACCCTCAGCCCAGCAGCCGCCACTGGATAGGAATACGGGCTGCCCACCTGGTTCCAGCCTTGCCTAAGCCCAATTCCCACCTCCCCCATCACCGGGCGGAGCAGTGCATCCAGCATGGTCGGAGCTGCGACGTAGGTCCAGAACCCCATCCCTGGTTGATAGGGGATGTGGACGGCTGGTGGAACACGAAGGTACGCATTGCTGGCCGGATCCCACCGAAACATGAGGCAAAAGTCTGGCAGATCGTCGCACAGCGCACACGCTAGGTCGCCTCCCTCACCGGGACCCCACGGCTCGCAACACAAGGCCCCGGGCAACGAAAGCATGTGCCAGCCTTGCGGTGCGACGGGATAGAAATACAACGCACATCCCCCGTCACCCACAAGCCAAACATGCCCAATTTCTGCTCTCAAACAAGGTTGGGCATTCTCGAAGGACTCAGCACCCGTCCAAACTCTAATTCGATCAACGCCAGGCGAAGTCCCTGAGTAGGAGAACACGGCCTTCCCAAGGAGATCTGTAGCTACTGCAGCACTGAGCCCAGCATGCGGACCCTGCCACACGAGGAAGTGGATAAGCTCACCCATCACCGGGTTGCCTGCCCCGTCGACTAATGTAGCGACCACACTGTGTTCAGCCCCTAACACCGCAGAACTGCCCACAAGGGGTACGGTCAAGCTAGCCGGAAACGTCAGAGCCTCGAACTCGCGCTCAATGCAGTCGCTTGCGCCGAAGGGATCGATAACGCACAACCGGACTCGGTATGTTCCTGAAAGGTCGGGAATCAGGTATGCCATAGGTGCTTCAGGCCCTAAGACGATCTCGGCTGCGCTTCCCAAAGGCGCCTCAAGCAAGATCCACTGAAATTGGAGTGGAGAATTCCAAGGATCGGTGGAACCTGAACCATCCAAGGGGACGAGCGTCCCTACTGGGACACTCATCGGCACTTTAAGCGCTGCGTGAGGATTATCCTTAACAACAACGATACGCCCAGTTGACGCCGCAAACTGGGGTGCATTTTTACCGTCGTCAACCATGGCAACGACGTAATACGTCCCTGGTGGGACCCCACGCACGTGCCAGGTGAATGTCCCTGATAGTGGCTGGCCCTCAGCGATAACAGCCCCGGGGTAGGCTAAATCTGGAGTGTAGAAGAGCGTCACCACTGCATCTGGATACGCGTTACCCGTCCAGCTGACATTCACGAAATCGCTGGTTACCACATCCCCCGATGGCTCGGTTACTACTACACGCGGGGTTGGAACCCCGCCGAGAGCTTCTATCGTAAAGCCTGCCTTTTGCAATCCCTTCTCAGGGACGACGATCCGCCACAGGCCTGGCTGAGGGTGGAAAACGATAATCGCGACCTCACCAATTGCTTTTGCATCCCAAAAGTAGAGGTGATCATCAGGGTCCGCCAACGCCTTCTCCGGAGTAATTATGTCACCCTCTGGGGTGACCAGCTCGAAGTACGCGGGTCCATCCGGATCACCGATGAAGCGGGTTATTAGATACGGCCGCCCATCCGGTAGGAAAAACTGCTCTTGGTAAGGTTCCTTCGCCGCGAGGAATTCAGAGACTTGGGAAGAGGACAGTGTCTTGGGGCCCAGAAGACTTTCGAGGTTGCAGAACACCCCAATTTGCAACCTTCCAATACGGCCTCGTGGCCAGCATGTCGCGCACGCGTTGGAGTTTGGATCAACTGTCACAACGGTGCTAACGCTCACATCTTTGGTCCACGGAGGCCATGGACACGGCACTGTGACAGTCAATTGCATTCCAATGTCCCAGTTGCGCCAAACAACCTGGGTGGAGGCAAACGATTTACCGCCAATGTAGGGGATATCATTTGTGTAGCAGCCAATGAATGGAACGCATATCGTAAAAGTATTCGGGAAATGCGCGTCCAGTTTCGTATGTGCTCTGAAGTCACCTGTCTGCGCGTCGGCACTGGCCTTCAGCTCTCCAACAAGGATATCTGCGAGATTTAGCCATCCCTTGACTTCGACCCCTTTCAGCCTCCACCAGGTGACCTCGCCTCCAGCCAATTTGTTCTCATCCCAAAAGATGCTAATATCCCCCTTCCCCTTGAAGTAACCGCTTTTAATCGTGCCTGACAGGTTCATCCGGAGCAGATGGTATGTATTTCCGGCGAACGTCACTTCGGGCCCGAGGGTCATCGCAAAGCCTGCTCCAATAGCGATATCCCCTGTAGCCAGACCTGAAACGCTTCCACTGAGATTTTGAAGATAGAGCGGCGGTTTAGGAAAGACTAGCTTCCCAGTCCCGAGCTCTACCTCAACGCCAATGGACTCCAGCGCGCCCTGTAGGATCGTGAGGTCAGCACTGAAAGTGACGTCCCAGTATTCAATGGTCAGCTCCCCTTCAAACTCGAATGAATCATCCATGGCATTGTATGTTATCTTAAGCTTCTCTAGCTTAATACCGTGTCCTAGACTAAGACCCGAAACCTCAATGCCCTTGTCAAACCCTAAGCCTTTCTTACTGCTTAGGTAGAAACCCTGCAGCTCGAGGACGCCCAAATTCTTCACCTCAAGGCGGATTGTGCCCCTCAGGGCGTTTCCATAAGACGGATCGTTCACATAGATGCTCAGCTCGCGCGCACGGACTGCTGTCCCACCGATCCTGAACCCTAAATCCGTGAACTTCGCCCCAATGAAGCCAAACCGTGGGGGAGACACGCTAGCATCAACGAAGAACGAAATCGCGGTTTCTGTCAGCCAAAGGTCAAGCGCCTTACCACCGGGCCCTGACTTGAATCTAACACGTCCCGTGCCTCGTGCTGTCCTACTAGCAAGATCGGCTATCAGCTCACCCTCAATCCACAAGAACTCGTTAATGTTAACAGCTCCGGTCACCCGAAATCTCTTCCCTCCCAGATGTGCTATGGTTGTTCCCTTGACACAAAGCTCGCCAAGCCAGATTTCGCCCTCGCTGGGGCTAACAGGCTGGGTTAACACCTGGAATCCATCTAGAAACACCGCGCTGTCAAAGATCTCATCCCCAGCGTCACCGATCTGGAACTCCAGAATGATGGATTGGCCTGCGAAGGCTGTAAGGTCGAACGTCAACATTCCTACGGTGGCGACATCGGTGACCCCGTTAAAAACAACATCGTTGGGGTTTGGGAACGGCGGAAGCGGCGACTGAGAGTGACCACCAACCTGATTCATATACGGCCAAGCGTTATCGATCGTAAAAAGCTCCCCATTTGGAAGTCGTGCGAGGTCACCGATATAGGTTCCGTCCGCTCGAAACGCCTTTATGGTGAAGAAATCTTGGTAGATGGACCCTACGTACGTTGGCACTTCTTCAGTCATGAACTTAAACCCAAGAGACAACCGTGGATTCGCCGCCGCGGGAACTGACGATAGGTCTAGCCTTATTATGAGTGTGCCCACATCGTAGGCATGAGCCCCAGTGGGCGCTCCTCCAGGGATGACTACGCCGCCGAGGTTCGTGCTCGCGAAATCGGTTGCTTGACCTGGGATAGCCTGTGCCCTGCCTGTGGAAAGCGCGATATAGCTCTCCCCTGACAGTGGAAACCCTTGCAAAGGCTGGTTAAAAACCTCAAACTGCGCCTCCACCCCACGGAAGCGTGCCTCCGCTATATACTTGAGTGTGTCACCTGTGACAAAAGCAGCAAGCTCATCGCTCGCAAAGGCTCGGTCAACAATCTGCCGCGGTGCTACAACTATACCATCGCGTTGCCCAACGGCTGCGAATGCCACAACCACGGACAACGCTGCAACTATAGAACATACCACTCCATGCTGTCTCATCTCTACCTCCTGTTCCTCCCTCTCTGATGGCCTCTGTCCTATACGCCGCAACCTTCGCTGACGTATTTCATTGACCAGACAGCTCCAATAGGCTTTGCCAACCTCCCGCTGCGAACCCTCACCATACAGTGACCGGGAACTCGGCTTCGCCCTCCGCGCCGAAGTTGTCCACCACCACGAGAAAAACCGTGTAGATCCCGGGCGCGCTAAACCGGTGCCGCACCACCCGTCCTGTCCCCTCCTGACCATCGCCGAAGTCCCACCAGTACGCCACGATCACCCCGTCGTCCCACGATGCACTTGCGTCGAACACCACCTCCTCCCCCGCCCCCGGCT
>CAKZTQ010000030.1 GCA_937921735.1 uncultured archaeon
TCGCGCGAAAGAGCGCCTATTGGACTTGACCAGGCTTCGGGAGAGCCTGCCATGAGAAGGCTTGTGACGATCTCCGTCTTTCTTTTCCTTACGGTTTGGGCCCAAACACCGATCGACCCCTTGAAGCGACCAGATGAAGCTTTCGGAGAGTTCAGTTGACAGGTAGGGCTTGCCTACACTCCCTCCGGCCAGGAAGGGTTTGCTGTGGATAGTTTAGGCCAGCTCTACGCCTTCACGACGTTTCGGGAGGAGTGGCAGTTGAGCTTAACGGGCACGGTCCACTTCGGCGGGGGCTGGAAAACGGGGCTCATAATTTCTCAGAGCACTGTCGTTGTGCGTGAACTGCGGCGCTATCCATGGGGCGAGGGACGCCTCTCCAGCACTGTCCGCAAAATGGCGTATTCCGCGTTTCAGGAGTGGCGGATCGATCCGAAAAACCCGTGGGACCCCCGTGTTTCCATTTCGCTTGGGCATCCGTGGAAGACTGGGGTAGCTTTTGCGGCCAGCCTTTTGCGGGACCCCATGGTGTTGGTGGGAGAGATCGGTTTGCGAAGCCAAGAGGAGGAGCCCCAGGCTTGGCTCACCTTGGCTTTGGCTGCAGGGTTCGTAGCCAACGCCTGGATCAGCCTCAGCACTACAGGAAGCTTGACTGTGTCCGCGCTTGGGGTGGGCGTTCCTTTGGCAACGCTTGGTGTGCGGCTTCACTATAAGCCAGACCTCCGAGGCAAAGGGGAGCTTGGGGTGCGCGCCACGCTCTCCCTGCGCGGGGATCAAACGTGGATAACCCTGGAGGCGGAGTGGGTCAGCCGCGGTCCGTAACCCGCAGATCCCGCTATACTCTGACGAGGAGATGCCTGATGCACAAGTTGGTCGTCTTGGCCTTGATGTGTGGCCTTGTCGGGATAGCCGCGGAGGTTGTGGTCATTCCTGACCCCGGGCTTGAGGCGGCAATTCGGGCGGCGCTGGGGAAATACGAAGGTCCTCTCACCGTACAGGATCTGGAAAGTCTCACAGAGCTTAACGCCATGGGGCGGAATATCAAAAACCTTACAGGACTAGAACACGCAGTGAACCTTAGATCCTTGGTGCTCAACATTAACCAAATCTCTGACCTCACCCCTCTTGCCCGACTCGCAGCTCTGGAGAAGTTGGAAATCGCCAAAAACCAAGTGCATGACATATCGCCGTTAGCGGGACTAACTCGTCTACGATATCTTGAGGCTTCTTTCAACGAAATTGAAGACCTCTCCCCTTTGGCTGGCTTGATCAATCTGGTTGAGCTTGGTCTGTCCGCCAACAAGATCCGCGACATTGCCCCCTTGGCGTCCTTGGTCAAGCTGGAGGTACTACATCTTATGCATAACGAGGTCCTGGACTTGACCCCTTTGGCGGGCTTACGCCGCCTGAAGTTGCTCGCGCTCAGTACGAACAACGTGTTCGATCTATCGCCATTGAGCGAGCTCGTGGACCTGCGCGTCCTGTGGATCGATATGAACGGGGTTACGGATCTTTCGCCGTTGACGGGCTTGACGGAGCTTCGCGAGCTGTCTGCCGCGCGGAACGCTATTTCTGATCTCAGCCCCCTTGCGGGGCTTTACAATTTGGAAAGACTCGACCTTCTAGGCAATGCCATTTCCGACTTAAAGCCCTTGGCCGCGCTTCGGTTTCTTCGCTACCTGGATTTGAGTGCCAACGCGGTGGTGGACATCTCTCCCCTTTCCTCCTTGACCGAGCTTCGATACCTTGACTTAAGCGGGAATGAGGTGAGCTCCCTTGCGCCGCTGGCTGGCTGACCCAGCTGGAGGCACTGGGGATCGCGATGAACCCTGTGCGCGACCTCAAACCCCTGGCCGGGCTGAAACACTTAAGGAAACTCATAGCTGCTGGGGCGAAGATTACCGACCTCTCTCCTCTTGCTGACCTGACAAATCTCACGTCGCTAGCAGTTCAGGGGAACATGATCCGCTCTGTAGAACCCCTGGCCAAGCTCACCAACCTACGGGACCTCCTCCTTGGGGGAAACAGGATCTCCGATATCAAACCCCTTGCTGGACTCCCTTTGGAGATCCTGGACCTCTCGGCCAATCCTATTGCTGACCTCTCCCCGCTTCTTGAGATCCGCACGTTGCGCCTTTTGAATGCGCAAAGGATCCTCCTTACGCCCGAGGCCGAAGAGGTTTTGAGGGCCCTGGAGGAGCGCGGGGTACGGGTTTTCCGGTAGGCTGACCGTGGTGCAGCTTCGGCTCTGACGCTGGCGCTTGCACCCCTTATCAGCGTGGAATGGGCCCATGAGAAACGGTTCCTAAAGCACTGCGATGATGGCAGCAGTCCAACATAGGATGCACTTGCCAACTTAATTGCGGGAACCCAGTTCAAGAACGCTGCGAGGATGGAGTCTTCTCGAGCCAGGCCCAGATGAATGGCCAGAGCTCACCATCCAGCACAGCCTGAACGTTCCCCACTTCCACCTCCGTGCGGTGATCTTTTACAAGCTGATAGGGCTGGAGAACATAGGAGCGGATCTGGTGTCCCCACTCGATCTCCTTGAGCTCGCCCCGCAGCTCCTCCAACTTCTTCACCCGCTCCTGCTCCATCAACGCCCGCAGCCTCGCCCGCAGGATCTTGAGGGCCGTCATCTTGTTCTGGTACTGGGAGCGCTCGTTTTGGCAGGTGACGACGATTCCGGTGGGGATGTGGGTGATGCGCACCG
>CAKZTQ010000031.1 GCA_937921735.1 uncultured archaeon
GTAGCGGGAACACATGCTCTCCAGAGCCCTCTTCATGCTTTTCTCGCACTGTATGAAGAAGACCTTGCCCGCTCCCCTCGCCTCAACCTCGTCAGTGAAGCATTTGCAGGTTAACGTCTTCCCCAATCCTTTTCCACCCTCGAGCCAAAGGTTCTCGGGCACGTCGGACTCAATGATAAATTTGAGCATATCCTGCAGTTGCCTGTCGCGATGGAGCAGCCTCGGGGGTTTGAAATCTTCGGATAAGGGGGCAAACGTCTTGACCTTCATGTGAAATCGCCCTGTGCGCGCCTATTTCACAAGTGCTGTGCGCTTAAAAGTGAAAGTGAAGGTCCGAGGTGCGACTTCTGCCTGACATGATCGACCTTCAATATTG
Source organism: uncultured archaeon (assembly GCA_937921735.1). Classification (GTDB taxonomy): domain Archaea; phylum Hadarchaeota; class Hadarchaeia; order Hadarchaeales; family Hadarchaeaceae; genus CAKZTQ01. The sequence continues at coordinate 377 of CAKZTQ010000031.1, forward strand.
ATGTGAGGGGAGAACGCGTAGCGTCTCGAGCACAACCCTCACTCCCTTGGTCGATGCCGTCATACTGCCCCTCCGCGACGTGAGGTCCACCCCTCATTTACCCCTCATTTCACATAATCCTCATTTAAATGATCTCACGCACCAATCTGGCGTTAAACTGGGAAAGAGGAGCGGTGATGTTGGGAAGAAACGTGAAAAAAGGTTTGAAGGTGGGGATCATTTACGCGGCATTCTTCGTCGTAGTGTGGACTTTGGCTGCCAATCTTTCGCTGCCCCCCATTCCGATGCTCGGAGGCGGGGAGGCGGATGTGACCTCCCCAGGCGTTACGGAGCTTGACTGGGTGCTTACGAGCGATACGCCGCCCAAAGTTAGCGGGGCAACGTTGAAGTTTGATGACGACTTGGCGAGCGGAACGACCATTTACCTCTCAGTTCTGAATGATGCGGGCACGGTGCTGGCCTCGGGATCTAAAACCCTTACATCAAAACTCCCTGAAGGCGACCCAGTGACCGTGAATCTCGATGACGAAGTTCCACCCGAACAGATCTATAAGGTTGCAGTGACCGTCGTAGGTTCGTAGAAGGCCGAATAAGCGAGTTTGCTGAGCGTGATGATTCTTGCGCGTAAAGAAACCCGCCGCCCCCCTTCTTTTTCTGCTCATGATGTTAGTTACTCTTGTAACCGCTGCACAGTTGCAGCTCCCCCCGATACCGATGCTCGGAGGCGGGGAGGTGGAGGTGTCCTCCCCCGCAGCCGTTGCGAGCATAAAATGGTTAACGCATTACTACGGCGGAATCCCGAAAGTTGACGGGGTCAACGTAACTTTTTTAGGTCCCTTGGCGGGCGGTACCGAAATATATGCGGATCTTCTCGATAGTGCAGGCAGCAGCGTGGCATCCGGCTCAGCAATATTAACATCGGAACTGCCAGCCGGGATTCCGGTCACTATATCGACAAGCCCGCCTGCCAACGCATCCGTAGTTTATAAGTTGAGGCTAACGGTCATCGCTCCTGCGCCTCAAAATGCGAACGTGACGTTCAGCGCGACAGGGTTGGGCGCAGATGCTGATGGAATAGTTCTGACAGTCGATGGCGGAAGCTACGCCTATTCGAGCCTACCTAAGACGTTCACGTGGGCTGTTGGAAGCCAACACACCTTCTCGTGGACTGACCCGGTTACTGCGGGAAGTGCGGGGAAGCGTTACGTATGGGCCTCAACAAGCGGCCTTTCAACGCTTAAAAGCGGAACAATAGAGGTTCCCGCGGGCGGCGGGGCAGTGACCGCCAATTATGTGACCCAATATAGGCTTACGATAAGCGTTAGCCCAAGCGGCGCCGGCACAACAACTCCTGCGCCTGGCAACTATTGGCACAACCAGTCAACCTCAGTCCAGGTTTCAGCCACTCCAAACCAGGGATACATCTTCAGCCATTGGCTACTTGATGGAAACTATGCGGGCTCCAGCAGCACGATAACGGTGCAGATGAACAGCGCCCATGAGTTAGTGGCCGTGTTCCTGCAAGTCGTTTCGCAGACAAGGTACTTCGGCTACCACAGCCATACGGTAAACGGCTTGAATGCGATTAGGCTCATAACGACCCCTGACGTCTCGTATTTACGTGAGGGCGACACATCAATAGTTGATCAGGCCATAACTATCAGCTGGGGGATACGGGTGTGGAAGCGCTCTTCCTCAGGAGTTGAAACTGAGATAACGTCCGGAACGCCGGTGGCGCTTGTTTCAAGGAACAGTAACGGACAGGGTATGCAGTCGGCGACGTGGAGCTGCCCAGAAGTTGACCTGAACCCGACGGACTCAATAGTTGTGCGAGTATACATGGATTTTGAGGGCTGGCGCCTCCTACAGATCTTCACAACCGAACAGCTCAACGCGGAGCAGCTTCGTCCTTCAACGTGGACGGTTTATTACTACACTTACTATAACCTGCGCTTACTCGGGGGAGAAGAAGGCGACCTGTACCTCACTGTCTTCTTCTACCACGGCAACTCGGCCTATCCCAGCCGCATTGAGGGTTTCACATGGGCAGGCTAGGCGGGAACTGTAGGTTGCAGGTGTAGCCTATGGGGAAAGTCAGCGTGATGCTGCAAGCCGCACTCCTCTCTTTCCTCCTAGCCTTCATTTTCCTGGAGTTTGCAGGCTTAGTCACCGTGGCGATAGTTGCGACGCCTTCCATGGAGCCTTTTTTGCCTAAGGGGTCGGCTGGCGTATTCGTTAAGGCAGGAAAATACGAGGTTGGCGACATCATCATCTTCAGGGTTCACGGTTGCCTTGTGGCCCACAGGGTTGCAGCTGAAACTAAAAATGGTTTCAGGACGAAGGGGGACCATAACGGCGTCTTGGATCCATGGGTTGTTACTGAAGACGCCATCCTTGGAAGGCTCGTCCTGTCCGTGCCGATGCTCGGCTACGCCATCTACATCTTACGCTCGCCATTGATCTTTGCCGCGGTCTCAACCGCCATCCTCATGATCTTCACATGGGACGCTTTCTGCGGCGAAGCGTGACAACCTCCGGGGTTCAGATGCGCAATTCGAAGAAGAGGGCGACGATTCCGCAACCCTGGCAATATTGCTTTGAGTTTTCATGACTCCAATTTTAACGTTCACTTCACTTCAAATTGTGGTGAAAAATTGCACCGCTATGGGAAAGGAATGAGCGCCCTGCTGAGCACCGCAGTTCTCATCATAATATGCGTTTCGGGAGGGCTGCTCCTCTACACCATTTTGAGCGGCAGATTGCAGTGGGCGGATGAAGGGCTTTCAATAGAGTCCGCTGATCTGGTGAAGCAGACCGATGGATGCGTGACCTTCGCAATAATAATAAAGAATGTTGGCGGAAAAACTGTGAAAACGCTTATTTTGACGCTTGATGGGGAAGAACAAGTTTCAACCAATATCGTTTTGGAACCTCGCAAGTCCACGTCCCTCGTTCTGAGCAGCAGCCAACTCACCAAAGACTATGTTGTGGGAAACGTCTACACCGTGACAGTTGAAGCTATATTCGTGGATGGGAGCGCGCGCTCGATTACGACATCTTTGAGATGTCGAGGCTGTGGCAGCTCAATTAGAAGGGAAACTGAGGAGGAGGGTGGAGGGGAGGCTGAGGGCGAGCAGATAGACTTCGCAATCTCCCTGTCCCCATCAGGGACCAAGCTTTTGCCAGGTGAAAGTAACTTCACAGTACTGAGGATTTCATTATTGAACGGGACATCCGCAGATGTAACGCTCTCAACATCAGGTCTCCCGCCAGGTGTATCTGTAGAGTTCAGCCAAAATCCATTAACAGTTTCCCAAGGTTCTCCTGCCTCGTGCATCATGAATGTGGCGACGGACGCTACTGCGCCGGTCGGTAACTATGCCGTTGAAGTCATTGGAACTGTGGGAACGCTGAGAAGAAAAGTGATATATACTCTCATCATAATCGAGGAAGGGGGCCTTCTACTATCGCTCAAGGACCAGGACTTCTGCTTCGGCTTCACGAACGGCTTGTCCGATCAATGGTTTGATGAAAAACAGGCGAAAACTTACATGTTTCAATTTAGCTACTACTTGGAGTATGAGGCAATGGGCTCACCGTCCGGCCCATCCCAGCAGAATAATGCAATAATCTACGTTTGGGGAGCCGACTTCATATTCGGATGGGGCGATGAGGTTTACGTCTACAGGTACTCCACGAGCGAGGCAATGAATCCGGAAAGCTCCAGCAACATATACGCGAACCTGCTTCCGCCGCCTGAAATTTGAGGGGGAAGCCGTGACTCACACTTTAATATCCTTGTGCCAAAAAGGTTTGGTGAGATGGGGAAAATGAAAACAACTAATGCAATAAGGTCGCTACTTGTGCTCCTAACGTGCATGTTGATGTTATCTCAGGTGTCTGTTGCCTTCAGTTCCAAGTCCAGCATCGCCCCGATATCTGACGAAGCGCTCCCAACCAGCATGGATTTGGAATTGACGCCTCCGCCGGACGAAGCTCTGATAGTTCCAACTCCAAAATGCGAGTCGCCCTCGCCTCACGCATCTCTGTTGCTGATAGCGGTCGCTTCAATAGCTATTTCCGCCACCATCCTCATCAGGAAGGCGAGGGCTAGGTGGATGATTCCCGTGGCCATGTTGGTGGTGGCGACCACTCTCTTAGCGTCCCCTCTGCCCGCTCATGCGGTTGACTTCGGCAACCCTCTGGACACCTCCAACATGATGCTCTTTGCCTATTATTACGACCAAAACGGGTGGGTGTTGGCTGACACCGTCACTGCCTTCGAGAACTACACGAATCATGGGAACTATTATGATGGGTGGGTGCGCGTATGGATGGATGTGAAGGACACCACCTTTATTGGCACCGAGTTTTACGTTGACGTTCGCGTGAGGGTGAGGAGCGATGGATGGATCCTTGCATGGTTGACGAGGGATCAGTCATACGCGTACATCGTGTTCTGGGGACGTAAAATCACTACGGCAGGACCGCCGGTAACCAGCGCAACCGTCCCCTCACGGGCAATCCACAGGGTCTTCTACGCCTCCAAAAAGACGTTCCCGGGATATGGCGCCATAAAACTTTATGACTTCACGCACCCGACCGCGAGGAAATTGCTGATCTTCGGCAAGTCCATTTCTTCTGGCAGCGCTGCCAACGTTTACTTCTATTACACCATCCCGGCAGGCATTCAAGTAATGGATGCGACTACAAGCGTTTCTTACTACGAATCTTCTTCCTCGTATTGGGGAAAAATAAACCTCGACGGTGCCACGGTCATCAACCTTGATGCGACAACCTACTGGCGCTCATTCGACTGGCCTCTATCCGCCTTCACTACTGAAGTGAAGCACACAATTCACTTGCAAGTATCCACAACGACCGGGAGCATCTACATTAATTTCGCGCTCATCCTTTGGCTGTGACGATGATCCGGCACACCCTCATGACCTGATGCCCTCTCCATGGCTGAGGTCGGAAAGCTCCAACGCCCGGCATTCATTCCCTGCTGAAACCGTAGGCTTTTTAATTAATCCCTTTTTTAATTAATCCCTTAATCGCACTGTCCTTGCGGCATTTTTAAAAATGCACGAACCCAGATTTTTCGGTGAAGCGCTTGGACGAAGTTTCGGCGGTAGTGGTCAGCTTGGACAGCCTTGAGCTCGGCGCCTTCACTCCGAGGCTGATGTTCGATGAGGGCTGGATTAAGGAGCTTGCGGAGGACATTTCGAGGAACGGGCAGCTCAAGCCCATAATCGTGAGGCCCCACCCCTCCAAGCCGGGGTTCTACCAGGTTATCGATGGGGAGCACAGGGTCAGGGCGCTTGGGCTGCTGGGCATGACGCAGGTGCGAGCTGAGATCCGCCAGCTCTCCGACGAGGAGGCTGTCTTTCTCGCCATGAGGGTGAACGAGCTCCACGGCAAGCGCCTGAGCGATCTTGAGGAGGGCTCACATATGCTGAAGCTAAACGTTGAGTTCGGCTGGACCCAAGAGAAGATCGCTGAGAAGCTCGGCAGGAGCCAACAGTGGGTGAGCGACAGGATCAGGATAGCGAAAAACATGTCTGAAGATTTGAGATTTTACCACGCGCGTGGTAAAATCTCCCTAGCCCACGCGAGGGAAATCGCTGAGCTCCCGAGGGAAGTTCAGCCCGAGATCGTCAAGAAGGTTGTTGAGGAAGGCCTGAGCTCGAGGGAGACGGCCCTGCTCACGCACGCGCTGAGGAGGGCTGAGGGCGAGGATGAGAGGAGGCGAGTCCTCCAAGCGCCAGTCAAGGCCCTGACCGAGGCCTACGAGGAGCCAGCAAGGGTAGTTGAAACAGTCCTTTCCAGGAAGGAGGAGATTATTGAGACCTTCACGTGCCCAGGCTGCGGGAGGAAAGCGACCGTTGACTGGGTTGAAAGGAAGCTCGTGTGGGGTGAGTGAGCGTGGACGGCGGCAGAACCTTGGCCGAGCTTGAGAGGATAGACGGGGTGGTTGGGGAAGGGAAGCTTTCCAAGGAAGGCATGGCGAAGCTGCGGGAAACGTTCGGCGCAAGGTTCACAGCCGCGCTGAGGCTCGTCAGGCGAGGATGCGTTAAAAAGTACGTTTTCAAGCCCAGCGGTCGGGTCCGGTGGATAGTTGTGGGCAACGAGAGGGAGTACCTTATATACGATAGGGCCCCGTACTGCCACTGCGACGACTTCTACCTCTCAGTAATGAATGGAAGCGCGAAAGCATGCAAACACCTGATAGCTCAGAGGCTCGCCTCGCAATTGGGGTTGTACGAGGTCGAGGAGGAAAGTGACGAAAAATACGTCAGGCTCCTCGAAGAATGGAGAAAGGTTGATGCCCTGCCGAGAACGAAAGGACCCAATGTGGCTGGCGGGCGACGATCCCGGTGGAGTGGCGATGAAGTACACAGTCCATATTGACCTGACTCAGCCACTCCCCGCCCACGCGAACGCGCTGCTTCACGGCAGGGAGCTGATGCTGCTGGACTCGAATGTGTTGATTGCCCTCTCCTATGGGGCTGAAGAGGAGTGGGTTAGGAGGATTCTGGTCGAGTGGAGGAGGTATGGGGCTAAGGCTGTCTGCGGGATTTGCGACTTCATCCACAAGGAGGCCATCAACGCCGAAAACTGGATGATTGGCCGCGTCACAGTGGGATCCTTCCTCAAAAAGATTGCGGAAAGCCGAGATGGGATGTATATTGAGGTTTCAACGACCATAAAGGATGTGAATGCAGACGGCAGGGCGGAGTTCCTCGACCTCCTCCCGAAACAACAGAGGATCCGTCTCATTAAAAGCTGGGATGTCTCGCCAACCGACAAATGTCTCCTTGTGGTGGCAGTATACCTTGGCTGGAACGGGGTTAACGCCTCGGTCAGAACCCGCGATCGCGCCCTAGTCGACCTGTGCAAGGAGTTTGGCATCAGGACTTGGCCATACCTCTCAGCTTAATAATCTCAGTAAGGTCCAGCTTCCAACCACCAAGATCGGGTTCTGAGCTACGTAGTCTCTGATAGACACGTTAGCTCTCGAGCTCCATCAACCGTTCCGGGTTCATTGGCGATCCCTTTCTGATTATCGGTCAATTGCTAACGCTTTTTTCTTGCTGCCACACATTTGGAAAAATGCGGGTGGGGAAAGGCCAGCTGTCAGCTTATCTCCCTTTAATCTTTTTTAGACGTTCCCGCTCGATTTTCTCAATGCATGCTTCTCGGGCGAATGAGGATCGGCTTGGCCAGTGGCCGCACTTCTCAATGAGTTTATCGATTTCCTCAAGAACGGGCATGGGGATGGAGGCCGCTCCGAATTCAACTCGGGCTCTTTTTTCACGTTTCTCAGCATTTGGACCTCTCACGTTGCTCATCTCGCTGCTCTCATGATGTATCATTCTGCCTCGCTTCGAAGGTGTGAACCGTGAAAGATGGGGCGGCAACCGACGGGTCTCTGAGCCGCGAAGCATCGCCAGAAGCGAGAATCTCCCGGCTTCAGCCGTGGAGAGTGTCAAGCCGAGATCTCAGAAGAGCCCTCGCCCTCCATCATCATTCTCTGGAATTCGATAAGGTCGTATTTTTTGCCCCTTTTGTGCTTTTTTGATTTTTCGGATGGTGCGGGCTCTTTTTTTGATGTTTCAGACGGTGAGCTCGGAGGTGGCGAAAGTTGGGCGCTTGTAGGCGGGGAGGTTGAGGGAGTTGAGGGTGATGGTTGCTCTGTGGATGGTGGGCTCGGAGGTGGCGAAAGTTGCTCTGTGGATGGTGAGCTCGGAGGTGGCGAAAGTTGGGCGCTTGTAGGCGGGGAGGTTGAGGGAGTTGAGGGCGGTGGAGATCCAGTTGAGGGTGGCGGTGGAGGGTTTGGATGCGGAATTTGATCCGTGATCCATTTCGTGTTCTCCTCCAGCTCCCTCAAATCCTCGTTCGGATCCCTTCCCAGAATCTTCGATTGCTTCTCGACATTATCCACTAGATTTGCCAGGAGGTACGGGTTCTCCAGGGCGGCCCTGTTAATCAGCTCCTTAACGCTATCCCCAACCCTCTTCTCATACGTCCCAGGTATCCTGATCCTGAAGGTTTTCTCCGCCCACTTGCCAGCTTCCTTATCCGGGAGCTTTCTGACGGTTTCCCTGAGTTCCCAGCCCTTTTCGTAGTCGATCTTGCCTTTTTCATACTTTTCCTCGTATCCCTCGCGCATGAGAGCGTACATCCTCGCCTTCAAGGCCTCTCCGTAAACCCCGGTCGTCTCCCTGTCGAGGATGTTCCAGTAGAACCGCGGCTTCTTATCTAATGCCTCGAGGTCGGGGTTGGGGAACGGCTCTCCCATACTGCGGAAGATCTTTTCAATTTCTGCCTCATTATCCATTTTCTCCTTTAGTGCTTTGGAAAGAATCTCTTCCCTCTCCTTTGGTTCAAGCTTCTGCCACCTGTCGAGGCCGAGCTTGATCCTGTCAAGCATCACAGGGTTGGCCACCTTCAGACCTTCCGCAAGCTTCCTGAACTCCTTGCCTGCCTTCTCGCTGTCGAGGGGGAGGTTGAGCTTCTGAGCCAGCATGTCCCCGATCGCCTTGTCAGATCTACCTGCTATCTCGTTGTCATACCACTCTAAGCCGAGGCCGGCGCTTTCACCCTCGGTTGATTTCAGCGCAAACTTGTAGAGCAGCCCCTCCGCCGCGCTGCCAGCCCTGCCCGCAACGATTTCCTGAAGGGAGCGCTGAGTGGAGCGCATGGCCCCTGGTATTGTGCCAAGCGCGGTTGAAAAAACTTTTCCGGGAGGCGCACCGACTAAGGCGCCGGGAAGGATGGCTGCGGCGGCTGCAGCGACCCCCGTCCCCGCGCCCCTCAATGCGCCTCCAAGCCTCGATGCGCCCACTCTGCTCGCTTGTAAGGCTCCACTAACTACTCCGGCGCCCCCTGCGGCAACCATTGCGGTCGGGCTAAGCATTAGCCCCGTAGCCACGGCTGAGGCCGTTGAGGCCACGCCTCCCATCGCCATGAACAGTCCCCCGAGCCTTCCTGCGAACATCGTCGACATGTAGGCGGCTCCGGCAAAGGTTGCCAGGGCCATGATGAGCTTCGCGATCCCGCCTAAATCGGTTCTGGCAACGAGGAGGTAGCCGAAGTGTATGAGGATCGCGGCTATTAAGCTTGCGAACATCATTCCAACCGCGGTCTCAATCAGGCTGTCAGCCAAGTGTCTGGTGGGCGGGATGAGCCTGAGCATGAGCAGAAGCGGGAGCGCCGCAGCCAAGCAGCCGATGAGCAGGAGCCTGACGGCGCCCATCATGACCGCAAGTATCAGTATGGAAGTTGAAATTATGAAGATGACGACGGAGCCGAAGAAGCGAACCGCTACGTCCCAACCGCCCGAGAGCACGCCTCCCCCCATGGCCCCAATCAGCGCATCAATCTCACCCTCGCTCTGTATGATGAGGCCCGTTCCGCCAACATCCTGCCAGCCCGTGAGAGCATTCATGGCCGCGGCGGCGCCGTTGTAAATGTACTTCACCGCGAACACCATTATCAGCGTAAAGACCGAGTTCAAAATTATGTTCATGGCCGTTCCCTCGCTCATGAACCTGAAAGTTTCGAAGATGTAACACATCGCCGCTATTATGAGGACGACCGCCAAGAGGGACAAGGCGATCTGCTGGAGCAGCCCGTAAAGTTGCGCCGCGGCCCAACCAATCCATTGATCTGCCGGGGCACCGCTGACGGGGGCGGCCTGAGGGTTATCCGGGATTATGGGCAGTTTGATGAGCAGGACGTATGCACCTTCCGCGCCTCCCATGAGGGAGCTCGCGAGCCACCTGAGTATCTGTGGGCCGAACGCTGCAAGCGCGAGCATCATCGCTAATATGAAGCCCACCATGATTGCTGCGTCTACGCCGAACGCCGCCCTCCTGCGCCTCAGCCTCGCCAGCACCTTGGTGCCGGCCCTCCACGTTAAGCTTGAAAATTTCACCCTCAACGCCCTCGCTCTAAAAGCTTTTGCTTTCTCGCCCTTAAAAGCTGAGGGCATGGAGAGGCCGATGATCAGCGGGACTCTCTGAGAAATTTTATGATGAGGCCGACTATTATGGCAGCCGCGGCTACGCCTATGAGCGCCATGGCGACCTGCTCGAACATAACCTCCCAGAAGGTTTTGCCCCAAGGCTGGACTGCCACAATAGCATGGAATCTTGTCCCCCAAACGTTTTCAGCCTCGATTAGGAGGAGCGCATCGTCGTATCCTGGCAGCGCCTTCATCTCCGGATCCTTCGCCACGAGAAGCTCCATCCGGCCTGAGAAGCCTAAGACGCCCCCGCGGATTGAGGAGTAGCCTCGGTAGCCCGAGAATCTGCCGTCTTCAATCCACTCTTCAGGAACCGTCAGGTTCAAGGAGAAAAGCCTCCTCAACTGCAGCCCCTCAACAGGGATGTCCTTCAACATGTAGCCATGCGGCGCACTCGCAACCGCGTAGGCAGTTATCTTCGCCAAGCCCCCGAGCTCGGGAGCGGCCTCAACAGTCAGCCTTGAAGTTTTAGGGCCGTCCGAGGTCACGTTGACGGGCAACGGTGAACTGGGGTCGAGGTTTGCGTAGATCGTGAGCGGCTCGCTTGAGGCGAAGTCCACGTAGACCGTCTTCGCGATGGAGACCGCGTCTTTCCATCTCCAAAGCCATGCATTGGTGAAGCGGAGTCGATCGATCCAGAACCGCCCCGCGGGCTCCGCAAGTTCAGCGTATATCCCGACCGCATGGATTTCCCCCCCGGCGGGAAGAGTGACCGTCCGCCACGAGCCGATCCCAACGGTCTCGTTCATGGCGGCGATGCCCGAGGGCGAGAGGAGCACAACCGTCACTTTGCCGCTGCAGCCCTCGCCGAGGTATATGTCGAAGGAAAGGCTGCCCGACGGGGCATCTGCGGGCTTGATGAGATGGAGGAGCGCGCATGCCGTCGCCACGCCCTCAGCGTCCACCATTATGCTTGAAAGCCCGGCTGTCTTTCTGCCCCAGTCCGCGGAGACCCTGCAGGACGGGGAGTCCCACCACGCATATGCGTTCTCGATATTCTCGGTCAAGGCGTCTCCGTCGTGCGGGTACACGCCAAGGTATGGCGTTCCGCGGCCCGCCGTCGCGTTGAGGTTGTAGAGGAAGGCGCTCGTCCTGTTCATGGTGCCCGATGCTGAGCCGACCCCGCCGAAGTACTGGGGGTGGCATTCGTATATGTCCTTGGAGGCGATCTCCAGCATCACCTCATCGATCTCCTGCTCCTCAAGGTAGCTTCTGAACCAGTTTTCCTCAGTTGTGTTGAAGGTTGGGCTGAGGAGCGCCTCAACCCTGACGGTGCCGTCGATGGACCAGCTCTCAGCCGCTCGATCCCACCTGAAGGCTTTGACCTCCACGTCCTTCCGGTAGTATTCGAGGGGGCATGTGAAGTTCACGCTGAACGCGTGTGTTCGGGGGGAGAAGGCATCGGTGGTGAAGGTTACCCTGTAGGTCAGCGAGACGTTGTATCCCATCCCCAACGCCTCAGCCGCCACCCTGTCGTCCAGGTCGAAGATGAACTTTACGTAGCGGCTCTCGTTGCTGAAGAAGACTGGAAGCTGGAAGTTGACGAACTTCAGGGCATCGTTGCGGCTTACGCCCGCCTCCCTAGCTACGCTTTCCAAGAGCTTGTTGTGCGAGTAGACGCCTATGACCTTGCTGCCGACCATCGTCGCTTTCACGCTTCCGCTCGGAGATGGAAGCTTGGAGGCGAAGTCCATTAGCAGCCGTTGAGCCTCCTCCAGCGTGACGTTCCCTTTCAATTCGACCTGCGGCGGCGTGATGAGGGCATACTCGAAGGAGAACCATTCGTCCCAAGCCATCCCGTAGCCGACCTGCGTGTACACGGGCATCCGAACGGTCCACTTATACGTGTGGGTTGCGTTTTCAGGCCAGCTGTAGGTTTTCGGGAGGTCCTTGACGGTGAGCCCTTCGCCGTCAACCTTCAGTACTATGCCCTCAGTTTCGGCGTCCATCCCGGCCGCGGAGAACGTGACCCCGCGTGTGAGGTTGAACAGCTCCATGATGGCCCGGAGGTTTTCCGCTATTTCTTCAGGTTTCGTTCCGGACAGGCCCGGGATGGCCGTCAGACCCGTGAGCCGCTGCTGAACCGCAATCCTGCTCGCATGCCCGTACCAGTCCCAGCCCTCGAAGACGGCCCTCTTCCCCAGATCCTTTTCGGGGCCGTTCCCGTCGTACCTGACGATTACGGCGAAGTGCTTCTCGTAGCTGCCTTCGCCGGGAGACCTGGGTATGGTGTAGGCGAAGGCCGTGAACTGGGGGTCATACTTGGCAACCTCGACGCTCACGGTTGCAACGCTCAAGTAGCGCGTTTTGACAACCGCCTTCTCAAAAACGTACCTTTTGCCATACACCTTTGCGCTCAAAACCGCCGTCCACGAGTAGGTGTGTTGCGTGTTCGTCCTCCAGTCCGCCGTGTAAGGGAGCCGACCAACGTAGATGTTCTGGGAGCCGTCCAACACAAGCACAACGCCATCCGCATCTGCGTCGAGACCGTAGGCCGCAAACCTGACCGCCGAGGGCACTTGAACGGGTTCAGTCACTTCGAGCCGGAGGGGGGCCGAGGCCGTAACTTGGCCGCTTGAAGCCTTCACTATGAGCGTGTAGTTTCCGGTCGGCGCGGTTTGGGAGGCGCTTAAGGTCATGACGGATTGGAGGGGGGTCAAACCGTCAGCTTCGCCGGACGGGGGCTTGAAGGAGACCTCGCACCCCTGCGGGACACCTTCGGCAAAGAGCGAGACCGGCACGGACGTGTACCGGCCGCTCAAGCAAACCCTGACGCCTGCGAGGAGGCCGCTTCCCTGCCCAACGCTTGCCGAGTGCGGGTCAAGAAAGGTTGAGAGGCTCCATGAGGGGATGTAGCCCGGCTTCTCAGCCCAGGCCTGAACCCCCAAAAACTGCTCAGTGAGCGGGTTACACGTGTCCTCAGCTGCGAAGTACCCTCCGCCGCTTGTCCTCGCCGTTTTCGAAACGATCCACGTGCCGCCCGTCCAGAGGTTCCTTTTCCTGAACTCCGCAACGACGTCGCTGTGGGCAACTGGCGCTCCGCTTGAATCGTAGAGGTAGCCTGTTGCCTGGCAAACCGTGCCCCTGAGGGGGTCAAACCACGTCGTCCACTTCAAGTCCTTGACAACGAGCTTGAGCTCCGCTTGAGCGGAGAGCGGGACCAGCTTAAGAGGGGACCGGGCCCTCGCCTCCAACACAAGCCCGGTTGAGGGGGAGGCGTTTTCACCCTCATCTTCGCATTTTTTGAAGACGGCCCCGACCCCGTGCGGGCGGTCCATGAAAACGGTTATGGGGTTGCACGGCCCCATGTCACGGCCGTCCAAAATCCAGTGGCTGAAAGTGTAGTTTGCGTCCGGTATGGCGAAGACCGAGACGTACGTCCCGGCGTCATACAGGTACATTCCGGGCGGGGGATCCGTCGTTCCGCCGGTTGAGGCGCCTACCCAAAGGGCGTATTGAATCCTGCGGAAGATGGGCTGGAGGGCGTAAGGCGCGTTCATGACCACGCCTATCGGGTTCGAGGATCCGGCGTGCTTCCCATTGAGGAGCCAGTAATCCAACTCGTAGTAGTCGTCGGGGATGGCGCTCACGGAGACGGATTCGCCCTTCGCATGCCAGTAGCTTCCGGGGGCGGGGCTGGTGGTGCCGTGCTCCGAGGGGAGTATGGTTAAGAGGAATTCGATCCGGTAGTGGGCGAAGACCTCGACGCCTCCGAACGTGACCGAGACCGAACCGCTTGCGCCGCCCTCAGCCGTCGCGTAGGCCTCAGCCCTGACTGAAAAGTCATATGTGCCCGGGTTTGCATCGGCCCTAACCTTGAAGAGCGCTTTGCCGGACGTCGATCCCCACCCCTCGTCCCTAAGCTTCTCGAAGGCTGACTGGTCGTAGACGGCTTGGACGCCGCTGAAGCTCAGGCCCTCAACCATGTAGACGCCGTAATTTATCCAGAGCTGATCGTTGGGGAAGAAGGAGCCGTCCGGGTTGACTGAGGGCCTGCCGAACCTGTCCATTCCAGGCCAGTAGTTGACCACAACATTGACTTTCCCGGAGTCTCCTGAAATCTCGATCCACGCCGGCGAGGCGACGTCGGCGAGGGCGGAAGCTAAGAGGACGAGCAGGAAGGCTGAGCCCGCTAGGCGCTTCCTCCACATGGCATCTCAAAAGCTTAGGGTCCTTTGCAACTTAAAGGCGGGGGCATGGAAACGAGCTTTTAAGCTTGGAAACTCTCGAGCTTTAGAGGCGTTGGATCTGAGGAGGCGGTGGACGTGAGCGGTTTAACGCCCATCATCAAGGGCGGCGTGCGGATCCTGAGGCCGTGCGAGTACGAACTGCTCAGGAAGGGCGCCAAAAAGCTTGAGAACCAGGTGAGGCTGGACGCCCTCCTCCTGACGGGTTTAAGGTACGTCGAGGCCCGGAGGCTCCATGAGCATCCAGAGTGGTTCGATGGGAGGTTCATACACCTCCCCGAGTATGCGCAGAGGAAGGCGAAGCGCAGGCAGCGCGAAAGGTGGGTCAGGCTCAACCCTCAGGGGCAGCAGATCCTCCCCTTCTTCTTCAAGGGTTCGCCGCCGCCATCGTGGAAGGCCTGGACTGAGGCGCTGAGAAGGTGGGCCCTTCGGGCCGGACTTGACCCGGCGGGGCTTGGGCCGAAGACAACTCGGAAGACTTGGGAGAGCTGGCTCGTGACGTGCTACCCTGAACGCTTGACGGAGATATTCCTGAGCCAAGGTCACACGGAGCTCACAAGCCTGAAACATTACCTGAACCTGCCGTTCACGGAAGTGGACAGGCTGGAGATGGAGAGGTGGGTCATGGGCTGGGCTCCGTCGAAAACTTCCAGTTGAAGGGCAGGGTTGCGCATGAGCCGCTTCAACGGACGCCATGCTCGCTTCAACGGACGCCATGCTCCAGGAGCTTGCGGGGGCCTTCGGGCTCAGCGGCCCCAAGGGTTCCGGGCTAAGCATTGATGCGTGTGGAGTCAATATTTAAACTCATCCATTTTGAAGCATCGAATTTAAATCTTTAGGAAACGAATTTACGGTGAAGGGAATCGATTATGAGGGAGGGGTGGAAATGGCGGGAACGATTGAAAAGGGTCTTGGAAAAATTGGCGTGACGGTTTCTAAGCCGGTTTTAGCCGTCCTATGCATAATCTTCGGCATCCTGGTGATAATTGTACCGGCGCTTCTGGAGATAATAGTCGGCATATTTTTCATAATAGAGGGGGTTCTGCTGCTAACTGAACATGCGGAGTTGCGGAAACAGCGGGAGGCGCCGCCTTCCCAACGCTGACGCTCGGGGGTGAAAGCGTGCCTGAACCATTCGCGCTGTATGTGAGCAAGAGGTTTCTTGATAAGGCTTCTAAAACTTTCGGTTTGGGGTTCATTGTCAGGAAACCCTTAACGGAAATGCTTAGGAAAATGGACGTCCCTTTCAAGGAGCTTGGGAGGGATGAGGCTAAAACAGCTCTCGACAGACTCGCCGAATCCAAAGGGGTGACAATTTCGGTCAGTCAGCTTATAAAGGGTTTGGCGCTCGCGTTTTTCCTGCCCACAAGCATTTTTATTGCAACTTTGAAAAAGGTTTTTTACAGGTCTGGGGCTGAAACCGAAGATAGCATGATCCTGGAGTTCCTCGCAGAGATACCGAGAATGTTTAGGCCAACGCTTTTCTACGACATATGGCTGATCGTGCCTAAAACCGAGGCGGGAGAGACCAACGCGAAGCAGCTGATCAAAACGATAGTGGAAAAAACCGGAGTGCCGCCGTTAACAGGGGAGGAATGGGAGGACCTTCAACCCATAGTGGAAAAACTGAGGGGGAAACTGGAGATAAAAGGCATAACGGAAAACCTGTGGAAATCGATATAGCCAACTAGGCGGGGGTTTGAGGCGCCAAGCCCCCGCTCGCAGTTTTATCCGGTGCAGGGCGCGACCATCGACTTGTGGAGGGCGCTGCCATCGCTTGCCCTCGCCCTTATCTCAACGGGGTAGGTCTTGCCGACCGTCACGGAGAAGCCGGAGGGATCCATTACGGAAGCGCTTTTCGACTGGCCCACATCTATGGGGCCAAGCTGCAGCGTTGCGCTGCCCGAGTCGCCGTAGACCGTCACATTACAGGATGTTATGGGCTTGTTCCCGGAGTTCTTTATTGTGGCGGAGACCAGGATGGTGGATGAAGTCCTGATGATGTCGACCGAGATAACATGTATGCTGAGCTGGGATGAGGCCGTCCCGGCAGCGTTGAAGAAGAGGCTATATATGACGAGCCCGGCCGCAATCGTTATGGCCATCAGCATTACCGTTGCGAGGAGGGGGCTTACGGCTCTTCTGAGCGGTTCGCTACGCATTTTTCAAGTTCACCAGAAGCAGTGCACGTGGAAACTTTAAAGCGGCTTAATCGGAAAAAAGAATGATCGGAAAAAAGAAAAAAGGGGTTTTGTTGAGGGATTTAACCCGTCAGCTTAGCCGGATCTGCACATCACCGACTCAGTCTTGACGAAGGTGCTGCCGTCGGAGAATTTGGCTTCAATCACGATGTTGTAGGTGTTGCCGACAACGAAGGTTCCGCTCGGACTGTAGGTCAATGATGCGGACTGGGCTGGCTGAAGCGGGTTGGAGTCAGAGACGTTCTCGCCGGCAACCTTGAGGTTTTGAGCGGCTCCGCCTGCGAGCTTAACGGTCAATGATACGGCCGGCTTGTTCCCGGTGTTCTTGGCGGTTATGGAGAAAGTCACGGTGCCCCCTGTATCTTTCACCAAGTCTACGGCCTCGAGGGATATCTGCCCCTTCGTAGCCATTATGCTGAAATAGTTCGTGAACGCGCTGTAAACCAGTAGTCCGCCTACGACACATATGGCCACCAGAATTATTGTCGCTATTAATGGGCTTACGGCTTTTCTTTTCGCCATCATAGGTTTTTCCCCGATGTGGATGAGGCGTGAGAACTTTAAAGTGCGGTTATTGGACTTTGCGGTCATCGGACTTTAATGTTTCCGCCCCTTCAACGTTTCAGGAAGTGACGGCTTTGACCGAGAGATGCCCTAAATGCGGGACGGAAGTGCGCGTGCCCATTAGGGCGTGGACGATGGCGCCCAAGAAGGGGGGAGGGGCGCTGCTCCGCATAACCTTGTATGAGTGCCCGAGATGTCTCCACCGCTGGAGGGAAGTCGCCAAGCTGGTTCCCGTCGCTAGGTAGATCGGTGGGGTTGCTTTGGGGAATTTCGTCTCGCCCGAGGTCTGCGGGTACTTTTTCGCCCTATCGGTTTTGGCCTACGCGTCCTACTGCGACTTCAGAACTCGCGAGGTCTCAGACATCGTTTGGGTCGCCGGATGCCCCGTTGGTCTGGCCTTAAGCCTGCTCAACATCTTCTCGGGGAACCTTGATGCTGCCGCCCTGGCGTTTTCCTCGGCAGCCTCAGCCTGCGTAGGGCTCGCCCTGTTCAAGCTCGGCCTTGCTGGAGGGGCGGACGCCCTCGCCCTCCTCTTCACAGGCCTGACCGTCCCAGCGTATCCCGAAGGCCTGCCGCTTTCCGCCGACCCTTTGGGCTTCCCGTTCTTCGCCGTTTTCTGCAACGCCGTCCTCCTGAGCTTGGCCTGCCCAGCCTCGGTGTTCGTTTCAAACGTTGCGGACTTGGCGAGGGGGAGGAATCCCTTCAGAGGCGTTGAGGTGAGGGGCGTCGGGGACCTCCTCGCCCTGCTGCTCACGGCTAGGCGCGTCAGCCTTGAGAGGCTTCTGGAGGGCCTACACTACTTTCCAGCCGAAAAGCTTGAGGATGAGGGCGGCAGGCCCATAAGGGTGCCATTATGCTTTGCGAGGGCTAAGGCGGACCTCTCAGAGGTGACCGCGAGGATGGTTGAGAACAGGCAGCTCTACAGCGACGGGGTCCTCGCATCGCCGACCATCCCCATGATAGCGTTCCTCGCCCTCGGTTTGGCCCTCCTCCCCATGGGGAACCTTGTCTTCATCCTCATCCAGTCGCTATGGAGTTTGTGAGGTTGAACGCGCACTTTAAGGTGCACGGGAGTAAGAAGGTGTGGTGAAGGAAGTGATGGGCTCGCGTCTCGGAAGGATTTTGAGGGCGCTTAGATCCGCGGGGAACTCGGCAGCGCACGCATTCGCGGCTCTGCAGCTGGCGCTCATGAGGAGGAGCAGGGAGGAGGAGGTCGCCGTAGGCTACAACATGATAGCCACGTGCCTCATGGCCGGGGCCATCATGGCTGTTGCGAAGCCGATTGCCAACTGGCTGACTGGAAATATGCTCGATAATCCTCCAGTGCCGGAATTGGGAACGATGGTGAACAGAATCTTCGACCTCGTCATGTACTTGGGCGTGGTCATACTGGTGGTGGGCCTAATCATGGCTGGCATAAACCTTGTCAGGCGCCCGAAAATCCGCAAGAAGTAGGGTCGGACTCTGCGCCGCCTTCCCGATCGTGCTCGTCTGGGTAGGCTTAGGCCCCTATTTCCTCCTCTGCGCAGCTTCCTCGTCGCCGGCCTCAGCCTACGCCTATTTCTCCATATGGGCTGCCGGCGTGCTCTCCGACTTCTACACCACGTACCGCTTTTACAGGTCCGATCCCGGAGGCTTCGAGAGGAACGAGCTCAGCGGCTACATGAGGAAGCTTTACAGGGCATTCGGCTTCAAAGCCGGGCTCGCGGCGTTTCTGGCCTTGGTGGAGGCGCCGGTGGGCCTGATAGTGTCCTTCGCGCTCGTGCCAGCCTCGGCAAGGGTTTTCGGATTGCCTCAGCTCGCTCAGCCCGAGTCGCTCGCCTACCTTTCGTCGGGCTTCGCCTTTCTAGGCCTAGGCCACCTCGCAGCTGCGGCCTGGAACCTCATGTTGGAGATGGAACCTCTTCCGTCAGTTGCTCCCCGACCGAAGTCGGAGGCCTTTGATGGTGGCGGCGATGTGAAAGCTGAACAGCCTCATGGACTGCGCCCGCTGAGCTGGAAGCGCGGCTAAAGCCGGGCGACTCCATGAACCCGCCTTTTAAGTTTCAGGGCTTTAACGCTTCCGAGGAGGAAAGTTGAGGAGACTTATCGCCGGCGGCAAGTTGCCAGGAGGAAAAGTCGAGGGGGGCGAACCTTCCGAGGGTTCCGCGAGTTCCGAGGGGGTCTTATGGAGCGGGAAGCCTACCGTGCTTGCCTTCTACGATGCGCTTGCGGGAGGGGCGCTGCTCATAATAGTTTCGGCTCTGATCTTTGCGCTGCTGCCATTTGTCGCTCCGCTGTCGGCGATAGGCGTTGCATGCGGTCTCTTGCTGATGGCCTTCGCATTCATAAAGGCTTGGGCGAACACCTACACGGTCACGGACAGCCATGTTAGGAGGCAGTACCGCTTCGTCGCGGTGAGGGTTGAGGAGGCAGCCTTCGACAGGATCACCAACACGGTTTTGGAACAGGACGTTATAGGCAGGATCCTTGGCTTCGGGGACATAAGGTTTGACACGGCTGGGACGCCCTTCATGGGCGTGCTCTTTAAGGGCGTCAGGAACCCGGGCGGGGTTAAGAGGCTTATAGACGAAAAGATGGAAAGGATGGGCGGCGCCCCCACTCGCTGAACTTCAACCTGCGCTGCCGAACTTTAACTTGCACATGCGCCCATCTTCCGATGGGAGCAAAAACTGCGGCAGCGTTGACGGCGATCGCGGCCGTATTGCTGACCCTCGCTCTCCTCCTCGCAAACCCATCGCCGCCCCCAGCGTACGTCGATTTTGAGGACGCGAGCTGGGGTGGCGCGTACGTCGAGCGGATTGGCGGGGCGTGGAGGCTTGCAGTCCCCCTGCGTGGGCAGGAGGCTCGCGCCATTCTCAGAAGCCGGCAGGAGTTTCTAGGGGGCTACTTTGAGGTTGAAATGAAGACCGTGGACGGCGGCGTCGGCTGCAGCGCCTTCTTCCTCTACGGCGAATATGGAGGGGGCGACTTCGACGAGATTGACGTAGAAGTATATGGGTTCATGGAGAGCTGCGAAGACATTTACGCCAACCTGAACCCTGGGATGGCGGACTTCACTTGCTGGGTCGGCGGGCGGAGACATTTGATTAGGACGGGGCTCGGGTTCATGGCCAACGAGGCATTCCATAGATACGCGATAAAATGGGTTCCAGGCGAGGCCGTCGAATTCTACGTTGACGGGGTCAAGGTGGGCGCCTTCTACGGAGAGAGGGTTCCGGAAAGGCCCATGAGGCTCTACATGCAGACCATGTATGCGGATTGGATGTCCGGGTTCGGCGCGCATGAGGGGGAGGCCGCCACCCTTTTCAGAAACCTAAAGGTGCGCACGTAGCTACCGCTTCTGAACCTGCGGCCATAAACCTGCAGGCTTCCCACCGACAAGCTGAAGAGGGTTTTCCCCGAACTTGCTTTAAAAGTTCAAGGTTTCAAGATTCAGTAAGGCATATTGAGTTTCCGGAGCCCAGCTGAGGAGGTCGGTCTGCGGAAAGAATCTCCCGGTTCAGGACTTTTCCGCGTTCTGTCGCGCCGCGGACTTCGACTCTTTATAAAGCTGTATCCCCCTCACAGTTACGATTGAGCCAATCCAGCCCATCACCCCGAGGAACATGGTTCTGACCGCGGCTTCAGCTATCGGACCGAGGATCGCCCCAATGGCCTCCGCAAGATCCCGGGATGTCGCTATGCCGCCGAGGGATGTGAGCATCGAGTATGCGATGAGGAACGTCAGAATCAGCAAAATTAGCCCTGCCGCTATCAGAACGTACGCCAACCACTCAGACTTTTCAGGCTTCATTATGCATCACCGTT
>CAKZTQ010000032.1 GCA_937921735.1 uncultured archaeon
CCAAGGTCTTCACGCTCAAGGTCACGAACACCTCTGGCGACCCCATAAACAGTGTCAAGATCACCATACCCAGCGGCTTCTCGAACTTGGCGGCGGTGGCGAAGGTGCCCAAGGACAACCTGCTGACCTGCGTCGACGACAACGTCGTTATCCTACCCGCGGGCACCCTCGTGAAGCTGAAGTCGGCGTCGGTGAACGTGACGATCTACGAAAACACCGATGTCATCAGGGAGAACAACACTTGGGTTTGGGTGCCGACGCTTGGCGAGAATGCCCTGTTGAGGGACAACGCTCTTGTCGAGGTAACAATAAATAATAACACTACCACCGGTCTTGCGCAAAACGACAACTTGGCCCCCGCCAAGCATACCTCCGTGACCTTGGAGAATGGGGCCGAACTCAGGTTGCTCCAGGATACCCTCGTGGTTAGGGTGAGCGGCAACGTGGTGAAGCTGCCGGAAGATACGTTGCTGGAGGTGACCAGCGATCGCTCCACGGGAGATAACCTAAAGGTAAACGAGAACATCAAGGTAATGCAGGACAAGAAGGTGGTTCTAACCGATAACAAGTTAAGGACCGTCGCTAGTGTGCCAGTGCTAAGGGGTGGCGCCATCGAGGCAACGCTTGGGGCGGGCGTGGTAGTAGAAATGATGGTAAACAACGGGGTAATAATCCCAAGCGGCACGGTGGTTAAGCTCCTCGCTAATGTTTCCGTGACGATACCCGAGAACACCGACGTGAAGAGGGCGAGCGGCAAGAAGATGGAGCTGGTGACGCCCGCCGCGGCCGAAGGCCAACCCGTCGGGTGGACCTTCGACGGCACCGACACCTGGTCGACCGACAACACCGCGAGGATGATCGCGCCCGGCGCCAGCCTGGAGTTCCCGTTCGCCGTCGACGTGGGGTACTTCGGGACGCCTGAGAATTCGAAGAAGCCGGACGACTACGTGACGGTCGTGTGGGCGGTCAGCACCTGGGACACGAAGGGCGCGAGGGCGGACAAGAGCTACAACACCATAGTCGACTACAAGTGGCCGACGATCTACCGCATCTACGTCAACGACGTATACTATCTCCCAAAGGTCAAGGCGGGCACCACCGCGAGCGTCAAGATCTCGACTAGCTATTATGAGGTAGTGACGGGCATGGAGGAGAACAGCGTGGTCATAACCGTCGGCCCAGCCGACAACATAGTCGAGAACTTAAAGTGCACCACGACCGACAACATAGACTGGTTCACGAGCTTCGTCGTCAAGCCCGAGTGGGAAAACAAGGACGTGAGAATAAGGGTGCGTGAGAATACCCTCAGGGACAGGGCCGGCAACACAGGGCCATGGCTGCCTGGAGGCTTTGCTTCGCATCGTATCTACGTCGACAACGCGCCGCCGTTGAGGCCGCAGGACCTGAAGTTCTCGGACCTCGACAGCCTACCCGCCAAGACCAACCAGGCATCCTGGCTCCTCACCGGCAGGTGCGAGGACAACGCGGTCTCCGCTTATACGCCCGACACGCTCACCGCCGTGGTAGAGGTCAACGGGAAGGTGACCAAGCAGACCGTTGAGAGGGGCGTCTCGCCCTACTACACCTTCGCCATACCCATAACCCTCGATGAAGGTCCGAACACCGTCAGGGTCTGGGTGGAGGACTACGTCGGCTGGGTGGGCGAGAAGGTCGAGAACAAGGCCTTCCTCGACACCAAGCCGCCGAGCGTCCAGTTGGTCTCCATCGCGGGCAAGAGCTTCGTCGAGAACATGGCGATTAACGACAACAGGCCCAAGATCGTCGTCAAGATGCTGGATCCAGGCTACGCCGAGAACAAGGGCTTGGGCGTCGTCTTCCCGGAGAACGTGAAGGTGCAGATCCGACGCTTGGACGGCAGCGTCGTAGCGACGCTCGAGAACTCTAACGTCTGGAACCCGGCGACGGGCATCTTCGAGAACACGCTGGCGGAGGCGCTACCCGACAACTGGTACCTCGTCCACATCGAGGCGGGCGACAACCTGAACGCTCCCACCGTGGAGAACTTCAGGTTCGAGGTCGACACCACCCCGCCCGCGCTGCCGGGTGCGCCGACGGTGACGATACCCGAGCGCACTAGGGTGGCGACCGTGACCGTCGCTGGGACCGCGGAGCCCAAGGCTACGGTGAAGGTCGTGGTGAAGCAGGACGCCGAGGTGAAGGTCACCCAAACGACCACCGCGGACGAGCTAGGCAACTTCAGCCTCAAGATCTCGCTGCCAGAAGGTACTAGCAGCATCTGGGTCTCGGCCATCGACAGGGCCGGCAACGAGGGCCCGGCCAGGCTCTACGGTACCGTCATCGTCGACAGCGCGGTGCCGACGGTCACCATCATCTCGCCGGCGGACAAGACGACTACCAGCCAGGCGTCGATAGCCGTGGTGGGCAAGGTCAGCGAGCCGGCGAAGTGGACGGTGATCGCGCCCGCGGGCACCTGGAGCGGCAGGACGGACAAGGACGGCAACTTCAGCGTCTCGATAGCGCTCGTTGAGGGCACCAACACCATCGTGGTGACGGCCGAGGACGACGCGGGCAACGTCTCGACGCCCAAGAGCGTAGAGGTGACGAGGACCGTCACCGCCTGGGGCACCTACGCGATAATCCTAGTGATCATAGCGCTGATACTGGCTGCGATCGCGATCTTCAGGAGGAAGTGAGGGGAGACGCAAATCTTCCCCTCTTTTTTGTATTTTTGTTTTTGATTCCCGTCGCGGCAACGCGTCGTGTTTTCCCTTCATAAAATACCTTCGCCAAAGCTCCGCCGTGACACACGTATGTCGTCGAGCCCCAGTTCAACGCCAACCGCCCACACGCGTACGTCATACCTGCTCGTGTACGACATACGCAGGCCGGACAACGCCCTTAGGCTAAGGGTGAACAGGCGTCTGAAAGGGCTGGGGGCGTCGAGGTTGCAGCACTCGGTCTGGGAGCTCGATCGCCTGGACGACTTCTTGGGGCTCGCGACCCTCATGAGGTCGGCGGCGGGAAGGCGCTGATCCTCGAAAAGAGGGTCGTCCTGATGACACACGTATGTCAAAGATCTCGCGACGTTCGGCAGTTTTCTGACTCACGTGTGTCACGTTTTTGACATACGTATGTCATCAACCCTTGACTCCCAACATCTGCCGTGACATACGTATGTCATCGATTTCGGCCATGCGTTTCGAGTTTGACACACGTATGTCATCCAGCCCGCCCAGCCCCACAGCTGACACGCGTATGTCATCGGGGATAGGACGCCGTCAAGTGATACACGTGTGTCATCGCGCCGGCGGCACCGAAGCGATACCTTTATAAGCCCGTGTCCCCCGTATGAGCTTCAATTGCCCGGTGATTTTATGGAGTTCTGCCCCAAGTGCGGCAGCGTCCTCCTGCCCAAGAAGGTGAGGCGCAGCACGAGGCTCGAATGTCCCCGCTGCGGCTACGTGGGCAAGCTCAAGAGGCCCGCCGCCTACAAGATCAGCGAGAAGGGCAAGGAGGCCAAGGAGGTGGCGGTCATCGAGGAGAAGGAGCCGAAGAAGAAGAGGCGCCCGGAGCAGGAGTACGAGCTCGAGCCCATGGAGTACTACGAGGAGCTCTACGAGTAGCTAGACCTTCACCACCGCCCCCTCGAGCGCCCTCCCGCAGCCGCAGGAGCGTTTCTCCGGGATCCTCGCGACCGCCTCGGCCAGCAGCGCCTTTACCCTCCCTGCGCTCGCCGCCATCAGCTCCGCCACCTCCGCGTGCGTCAGCTTCCCGCGGGAGATGCCGGCCGCGAAGTTCGTGATCACCGCCACCGCCGCGTAGCAAAGCTCCAGCTCCCTCGCCAGCACGCACTCGGGCACGTTGGTCATCCCCACCAGGTCGCAGCCCAGGCGGCGCATCGCCCTTATCTCGGCGGCGGTCTCGAACCTGGGTCCCTCGGTGCACGCGTAGGTCGCGCGGGGGTGGAGCTTGAGCTTCAGCTCCTTAGCCGCCTCGAGCAGCGAGCGGCGGAGCTCGGGGCAGTAGGGCTCCGTCACGTCGACGTGCACCACTCCCTTTTCGCCTCCTTCGTAGAAGGTCATCGCGCGCTGCTTGGTGAAGTCCACGAACTGGTGGAGCAGCGCGAGCTCGCCTGGCCTCATGCGGCGGTTCATGGAGCCGGACGCGGTGGTCGCGAGGACGCGGGTAACCCCCAGCTCGCGCAGCGCCCAGAGGTTGGCGCGGTAGTTCACTAAGTGAGGGGGAACGGTGTGTCCCCTGCCATGGCGCGGCATGAACGCCACCTCGCGCCCGCCTAGCCTGCCCACCACCAGCTCGGGGGGCCTTCCGTAGGGCGTCTCGAGGGTCACCTCCCTCGCCCCCTCCAGAAGGTCCAGCGCGTAAAGGCCAGAGCCGCCTATGATCGCTATCTCCGCCCTCACGCGATCACCTCCCAAACCTCCGCTCCCTCCTCTGGAAGGTTCTGATGGCGCGGAGGAAGTCTATCTTCGAGAACTCCGGCCAGTGGGCCTCGCAGAAGTAGAGCTCGCTGTACGCCGACTGCCACAGCAGGAAGCCGCTGAGCCTCTCCTCCCCGCTGGTCCTGATGATTAAATCGGGGTCGGGGCTGCCGGCGGTGTAGAGGTGCTCGCCTATCGTTCGCTCGTCCACCTCCTCCGGCGAGAGCTCGCCCCTCCGAACGCGCTCGCATATCCTCCTCACCGCGTCCACGATTTCCGCCCTCCCGCCGTAGCTCAGGGCTATGTTGAGGAAGTAGCCGTCGTAGCCCTTCGTCGCCTCCTCCGCCTCCCTTATCGCGGCCACCACCCTTTCCGGCAGGCGGCTCAGATCCCCTATTACCCGGACGCGAACCCTGTTCCTGTGCACCCTCTCGTCGCGCGAGATCTGCCTGAACTTCTCGGCGAAGAGGTCCATGAGGGCATTTACCTCCTCCTTGGACCTGTGGAAGTTCTCCGTCGAGAAGGCGTAGACGGTGCCGTACCTGATCCCCAGCTCTTGGCACCAGCTCAGGACCTCCTCCAGCTTCTCCGCGCCCAGGAGGTAGCCCTGCCTCTCGTCCATGCCCGCCTTGCGCGCGAAGCGGCGGTTGCCGTCGAGGATGATCGCCACGTGCTTGGGCATCTCCCCCCTCTTCACCTCATGGAGCAGGCGCCTCTCGTAGTACCTCGCCGCCAGGCGGAGCAGCCTATCCAAGATCATCCGATAGGCTTTATTGCGGCCGCCCTTAAAACCTTCAGCCGCGGGAGCATGCGAGTAGCCGTGGGCTCGACCAACCCGGTAAAGGTGAGGGCCGTCCGCAACGTGATGAGGGAGCTCTTTCGCGAGGTAAAGGTCAGGGGCGTGGACGTGGGCCCCGAGCTCCCCCCGCAGCCCATAGGCAGGACGTCGGTGATAAGGGGTGCCATCACCCGGGCCAAGCGAGCGCTGGCGTCGGGGGACTTCGACCTAGGCGTGGGGATAGAGGCGGGCTTGGAGCGGGTGGCGCAGGCGAGGTCCGGCTACGTCGACGTGCAGTGGTGCGCGGTCGCGGACAGGAGAGGGCGCGTGACGCTTGGGCACGGGGCGGGCTTCGAGTACCCCCGCGCGGTGGTCGAGGCGGTGCTCAAGGAAGGGCTGGAGGTGGGAAGGGTGATGGAGGAGCTGACGGGCATCAAGCGGATAGGCAGGCGGATGGGCGCGATAGGCTACCTGTCTAAGGGCAGGCTGGACAGGCTCCGCCTCACGGAGCAGGCGGTGCTCATGGCAATGCTTCCGAGGCTCAACCCCGAGCTGTACGAGCTCGGCGGGACGGAGGGCCGACCACCCGAAAGTTTTTCGGCGGTATGAAAGTACGGAGACGTTGAACCTCAGGCTTGGGACATTTGGTACGCGGTCTCCGGCGACATCGTCGACGACAGCCGGGCGGAGATGAGGGGTGGGCGACGGGACGCATCACCACTGCTGGGGCACGACCGGCGCTTACCATGGCGGCGGGAAGAAGTTCTACATGAATTTCCCGCATGAAACCTGGCGTTGAAAGGTCGAGCCTCCTTCCTTTGAGGGAAAATTAAAGGGAAATTTTATTAATGGGGAAACAAAAACGAGGTCGGGGGTTGAACCGAGGGGGAGCGGGGTGAATAAATAGCCCAGGGCATGAAAGGGTGGTGCACGTCAGCAAGATCGAGATGCGGGGGTTCAAGTCCTTCGGTAACACCAAGGTCACCCTTCCCCTCTCCCCGCACCTGACGGCGATAGTGGGCCCCAACGGCTCGGGGAAGAGCAACATAGTCGAGGCCTTCTGTTTCGTCCTGGGGTGGATGAGCGCCAAGACGATGCGGGCCGAGCGCTTCTCCGACCTGCTCTTCAACGGCGGAAACGGCCAGAGGCCAGCCCCGTTCGCGGAGGTCTCCCTCCACCTCGACAACAGCGACGGCGCCCTGCCCGTGAACTCCGAGGCGGTGGTAATAACCAGGCGCGTCGACCGCAGCGGCAAGTGCGTCTACATGATAAACAGGAGGCGCGTCTCGCGGCAGGAGATCGTCGACCTTCTCGCCAAGGCGATGTCGAGTCCAGGCGGCTACAACTTCATCATGCAGGGCGATGTGGACAGGTTCATCAAGATGAGCCCTCTGGAGCGCAGGGCGATCATCGATGACATCGCGGGCATCGCGGAGTACGACGAGAAGAAGGAGAAATCGCTGGCCGAGCTTCAGAAGGTCGAGGCCAACCTCCAGAGCATGGGGGCGATCCTAAACGAGATAGCCATGCAGATGGAGAGGCTGCGCAGGGAGAAGGAGGACGCCCTCCGCTACAGGCAGTTGAAGGCCCAGCTCGAGCACGGCCGCGCGGTCCTGTTGCTCGCGAGGACCAACGCCTGCAGGAGGAAGCTCTCCGAAGTCCAGGCGAGGATGGCCACAAGCTCGGGGGAGCTCTCGAGGCTCAGGGAGAGGTCCCAGAAGATCTCTGAGGAGCTCGAGAGGTGCGAGGACAGGATCAGGCAGCTCGACAAGCTCATGGACGAGAGGAGGAGGTCCGATGCTCTTGCGGTCGCCAATGGTCTGCGGGAACGTGTGAGGACGCTGGCCGAGATGGTGGCCTCCGCCGGCGAGGAAAGGGCCGCGGTGGAGGCGGAGATCTCGCGGCTCAGGGCGGAGGTCGAGAAGGCCGGCGCGGAAGGGCCAAGACAGGCGAGGGGAGCGCTCGATCGTTTGCGCGAGGAGGTCGAGGACATCTCGGCGAGGTTCGCAAAGCTCAAGGAGGAGTTCGATGGGCTTCGCCGAGCCCTGAGCGAGCCGGACCGCGCGACCACCTCCGATCTCCGCAGGGCCGCGCGCGAGTTGGCGGAGGTGCTTGAGGGGATGAATCGGGTGCTCGAGGAGTTCAGTTCCTGCATCGAGCGGGCGATGGAACTTTGGGGTTCAGCTCCCCCCTTCGCGCGCGCCGCGAGGGGGCCGACGTCGGAGCTTCAGGGGCTTCGGTCCGAGCTCGCATCCCTCGAGGGCCAGCGGCTCCAGCTGGATAAGAGGCTGGAGGAGCTACAGCGAAAGCTTCGCGATGCGGAGGCCGCCCTCGCGGAGATCGCCGAGCGCGAGCAAGATGTGAGGAGGTCCATCCGAGCCATAGAAGCCGAGAGGGAGGGCCTGTACCGCAGGTCGTCGTCGCTCAGGGAAAGGCTCGCCCGCCTACAGGGCGAGATCCAGGCCCTTGAGGGCAAGCTGCAGGGATATAATATAGAAGAGGCCCGCCTACAGGCCCAGCTCGAGATGCTGGAGGGCGAGCTGAGGAAGATGAAGGTAAAGCTCGAGGAACCCCCGCGCGTCGACGCCTCCAAGCTGGAGAGGGAGATAGAGAGAATTGAGGCCGAGATCGAGGCCATGGGGCCGATCAACGAGCGGGCGATAAGGGACTTCAGGAACGTCGAGCGTCGCTACTCCTCGCAGAAGGCACGTTACGATAAGTTGGTATGGGAGAGGCAGAAGATCCTCAACTTCATGGAGGAGATCGACAAGAAGAAGACCGAGGTTTTCATGAGGACCTTCGAGGAGATCTCCGAGAACTTCGGCAGGATATTCAGCGACCTCTCGCCCGGCGGGACGGCGAGGCTGGTGTTGGAGAACCCGGAGCGCCCGCTGGAGGGTGGCCTGGAGATAGAGGCCAAGCCTGCCGGCAAGGAGCTGGTGCGCGTGGAGGCCATGTCGGGGGGCGAGAGGGCCCTGACCGCGCTGGCGTTCATCTTCGCCGTGCAGAGGGCGAAGCCCACGGCTCTCTACGTGCTGGACGAGATAGACGCCCACCTCGACGACGAAAACCTGAGGCGCGTCGCGGAGCTCCTGCACAGGTCCTCGAGGGAGACGCAGATAGTGGTCGTCACGCTCAGGGACGCGATGATGTCTGTCGCCGACCGCCTCTTCGGCGTGAGCATGGACGGCAATGGGGTCTCGCGCGTGGTGTCGGTAGAGCTGGCGGGCTTGGCGGCGTGAGGTGTTCGCTATGGGCGTGGTGGTGGATCAACCGTTTCAAATCCTCCTCGAGCTGGTGCAGGCCCACAAGCTGGATCCTTGGGACGTGGACATCGAGAGGCTCACCGACGTCTTCCTGCGCCGCATGCGCGAGCTCCGCGAGCTGGACATCAGGGTCTCCGGGAGGGCCCTCCTCTCGGCGTCCACCCTGCTGAGGATAAAGTCCGACCGCGCGCTCGACGGGGATGGGCACGGGCGGGTTGCTGAGGAGGAGCTCGAGGAGGTGCTGGACATAGATCTCCCGGAGCTTGGCCCTGTCCTGATGATACAGCGCGCCCCCCACATGATCACGCTCGCGGATCTCCTAAGCGGGCTCCGAGAGGCCCTGCGGGAGGCGCCCGCGGGGGCGAAGCCGGCGAGGAAGGAGATGGAGAAAATCGTGCGGGCGCTGAGCGAGTACCGCGTCAACATCGAGCGGCACCTGCGCAGGCTGCACGAGCGAATAGCCAAGCTCGCCGCGGACGGGCGGAGGGTCACGATGTCGGAATTGCTGGAGGAGAGGACGAGGTTGGCCGTGGCGCGCACCCTGCTCCTCCTGCTCTTCCTGTGCGCGCGGAGGAAGATAGCGATCTGGCAGGAGGAGCCCTTGGGCGAGGTGTTCATCTCCCTGTTGGCGCCGCCGGGTGGTTGAGGTGGGCGTGAAGGAGGATCGCTCGCTCCTGGAGGCCGCGCTTTACGCGGCCGACCGCCCCTTGAGCTTGGGCGAGCTCCGGAGGCTTCTGGGCACGTCCTCCGAGACCTACGTCCGCAAGCTGGTGGCGGAGCTCATGCGGAGCTACGAGAGGAACGGAGGCCCGCTGAAGCTGGTGGAGACGGCAAGGGATACCTTTGCCCTCACGCTCCGCGAGGACTACCTGCCGAAGGTCGAGGGCATCGCGCCAAAGGTCAAGCTCTCCCGTGGCGCCCTCAAGACTCTGGCGCTCATCGCTTACAAGCAGCCGATCCAGCAGTCGAAGCTGGCCGAGCTGCGCGGAGGGCGCGTCTACGAGCAGGTGAGGCAGCTCGTGGCGCTGGGCTTCGTGGAGTCCAAGCCCTTCGGCCGCACCAGGGTGCTCAGGACATCGAGCAAGTTCGCGGGCTACTTCGGCTTTGAGGACGACATGGATAAAATCCGCGAGCGCCTCGGGGAGCTCATGCGCTAGCGTCGCCGGCCTTCGTTCGGATGCCGCCCGGCACTTTTATTAAAGGAGAAGCCAAAGGTAAACCGCCGTGAATTGATGGGAGGCGAAAAACTCAGGAGAAAGGGCCAAGTTCTCGAGGCGGCGGATGGATCGTTGCTGCTCGTCAACGAGGACAAGCAGGGTTTCAGGGTCGGCGAGGGCGTCGTCGTGATTTGGGACATGTGCGAGGGGAGAACGGAGGATGAGGTCTCACGGGAACTTGCCTCCCGGAGCGAGCTGGACCTCGAACAGATCAAGCCCATAGTCGCCGAGATCGTCGCCAAGCTCAAGGAAGCCAAGCTGGTCGAGTAGGGGCACCAATCCGTTGCACGGTCCTTGGCCGAGGCCCCCAATGCGTTTGACCTAGTTCACGTTGGGTGGTCGCTAGTTGAGCTGAAGGCAACGCTTTTAACGCGGAGGGAAAAATGGTTGAGGGCGTGACCAAATGGGAAGGTGGCAGGGAAGATCGCTGACGAAGCCCACGGGCGGGAGGATTTGGGCGAGGCGCAAGAAGCGCAAGAGGGAGATGGGCAGCGATTTCATAGAGACCCACATAGGTCCCGCCCAACGCGTTCTCCACAGGGTGAAGGGCGGGGGCGTGAAGTGCAGGCTTTCCGCCGCCGACGTTGCGAACGTGCTGGACCCCAGGACCGGGCGGGCGAGGAAGGCGAGGATATTGACGGTGGTGGAGAATCCCGCGGACCCGCACTTCGTGCGCAGAAACGTGCTGACGAGGGGAGCGGTGATAGAGACGGAGATCGGGAGGGCAAAGGTGACGAGCAGGCCCGGACAAAACGGGGTCATAAACGCCATCCTGCTGGAGCAGGCGAGGGAGCCTGAGGCCAAGCCGACCGAGGAGGCAAGCGCCGAGGGAGAAGCCGCCGGGAAGTAGTCCCGACCCCTTTCACAACGTCTGCTGCCTTCCCCTTCCGACGATGTGCACGACCTCCCAGCCCTGCCCGCGCAACCGCTTGGCTATGAACCTGCGGTGGCACCCGCTGGGATAGGCCTCGACGCACATAAGCGCCGCGACCTTCTTCCGCGCCAGCTCCTTGAGGCGCCTGAGCCCAAGCTTAAACTCCTCGCTCCGCATGTAGGCCTCGTAGCCGCCCCTGCGGTATCCCCCGAGCTCCCTGATGTGGACGTAATCGATGCCTCGAGGGGGCAACGCGACCTCGAGGTTCTCCCTCACGAACTCCGGCCACTTGGAGGTGGGAAACGCGCGGACGTCCACCACCAGCTCCACGCCGAAGCGCTTCAGCAGCTCGACGAAGTCCTCGAACCTTCGATTGCCGTAGCCGATGGTGTATATCCTCGGCGTGGCAACCCCCTTCGAGCTTGGTCGCCAAACCTTTTAAGGCGCCCGGGCGAACTTCTGGAGGTGCGCATGCCCCAAATCCAGGTGACGCTAACCCCGGCGGAGTCCAAGCGCCTGATCGCTAAGGCCGTCGCCAAGCTCGAGGAGGTGCGGAGGGCGCTTAGGGAGGGGATAATCGTCATCTCCGTGGGTTCGACCACCGCCTACGTGGCTGAGGAGCTTCTTGGGCTGAGGATGGAGCGCGAGAAGTTCCTTGCGGGCGTGGTGCTGCCGAAGGGCACCTGCGTCTTGCCCCCGAAGATGCGCCTCCGGGAGATAGTGGTCCGCAAGGGGGAGGTCATCGATGCTAGGGCGGACGACGTGCTACCTGAGATGGGTCCTGGCGACGTCTTCATCAAGGGCGCCAATGCCATCGACGCCAGCGGCGTGGCCGGGGTTTTCTTGGCGGACCCCAAGGGCGGCACGGTGGGAAGGTCGTTGGGCGCGGTGATGTCGAAGGGCATCAACCTC
Organism: uncultured archaeon; assembly: GCA_937921735.1. GTDB lineage: Archaea > Hadarchaeota > Hadarchaeia > Hadarchaeales > Hadarchaeaceae > CAKZTQ01. The sequence continues at coordinate 11,469 of CAKZTQ010000032.1, forward strand.
ATAATCCCCGTGGGCTTGGAGAAGTTTGTACCGGGCAGCTTGATCAGGCTCGCCGCGATCGCGGGCATCGAGAGGGCATCCTTCGCCACGGGTGTGCCCCTAGGCCTCATGCCCCTCACCGGCAAGGTGGTGACGGAGCTGGAGGCGATAGAGATCCTGACGGGTGCGGAGGCAATGGCGATGGGAAAGGGAGGTCTCTCGGGCGCGGAGGGGAGCGTGACGCTGCTGGTGCGGGGGTCGCGGGAGCAGCTGGAAAACCTCAAGGCGCTGGTGGACTCCATCAAGGGCGAGAGCTATCCGAAGGTGGAGACGGACTGCGATGCCTGCGAAAACCCCACCTGCTGGCTGAGGAAGCGGTGATCAGCCCTTGCCCTCGTACGTTCGGAGCTTGAACTTGTACTCCGCCGGCGCTGCCTCCCTCACCATCTTGGAGCCCGCCACTACCTCGTCGACGCTATGAACGACGCCGCCCCACTCCTCTATGGCCGCGCGGATCTTGCCGTAGTCCAACTCGCCGTCTATCGTCACCTTGACCGTCTCGGTGTCCCTATCTATCTCTATCAGCGTGACGTTCACCCCCTCCACCCCGGGCATGGAGCTCAGCTTGGTCGCGAACTCCGGCAAGGTGGGGGTGTGGGGCTTCAGCACGTCGAGCACCAGCCTGCGAAGCTTGGCTGAATTCGACTTCCTACCCACGGGATCATCGCCTTTTATATATTCCGAAACGCTTATTAAGTAGTAGTTGGCCTCGATTTAAAACTTTTGGGCGAAAGGATGCGAAGGTTAGGTAAGGTAGTCCACTTCACCAAGCGCGGCTTGGTGATACGCCTCGAGCGCGAGCCCAAGCTCGGGGAAGCCATATATAATGGGGAGCGCAGGCGGGTGGGCCAGCTGCTGGACATATTCGGGCCCGTGAGCAGCCCCTACGCGCTGGTGAGGCCCGCGCGCGAGATCGCCACCGAAGAGCTGGCCGCGCTGGTGGGCGAGGAGTTGTTCACCTCGGAGGGGAAATCCCATGGAAAGGGTAGAAAAGCAAAATAAGTGCCCGGAATGCGGCGGGACGAAGCTCGTGCGCGATTACGAGCGAGCCGAGCTAGTCTGCGCTAGCTGCGGCTTGGTCATCTACGACAAGATCATGGACATGGGACCGGAGTGGAGGGCCTTCGACCAGGAGCAGAGGGATAAGAGGGGTAGGGTAGGCGCGCCCATGACGTATACCATCCACGACAAGGGGCTCTCGACGATGATCGACTGGCGGGATCGCGATAGCCACGGCAAGGACCTAACGCCCAAGCGGAGGGCGCAGATCTACCGCCTGCGCAAGTGGCAGCGCCGCATCCGCGTCTCCGACGCCACCGAGCGCAACCTCGCTTTCGCACTCTCGGAGCTCGACCGCATGGCCTCGCACCTCGGGCTGCCGCGCAACGTCAGGGAGACGGCCGCGGTGATCTACAGGCGGGCGGTGGAGGAGAGGTTGATCCGAGGGCGGTCGATAGAGGGGGTCGCCGCGGCGGCGCTCTACGCGGCTTGCAGGGAGTGTAAGGTCCCCCGCACGCTCGATGAGATCGCCGAGGTCTCCCGCGTGGGCAAGAAGGAGATCGGGCGCAGCTACCGCTTCATCACGAGGGAGCTGCTGATGCACCTGCGACCGACGAGCCCAATGGACTACGTCCCCCGCTTCGGCAGCGAGCTCGGGTTGAGCGGGGAGGTGCAGTCGAAGGCGATAGAGTTGCTGAAGGAGGCGAGCAAGAAGGGGCTGACCTCAGGGCGAGGTCCTACGGGCGTGGCGGCGGCGGCGATATACATCGCGAGCGTGCTCTGTGGCGAGCGGAGGACTCAGCGCGACGTCGCGGAGGTGGCGCGGGTTACGGAGGTCACAGTGAGGAACCGCTACAAGGAACTTTGCGAGAAGCTGGGGCTAGATGTTGAGCTTTAGGGCCCTTGCGGAAGGCAAAATAGGTCAGCCGCCAGAGATTAATCGAGCACCATGCGAGGAACCTACGCCCTTCTCGTGCACGTGCCCTACGACCTAGCCATCACCGTGGGCGAGCTGGGCACGCTCAGCTTCAGGGCGGGCTACTACGTTTACGTCGGCTCGGCTCTAGGGGGCCTCGAAGCCCGCGTGAGGCGCCACCTTAGAGCAGAGAAGGCGCTGCGCTGGCACATCGACTACCTCCTCGCTAGGGCGCGGGCGGTGGACGTGGTGTTCGCTAGGTCGGACGAGAGGAAGGAGTGCGAGATCGCCGCCGAGTTGTCGAAGCACCTCGAGGGCGTCCGCGGCTTCGGGTCGAGCGATTGCCGTTGCGAGACCCACCTCTTTTACGGCCCCGACCTCAACGAGCTGCTTAGGCGGGTGCTCCTGAGCTTCAAGGCGAGCGGGCTGAAGCCGGCCAAGGGTGGTACCTTTGGGTAGGCGTTGGCAGCTCGAGCGAAGGCGTGACCACTTCTACCGCATGGCTAAGAGCGAGGGCTACAGGTCGCGGGCTGCCTTCAAGCTCAAGCAGCTTGACGAGCGCTACCATCTGCTCGCCCCGGGGCAGGTGGTCGTCGACCTCGGCGCGGCGCCCGGCGGCTGGCTTCAGGTGGCCCGCGAGAGGGTGGGCGACGAGGGCTTCGTGCTCGGCGTCGACCTTCAGGCGATAGCCGGGCTACCCTACGAGAACGTTGTCACGCTCGTCGGGGATATCACCGACGCCTCCACGCAGGAGCTCATAAGGGCCAAGTTGCCCAGGCCGGCGGACGTCTTGCTCTCCGATGCCTCGCCCGACATCTCCGGCATCTGGGACGTCGACCACGCGAGGTCGATGGAGCTCGCCAGGGCAGCGCTGGCGATCGCGGACGCCGCGCTGGTGCCAGGTGGGAAGCTGCTGCTCAAGGTCTTTCAGGGCGCGATGTTTGGGGAGCTTCTGTCCGAGCTCAAGCGGAGGTTCAGCTCGGTCAAGGTGACGAAGCCGGTCGCCTCCCGCAAGCGGAGCGCGGAGGTTTACATCGTCGCCGAGGGCTTCAGGAGATCTCGATAGCCTGTCCGCGCACCTTGGGCAGGGTCACCTTGAGCACGCCGTTCTCCTGTCTCGCCGAGACTTGCTCGGCCCTGACCGCGCAGGGTAGGGGTATCACCCTGTAGAAGCGGTCGACCCGCTCCCTGACTATGGCTTCCTTCGGGGTTTCCCTCCTCGCCTCTAGCTCCAGCGAGTCGCTGAAGGCCCTGAGCCTCACGTCCTCCCTCCTCACGCCAGGCAGGTCCACGTAAACCTCTAGGCTCTCGCCCTCGTCGCAGATGTCCACGCTCGGCTCGAAGGGGAACTCGAACGGGATGCGCCACGGCCAAGGTCCCCGCGGTATGAGCGGAGGGCGCGGGTAGCCTAGCCCCCAAGTTCTCTCATAAGCCACATTGACCACCAATTTTAGAATTGGCACGGGAAAAGAAAAATTACCTCGACGGAGAAACCTCCTTCAAAAAGCTGAGCACTTCATCCAGCGGGGCGTCGGTCCTTAGCCCGATCGGAGAGAAGTGAGTGCGCGAGGCGAAGTACCCCTTTGCCTTAAGCCCCTCGAGGAGCCTAGCGAGCTTGGGCGGTGATGCCCCGGCCCTCCTGGCTAGCTCGTGGACGTCGTAGAAGGTTTGGGGCCCCTCCCCCTCCTCGGCCAACCTGTTCAAGAGCTCGAGGGCGCTCCCGCCGAGCCTGAAGTGGCGCGAGGCCAGGTCCGCGGCCACGCGTTCGACGAACCCCTTATCGACCAGGCGTCCTAGCCACAAGGGTCCGGCGTGCGCAAGCCGTTCGCCGCATTCGCAGAAGCTGGGCAGCTCCGCGGCGATGCCCTTGGTCACCGTCCTCCGTCCGCAGGAGAAGCAGTGGGAGATGTAGCCCTGCTGGGCCATGACCTCGTCCACCCTCTTGGCGCCCGCCGAGGCTCGAAGGTAGATCCTGAAGTAGTGCATGGTGCTATGGGCCAAAAGCGGGGTCAACGCTAGCTCGTGCTTACCGCCCATCCGCTGGCAGAAGCCGATCAGGATCCTGACGCCTAGCTCGTGGCAGTACTCGGTCCTCATCGAGCGTGCCCCGTACCTCCGCAGGCAGGCCTTGGGGTGGGTGCCGCAGAGAGGGGCGGTGTCGGTTGCGGTTAACATCACCACGCCCCCGCGGGCGATGGCGCTGCAGGCAGCGTCGACGAACGGCGCGGGCGAACCGAAGGGGTCGAGGTCCACGACGTGGAACTTGGGCTTGAAGCTCCAGAGGAGGGCATTCGCGTCCTCGTTCCTGATCTCCACGAGGTCGGCGAGGTCATTGAGCGCGACGTTCCTGCGGATGAACTCGAGGGCGTCGGGCGAGCGATCGTTGACCACGACCTTGGAGATGCCCTTCACCTCCCTCGCGTAGCGCAGCCCTCGCGCCCCCACGCCGGCGAGCGGGTCGCATATGCGGAGGGCCCCGAGCTCGTTAGCGAGAACCTGAACCACGGAGACGGAGATATCGCGGCACAGCTCCATCAAGGGGTTGTAGAACACTCGCGTGAGGGAGGGGGCATAGTCGCCCGCCGGCGTGCGGAATCGCTCGAGCTCCGGGACCTCGAGCCTTGTGGTGCCTTCCGTTATGAGTTGCGAGGTCATGTTCTCAAGATTTGTACGTTCGCGCAAGTCTAATTCCTTACGCCGCGGCCTTCGGTCTGCATCCATCCGCCGACTTAATCGAAAGAAAATCGTGAAAAGGGAAACCTTAGATAACGAAAGCAAATTATGAGCAAAATTACGAGATTTCTACCTTGCTCCCCACCGCCCAGCCGGGAAGCCCCACCCGGAAGCGGGCGCGATAGCCTCGGCTGCCGTGGGTGTCCACGATTTCGCCTAGGACCCGGCTGCCCGAGTGCGGGTTGTGCCAAATGACCTTCCTGCCCACGAGCGTCCCTTTAACTTCCCCCAGAGGCCTGATGATGACCTCTCGCCCGTAGCGCGTCCTGGGCCCGCCTCGAAAGTTCACGATCACCGCTTCCATCGCAACACCTCCTCCACCATCCTCGCGAGCTCCTCGGGCAACCTCCCCCTGTTGCTCGGCGTGACCTCGAAGATCCTGACGTCCCGCCTGGACTTGACCTCACCTATGAAGCCGGTGGTCGTGCGCTGGTGTATCACCGCAAGCAGGGGCTTGGACGAGTTGAGCGCCGCGAGCACCGCGCGCTTGAAGCCCTCGCTGTGGACCTCCATCGGGGCGATCTCGTCTATCACCACGAAGTCCGCCCCCTCCAGCGCCCGCGCGATTGAGGCCTCGCTCATGGTGTCGACGTTTGGAACGTTTACGCGGTACTTGCTGACCAAGGGGCCAACCGGCTGGTCCACGTGCGCCAGGATTCGCTCCTCGCCCGTCATGAGGTCCACCATCTTGAAGCCCACGCGCACGCCTCGCTCGCGGATCTCTGGGCAGTAGAGCCCTCCAGGCTTGTAACCTCGTGACCGCAGCAGCGCCACCGCCCCCTCTATGACCGAGGTCTTTCCGCTTCCTGGGCGCCCGGTGACGAGGAAGTTGTTGGGCATCCTCCCGACCCAAAGGTTTGAAATCCACCGGCGAACAATTCTGTACGAGTTTGATAATAATGTTGACGGACGTGCGGTTGAGCAAGCAGCGGCTGAGGGAGCGCATCTGGGGGGAGCTGGAGGCCAAGGGCGTCGTCTCGTTTCCCAAGCCGGCCCACGGGCGCATCCCGAACTTCGTTGGAAGCGACATAGCGGCCGAAAGGCTTCGCTCGCTCCCCGCTTATCTGTCGGCGGACGTCGTCATGGCAAACCCGGATGCCGCCCAGCTGGCCGTCAGGAGGCTAGCGCTGGCGGACGGCAAGAGGTTGCTGATGGCATCCCCCCGCCTTCGAAAGGGCTTCATCCTCCTCGACCCGAGAGGCATCCGAGACGTAAGGCGGGCGGCCACGATTCGGGGCGCATTCAAATACGGGCGCACCGTCGACCTGAGGAAGATAAAGGTGGACCTCGTAGTCGAGGGCTCGGTGGCGGTGGACTTAAGGGGCGGGCGTTTGGGCAAGGGAGGAGGGTTCGGCGACCTGGAGGTGGCGATCCTCATGGAGGCCGGTGCGATGGACGATGCCACTCCCGTGGTGACAACGGTGCACGAGCTGCAGGTCGTCGAGAGCGTGCCGATGGCTGAGCACGACGTACCCGTCGACTTCATCCTGACGCCCGAGAGGACGATCGAGGTCACGCACGGCCATCGAAGGCCTCGCGGCATAGTATGGCGGCTACTTCCGACCGACGTATTTAAGCGGATGCCGATACTCGCTGAACTGAGGCGAGAGGTTGATAGCCGGCGTGGATGAGGCGGGTAGGGGTCCCGTCCTCGGCCCCCTGGTGCTCTGCGGGGTCATGTTCGACGAAGGGGCGCTGGAGGAGCTGAGGTCCGCGGGGGTCAGGGATTCGAAGCTCCTAAGCCCGAGGAGGCGAGAGGCCCTGGCCAAGTTCATCGTGGGCAGGGCTAAAGGGGTCGAGGTGATCGAGCTCTCGCCGGAGGAGATAGACGAATTCAGGCTGGTCAAAAAGGTCAACCTCAACGAGGTCGAGGCGTTGAACGTCGCCAAGATCATAGATCACCTTCGGCCGAGGGTGGCGTTCGTAGACTCCGCCGACCCTGACCCGGCGATGTTCGAGGCTAGGATCAGGCGGTACCTCAGGAGCAAGCCCAAGCTGGTGGTCGAGAGCTATGCCGACCGCAGGTACATCGCCGTCTCGGCGGCGTCCATCGTCGCCAAGGTCAGGAGGGACGCCAGGATGGCCGAGCTCCGTCGAAGGTACGGGGACCTCGGCAGCGGGTACAGCTCGGACCCGCGGACCATCGCCTTCCTCGAGCGATGGGTTCGGGAGCGAGGCAAGCTGCCGGAGTTCGCTCGCCGCTCCTGGGAGACCGCGAGGCGCATCGAGGAGCAGCTGAGGCAGCGGAGGTTGGTTTGAGCCCATCCGTTCGATCAGCTCGAAGACGCCTAAAGAGCACAGGCTAACCTGTACCCGAGACCAAAAGGGTTTTTAACGAATGGCCCGCCGTGTTCCCCAAGACACTAACCCCCGGGTTCACCGGCCGAGCGAACGCTCCCTCGCCCGGGTAACCCTCGTGATGGGGTCTTCGGCGGGCCGCCCACCTGTGCCGCACCAGGGTTGGCTTCAGGGTCATGGCTTTAGGTGCTCCACCACTCGCTCCCCGAAGGACCCAATTTGGCGCGTTGTCGGTGGGCCAGCTCAGGTGTTCCCGCGGTGATGCACCGGTGTTCACGAATCGCACCAGCTCTCGATTCCCGCGGGTGATATCCCTTCATCGCAGTTAAAAATTGGCTTCCCGCGGCTATAAAGCTTGGCCCACGTAAAGAGCAAACGAGGCATCGTGGAACACCAACTCTTTTGGCTGGCTCTAGCGCGCCTCGAAGAGGTAGAAGGCCGCCCCCCGGTGGTTCACGAGCTTCCCTCCGGGCAGCACGCTCTCCGCCGCCAGGGGCTTCACGATCAGGTCGGCGCCCACCTTGCGGGCCAGCTTCAGCAGGTAAGGCTGCAGCTCGGGCGGCGGCCGCATCGCGTATATCAGGGCGGCGTTCTCGTAGATTCGAAGCCTTGGGTTGGTGACGTCGTCGCGCTCGAACCTCACACCCGGCGGCAGGGGCGGCGGAGGGGAGATGTCGGTGGCTACTATCTCGCAACCGGACAAGCGTCTGCTCAGCTCGATGGCGGTAGCGGGAAGCGCACCCACGCCCACCTCGACGATCTTCCTCGCGTGGGGATAGCGGGCAGCGATGTAATCCGCGATCGCCTCGAACTCACGCAAGGGGATCAGCCCGCTTGCAGGTCGAGCTCGAGGGCGGCGACGGGGTGCTCCAACTCGAAGTTCAGGATGACCTCGGGGTGGAGCTCGCCGATGATGCCCAAGCGCTTCCCCTCGGAGACGACCTCGGCCGCCCTCCCCTCGAGGAAGCTCGGGTGCTCAAGGGGTTTGACCTCGTAGCTCACGTTCAGCTCCCTCAGCACCGCTTCAGCCACCGCCTTGATGTAGGTGAAGTTGCCGACGTCGCCCACGGCGGCGGCGGCGACCCTGCGCACATCCCTAGCCCCGGTCTCAGCGCCCTCGTCGAGCAGCACCACATCCCCCACCTCGAAGATGCGCTGGGGAAGCGGGTGGAGCTTGTTCTCCCTGAACACCGACATCAAGCAAGGGATGAGCCAGGTTCGAAGGATGGTGTACTCCTCCGAGATGGGGTTGGCGATGGTGGCGGCCTCGCCCTCCGCCCTCATGAGCTCGAAATTCGTGCGGGGGTTGGTGAGCGTGAAGGTCATCACCTCTAGGAAGCCCAAGCCCGTGAGCACCTTCCTCACCCTCGCGCTCAGCGCCTCCAGCGGGTGCCTCTCGCCGACGGTCGCCACCTTGGGCAAGGTCGGCTTCAGCCTGTCGTAGCCATATCCCACCGCGAGCTCCTCGATGAGGTCCACCTCGTGCAGGATGTCGGTTCGATAGGGGGGAACGAGCAGGCTTAAGCTGTCTCCCCGCGCTCCGACGACCCCAAACCTCATCCTGCGCATTATCTCGGCGGCCTCCCTGACCCTCAACTTCAGCCCCAACATCTCATTCGCCGCGCGCACGTTCAGGCGCTTGCGCCTTGGCTTGAGGTCTGGGACGCGGAGGCTTCGGCCGGGGTACTTGACCGAGATCGAGCCTAGCTTGAACCCACGCTCCGCTAGGCCGGTCATCAGGATCACCAGCGCTTGGTTCACCGCCCTCTCGTGGGTACCGGTGACGTCGACGAACAGCCGTCGCGTCCCCGCCGTCACCCTCGTGAGCTCCCCGTTGATGATGGGGGGCATCGAAAGGACGTTTCCCTTGGCATCGACTATTAGCGGATAGCGGTCGAAGCCCTGGAGGAGGTGGGCGTACCTCACCCCTTTGGGGTGTTCCCCGAGGATCTCCGCGGGGGTGAGCTCACGATCCATGTCCAGGGGCACGAACCTCACCCCCTCGGGCGAGACGGTGGTGTAACGGAAGGGCGGTCTAACCCTGTCCAGGTCGTGGATTCCTATCGCTACCCTCCTCCTGTCCCTACCCAAGGTTTCGTGGAGCTTGTCCTGCACCTGCATAAGCTGGGCCACGGAAGCATCGGTCAATTTCACGTCCTCGACTATGCCGCCGGCGAAGTAAGGCCTCACCCCCCTCGTACTTCGGTCGACCCGCACGACCACGCCCGAGTTCTTCAGCCCGTAGTTCGGTAGGCCAACCTCGATGCCCAAAAAGCCCCTCAGCGCCCTGGCCACCCCTTCCACGCTCAGCAGGTCCGGGCGGTTATGGGCCACCTCGAGCTTAAGCTCCCCTCCCGCTGCTTCAGCTTCGATGCCCATCATCATCAGGCTCCTCTTCAGAGACCCCCACCTCACCCGTCTGCCGAGGAGCTCGCAGAGATCTCGGTACTTGACGGAGATCGTCGGCATCCTTCACCCTCCGCTCGGTTTGAGCTTGGTTGTGCGGGAGATCCAGCGAAGGTCGTTGCAGAAGACATCCCTGATGTCCTCGAGCCCAAGCCTCATCGCGATGAGCCTGGTGAGGCCTATCCCCCAAGCGAGCACCGGGCATCTAACGCCCAAGGGGCGGAGCACCTCCGGCCTGAACATACCCGCCCCTAAGATCTCGATCCACTCCCGCCTCCTGGGGTGGTACACGTCCGCCTCCACCGAGGGCTCGGTGAAGGGAAACATGCCGGGCCTGAACCTCACCCTCTCGAAGCCCAGCTTGTTGATGATCAGCTTGAGGTACCCGAGCATGTCCCTAAGCGTCAGCCCCTCGTCCATAACTATGCCCTCCGCTTGGTAGAACTCCGCGAGGTGTTTGTAGTCTATCTTCTCGTGCCTGTAGACGCGCCCGAGGCAGAAGACCTTCGCCGGGGGCTTGGGGTGCGACGCCAAGTAGCGGATGGTGGCGGCCGTGGTCTGCGAGCACATCACCGGTCTCCGGCTTATGTCGGCATCGAACTTGTAGCCCCAGCCCGTGGACCCTGCCACCCCCCGCTCGTGCGCGGAGGCCACCCGCTCCACCAGCGCTTCGGGGAGCCTAGCCCTCCCAGGCTTGGAGAGGGAGAGGCTGGCGTGGATTTCGCGGGCTGGGTGATCTTGGGCTTGGAAGAGCACGTCGAAGTTCCAGAACTCGGACTCCACGAGATTGCTCTTTATCTCGACGAACCCCATCTCCAGCAGGATCTCCCTGAGCTCCTCGATGATCTCCTGCTGGGGGTGTAACCTGCCCGGCACGAGCTGCGGTCCTGGGGCGGCGACGTCGTAGCGCCTGAACTTCACCTCCCTCCAGCGACCGCTCACGAGCAGCTCCTGCGTGAGCTCGCTTACCTCCTCCACCAGCTCGAGGCCCAGCGCCAGGGCACGTTCGCCTGGCTCGGTCAGCGCGAGCCTTCTCTGCACCCTTTGCTCTACCTCGACCAGCCCTCGCCTCGCCAGCACGGCTAGCTCAGACCTCAAGTGGCTGGGGAGCTCCTCCACCTCCACGCTTTTGAGGGCCAGTAGCTCCAAGAGTTCCTCGTCCTGCTGCTTTTTCCCCGCCGCCGCTTCGCCATCCCTCGTGGGGGCAAGCATCGTCCGCCCCGCCTGCTTGATGAACACCGCCCAGCCCTTCCTGCGCAGCCAACCCAGCGCTATCCGCATTTGTCCCTCCGTGAGCCCAGCGCGGCTAGCGGCCTCCTCGGGCGTGCAGGGGCCGAGCTCAAGCAGGGATCGAAGCATGCGTCGCTCCGGGAGGCCATCCTTGGCGTAGGCCAAGCCCTCCTCAGTCGCGGCAGCGAGCGTCCGCTTTCGCTCCTCGATTCTAATGAAGCCCAGCCCTTGAAGTGCGAGGGCCGCCCGCATCGCCGTCGCCGGCTCCAGGGCCGCCCGCCCGGCGACGTCGGCGATGTCCCCCTCGCCCCCGAGCTGCTGGAGCGCGAGCAGGACCTTCCTCTCATGGGTGCCCATGCTCTTGACGACTGCCTCGAGGTCCAACTTTCGCCCCCGCACAACTCAAAGCCTACCGTGCTATAAAAACTACCTCCAAAAAGTCTCGTCGAGGGTCAGCGGAGCCTTAACTTGCGGCTACGCTCGCCTGAAGTGCTCGTATCCACGGTCGGGCAATTCCTCCAATTTGCCATCCTTCTCGATGTAGACCCCGCGGCCCCTCTCCACGCGCCCGATCGCGGTCGCCGACGTGTCCATGCGCTTCAGCGCCCACCGTATCCCTCGCCAACCCTCAGGGCGAGCCGTGAAGAGGAGCTCGAAATCCTCGCCCCCGAAGAGCGCGAACTCGCCCGCGTCTAACCCTCGCCGCTCGGCGAACTCCTCGACGAGGGGGTGAACGGGCACCCGCTTGAGGTCCAGGATGAGCTTGACCCCGCTCATCCTCGATATCTGCCAAAGGTTCGACGCTAGGCCATCGGTCACGTCTATGGCGGCGGTGACGTGGCCGCACTTGGCGAGCGCGATTCCCTCCCTCACCCTCGCTATCGGCTCGAGCTGGGCTCTGACGAGCTCCTCGTAGCCCCCGCTGGGCAGCTTTTCCAACAATATCCTTAGCCCAGCCGAGGCCGCGCCCAAGCTACCCGTGACGGCGATGATATCACCCGGTCTAGCTCCAGAGCGGGTTAGCAGCCTTCCTTTCCTCGCCACGCCGAAGGCCGCGCCGGCTATGATGATCTCCTCGCTTTCGTCGAGATCGCCGCCCACCACGTATGCCCCATATTTTCTGGCCGTAGCGTCCATGGTGCGGATCATCCTTTTAACGAACTCCACCTTTAGCTGGCGGGGCAGGCCCACGGAGAAGACTAGGCCCAGCGGCTCCGCCCCCATCGCGGCCAGGTCGCTGAGGTTGGCGACGACCGCCTTCGCCCCCATCTGCTCCGCGGTTGCGGCGGTTGGGAAGTGCTGGCTCGCGACCAGCATGTCCGTCGTGACCACTAGGTAGCGTCCGTCGATATCGATCGCAGCGGCGTCGTCGCCTATCCCCACTTCGACCTTGGGCCCCTTGACGCAGATCCTGCGCGCGAGTTCGATCAGGGCCCTCTCGCCCACATCGCTGAGCTTCAGGTTCTCACCTCACCGCTCCAAGTTTGCGCAAGTTCGCAAGGAGCTACAACAACGGCAGGTCGCCGGTTATCCCGTCGACGGCCTCGCTCGGCGCCGGGCCCACGGCCAAGACCGTCGTAGTGTTCGGGGGCAGCTCCGTCAGCCCGGCATCTCGGATGAGCTCGCATGGCAGGCCAAGTTTCCTCGCCCTTCCGTAAAGCTCCAGGAGCTCCTTTTCCCCCTTCACCTTCACCACCACCTTTTTCTGACCCTCGACAAGCCACGCGTCCAGCCATTCCCTCCTTTCCAGCCTCGCTCGTTCAGCCGCCGCTACCGCGCCGTGCGCCACTTGGACGGCTAGTTTCCCGGGGCTCATGTTCAGGTCCGTCCTGACGATTATCACTTGCTTGTACTTGAACACCTCAACCGCCCACCTGTTTTTCGTCCGGGGCTTGTCCAGCAGCGGGTTCTGGCTTTTGGAGCTCTTGCCCACCCCCTTCTGGCGCGGGTCCTGCTTGTGGCGGGGGTGGGGGTTTGGGCCTGCGCAGGGCCCGCATGGCAGCGCGCGCATAACCGAGCGGGACAGCGAGGCCCCCTCGCACGTATGCCGCGACTACACAGGCCGCACAGAACAGCAAGACCGTCCCGACGAACGGAGCGAGGCGGAGCATCCTGATGTGGGGTAGGGCCAGCAGGACGCCGGCATAGATCACCACGAGCGCGCCGAGCCCGAGACTCAACGCTGCGCGGGACCAAGGGTCCAAGCTCTCCCATCTGGGGAAGAGCACAAGGGTGAGCAAGAAGCCTGGAGCGAGCAGCAAGAATAAGCCCAGCAGGATGAGGCCAAATTGCTCAAGCATTGACCCACGCTAGGTAGGATTATCTACTTGGGCTTTAAAACCATTGTCAGATGTACGACGTCGCGATAGTGGGCGGGGGTCCTGTTGGCTGTTTCGCCGGCAAGTTGTTGGCCGAGCGTGGTCTCGACGTCGCCGTGATCGAGGAACATGCCGAGATAGGCCATCCCATGTGTTGCGCTGGTGTGGTGGGCGTCGGCGGCCTCCGCGAGCTGGGGATTAGACCGGGCAAGTGGGTGCTCAACGAACTTAGGGGTGCGAGGCTCTACCCGCCCTCGGGGAGCCCTGTGAGCTTGAGCCGGGGAAGGGTAGAAGCTCTGGTAATAGACCGTGCCGCTTTCGACAGGGAACTCGCGGCATCGGCTGCAAGGTCCGGCGCCCGCTTTCTCATGCGCAGCAGGTGCGTGGACATCTCGGTCGGCGAGCAGGTGAAGATCAAGGTCGAAACAGAGGGAAGGCTTCGCGAGATCGCCTCGCGCCTCGTCATAGGCGCAGATGGTCCGAACTCCTTGGTCGCGCGCAAGGTCGGCCTTCTGAGGTCACGTCAGTTGATAAATTGCGCCCAGGCGGAGGCGATCGCCGACATCCATGCAGAGACTGCCGAGGTGTACCTAGGCCGCAAATACGCGCCTGGCTTCTTCGCCTGGGTCGTGCCCGCTGGCGAGCTGTGCCGCGTAGGCGTCGGCACCGTTGAGGGTTCGGCCTTGGGGAAGCTCAAGAAGCTCTTGCGCGAGCACCCGGTCGTCTCGGAGAAGGTCGATGGGGACAAGCTCCTGCACCTCACGGCGGGGGCCATCCCAAGGCCGTTGACGCGAGGGATGTACGCCGACGGGGTGATGTTGATCGGCGACGCCGCGGGGCAAGTGAAGCCCTTGACGGGGGGCGGGATATACATCGGCCTATCCTGCGCCAAGTTGGCGGCGGATGTTGCGGTCGAAGCCTTGGAGGAAGGCGACGTGAGCGCTAAGGTCCTGCGCAAGTACGAGGGGGCGGTTAGGGGGAAATTCGGTGGAGAGTTTGAGCTAGGCATGCGCGCTTGGCGGCTTTTCCTCGAGCTTTCCGACGAGGATCTGAGCTCCCTGCTTCGGGCGCTCGAGACACCGGATGTGAGGGCTACCCTGTTGGAGCAGGCCGATTTCGATCATCACGCCAAGGTCATCTCGGCCCTCGCGAAAAGGGGGCCGAGCTTGCTCCGCTCGCTCGGGTTAAGGAGGCTTGTGAGGTACACCAGCCACATGCTTAAAAAATAAGGCGGAGATTCGACCCCTCGACTACTCTTCGGCAGGGCAATTGCACCCCACCGCTTTTCGTCTCGGGGCCTTTTTCCCGCGGTTCTTGCCTCCGCGCCCACCACCGGGCGCATTAGCCTAGCCCTTCCCAAGTTCCCTTGGTTCCTGCAAGGCTCCCCGCCGCCCTTAGGCGCCGGTTCGGCCGTCACCGCGGGCTTCCTCTCCGCCAATTTTATTTTGAAAATTTTCCCTTAAATAACTGGTGGAATGTCTTATTTCTGACCAAAGTGGACGATTTTCGCCCTGGATCAATCTGCTGGGGTGTGGCGTTTGTAATTTCCTCCCTTATCACGTCGCTACATCGACGAAGTTTTTGTTTATCGCAGATAGGCCTTATGCACCCCACGCGGCAGGAGCTGCTGACGGAGTGGGCTCTCCATGAATTTTATCCTTCAAATGCAATAATTAGCATGATGCCCGCCAACCTACCTCCCGAATATCTGAAGGCGGAGGAGCGATACCTCCGCGCCAGGACGCTGGAGGAGAAGATCCTCGCGACGCAGGAGCTCATCCGCTTGGCCCCCAAGCACAAGGGCACCGAGAAATTGCTGAAGGTGCTCAAGAGGCGCCTGTCCAAGCTTCGCGAGGAGCTCCGCAGGCGGGAGATGCGCCGGGTGGGAGGGGGCCCGAGCTTTCACGTCAAGAAGGAGGGTGTGGCACAAGTTGCGCTCGTAGGCGTCCCCAACTCAGGGAAGTCCACGTTGCTGAGGCAGCTAACGGGTGCCCAGCCGGAGGTAGCGGATTATCCCTTCACCACGCGCGAACCGGTGCCCGGTATGATGCAGTTCGAAGACGTGCAGGTACAGCTCGTCGAGATCCCCGCGATAATAGAAGGTTCGAGCTTGGGAAGGGGCCTGGGCGCCCGCCCCTTGAGCGCTGCCCGCAATGCCGATGCCATCGCCCTCGTGGTGGACGCCTCCAACGAGCCGCTGAGGCAGATGGAAACCCTCCTTTCTGAGCTCTGGGCGGCCGGCGTGCGGCTAAATAGATTTGCGGGAGAGGTAGTCGATGGGTTCGAGGAGCACAGCGAATCCCTCGTTGACAGACGCGCGGTTATCGTTGCGACGAAGGGGGATCTCCCTGGCGCTGAGGAAGGGTTCGAGTTGTTGTGCGGCAAATATGGCGAGAGGTTCCCGGCCGTCCTCGTTTCCCCCGTTGCGGGGAGTGGTCCGACGGAGGTCAAGCGTCTGATATTCGAGAGCTTGGGCCTCGTGCGGGTGTACACCAAGCGCCCAGACGAGCCACCATCCGAGCGCCCGTTGGTGTTGCCGAAGGGCTCCACCATCTTGGATGTAGCGAGGGCCGTCCACAAGGACATCGCAAGGGGGCTGAAATTCGCTAAGGTGTGGGGGTCCGCCCGCTTTCCCGGTCAACAGGTGCCTCGAGACTACGTGCTCCAAGACAAGGACATCGTCGAGCTGCACGTGTGAGGTCATAGCTTGCGGTCCTACGTAGACGCATGCGATGTCGAGCTCTTCGAGCTCAAGGGCCGAGAGTTGCCCGTGGCCATGCTCGGCACGAGTCCATTTTGCGGCGCCGGTCAGTTCGGCCCAAGGGCCGAGTTATATTACAGGACATTTTACGAACATCCCCAGAACATGGTCCGCCTGATCGTCGCGTCGACCGAGCTCGGCGTGCCTGCCGTCCACGTCGTCGCATATCCGAGGATTTGTTGGGCGGTCGCCGAGGCTTCGAGGGCGTGTGATATCAAACTTTGCGTCTTGGGCACGATTGGCTTGCTCGACCCCATGGACGAACTCAAGCGTCTGCTCTCCCTGGGTGCGGTCGGGGTGGCAGTACATGCGGACATCGTCGACCGCGACCCTAGCTCCGTGGAGCGATACGCGGCGGCGATACGCGACGGCGGGGCAGCGGTCGGCGTGGCCACACATCGCCCTTGGAAAACCCTGAGCAGGATCCGAGGGCTCGACTTGGATTTCGTGATGGCCCCCGTGAACAAGTCGGGCTACATGATGGGGCCTAGGCCCGGTGAAACGTTGGAACTCCTTCGTTCCTTGAAGGTGCCCATAATCGCCATCAAGCCCCTCGCGGCCGGCGAGCTAAGGCCCGGGGAAGCGCTCGAGTTCCTCCGCTCACGCGTCGACGCGGTAGCTGTGGGTATAGCGTCGGAGGAGGAGCTCATCGAAACTTGGCGGGCGGTAAAGGAGAACTTCACTCGCCGCGGAGGTACCTGGTGATCTTCAGGACGGCATCCGGCTTGCCCACGACCGTCACCAAATCTCCAGCCAATATCTCGGTTTCGCCCCTTGGGGGGATGAGGTCATCTCCCCTCGTTATCATCGCCAGCGTACAGCCCTTGGGGACGTTTATGTCCTTGATCCTCTGCCCCACCGCCTTGGAGTTGGGTCCGACGGTGACCTCCACCACCTCGCCCTTCCCGCCCCCTATCCCTAGCAAGCCGTAGACGCCGGGGCCGCTCACGGCTTTCTCGAACAGCATCACCGCGGCGCTTATCAGGCTGACCGCTATGTCCACGCCCAGCTCCTCGAACATCCTCGCGTGCTTTTCGTCGTTCACCCTGGCGATGACACGTGGCACGCCCATCTTCTTCGCGAGCTCGCAGGCCATGAGGTTTACTTCGTCCGCCTGCGTGAGCGCCACTAGGACGTCCGCCCTATCCACCCCGGCATCCTTCAGGACGTCGATGTCGGCGCCATTGCCGTGGACGACGAGCACGTCGAGCTCAGCTGCAAGCTCGTGCGCCCGCCTCTCGTCCTTTTCTATGACCACCACGTTGTTACCCCTATCCGCGAGCCTCTTGGCGAGCTTTGAACCGGTCTGTCCGCCGCCTACAATTATAATATACATCGGATCGCCTCTGCATCGGTGCCGTTATAAAGCACGATGTTCATCTATGGTAGGAGGGTTTAAATGCCTATCCGACCGGCTCGCACCTATAGGTATTTCAGCGGCCCCGCGTACACGCGCAGGGAATACGTCAAGGGCGTGCCGGGGCTACGGGTTACCTTCTTCGACATGGGAAACCCGAAGGGCGATTTCCCCATCGAGATCTCCCTGATCTCCAAGGAGGCCGGCCAGATAAGGCACAACGCCCTAGAGGCTGCCAGGGTCGCGGCCAACCGCCTCCTGGAGACTAGGGTGGGCAAGAGCAACTACCACCTCAAGCTTCGCGTATATCCCCACCACGTGTTGCGGGAGAACCCAATGGCGGTGGGCGCTGGGGCGGACAGGATCTCCGACGGCATGCGCTTGGCCTTCGGCAGGCCCATAGGCGCCGCCGCTAGGGTCCACGCGGGACAAAGGTTGATGACCGTTCGCGTGGGGAAGGAATTCGCCCCCATAGCGAAGGAGGCGCTGCGCCGGGCCGCGGGGAAGTTGCCGATGCCTTGCAGCCTTCAGGTGGAGAAAGGGCAGGAACTACTCCAGTGAGCTAGCCATCGCCGCGAGCAGCTCATATATTATCTTTGCCGCTGCGAAGGCCGTGGTGCCGTTGTCGTGGGGCGGGGTGAGCTCCACCACATCGAAGGCGAGGATTTTCAGCTTGCCCAGCTCGCGCACCAGCTTCAGCAGGTCGAGCGTCGATAACCCTCCAGGCTCCGGTGTGCTCACGCCCGGCGCGAAGGCGGGGTCGAGGACGTCGAGGTCCACTGTCAGGTAAACGGGGGAGCCGCCGACTTGCTCTTTTAGCTCGGCGGCAACTTCGGCCGGGTCTTTCAGCACCTCCTCGCTCGTATAGGTCTTGAGCTCTATCGAGTCGGCGAATTCCGCCTCCTCCTTGGAACAAGAGCGAACGCCCACTTGGAGCAAACGCTCGGCCGGTAGGCGATCGAGGACCCTCCGCATCACCGTCGCGTGGCAGAGCCTATCGCCCAGGTACTCGTCGCGCAGGTCGCGATGGGCATCGAGTTGTATCACGGTCACATCGTCGAGGGCTTGAAGCGAGAAGTATGTAAGCGTATGCTCCCCCCCAAGCAGGGCCGGTATCTTTCCGTCGTCGTTCACGCGCTTGACCAGCGCCGAGATCCTCTCCCCAGTTGTCTCTAGATCGGTGGTTGTGATCATGAGATCCCCGAGGTCGGAGATGCTGAGCTTTTCGAAGACATCGAGTCCGGCCGAGGTTACGTAGGTCTCCAGGTTTGCGGATGCCTCGCGTATCCTCGCCGGCCCGAAACGGCAGCCGGAGCGATAGCTGGAGGTGATGTCGAGCGGGATGCCGGCGAACACCACTTTCGCCCGCTCGTAGGGCTCGTCGAAGCCGCCAAAGCCCGGGCGGACGGGCGTCATGGCTTTCATCCCATCACCCTTCGAGTGTAGACCTCAAGGGCTATGAAGCTTTCCAAGACCTAGCAATTTAAAGTCGAACACCTCTACCTAAAGCACGGAGGTGTTCATGGCGAAGATCGATGTGGATGCGAGCCTCGCCCCGAGGTTGTTCGCCCCTAGGTTGACGGTGCTGGTGACCTCCCTCGACAAAAAGGGCAGGGCGAACATCATAACCCTCTCTTGGGCCATGCCGACCTCCTTTGACCCACCCTTAGCGGCGATAAGCGTGGGAAAGCGGAGGTACTCCCACGAGCTCATCGAGGGCTGCAGGGAGTTCGTGGTGAACATCCCCTCGCAGGACATCTTGGAAAAAGTCCAACTTTGCGGCTCCCGCTCGGGTAGAAACGTGGACAAGTTCGCCGAAAGCGGCCTGACGCAGCTCCCGAGCAAAAAGGTCAAGCCACCCAGGATAAAGGAGTGCGTCGCCCACCTCGAGTGCAAGCTCGTCGATAGCCTGAGTACAGGAGATCACACCATTTTCATCGGCGAGGTGGTGGCAGCCTCCGTCGACGAGGAAGCGTTCGACGGAATGGAAAAGTGCATAAAGTTGGAGACCTTTAAGCCCATCCTCCACCTGACCGGCCCGTACTTCACCACTTCGACGAGCGTGAGGCAAATAAACTAGATCTCGTAGTGCGGGGGTGGTCAACTAGAAAGAGTTCGAGATACCCCCATCTCCTTAGCTTCGACGTTGATCTGAAGTTGTTTGAGTTCCTCGTCTATGTTCGTCTCTTTTAATATTCCCGCAAGAATCTCTGGTGCCTTTCGCGTGAATCCCTCAATCACCCGCCACCAGATCGTCTGCCATGTTGACTTAGCGTGGATGGGACAAAACGATCGCTATGATAGACCGAGAGGCAAAACTTATGTTACGGCTGAGTTTAAACGGATGGATGGTACCTATGTTAAGAAAATTTCTTTAGTTGCTCTGCAGAGCCAAACTAAAAAAAGCATGAACGGAACCTCCGTCAAAACTCCGACAACCGTTGCTATAGCTGCCCCAGAAGCTAAGCCGAAAAGGGTTATAGCGACTGCTATAGCGACATCGAAATTATTGCTTCCGGCTATAATCGCTGTCGGTGCGGCATCCTCATAGGGTAAACGAATGATCTTAGAAATCAAATAAGTTATCGCGAAGACGAACAAGATATTGACGAAAATCCCAGTTGCGATCATGCCAATGACCAAGGGTTGTTCAACGATCACATGCCCTTGTAGTGAAAATAGCACTATTAATGTGATGAGCAAAGCCACGATAGATGCTTTTTTGAGCAAGGGAGCGATCTTTCGATTGAGCCATTCGACACCCTTTCCCTCAATGACTCTTTTCCTCGTATAATAACCGGCAATCAACGGTATGACTATATAAACAGTGACCGCAAACGCTATAGTTTCCCAAGGGATAGAAATACCAGAAATCCCAAGCAGGAAAACAGCTAGAGGAGCGTACAAAAATACCATCGATAAAGAATTTATAGTCGTCATAACGAGAGTGTGACCCATGTTACCTTCCGCCAAATAACTCCAAACGAGAACCATCGCCGTGCAAGGAGCAACACCTAACAGAATCAACCCTGCCCTGTACTGCGAAGAAAGATCGGGGGACAAAAATGGGCGGAAGATAACGCTCAAGAAAAGCCAAGCGAAGAAAGCCATGGTGAAAGGTTTAACAGCCCAATTGCTGAACAAGGTCACAAATATAGGCTTAAGCGTTTTGCCCGCTCTCATCACCTGTTTGAAATCTATTTGAACCATTATCGGATAAATCATCGCAAATAAGCAGATGGCGATCGGAATCGATACGTGGGCTATGGTCAATTCACCCAACAAGCCAGAAATTTGAGGAAAAGCCTTGCCAAAACATATCCCTAGGATTATGCAAAGAGCAACCCAAAGGCTAAGATATTTTTCCCAGATTCCTAATTCTCTTTTTCTTTCAGCCATATTTTCGGCCTTGGTTAGTTTATACGAGTAAATAATTTATACATCAGTGCCAGCGATTTTAGAGCTTGCTCGCACGTCTCGAGCTCTTCAAAGCTAATGCCGGTACCTTTGGCTCCCGTCCGCTTTCTGTGGGCCTTGTTTTCAAGGGGCATCTCAAACTATGGTGCGGGGGCGGGGATTTGAACCCCGGAACCCCTACGGGACAGGCTCCTGAAGCCTGCGCCGTTGGCCAGGCTTGGCTACCCCCGCGATCGAAACTTGGCCATCCTAATTCTTTAATGTTAGGTCGGCGCCGTGAACTAAAACTTTATGAAGCTGGAACTGACAACAAAAAATTGATTGGTAAATATGCCGTTCGATTTCAGCTTCGAAGGTCTCCTAGCTTGGCTGGTGTTGATCCTCCTACTTAGCTTTATTACCATGTATCTCATGCCGTACCAGTTTACTTTCCAGACCCGTTTGATGATAGGGCAGGTGCGCAAGTCGTTGAGCCAGCTCGAGGAATGGGCAAAGGAGGGAAGGAGGATCGCGTTGAGCACGATTACCAAGCATGGCCGAACCAAGCGAGATATCGAGAAGGAGTTCGACGATTTCCTCGAATTCTTCACCATAGAGCCAGTCAGCGATGACCCGGCGGGGGTACTTCGGAGGCTGGAGCACGTGCTCGACGTGCGGAAGAAGCGCTTCGAGGGGATGGTCGCCCGCTTCGCCCCCAACGCTGATCCCGAGACCGCGGCGAACCTCGAGATGACTATCGAGGGAGCGATGGCGAGCAACTTGGTCTTCCGCTTGGTGCGCCACTACATGTTGCTCGCGGAGAAGACCAAGAGCTATCAGCTGATAATGGCCCTCCAGATGCAGATGCCCATCCTAAAGGAGTACGCCAAGGCCTTCCTCGACGCTACTAAGGCCTTCGCCGAAGGGAAGCCGATCGGCGACGGCGTTGGCGCGATGGTGGCGACCAAGTTGGCAGGCGGCGCGAGCTGGAGGGAGCTCGTGGAGGACACCGTGTACGCGGAGACGAAATTCGACGGGCGAAAGCTGATAGTGGTCAAGGCAAAGGGTCCGGGAGGCAGGGTCGGCAAGCCCGGTGAGCTCATTAAGCGTTTGATGGAGAGGAGGAAGGTGGACAGGATCATAATGATCGACGCCGGGCTGAAGCTTGAAGGCGAGGAGAGCGGTCACGTCATCGAAGGCGTCGGCGCTGCGATAGGGGGCCCGCCGACCGAAAAGTACAAGATAGAGGAGATCGCGGTCAAGAAAGGCGTGCCCGTCGATGCCATAATCGTCAAGGAGTCATTCAAGGAGGCCATCACGCCCCTCAACAAGCGCTTGGCGAAGGCGGTCGACGCCACCGTCGAGCGGGTTAAGCAGGCCATCCGAGAGCGCACCAAGCCGGGCGAGGTGGTGATCGTAGCCGGTATAGGCAACACTATAGGAATAGGCCAAAACCCCGAGGAGCTGCCTAAGGATTTCCCTGAGCCTAAAGAGGAAAAGGGGATAGAGTCCGACAAGCTGCTCTTTCGATAGGTTTTAATATCCTGCGGTTATTTTTTACCGATAAATCTCATAACATAAGTCAGACACGAGGGAAAGGCATGAGGCGCTACAAGCACCTTGCGGACGTTCAAAAGCTGATGTGGCAGCTGGAGCAGATACGCAACATAGGCATAGTGGCCCATGTCGATCACGGCAAGACCACGTTGACGGACAGCTTGGTCGCAGCCTCCGGCATCATAAGTTTCGAGCTCGCCGGCGAGCAGTTGTTCACCGATTTTCTGGAGATCGAGCAACAGCGAGGCATCACGATCCAGACATCCGCGGTGAGCCTCGCCCACACCTACGAAGGGAAGGAGTACCTGATCAACTTGCTCGACACGCCTGGCCACGTGGACTTCAGCGGGGACGTGACCAGAGCCCTGCGCGCCATAGATGGTGTCATCGTCGTCGTCGATGCCGTCGAGGGGGTCATGGTGCAGACGGAGACCGTGCTGCGCCAAGCCCTGCGAGAGCGAGCGCGTCCAGTACTTTTTATCAACAAGGTCGACCGGCTAATAGACGAACTCAAGCTCACGCCAGAAGGCATGCAGGAGCGCTTCATCAAGATCATAACCAAGTTCAACCAGCTCATACGCAGGTATGCACCGCCTGACGTCGCTGAGCGATGGCAGGTGAGCGTCGAGGCCGGTTCCGTTGCGTTTGGCTCGGCTAAGGAAAAATGGGCGCTGTCAATAACGCAGATGAAGAAGAAGAACATCACTTTCAAGGATATCATAGAAGCGTACAGGAAAGGGGAACAGGCGAGGTTGGCCGAGGAAAGCCCGCTCTACGAGGTCATCCTCGACATGGTAGTTAAACACCTGCCCGATCCGAAGCAGGCGCAGTCCGATAGGATACCTGTCATATGGAAGGGCGAGATAAATAGCGAGCTCGGAAAGGACATGCTTACGTGCAACCCCAACGGCAAGATCTGCATGGTCATAACGGATATTATCGTGGACGAGCACGCCGGTGTGATATCCACGGGCAGGGTTTTCTCCGGCACTTTGGAGAAGGGGAAGTCGGTTAGGCTGGTCGGCTTGGGTCAGGAGGCACGAATACAGCAGGTAGGCATTTACATGGGGCCAGATCGGATAATCGTGGACAAAGTGCCCGCGGGGAACATAGCCGCGATCGTTGGCATGAAGGAAGCGGTGGTCGGCGAGACGCTCATCGAGTCAGGAATTGAAGGGGCAGGATTTGAGGAGCTCAAATACGTAAGCGAGCCGGTCGTCACGGTGGCGGTCGAGCCCAAGAACTTCCAAGACTTGCCTAGGTTGATCACCGCGCTGAAGAACATCTCGCGCGAGGACCCCAACGTCCACGTCAAGATCAACGAGGAAACCGGCGAATACCTCGTGTCCGGCATGGGCGAGTTACACTTGGAGATAGTCGAATACAAACTTAAGGAGGCCGGGCTTGAGGTCAAGACCTCCGAACCGATCGTGGTCTACCGGGAAACTGTCACGGGCAAGGCCGGGCCCGTGGAGGGCAAGTCGCCGAATAGGCACAACAGATTTTTGATCTCCGTGGAGCCGCTCGAACCTGAGGTGATCAAGGCGATCGAGGAGGGCAAGGTCAACATGAAGCAAGATCGCAAGGAGCGCGCGAACGTGCTGCGGGGGCTCGGATGGGACACGGACGCCGCTAGGGGGGTCGTGACGATAGTCGGGCCGAACATCCTAACCGATGTCACGAAGGGGGTGCAGTACATGAGGGAGGTCGAGGACTACGTCATCGAGGCCTTTACAGAGGTGGTGAACGAAGGGCCGTTGATGCGGGAACCCATGCGAGGGTTGAAGGTGCTGATCGTGGACGCGATGCTTCACGAGGACTCGGTCCACCGCGGTCCGGCACAGATAATCCCCGCGGTCAGGCGAGCGATTCAGGCGGCGGTCCTGATGGCTAAACCACAGGTGCTCGAACCTATCCTCAGGTTGGAGGTCCGCGTGCCCCAAGAGTTCTTGGGTAGCTGTACCAAGGTAATCCAAGGTCGACGTGGACGCATCATCTCCATGGAATCCGAGGAGGATATCGCCGTGGTTAAAGCGCTGTTGCCCGTGGCGAACTCCTTTGGGCTTGCGGCCGAAATGCGATCGGAGACGGAAGGGCGGGCAATATGGGGCACGGAGTTTGAGAAGTTTGACCCCATACCCAGAGAACTGCAGGAGCAGACGATCTTGGAGACCCGCAAGCGCAAGGGTCTCAAGCCGGAGCCACCCAAGCCCGAGGACTTTTTAGATTAGATGCGATGTAGTTCGAAATGGAGCCCAGCTCTTCGGGCGTGAGGTCCATCACCCTCCTGTTCGCTAGATCCTTTGGGATCGTCTCGTCCACGATCCTACGCCTTTCCGACTTAGGCTTTGGTTGTGGAAACACCTCATTAAACGAGTGAAATAGGGCATTGCGCACCTTTTGCCGCTTGTGCTGGAACAACGCGCGGACTACATCGAAAAATAGGGCTTCATCGATTACGTAAAAGGGCGGACTTCGTGGCCTCAACCTCACCAACATGGACGAGACCTTTGGTCTTGGGAAAAATGCAGAAGGCTCGACCTCCTCCAACAACTCGACTTCCGCACGATAGTATACGCCAACCGTCAAACGACCATAGTCCTTGGAGCCGGGTTTGGCGATTAGCCGTTGGGCGAACTCCTTTTGATACATCAAAACAGCAAGCTCGAAGTCATGCTCGAGCAATTTGAACGTGATCTCGGACGATATCGCGTAGGGCAAGTTCGCGACTACCTTATTGAAAGGCGGAAGCTCCATCTGCAAGATGTCTGCGTTCACCAGATCCACATTCGCGAGGCCCTTCGCCTGCTCCCGAAGGACTCGGAACAGCTTCGCGTCCCGTTCCACCGCTATTACCTTCCCCGCACGTTCTGCGAGCAGCTTCGTCAAGTTCCCCATCCCCGCACCTATCTCGAGCACAAGATCGCGAGAAGAGACGCCCGCGTAATCGACCATCCTCCTTAACAAGCTAGGGTCGATCACGTGGATTTGACTGCCGCGTTTGTTTAACCTTATGCCATATCTTCGCAAGGTCACAAGCAACTGGTGCATGCGATCCACGCTTTTTATAGTTCGACCCTAGGAAATAGAATTAACGCCGGATGTGCATGGTCTCCGAGGTCTTTTTGCGAAAAAGAAACGAACTGTTCAAAAAACTGAAGGAGGTCGGCTTACTGACGGATGAAGTCAGGCAGACGATCGTGGACACCTATGGTTCAAGGGGGAGAAAGGCCCTAGAGGTGATAGACAGGGGAGGTGTGGTAAAGCGAGGAAGGCGTTGGTTCGTACGCGGCAAAGGCGATGAGTACGAGGTGGTCCGAACTTACTGCACCTGCCGCGATTACGTCTTAAATGTGGTCACCGAAAAAGTAGACGTCGATATGTGCTACCATGTGCTGGCGAAGGTGATATGCGAGATGTTGGACGCTTACTACATGGGTGGTGAGGGTGCGCCTAGTGATTAAGTTCGGTGGGGTACCGGTCAAGGACGGCAGGAGCATTCGTAACGCCGCGCAGCTCGTCGTCGCCCGCTATCGAAGGGGAGACGAGGTGGTCGCCGTCGTCTCGGCCATGGCAGGCATCACAGACGAGCTAGTAGCAATAGCTCATCGCTTGCTCGAGCCCGGGACGAACGCCGAGCAATTGATCTCCGACTTCATGGACCGTATTTCGGGTAGGCATCTACAAGCTTGTAAAGATGCCATCGATGATGAGGCCACGTTGAGTCGTACTTCCAGGGCGGTGGAGAACGCACTCGAAAACTTGGAGAGGGTCCTGACGGGCGTAGCGTATTTGGGCGAGCTCTCGCCCCGATCGCAGGATTTAATAATGTCCTTTGGCGAACGCCTTTCGGCGCCGATTCTAGCAGGCGCGATCCAATCGCTCGGGGTTCCCGCTCGTTACTTAACCGGCTTCGAGGCCGGCATCGTAACCGATAACCGCCACACCGAGGCCAGGCCCATTTTTGAGCTGACCCGAAAGCTCGTACGGCAGCGGTTGGGCAAGCTGTTGGCAGCCCGAAAGGTCCCGGTGGTGGCTGGCTTCATAGCTGGTACGGAAGACGGCATCGTGACGACGCTTGGGCGAGGAGGCTCGGATTACTCCGCTTCCATCATAGGTGCCTCAATAGGGGCCGACGAAATATGGGTGATGACGGATGTCGACGGCATCATGACCGCAGATCCGAGGGTCGAACCCGACGCTAAGGTGATAGACACCATCTCCTATCTTGAGGCCACCGAGCTGGCATATTTCGGAGCCAAAGTGCTACACCCGAAGACCATCGAGCCAGCGATGGAGCTGGACATCCCCGTTCGCGTGCGCAGCGCGTTCAACCTCTCCCATCCAGGGACGGTGATAGTCAGGAAGCCGAGAAAGGTGAAAAACACGGTGAAGGCCATCACAATGAGCAAGGAGGTGGCGGTGATAACGGTCGGTGGTCCGGGCATGATCGGGATGCCAGGAGTGGCCGCCGCGGTGCTCGACATTTTGGCTAGGGCGAATATCAAGGTTTTAATGATATCTCAAAGTTCTTCGCAAGCAAACATAAGCTTCGTCGTCCCCAGGGCCGAGCTGGAGGCCGCGTTGAAGGCGTTACGCGTCGAGTTCGCCGAGCGCCGCATCGACTGGCGCATAGACTACGATCGAAACGCTAGCATCATCGCCACCGTGGGCGCTGGCATGAAGGGTACCCCTGGCGTGGCCGCGCGGGTCTTCGGGACGATGGGCCGCGAGAACATAAACATAATCATGATAGCCCAAGGCTCATCTGAACTGAACATATCGTTCGTGGTCGCCGAAGAAGATGCTATAAAGGCTGTGCGTGCCCTGCACGCCGAGTTCGGGTTGGGTCGAGGACCCCGCTGATTTAAGGGAGGAAGGATTCCTTTCTGGAATCGGGTATTCGCCTGCTGAGCAATTGCCCGCAGCGATCGCACTTGAGGAGTACCCAAGTCCCCCGTCTTTCGATGGGTTCCATAGATCTCCCACAGCACCGTGGGGCGGTGCTGCCGTCTAGCCCCTTTGCTCGTAGACGGTCCGTCAAGCGCTCTCGCATCGCCTTAGTCTGCAGTCTCCATAAAGCGTAGCCTGCGGCGGCTATGGAAAGAATTCCTATCCCCAGCTCGATGAGCATCCTCCTCCCGCTCCTCCGTTTTTTATTTTTCCTTTAAGGGGAAAAATATTTTTCGCTTTTATTCAAACCGGGGCAAGTGGCGCTTTTGTTCATCTGAAGGGTAAAAACAAAGGTCACGGATCGGGCAATTTCCACATAAGGGTGCACGCGCGCGGCAGTACCGCCGGCCGTGTTGTATCAGCAGGATGTGCGCCTCCCCCCTGCGGCCGCTCGGGACGAGGGCTTCAAGCTTCGCCCTGACCTCTTCATAGCCATCCCCGGCGCTCGTGAAACCGAGCCTTTCCGATATCCTGAAGATATGGGTGTCGATCGGCAGCACATCGCGCCCTCCCGCGAACAGCAAAACGCAATCGGCAGTTTTGAACCCCACGCCAGGTAATGCCAAAAGCTCTCGCCGCGCTTCTTCAACGGGTTTGCGGATAACCTTTCGGAGATCGCCGCCATATTTCTCGCAAACGATTTGAGCTATCTGCTTCAACCGCGCGGACTTCATTTGGTGAAGGCCGGCCGGTTCTATCAAACGTTGGATCTCCTTTGGGTCGGCTTGGGCTAGTTCTTCAGGCTTTTTAAACTTCTGCATCAAGCGATCGAACGCCAGTTTGGTGTTGCGCCAGTTGGTATTCTGTGACAGCACCGTCTGCACGAGTACTTCAAATGGGTTCTTGCTTCGATATTTCCAGAGCTGGAACTCCGCGCTCAGGCGGTTGAGTATTTCGATGATTCGCCAGCGATCGTCCATGGGCGGCCCTCAGCGATGTCGGATATTCGTCATTCCGCTACCCTTACCTCTTAAATTTTGGAGCTAGTTTATCATTTTTGGGATGAGGTGAACATGGGGTTGACTTATGTCGTTTACCTTATGCTCATCTTGGGTTCCTTCACCTTCGGGTTTGAAGCCCTTCTCCTCGGCTTGGGAGGGCGGCTTTTCGTGCTTTATCGCGAAAATCGCTCGCGCACGCTCAAGCTGGCGTTATCGCTTGGGCTAGCGATAACATGTTTGTCGATCGCCATCTCGAGCCTACTCGGCTTACAGCTCATACACTTATGCGCATCCGTGCTCGCGTGCACGCTGCTCTTGAGTTTGATCGTCGGGCGTTGTAAGAAATTCGTAAAAACACCGCTGCCCGTGCCTCCACCCATTGCAGACGATGAAATTAAAAAGATGCTTAATAAGCACGGCCTGTGCGAATTCAAGGAGGAAGACGAAGCCAGTAGCAAGAGCTAGTTTTCCGCGCCCCTTGTGGTTTGGCTTCCCCTGTCGCAGGGTGGGGAAAATTTTTTAAACAACAAAAGAGTTTAGTGTGGATACCAAGGGATCATCATGGAGCAAAAGCATGGGAAGATCGCGGAGCCTATTAAATGGGTCGTAGAGGATCCTGAACGCAAGGAGGTTTGGTGGCCTTCCCCGGAGCTCAAGAAAAGGGCTTGGGTAAGCGATGAGTCGATATATGAACAGTCCGGGAAGGACCCGATCGCTTTTTGGGCCGCCCTGGCCCGGGAGGGGCTGCACTGGTTCAAGGAATGGGACAAGACCTACGAACAGGACCCGCCATATTTCAGATGGTTCATCGGTGGAAAGATAAACGCCTCGTACAACGCCGTCGATAGGCACATAAGCACCGAGAAGAGGTACAAGGCAGCGATTATATGGGAACCCGAGCCCCTCGACGAGCCGGCTAGGGTGTTGACGTACTATGATCTCTATCGTGAGATCAACAAGTTCGCGAACGCCTTGAAATCGTTAGGCGTCGGGAAGGGCGACAGGGTAGGCATCTACCTGCCCATGATACCCGAAGTTCAAATCGCCATGCTCGCGTGCGCCCGCATAGGAGCTATACACAGCGTCGTCTTCTCGGCCTTCAGCGCCGACTCCTTGAGGTCTAGGTTGATGGACGCCGAGGCCAAGGTCCTCATCACCGCAGACGGCTATTACCGACGTGGTAAGATCATCAACTTGAAGGCGGAGGCTGATGAGGGGATAAAGGGAACCACCGTGGAAAAGGTCGTTGTTGTGAAGAGGGCGGGCCTCAACGTTCCGATGCTTGAGGGCAGGGATCTTTGGTGGCACGAGTTGATGAAGGGGGCCGCTGCTTATTGCGAACCGGAGCCAATGGATAGCGAGGATACATTATTTATACTCTACACGAGCGGCACCACGGGCAAGCCCAAGGGTGTGGTCCACACCACCGGTGGGTACCTTACCCAAGCTTACTGGACGACTAAGTGGGACTTCGATATCCACGACGATGACTTGTTCTGGTGCACTGCGGACATAGGGTGGATCACCGGCCACACCTACGCTTGCTATGGTCCCCTCCTGCTTGGTGCCACGATGCTCATGTACGAGGGAGCTCCCGACTACCCTGAGCCAGATAGATGGTGGGCGATAATCGAGAAGTACGGCGTAAGTATATTTTACACCGCCCCGACGGCGATAAGGATGTTCGTGAAGTACGGCGAGGAGTGGCCGAGGAAGCATGACCTCAGCAGCTTGAGGATACTGGGCACGGTAGGCGAGCCAATAGACCGCGAGGCCTGGCTTTGGTACTTCTACAACATAGGCGGTGGAAGGTGCCCGATCATCGACACGTGGTGGCAAACCGAGACAGGTGGAACGCTGATAAACTCTCTTCCAGGTATAGGCCCGTTTATCCCCACGGTCGCCGGCAGGAGCTTTCCGGGCACTAGACACGTGGTGCTCGATGAGAACGGCAGGAGGGTGGGCGTGGGCGAGACGGGAAGTTTAGTCCAGCTGAGCCCGTTCGCGCCGGGGATGCTTAGGGGAATTTACAAGGACCCGGAGAGGTACAAGGAGCTTTACTTCAGTAAATACGGCGACGAGATTTATTACACCCACGACGGGGCGAAAGTGTGGGATGAGACATATAATATCCGCTTGGGAGGCAGGGAGGATGACGTGATGAAGGTAGCCGGTCACAGACTGGCGACAGCAGAAGTGGAGACGGCGCTTACGGATCACGAGGCGGTCGCTGAAGCGGCGGTCGTTCCTGCCCCTCACGAGATCAAGGGAGAGGTGCCGGTGGCGTTCGTGGTGCTAAAGAAGGGCTGGGAACCATCGGAGGCGCTCGAGAAGGAGATAGTGGCCAAGGTAGTCAAGGCCATAGGTCCCACGGCTAAGCCCCAAGCGGTCTTCTTCGTGCACGATTTGCCCAAGACGAGGAGCGGCAAGATCATGCGGAGGATACTTAGGAGCTTGATGAAAGGCGAGCCCGTCGGAGATACCACAACGCTCATGAATCCAGAGGTCGTGGAGGAGTTAAAAGCGAGGGTCGCTGGAGCGGCTTCTAAATAATTTCGATGATTTACGGCTTGCTCAGCTCCAAAGCGGCGCTTTTATCGATGGGAAAGTTTTGCGTAGCGCTTGTCGAGTTCTTCTACCAGCTCCTTTACCTCCTTGATTTCGGCAGCGTAGGGGCCTAGGTCTGCGTGCACGGCTCGCCAGAGCTCGTCTAACTCGCGCGCGCGATTTCCACGTTCTCGATACTTAATAGCTTGAATTAGCATAGAGAGATAGTCAGCCGCGTGGACGATCTTCGCCTCAAAGGTGTACTTCTCCGAGTACTCCCGCCAAAGTTCCATAAGCATTTGTTGATTGGGCAGACCGGCGACGAGATCCCTCATCGCCTTGCCCTCCATTTGTTTCTTAGTTCCGGGTTCCCCCAAATACTTCAAAGCCGTGTAGGGAAAGTCCGCAACCATCGCCTCTGCCCAGTCATGCAGAAGCGCCATGCTGAGGGCCCTTTCGACATCTAGCTCGCGGCCGCCGCGCTTTGCCTCGTCCGCTAGCAGGAGCGCGATCGCCGCTACCTCAAAGGTATGCTGTGCAACGTCTTCGACTTCGTTCAATGGCACATTGCACAGCAGCCAACCCGTTCGGGGTATACGCTTGAGGTCGTTAAGTTTTTCCAAAAGCTCGCTCAGTTTCAAACTACCACCAACTTAGCCTGCTTAACGCCCCGCATGGCTCCGATGCGGTCGACAAGCTTGCGGATTTCGTCCGCCGCTCCTTTCACGACGATGATCTCTAGGCAATTCTTGGCATCGACGTGCAAGTGCTGGGCGGCGCTTATCACCTTCGAGTGCTGGTGCTGGATGTCCATGAGTTCGTCCACCAACCCCCTGACGTCGTGCTCGTAAAGCACCATGATGGCCCCCAGCTGCTCACCCTTCAACTCGCTCCTCCACTTGTAGTTCGCCAAGAAATCGCGAAGGGCGTCCCTAATGGCTTCCGAGCGGCTCGCGTAGCGTTGAGCCCTAAGCACGCGATCGAGTTCGTCGAGCAGCTCACAAGGCAGGGTGAGGCTTATGCGAGCTATTCTCGAAGACATGATGGCACGATTGAATTTGCAAGATTTGGACATTTATGTTTTGCCGAAACTCAGCACTTTGAGCGGGGTCTCGAGAGGACGACTGCGAAACCCCAAATGACGAGCACCGGGATGAGCATCACGATTCCAAGTATGATCCCGCTAGTGATAGCCCCTTCCGTGGTCACCCGTATGAATTCCCCTCCTTCGTGCAGGTATCCGAGCACGTGGTCGACGAGTATCATCACCGTTGCTCCCCAAAGCATCAGACTCAGCATTCCGAGCTTGTATTCCCTGATGCCTAGAATTCTTAGCACCGTCACTAGACATGCCGCGATCAACGTCGTTATCAGCCACATGCTCATGCCTACCTACGGATACCCAATCTCGTTTCCATCGTCTTTATCAAGTTGAGCCGCGGGGCGATCGTCAGCATGCCTGTCCAAAGGAGAGTGCATGCTAGGGCCATTGGAACTCCGATCCGAACCATTTCCGGCAGGACTTCAGATAGTCCGGCGGTCAAGAAGGGCGGATATGGCACGATTTCTCCGTGAGCTAAATGTTCGACCGCCAACATCGCCACGCCGCCCCACAGTAGAGCGTTTAGCCAGTTTATGTTGTACCTCGTCGGGAACTTTTTCCTGAACAGCGTGGTTATCGCGCCCAGCGCCATGGGAACGAGGAAACAAGCCACCCTTTCACCTCTTGCTTTTTGTAATACTTTTCCATATTTAAATATTACCAATTCGATAGTAAAGCGCCAAAGAATTTTGCAGCCCAAAAGAAAAGGCATAAATTGACGAAAATCCACCGTAATCCGGTGAGGTGAATGGAAAAGGAACCTGTTGAGAAGAAACTCGTAGGAAAGGTTACCCACTACTTTACGAGGATTGGGGTAGCAGTCGTTGAGTTGACAGACGAGTTAAAGATAGGCGACAGGATTTCCATAGAGGGCGCGACCACGAATTTTCAACAGGTAGTGGGCTCCATGCAGATCGAACATAAAGACGTAAAGGTCGCTACGGCTGGGCAATCGATAGGTCTGAAGGTCGACCAAAGGGCACGTGAAGGGGACCTCGTCTACAAGATCCTTTAAGCGGTTAGATCTAGCTTAAAAAGCAGGATTTTCGCCTTTCTTATATTTTCGGGAAGATTTCTGCAGTTCTTACAAAGGCCCATAGTTTGGGCGATCAAATCGCGATACCCTGAGAACTTCTCCTTTTTTTCCAGTATTCTGTCTAAGGTTCTCTCGAGTTGGGGGGTCGGCGCGAAAGTACTTCCGCATGCTGAGCATCGCCGCAGCTCTATCTTGGCTTCAGCCCCGATCGCTTTTCTATCCCCAGTTGCTCGTGGGCGCTCGGCCCCAAGCTCCACTGCCTCCTCCGGGCAGGCCTCCTCGCAGGAGGCACAGGAAATGCACTTTTCGTATCTGAACCTCACCTTTCGTTCGTTGCCTTCGTCGACCATCTCTATTGCTCCAGTCGGACAAACCTGCACACAGGCCCCGCATCCGGTGCACTTCTCCGCGTCGATATTGGGCATTCCCCGAAAGCCACCGGGCACCTCCCAAGCTTTTGACCCCAGCTTTAAAACGTCAACGAGAGCCTCGACGATGGCGTGAGGGCTTGGAGGACACCCAGGCACATATGCGTCCACGTGAATTATTTCGTCCACCATGCCGTCCACGCTATAAGAGCCCTCGAAGGCCTCGCCGGACAGGGCACAAGCGCCGACCGCGATGGCTAGCCTCGGCGGCTTCAACCTTTCGTATACTTCTCTGAGCATATCTCGCGTCTTGACCGTCGGTACCCCTGTGACGATGAGCACGTTGGCCTCACTTGGGTCCCCGACGAGCTTTACCCCCAGCTCCTCTAACCCGAACCTTCTCGCAAATGCGCTGAACACTTCGATGTCACATCCGTTGCACGAGCCTACGTCCAGACGATAAACGTTGACCTGCCTCAAACCCCTCTCCTGAGCTCCGACAGCTCCACCTGATGCTTTTTTCCAGTTCGTTGATCTACGAGCGTCAGACGATTTGTGCAGGAGATGCAGCGGTCTATGCTTTCTAAAATCAAGGGAAGGTCACTTAACCTCTGTCCCCGCAACATCTCAGGGAGGCTGCGCTCGTTCATGTAGGTGGGCGTTCTGATCTTTACCCTCTCAGGGATGTTCGTGCCGTTCGACTTGACGAAGTAGATCAATTCGCCTCGCGGCGCTTCCACCCTCCCAACCTCTTCCTTTTCCTTTGGCGGCTCGCCAACTTCGGCCGCGATGTTGCCGGATGGGAAATCGTCTAATAGCTGCCGTATGATCTCGATGCTTTCAAAAGTTTCCTTTACCCTGACAAGCGTTCTCGAAAGCACGTCTCCCCCGTCCTCCACCTGCACCTCGAAGTCTACCTCTTCGTATGCGGCGTAGGGATCGTCCTTGCGAACGTCGCTCTCAACGCCGGATGCCCTCAAAACGGGCCCCACGACACCTAACGCCAGCGCTTTCTCCCTTGGCAATGGGCCTATCCCCGAAAGTTTCGGGGCAAGTTCCCGCGTGGCACGGGCGATGTACCCTGAGAGGCTTGTTAAATCGTCTAGCGCGTGTCTAAGTCTTCTGATCATCTCCACGCTTAGGTCCCCCCTCACCCCACCTATCGCGTTGATCCCATAATGGACGCGGTTGCCGCACATCAGCTCGATCAGATCCATGATTTCCTCCCGCGCATCGACGATTTTGATGAAATGTTCCTTTTCGCCGAGGGTGTGAAACAGTAACGCGGTCCATAGATAATGGCTCTGGAGCCGCTCAAGTTCAAACATAATCGTTCGAATGTACTTGGCCCTCTCCGGTGGCTCAACCTCGAAGACCTTCTCTACGGTTTGACAGTAACAAGTGGTGTGGGCATGTGAGCAAAATCCGCATATCCGCTCGCATAGGAAAACGCCTTGGGCATAGGTCTTTGTGGCGAGGAGCCTCTCGATGCCCCTATGCGTGTAACCTTGCTTTATGTCCACGTCGACGATCTTCTCGTTGCTCACCGTAACTTCGTAGAGTTCGGGCTCTACCAAGGCAGGATGATAAGGACCTATGACTACTATTTTCGACGTACGCTACACCCCCATTTTCTCGATCAACTGTGAAATGGGGCTGCGGTGGAACTCGAGCTTGAGCTCGTTTGTAGGGACGCCCACCGCCAAAGCCAATAACTCAACTATGTGGAGGCACGGAAAGTTGTATTTCAAGCCATATTTCCTTAGCGAGATCTGGCCCGTCTCAAACTGGAGGATGCACATTGGACAAGCGGTAATGATGCCGTCAACCATAAGTTCCTCGTAGCATCTCAATTTGAGGTGCAGCCTCTCTTTAAGTGCCGCTTCTTCGTTTACTTGCATCATTGGGAATCCACAACACATGCGATCTAGTTTGCAGCTGACCACGTCGGCGCCGGTAGCTTGTACCAGCTCCGTCAACATCCCCGGTTTTCTCCAAATGTCCCCCCCGTCGGCCTCGCGAAAGAGATGACATCCAGGATGAACCGCAGCCCTGAACGTCAGTGGTTTGGCGATTTCCTTTATTCGGCTGATCCCAATGTCTTCGTATAGAATTTCAACGATGTGTTTCACGTTTACCGTGCCCTCATACTTTCTCCCGACCTCCGAAAGTAGTCCGTTCACCTCTTCTCTCAGTCCACTTTCTTGCTTCATCGCTTCGTTCGCTTCCCAAAGCGTTTCGTAGCACCCGTTGCACAAGGTTATGATATCCAAACCAAGTTGCTCGGCTAAGCTTAGGTTTCTAGCGGAGAGCGCGAGGGACATCCGCCTGTCGGCTAAACGTGCCACCACAGGATCTGGACAACAGGAGTAGCCGGAAAGGTCCAATACCTCAACACCTAGCCTCTCGAAAAGTTTTCTGGCTGCAAGTTCCACGCTGGGGATCCTCTGAGGGATGAGACAACCTAAGAATAGTGCGTATTTCATGAAATCTACCCTCGCCTCAACTTTTTCCTCTCCCAATCGTATCCTGCTTTTTTATCGAAGGCAACCCGTTTCATCAGTTCCTGAAGTTCGCGGAGTGCTTCCTCGCTCGCGTAGCTGGCAGGGGGAGATGCCGGCAGACCGGCTTCGTCTCTCTTCCGCTGCATGTGAGGTGAAAGCGGGGCGGTCGTGCCAACCGATATCAGGGACTCGGCCACCGGACATATTTTAGCAGGAAGCTCCCCCTCGAAGGGGCCTCTCAGGGGTGGACTCCCGGACCACCCCTCCGGTAATAGTAAGGGAGCAGGTCTTGGATGGGCTTTGAACCTCACTCCGAAAAGCTCAGCGGTTTCCCTCTCCGCCCACTCCGCGGCTGGCATTAAATCCGAGATGCTGTCGATTTCACTTGTTTCCTTCGCGATCACCGCGCGCAAGACCACAACTGTGCCATCGACGTCGAAGTTGTAAAGCAATTCGATGTCTAGACCTTCGTCGACGGCAGCTAGCATCATAAACCTTCCCTTATTCGATAGTATCTCGACCGCCTTCCGAATCGACCGCGGCTCGATTTCGACAACCGCCCTCCTTTCGCGAGAGTAAATGACCCTCGCCTTGACTTCCCTCGTGAGACCCTCGAGGATTTCATCCACGGCCAGATCGGTCACCCTCTATAGCATACATGCGTCTGTTAAATTCCTCCGCCTCGGCTCGGCTTACCACTCTCAAAGCTCCGGGCGAACAATACTTCGCGCATACCGGATCTCCATCGCAGAAATCACATTTCGCCGAAACTCGATGTTCCTCGTCGAACCATGGGCATGATAGGGGACAAGCTAGGATGCAGGACCGGCAACCAATGCACTTCATCGGATTTATCTTCACCCATCCGCTCTCATCGCTTTTGGTTATCGCTTCCTCGGGGCAGGACGCCAAGCAAACCGGCTCCTCGCAGTGTCTGCAGTTCGTTGCCTCAAATCTCGCCACACGTTCATCGAGCGAAATATGGATGTGAGATTTAGCTGGATCTAGGGTGCCATAGTGCTGAAAAGCACAAGCTATTTCACAATATCCGCAGCCCGTGCATCGCTCTGGGTCGTAAATCAAAACTTTCTGATGGGCTGCTTTCATTTAGGCCTCGCTCCACACCGGGTGCTGGTTCAGGTCCATCTAACCATCGGATCTATGTGAGGACCTCAACCTCCGCATCTTTGACCACGGATTCAGCCGCTGACTTCACCTGTTTGACTAAATAAGCTATCAGAGGACATCCGGGGATAGTTGGCCTAAATAATATTTTAGCTTTGTCCCCCTTCACTGTTATTCCTTCGATCATCCCCATGTCAACCACGTTTATGCCGGTCTCTGGGTCTATCACATCGCGAAGCTTTTCCCTTATCTGCTCCACCTTGTCCATCCCATCGCTCATACCAACTCCTCGCCTGGCCTCCACTCAAATTGCTCCTGTAGTACAACATAAGCCGCAGATGGTGGGATTATGCCTCGCTCAGTTATTATCAGGTCTATGTATTCTGGAGGAGTAACGTCGAAGACCGGGTTGCGGATTTTAACGCCGGGAAATCTCTTTGGGTTCACTATCTCATTTGGTGGTCGCTCTTCGATCTCCACCAATCTCCCGACGAGGGTGCCTGGATGGAACTTATAGCTCTCCGCCGCCACGAAGAACAGCACCCTAGCTTCATTCGCGGCCAACGCTAGTTGGGAGGTACCAATCTTGTTTATCACCGCGCCGTTCGCTGCTATGCTGTCGGCACCGACTATCACCTTATCGACATCTCTTATGAAGTGCCTTACCGCAGAATCGACTATCAGCGTCGTCGGGATACCGGCCCTGCTCAGCTCGCGCGCGCTTATCAATCCCTGCCTCATTGGTCTAGACTCCGTTACGAATACTTCGAGGCGTTTCCCTTGTTTAAAAGCGGTTTTGATAACAGAGAGGGCACAGTCGCTGTTACAATGTGTCATTATTACGTCTCCATCGGATATCCTGCGCGAGCCGATCTCTCCGATCCTCTTAACGGCCTCCAGAGACGTTTTGATGAACTCATCAGCTTTGGAGATCACCATCTTCCGCAATGTCTCCAAATCTAGGTCTTTCGATACCATAGCTTTGTGCGTAACAAATCGTATCGCATTGGGCAACGACACAGCGGTCGGCCGCGTGTTCAATAAGAACCTAGAAACCTGTTCGAGTTCTTTCAAGAATTCAGCAGATGTCCTAGCTTTCGTTGTCTTAGCCGCTATCTTAAGTGCCCTAGCGGCAGCTCTCGCTATCCTACCGGCCCCCCTTATTCGCATTTTTCGGATATCCTCAGCAATTTTCTCGATTTGGGCTTGTGCCATCATCTCCCCTTTTTATTTTCCACTTAGTTTAAATATTGGGTGAAAATGGGTTAAGTAACGTGTTTCCGCAATTCGTTGAAAAAAATCCGCAAGTCGGTCTTGTGGACGGGGTCCGTTTCGGCCGAGATCTTATCCCTTAATTTTTCCATAAATGTTTGTAAGCCTTGGCTCTCGTTTAATAGCTCCTGAATTACTTCGCGAAGCTCGTGCGGATAAACCAAATAAGCCATAGTTGAGGAAAATGAGTCCCATATTAGTTTTGTTTCAGCTTCTCGCATCTTTGGCACCTAGAGATTCACCAACGTTTCCTTTACGGTTTCCATAACTACTACAGTTCTGACATTTTTCACGGGATCGAAGGAATAAATATGTTCTTTGATGAATTTATTAAGGCTTTCGAGATCCTTAACCCGGATCTTTATCATTAGGTTATGGCCTCCCGTTGTGCGGTGGAGCTCACAAACCTCATGAGACTTGGAAAGACGCGAGATAAGCTTTTGCATGCTTGGAAAATCGATATCGACGCTCACAAATGCTAGAAGTCCTCGGTCAAGTTTTTTGGGATCGATGATAGCAGTGTATCCCTTGATAAGACCCGAACGCTCCAACAGTTTTATGCGCCTCCGAACCCCGGATGTGCTTAGCCCAACTTCCCTGCCCATTTTACTGATAGGTATGCGGGCATTAGCGTTTAACATCTTCAAAAGTTTTAGATCAACGCTGTCCAAAATTTCGCCTCCGACCCTTCGTGCAAGTTTCATCTCTTTAATTATTTATTTTTTGCGTGTTCAATTTTGCGCATCCTTGTTCTTTCGAAGATTTTATTTTCTCAGGCTTGACAAGTTTTTAACATGTTGAATGCCGAGATCCTTTCGTTGGGAAATGAGCTCATCGAGGGCCTACGAACTAACACGAATGCGACATGGCTCGCGAGGGAGCTCACGCGATTGGGCATCCGGGTGACCCGCATCACTTGCGTCGGAGACGAGCAGGGTGAGATAAAAGCTGCCATCGGCGAGGCCCTTGCTAGGAAACCTAATGTGCTCATCATAACGGGTGGACTCGGGGCGACTCCAGATGATAGAACTCGCGAAGCTCTCGCGCTGGCTATGCGACGGGGGCTGATTTTGAATTCCGTAGCCCTTAAACTTGTGGAGTCAAGCTATAGACGCTTGGGACCATCGCGATCGATAAAACGCGAGGCTTTGGCCCAGGCGAAACAGAAGATGGCGAGGATTCCAAAAGGTGCAATCCCTTTGCCAAACCAAGTTGGTTTGGCACCGGGCATTAAGCTCAGGCACGGAAAAACTTTAATATTTTGTTTACCCGGCGTCCCGGCCGAGGCGAAGGCGATCTTCCGGACCTCTGTTCGGCATAACCTAGCCGAACTGGGTGGACAGGTGATGTGCAGCCGCACGGTGCTAGTAAAGGGTATCGATGAGACGACGTTAGCACCCCTGCTGGAAAGGTTGGCCCATGCGTTTCCTAGCGTCGATGTTCGTTCTTATCCTTCGTGGAAGGGTACACAAAGCCAAATCAAAATAATGTTGGTGGCCCCGACGGCGGAGCAAGTAAAGGCTGCGGCCGAATTCTTTGAACGTTCTTTAAAGGGATCTCGCGCATCAACCAGTCGGCGTGACCACCGTTAACTTCTCTCGAACGACTTCACAAGCGTCTACTAGCGACTTTCCCCAACGCGCGGGGTCATCGAACAGAAGAACTTTTTCATATCGGTGTCCAAATCTTCGCAGGTAGCTTGAAAGAGAATCGACCACTGTTTGCTTTTGGCGTTCATCCAGCTCCTGCGGTACTTGAAATTGCCCAAGTGGGTAAACATCTTCAAGCTCCTCCGGCACCACGCCGAAAGGAGGTATCAACCTGACTAAGTGAGTTCGATCCGGATCTTCCAATTTCGGTCGCTCCTTCTCGAACGCGGGTACTATGGCCAAGATCGGCAAGGCAGGTGGTTCGTAGCGCTCCGCAAATCTTCGGATGTAGCGCACGACCTCCGGGCGATCTGCTGACTCGGGTCCCAGGTAAAAGAACGCGGATGGCTTGGTCACGGGATCGAAGCGTTCAATGAAATCGCGGTAGACCGCTAACCTGCGCAGGGCGTTCAAAAGCCTAGGATGGGCACGACATTTCATCTCCACGTATTCCAATAGTCGCCCCTCGACAATCGCTTGTCTTATCCTCCTGAGTTCTCCGAAGATAACGCTCAAATTATGTTTGGCCAACAACTTGACGCGCTCCTCCCGTGAGGCTCCTTTTATTTCGTCTAAAGTGTACTCGCTGCAGATGGGACATTCGCAGGGCAAGTAGGCCAAGTCGTTCAACTTCAGCGTCTTGTCTGGCGTGATGTACCTGTCATCCTTCGCGTACAGTACGTAAGCGGCGGAATCGAAAAGGTCGCAGCCCATCGCGACCGCTAGTGGCAACATCATGGGATGACCGGCGCCGAATAGGTGCGTCGGGCGTTCCGGTGGAAGGTTTTGTTTTGCGGTCATCACTAAATCCACGATTTCAGCATAGCGATATTCCTCGAGCAGCTCCACTGGGCTACCTATGGCATGTAGTTGATAATCCAATTTTCCGATCTCCCTCGCGCATTTCGCCACTAAGTCATAAAAGGTCCCGCCTTGGACGGGGCCACACCACGCCACCTTTGGGTTGGACCTGAGTCGGATGGCCTGCTTGGCTCGCTCCAGCGTTATCTCGACGGTCTCAGCCGCGCGTCCTCTGTCCACTCCTATGCCGGTTGGTATGTCCAGTATCGTCGCGATATCTGGGGCAATTGCATCTTGGTAAAGCACGATCTCTTCCGGTCCAACATCGATCGTCCCGTAGCGTAAGATCTGATATCCCCCGCTATCCGTCATTATCGGACCATCGTAACGAAGTATCCTATGAACGCCTTGTCTTGTAGCCTTCTCGCCATAGTGACGTAGTATCAGATATGCGTTTGTTATCACGATCTCCGCTCCGAACTCCCGACGCATCTCGCGAGGGGTCAGTACGATGTCCCTGGGATCTATCACTGGCATGAGCGTGGGAGTCGTCACCTCGCCGTGGGCCGTGGTGAGCTTACCGATTCTCCCCATGCCGTCTCGGTGAAGTATTTGAAAAATTTTAACCACCGTCGGCGAGCTAACAGAGCGGGATTTTCCCGTATGCTAAATCCATGCAAAACTTATCTATATTTTCGAGCTCAGAGTTCATGATTTCCTCTATGTCCTCTCGGACCTCCTCGATGGTCACCCCTGGTTGTGGGATCACCTGTGCAATGGCGATGGCCGGTTGATCTATAGGTTGGCCTATTTTGCTCAGCAACCAAACGTAAACTTCTTCCAAGCCCGGCACCTGCTCGTATATTTTTTCTGCCATACGGTGCGTTAGAACGTTGTAGATCTTGCCAACGTGGCTTATCGGATTTTTGCCTGTTGCGGCCTCGGAGCTCACGTGTCTGTTCAATGGGATCACACCGTTAACTCGGTTGCCCCTGCCGACTTGACCCGAATCAGCGCCATCCGCGCTTGTGCCTAGCACAGTTAGATAAATCCCGTCTACACCGCGTCCGGGTACATCTAACGTATTGAGGTGAATGGTAACTTTTTTGAAGTTTGCATTTTCTTCAACGAACGAGTTCAAGTTCTCGAGGACTTCTGATTTTTTCCTGAAATAATCATCTTCGCTTTCGATAAACCTGTCAACGAAAGCTATTGAGATAGTCAAGTTCAACTCATCGTTTTTTCGAAATCCCATTACTTTTACATCCTCACCTGTTTCTTGGAACTCCTTTTTGAATTCCTTTGAATTTATGTATTTTTCTACCATGAGAACGAGTTTCTCGGTGTTGGTCATAGGCGCATAGCCAACCGCCGCGGATGTGTCGTTTGCGCTTAGGACCCTTCCTTTTCTCTTGAAGATATCCGTGAGCGCCG
Organism: uncultured archaeon; assembly: GCA_937921735.1. Classification (GTDB taxonomy): domain Archaea; phylum Hadarchaeota; class Hadarchaeia; order Hadarchaeales; family Hadarchaeaceae; genus CAKZTQ01. The sequence goes on from CAKZTQ010000032.1 coordinate 53,211, forward strand.
CCGATCCCGGTTTCAACTCAACTTGGTATCTCACGTGCTCCTCGGGGTCAACGAATCTGAGATTTTGCCTAAACCACTCCTTGGCAGCTTCGATGGCTATTTCCTCAACCGGGATGCTGATGCCCTCCACCTCACAGGTTGCCCTATCTCCGAATATCAAAAGCATGGGTTGTTTTACCGTCCCCCCTCCAAACTTGGTTTCGACTTCGCCGGCGACGAGCAGCGATTTATCGGCATTGTAATGCATTATCCTTCCAAACTTTTTGAGGTATTCCATGTTCAACATTATGGAGACTCGATCTAAGATAGCATCGCAAATCGTATCTGGGTGCCCAAGACCTTTTCTTTCCACTATTTCAAATTTTTGTTTCTCCAGCGGCGTTTGTTTGAAATCCTCCACAATAATATTTCGGTCCAAATCCGCACCCGCGGTTTTCGGTTCACTATTCAAATATTTATAGGTTTTTCTGATAAATATAACTGATAGGAATGACATGCGCTTAATGAGGCCTACAGAGATACGTAACTTGCGCATTAAGCTAGGCTTGACGCAAGCACAGCTCGCCGAGTTGGCGGGAGTGACCCAAGCCTACATAGCCAAAATCGAGGCGGGAATCGCCGATCCTAAGGTCTCAACGCTCGAGAGGATATTGACGGCGCTTGAGGGGGCGAAAGCCAAGAGGCGCATTACGGCGAGCCAAATAATGAACGCACCGATAATCTCAGTTAAACCTAACGATAAGGTCGAGAAGGCAATCCGACTGATGGAGTCCCACGACATATCTCAACTCCCGGTGCTGGAGGGCTCAACGCAAATAGGTTCGATATCGGAGGCGACGATCCTCCGCAAGATCGCTGAAGGCGAGGACATGTCCAAGCTTGTGCGAAGCGACGTCGAGGAGATCATGGAAGATCCGTTTCCGACCGTGGGCAGGGACGCGGATGTCGACACTATCTACCACTTGCTCGAGCACAATCCCGCCGTCCTCATCGTTGACCGCAATAAGGCGATCGGGATAGTGACTAAGGCGGATGTGCTTAAGCTGGTGAACGAGTTCAAGAGGATCAAATAGTTGATTACAATCAACGCGGTTTGTTAACCGCCCTGAAATGATTTATCCCCGGCGGTAATAGTAGAAACGGCGGTATAATCCATGTTCAAGGACCCGATTAGGGAAAGGGTCGGGCGGTGGATAGCCGGGGACATAGCGCTGTCCGAGGACCCGGGCGGCGCCATAAAGCGATGGCGGGAGATCTTCGGCATGAGCCAGACCTCGCTCGCCGAAGTTTTGGGCATCTCCCCCTCCGTCATAAGCGACTACGAAGCCGGCAGGCGTAAATCCCCTGGCGTGGGGACGGTGAGGCGCATCGTCGAGGCTTTTGTCGAGTTCGACGAACAACACGGGGGGAAGGTGAAGAGGGCTTTTGCGCACATGTTTGGCACTCAACTACCGCCCGACATCGTGCTAGACATCCGCGAGTTCAAGGAGCCAGTAGACGGGAGGACGATTTGTGAGGTCGTGGCGGGAGAGGTAGCGGCGAACGAAGAGCTGTTGGATCAAAAACTCTTCGGTTACACCGTCATCGATAGTTACAAGGCGGTGCTGGGGCTCTCGGCAGACGAGTTCACGAGGCTGTATGGTCTGACGACTGAGAGGGCGCTCGTGTTTACGGGTGTCACGACTGGACGCTCGCCCATGGTCGCGATAAAGGTTATAGGCATCACACCCGGCATGGTGGTACTTCACGGGAGCCTTCAGACGGTTGACCCCTTGGGTATCAAAATAGCGGAAATCCTACGGATGCCGCTCGTCGTATCGAGGCTCCCATCAGTGAGCGATCTCATCGAGAAACTGCGCAAATGCGCGATTTGATACGACGATCGTCGAAATAATTATAGACAATCGAAAAATATTTAATGTTCGCGCCAGACGATTAGCATAAATCTAGGAGGAGGACGGCGAAAATTTATGGATGTCGGAATTGTCGGTTACGGGGTCTATATCCCAAGATATCGGCTAAAGATAGAGGATATAGCCAAGGTATGGGGGGCCGACGCGGGGAGGGTAAAGCAGGGGCTGTTGGTGGAGGAGAAATCCGTCCCCGGACCGGACGAGGACACCGTCACCATCGCCGTGGAGGCGGCCAGAAACGCCATGAGGCATGCGAGAATTAACCCCCAGGACATCGGCGCCATCTACGTCGGCTCCGAATCGCATCCGTACGCCGTTAAGCCCACCGCAACTATGGTTGCTGAGGCAATAGGGGCCACGCCTAACCTAACTGCGGCGGACTATGAGTTCGCCTGCAAGGCAGGCACGGCGGGCATCCAAACGTGCATGGGCATGGTCGAGGCGGGGATGATAAAATACGGCATGGCCATAGGCGCCGACACCGCCCAAGGTGCTCCCGGGGACCCACTCGAATACACCGCCGCAGCCGGTGGGGCAGCGTTCATAATCGGAAAAAACGGGGGAGAGACGATTGCCGCGATAGAGGGGACCTGCTCTTATACCACGGACACCCCCGATTTCTGGCGTAGGGACATGCAACCATACCCAAGGCACGGGGGGAGGTTCACGGGCAAGCCCGCCTACTTCAAGCATGTCCTCTCGGCAGCGGCGGCCCTTCTCCAGCAGCTACAGCTTAGGCCTCAGGATTACTCGTATGTGGTATTTCATCAGCCGAACGGCAAGTTTCCGCTTCAGGCTGCCAAGGAGCTAGGTTTTTCAACAGAACAGGTGATGCCGGGGTTGCTTGTGACCAAGATAGGCAACACATATTCCGCGTCCACCTTACTTGGGTTAGCTGCCATTTTGGATCAAGCCAAGCCTGGCGAGAGGATCCTCGCCGTTTCTTATGGCTCAGGCGCCGGGAGCGATGCTATAAGCTTGCTAGTGAGGGACGCCATAGAGGAAAAGCGGAATTCGCCAAAGGTGTTGGACTACGTGAACAAGAAAATAATCATCGACTATAGCACCTACGCGAAGTTCAGGCGGCTGTTGGTGAAGTAGATGAGAGAAGTGGCGATAATAGGGGTGGGACTAACCAAGTTCGGCGAGCTTTGGGACGTTTCGTTCAGGCAGATGATCGTCGAGGCCGGTGCCCAAGCCATAGAGGATGCCAACGTGGACGGCAAACAAATCGACGCGATGTACGTGGGAAATATGTCCGCCGGTCAATTCATTCGCCAGGAGCACGTGGCCTCGCTCATCGCCGACCACGCTGGCTTGGTGCCAATACCGTGTACTAGAGTAGAGGGCGCCTGTGCCTCCGGCGGGCTTGCCCTGCGTCAGGCGTTCATAGCCGTGGCCTCAGGGATCCACGACATAGTGGTGGCGGCCGGAATAGAGAAAATGACGGATATCTTGACAGAGCAGACCACCGAGGCGCTCGCGACGGCCGCGGACCAAGAGTGGGAGGCGCAGATAGGTGCCACGTTCCCGGGACTCTACGCCCTCATGGCGAGGCGCCACATGTACGAGTACGGCACGACGGAGGAGCAGATGGCCATGGTCGCGGTTAAAAACCATCACAACGCCTGCTTCAACCCGTGCGCGCAGTACCACATGAAGATAACCGTCGAAGATGTTTTGAACTCCGCACCCGTTACCTATCCGCTCAAGCTGCTCGATTGCTCGCCCATCACCGACGGTGCTGCATGCGTTATCCTCGCCCCAGCTGAAAAGGCGAGGCGATTCACTGACACGCCAATCTTGATCGCGGGAAGTGGGCAGGCTAGCGATACCATTTCTCTACACGATAGACCGACGTTGACAGGCATAAGGGCGACGACCGAGGCAGCGAGGGTCGCTTACAAGATGGCCGGCGTAGGGCCACGAGACATAGACCTCGCGGAGGTCCACGATTGCTTCACGATAGCCGAGATAATGGCGATAGAGGACCTGGGCTTCTGCAAGAAGGGCGAGGGTGGCAGGGTCACCGAGCAGGGTGAGACAGCGCTTGGGGGGAGGATACCCATCAACACGAGCGGTGGCCTGAAGGGCAAAGGGCACCCCGTCGGTGCAACCGGCATCGCTCAGGCCGTCGAGATCGTGCAACAGCTCCGAGGCGAGGCCGGCAAGAGGCAGGTAGAGGGTGCGGAAATCGGTCTCACCCATAATGTGGGTGGAACAGGCGGTACCGCGGTCGTGCACATATTTAAGAGGGGTGACTAGGTGGGCGTTCCAAGGTTTTGGCGGGAGATACCCAATCGCTACAACTTGATCGGCACTAAGTGTAAGAACTGCAATAAGGTTTTCTTCCCGCCACGCTACATCTGCCCGAATTGCAGGCGCGTCGGCAAGCTTGAGCCGTACAAGCTGAAGGGGCGCGGCAAGATCTACTCCTATACCATTACATACGTGCCATCGAACGGCTTTGAGGACCAAGTGCCCTACGTGCTGGCGATAGTTGAGCTCGAGGATGGACCGAAGATTACGACACAAGTCACGGACTGCGATCCGAACGACATCAAAATAGGCGATGAGGTGGAAATAGTTTTCAGGCGGATGGGCGAGGAAGGAGAAGAAGGAGTAATTTACTACGGGTACAAGGCGAGGAAAATCTAAACTGACCGATCATACCCGTCGCGCGAAGGTCAGGTATCCGGTATGAGCGATCATTCGAGTCTTCGGCCTCGTGCTGCCTGGTTTGACCTCGAATTCCCTGACCAGGCATTCTATGGTTTGGTAGTTGACGAAGCTATAATTGGGCAGTTCCGCGTGTAGCCTCTGAATGTGCTCGATGCATGGGGAGAAGACCGCGAGGTAACCCCCTGGCTTAAGTGCCGCTTCAGCATGGGGTAATACCCGCTCGGGCTGGGGCAAATCTAGCGCAACGAGGTCAACGTCTCGTTCCTCTATTCCCTCGTAGATATCTTTGAGCTTTATCGTCACGATATCGCTCAGCCCGGCCGAGCGGATGTTGTCCTCGGCTAATCGAGCGAAGTCCTCCCTGACCTCGTAGCTTATCACTCGGCCGTTCGGCCTCACCAGATTTGCTAAAAACATCGCCAGCGCCCCCGAGCCGGCCCCCGCGTCCACCACGATATCGCCAGGGCCTAGCCCAGTGTAAGCGATTATCTGCGCCGCGTCCTTTGGGAGCACTATCTGAGGGGCGCGTTTCATCTTCTGCAAAAAGTCCGTGATTCTTGGCCGCAAAAGTACGAACTCTTTGCCGGTGTGCGATTTCAACCTCTCGCCTGGTTTTTTGCCGATCGCGGCGCCGAGGTCGATGGCACCTAAATCGGTATGTAGTTGTCTGGGCTCCGCTGCGACGAGATATTTTCTGCCTCTTTCATCGATCAGTATTACCTTCTCTCCCCTTTGGATCATCCAATCGCCAATTTTGTTGTCGAGCTTATATATCCCCTGTTAAACGTTGGATAAGGGGGCGTCATGCGCATGAGTTTGCCGTTCCTCTACATGCGGCCGCGGCAAATGATCGCCATACCCGCGATCCTTTCCGTCATCTTCTTGATCGCAATTTTGATTCGTGGGGTTCCCATTGGCATGGAGTTCACCGGTGGCACGTTGGTCAGGATTCGCGGGCTTGATGATCGGCCCGACCTTTCGATGGTCGAGCCTGCGGTTGAGAATTTTTTAGGCTCGAAGATATATCTCAAGATAACTGAGGACCGCACCCGTCAAACTGGAAGGTTTGGATTGGACTTGGAGACCAGCAAGGTGTTGAGCGAGGAGGAAAAGGTCGAGCTTCAGAAGTTTTTGGAGAAGAAATTTGGCATAACGGGGAACTACGGCGCGGAATGGTTTGGTTCTATACTCACGGGCATCTATCGAGAGCAAGCGCGTCGGGCGATAATTGCTGCGATCATCGCGATGGCCATCATCATCTTCATCGCGTTTAGGCGCAAGGTGGTGGTCGGTGCCATCCTCCTTTGCCTAGGCCTTGACATGCTCGGGACACTTGGATGCATGGCGATATTTGGAGTTCCCCTCACCTTGGCATCGATCGCTGGACTCCTGATGCTCATAGGTTATGCCGTCGATACCAATATCCTGCTGTCGGTTCAAACCGTGAAGCGCTTGGGAGGTGAGGTAAGGGAACGGATCCTCACCGCCATGAAAACTGGGCTGATGATGAGCGGCACCACAGCGCTGGCGATGATCATCATTAATGTCATCACCGTTGCTCCGGCCCTCTACCAGCTCTCCGCGGTTCTTATATTCGGTATCTTGGTCGACATCGTCAACACTTGGTTCTTGAACGCAGGGATTTTGTTGTGGCATTCAAGCCGAATTAAGGAGGAGTTCTATGTCAGCGAGTAGGGACTGGCACATTTGGTTGCTCGTGCTCGTTACATTGTTTTCGGCGATGTTGCTCATAAGGCCGGGTATAAAATACGGGGTAGACATCGCCGGCGGATCTAGGATAACTTTGCGGTTGGAGGCATCTCACGTTACCATCAAAATAGAGGATTTGTCCAAGTTGGACAACCTCGTCAGAACGCTCGAGGACAACTTGCTTTCGACGGTCAAGGTAGTGGCCTACAACGAAAACGTAAAACAGATCACGCTGGAAGTGGGCAGGGCTGTGACCGAGGACATGATATCAGGCATCATCGACAACCTTGGACAGCTCGTTGGGCTCGAGGAAAATAAGGTCAGCGATGAAACACGCGACGAGATCATGCATATACTTCAAGCTAGGGTGGATCCGTACGGTACAATTGGGGCCCAGTTCAAGCCGCTCGGGATGAACTTCATCCTTTTTGAAATATCAGGCATCGAGCCAGAAAGGGCCAAGGAACTGCTCGGGAGGCAAGGCATGCTGGAGGCGTTCGTGGACAACACGCTCGTCTTGAGGGGGGGAGACATCTTGCGCGTGGGCCTGATCAGGATCGAGCTAGAAGCTGGAGGATATAAGTACCATGTCCCGTTTGAGATTTCGGAGGATGGCGCTCGGAGATTCGCGCAAGCATCCGTTGGAAAGGCCGGCCATTGCTTGGCGATTTACTTAGATCGTCCGGACGATGCAGTTTTGATCTTTAATAGACAGCTCTTGGGAGAGCTGGAGGCCTTTACCTACGACGAGAACTTGAGGGTATTCATCCACCGCACCGGCGGATTTCCGGTCATGGTCCCTGCGGCGGCAGTGACTCCAGGGTCGCTGGAGGTAGAGGTTCTAGAATTTCTGCAGAAACAGCGCGAGTCCGCGATTCGGGCGATTTTTTTGGGTGAAGAAAAGGACTTTTCTCCAGTGATTGTTGATAAAATAAGGGAGCTTTTTTCGATCGTTGAGAGCATACCGAGACCCGCGGATCAAATAGCAGACGAATGGGTGCGCCGAGCCTGTGGATTAGAATCTTGGCCACAAATTCAAGCGGATATCGCCGGAAAAGCGGTGACGAACGTCGAGATAACCGGCGTTCGAAGTTCTAGGGATGATGCGGAAAGGGACGCGAGGGATCTGCAAATATTGTTGTCTCAAAGATTGCCAGTAAAAATCTCGTTTGAAGGGGAGACGGCGATCGAACCGAGACTAGGCGCCGAAATAAAGGGCGAGGCCATGAGGGCTGCGGTGGGGGCGATCGTCGGCATTTGGGCGATGCTTTACATCCGCTATAGACGCCTTAGGATCGCTGTAGCCATCGTCGGAACGATGCTGTGTGAAGTGATTATTACGTTGGGGCTGGCTTCCGCGATTCGCTGGACGATTGGTTTGCCGGAGATAGGTGGGTTGATCGCGGTCATAGGCAGCGGCGTCGATCATCAAATAGTCATCACCGATGAAATCTTGAGAGGAGTGGCACCTCAGGCGAAAAAGGTGAGCATCAGAGGTCGGATCGGTAGGGCCTTCTCGGTGATTTTTGCTGCAGCTGCGACGACCATCGCGGCGATGGTATGCTTGGCATCGCTCGGCTTTGGTGTGATGAGGGGCTTCGCTCTGGTAACGATCATCGGCGTGTTATCTGCGGTTCTAGTCACCCGCCCGGCTTATGCTAGACTGATCAGCGCATCGTTGGCGAAGGAACTTAGCGAGGGTTAGCTGCTTAAAATTAGGCCCGCCGATATGGCTGCGAATGTCGCCATGGCCGCTACGAGGCATAAAAACTTCCTTCCTATCCCGAGTAAATCTAACACCGGTTTTGAGGTCGCATAAACTGCCGCCGCGCAGATGAAATAGAACCAAAGGACCACTGCGGATACCATCAACAATGGAAATTTCAACAGGAGTAAGATGAATGCGATGAAGCCAGCTGCGCACGCCGCTAAAGCTAGTGGGTAGAAAAGGACCAACAGTAGGACTCTCTCCCTAGTAGTCATGTCCGTCACACCATGAAGAAGTATTGGGTCACCGTCGGAAGCTTTCTTCTAAGGGAGGCTATCTCCGGGAGGTATACGAGAAGTTCTCCACCAGCACATTTTTTCCCCAATAGTTGGCTCACCACCTTCGCTTCAACTTCTCCAGTTATCTTTGCCGTCCCCCTGCCAAGCTTTGGATCGAAAGATACCAAAATAGGGAGAAACAGGCTATCCCATTCGCTTTCAGGTAAAATGCTTGCTAGCAGTTCAAGCTCGTCACGTTCGAACTCGTGGACCGATCCGTTTCTGCCGACGACTTGCGGTTTTTTTGACTTCAGGGCCTCGCTCAGCGAGATCCGCTTCATCGGGAGGTGGGCATTTAGCTTGGCCAGCTCCCGCTCGATCCAGCGCTCAGAGTTCATATCCTCGCCTCGAGCATCGCTTTGATCCGTTTGAGGCGCGAGAAGTTTTCCCTTTCCATCTCACCCAGTCTCATTGTTATGAATTTTATTGTCGCTTCCAGGCGGGGGATTATTATATACTCCAGCGCGTTGGCCCTTCGCTTCGTCTTCTCCAGTTCCCTAGCTATCGCTCGAGCAGACTCCTCAAGTTCGGCCAATTCGACTAGGAGCTCGAGGGTTTTTTCGAACTCCCTCGCCGCATCGTCTAAGGCGGAGGATGTGAAGTGAATGCTATAACCCCTTTCCAAAACCGTGCGCTCTACTCTTTCGATCCTCAAGGCCGGGGTCATGATCCCCATTATATAGCGAGTGGACGCATCCAACTGGATCTCCCGTCTAGCCTCCCGAGAGGCTTGCTGAGTTTCGATCGTGCCGACGACGGCGAGGCAAACGGATAGCGCCCGATGGGCAGCGGATAATTGCCGCAGGGCATTCGTCCTCGCCTGTTTTACCCTTTTGAGCACCTCAAAGAACTCGATGATGAGGGCATCCATTTTTTCGGTGAGTAAGTCATGTCCCCTCTGCGCCAAGCTGATTCTCCTCCTCAGTTTTATGAGTTCCATCCTAGTTGGGGAGATCGCCATTGGTGCGGCCATTTTAACCTCCCCCAACTTTTTCTGTCACCCTCGCCCCGACGGCACGTTTAATAAGTTCATATAACTCATCCACCGCCGGTACATAGCCGGTCTTATCAGGTATCGCGAGCACCACCGGAAGAACCCCTTTGGCCCTCATCAACAGCTTGAACTCTTCTCCCAAATCATCGATGGTCCGATGAGTGATCAACAATAGCCCCATATCCTTCTCCATCAAAAAACTCTTGAGTTTGGATAGGGTTTCCTCCTTGCTTACGTGTATGTGGGTATGCCGCACGCCGGCAAGCGCAAAGCCGGTCACCGTGTCAGCGTCGCCGATCACCGCGATTTTATAGCTCAATTTTAGGCACCCTCACCAGCAATTCCTTAATCCTCTCCGGCTCGACTCCATCCACCTTAAGTCTAATGATTGTACGTAGGTTCTTGATCTCCGTTTCCTTCATGTAAATGTAGGAGAGCACAGGGGCTAAGCTGAGCAATTTTACTATTGACATCCATTTGCATATCCTCAGCAGCCCTTCGTCCAGCGATTTTTCCATCGCCAAAAGTGAGCCAGTGGATTCGAAGTGGGGCATGGCTCCTGTAAGGATGGGGCCATAACTGGTGTGCGATACCGCCTCAACAGATGCTGACACATCCTCAGCGAGGATCATGGACCTCAGCACCTCCTCCGATAGCTCGTGCGACGGCCTGATCACGAATTTATCTATTTCATCTGGCGGTACCCCTTCTTTTTTGAGCCGTAATATCAGCTTAATATTCACCGCGTCTATCTCGTAGCCGATCACCGCCTTCAGGATTTGGCGCTGGCGTTTCGCCTTCAACACCTCTGCCCACAAACTCGAATAATAATGCTTGTCCAAGGCGGAGGTCAGGGCGATCAACCCCAACTTCTCATAGGCCTGAAGGGCTTTAGAAGCGGCTTCGAAGTACTCGGTGCCCTCCAAATACTTGAGGAATTCCTCGAGACCCTCTGCGGCGGCCAGCAGCTCGAGCCTATGGAGGGGGAGAGTCGGAGATGGTATGAGGTCCTTCATCCTCTCCTCTTTCGGAAGCTTATCGTGGATCGCGGCGAGTAGGACCTTGAGGTTCCAAAGATCTATTCGCTGGATCAACTTGGCGATCACCCCTCTCCCCTCTCTCGGTACCATCTGGAGGAGCTCCCGATAGCGCTCGCTGACGCTCATCTTCAGGGCCCGTTCGATCGCGATGACGTCGATCCTTTCGGACCTCGGAATATCCTTGAGGTATGGGCCATAATCGGTATCGTCTAAGCCGGCTAGAATATTGACGACCTTGGCCGCATCCGCGAACTCAAGGAGGCGGGACTCAGGGATGGACCTTGCCTCCCAAGCACTGATCTTCGCGCTGCAGTAAACGTATGGCGTCGTGCGTTTGGCGTGGGCGATGATCAAGACTAAAAAAATCCCCATGAGCGCGAATACCAGCATCAAAGCCAGATCACTCATGTGGACCCTTCGAAAAGTACCTTTGCTACTTTTATTCGGAGAGCTTCGAACTCTCTCTTCATCCTAGTCTCGAGGGTATCGTCGATTTCCATCTTACCATCCGGCGTTCCAACCCTCACCCCGCCCATCGTCTGAATTGGCTCGCCCAGCGATACGCTTGTGAGCTCTCCCACAGCCCGAATAATTTCACCCATGTGCCTTTCGAGGAGCTCGAGATCCCTTTTGTTAGCACGGATGATTACCTTATCCGAATTGAGTTTTTTGCACGCCTCGGCCGCGATGCGGATGAGGTCCTTTTTGTACCTCTCGGAAGACGCGTATTTCGCGAGTCTCTCCTTCGCTTGCTCGAACACCTCGTTTACCAGTTCTTCTCTCTTCCGTAGGATCTCCTTCTTTGCTTTCAACCTACCCTCCGCGAGCATCGCCCTGTAAAGTTGTTCGCCTCTCGCCCTCGCTTCTCTCATCTCTCGTTCTATTTCCTCCCTCGCGGCGAGGCGGGCCCTGTTCAGGATAGATCTCGCCTCGTTCTGCGCGGCCTCCATGAGCTGAGCTGTTTTTTCTCTAGCCTCTTTGAGTATCTCATCTACTATCAATTGTGCACCTTCTTCGCCCTGCAACTTTTCGACCCCTTACCATACGCCGATGCTTATCAGCAGCAGGAACGTCGCTAGAAAGCCCAAAATGGCGTAAGTCTCGACCATCACCGTGTACATGACACACTTCCCGAATACTTCCGGCTTTTTAGCAATTGCCGACACGCCAGCCGTGGCTGCCAACCCCTGCGCATAGGACGTGAATCCTTGGAAGATCACCGGAACAGCCGCCGCCAGCACCGCTAGGCCACTTATGCCAGGTCTGAGCTCTCCGCCCAGTAAACCCGTTCCAATTATTATCAACATCGCCGCGATGAAACCATAGAAGCCTTGGGTCCCCGGGAGTACCTCTAGCACGAAAGCCTTGGAGAACTTCGTCGGATCCTCGCTCGTCACGCCAGCCGCTGCAACGCCCGTCATCCCGACCCCAATCGCCGCGAATATTCCCGGGATGCCAACCGCTAACCCTGCCGCCAATGCAACCCAAGCAATGTCGGCTACCATTTATTCACCCCTTTTAATTTGGTGAAAGTCCTTTTAGCTTTAAAGGGAGAGAACTTCAAGCCCCCGGCCTCGTAAAATTTGCCAAAGAATTCAGCGAAGTGAAGCCTCATGCTATGAATGAACCCTCCCAAGCTATTGATAAATATGTTAAAACTGTGTCCAACGATGAACAAAAACGCTAGGATGGCGATCAACGGGATAGCAACAATCGCCGTGAGCACGGAAAGTTCGGAAGGAAACATTGTTTGGTAAATGAATTTGATGATGTAATTTATTAGGAATGCTATAACACCTGTCGCTAGTCCCAACGCCATAAGTCTCGAATAGGAGACCACATCGGCCACCATTCCTATTATGCCGTAAATAACATTCATCGAGCCGCCGATCCTCTGTGAGATTCCCTCCTTCGTCAGGATTTCTCCGGCAATCCCAATCCCGAGACCTGAATAAAAGAAGGCACGGAAAGCCAGGACAATGGATTGAGTTGGCACGAATGGATTAAACGCGTCAAATAAACCCATTTTCGGAAAGGTAAAGTCTATGCCAAGCGATGTCATGCTCATGCCGAGGACGCAGAAGGCTAGACCGAAGAACCCAACGATGATTAACGTTCGAGAAATCCGGATAAATATCAAGCTCCTCCAATTCCGCCTAAATATATCTTTGAGGCCACCAGCTAGGCCGAACGCGATGAGGAGGTGAAGGACGCCTATGAGCAGCGCCAGCTTCAGCAACGGCAGCGGGTCCTCGATCGGGTTGGTCCAATGTGCCCTGAAAAATGGATGCACGTTTGCTAGGGCGTCTCCAAACCATCCGCCCATGAGGAAGCCGGCCACCACGGTGAACACGGCGCACAGGATCATGATCCGCTTAAGCTCTAGAGGGAATATCCTCACGATCCAGAAGTTCGAGGCGAGGAATAAAGCCAGCGCTATTCCATAACCCGCGTCTGACAGGCAGATGGCGAAGAAGATGGCGAAGGTGATCGCCAAAACCGGCGTTGGATCTACCTCATCGTATCTCGGCAAGCCGTACATCTCGGTGATGTACTCGAAGTCCTTGATGCCGCTCGGGTTCTCAAGCTGGATTGGGGTCCTTTCGATCTCCATTTGTTCGGGCTCGTAGGTCCTAACGACATATCGCCCTTTGGTCGCCGCGGTGAGTGTCGATTCGAGTTCACCCATTTTTTTAGCTGGGACCCACCCCTCTACGACGACGGTCGCATCCGTAAAGCCAAATATCGAGTCGCAGCTTAACCTGTCCCTTTGGATCTCGAGTAGTTCCGCCATGCAGTTAAGCTGGGATGCTTTGGCCCTCGCCAATTTCCTCTTCCTTTTTTCTAGGTCCTCGGCTTGTTTTTGCAGCTCCTTCAGTTGACCTTCTAGGTTCTTCAGCACCTCACGCGGCAGCCCCTTTAGGGGGGGAAGCTCGATCGGCTCGACCTCATATTTGTACAACACCGGCAGGAGTTTCTGTTGATCCTTTGTCCTACATATCACCACTAACGTGCGCGTCCTACCTTTTCCTAGCAGGGACATTGCCATCCTTCCCGAGAGGGCATCGCTTGCCGATTTTAGGAATTCGGATACTTTTTCCGCCGCGATCCTCCCGGTTGCTACGTAGATCTCTTCAGTCGAACGGAGATATTGCAATGGGATCCTAAACTCGCGGAAGTCCTCAAGCACAGCAATTTGGGAAATCACCTCTTGTTTCTTATCCATCAACCACTTCTCCTTAGCCTTCAGCGCTTCTACTTTAGGCTCGAGCCCGAGGAGAAGCTCTTTGGCCTGCTTTAGTAACTGCTCATGAGTGAGTTCTCTGACCTCAACCGGGCGACCATAGCTCAAGGTCTCTAAAAATCTTTGTATCTCCTTGACCCTAGCCAGCGCGGAGGAGATCTCGTAAAATTTATCGCTCAACATCCTCCTTGCTACCCCGACGTCGGAGACCTCCTTCAGCTGGACTACCCCTGCCTCATGTAATCTGGATACAACTTCGTCGCGATCGCGCTGGAGGATCACCGCGCGAAACTTTTGCATCTTGGCGGTCCTGAACATCGCCTCACCGCAAGACAGCTTCTAAAATTAGCTTAATCGCATCCTCATATCTCGCCTTGGCCTTCCTCTCCAACGATTGGACCTGCGCTTGAGTCTGCTTGAACAGCCGCTCGATCTCGGCTTGGGCCCTCGATCTATACTGGTCCATTATCTCTTCAGCCTTGGCCCTCGCCTCGTCCCTCGCCCTCTCCTTTATTTGCTCTGATTCCGATCGAGCCGAATCCACGATTTTTCTAGCCCTCGCCTGTGCGTCCTCAATTAACCTCTTGGCCTCCCTTTCGGCCTCGAAAATCGCTTTGAGGCTTTGTTCGACCACCCAAGCGCCCTCCTTTATTGGTTCATTCGGCCCTTTAATGTCGACGGTTCATAAACATTCTGATTTTGCAATCATTTTTTATGGCGGCATGTTCATATTCAAAAAAGTAACCATTTCGTCAGAACGAGGGTGTAAGTTTGGGCAAGATCATCAGGGTCACCGGCCCCGTGGTAATCGCCGACGGCATGAAAGGTTCAGAGATGTATGAACTCGTCAGGGTCGGCGAGGAGGGGCTCATAGGTGAGATAATCGGGCTGGCCGGAGATAGGGCAACGATTCAAGTCTATGAGGAGACCTCGGGCATCCGACCGGGTGAGAAGGTCGAGGGTACGGGTAGGCCGTTGTCGGTAGAGCTCGGGCCCGGCCTGATCGGGGCAATCTATGATGGTACGCAGAGGCCGCTGACGATCATCCGGGCCAAGACCGGCGATATGATAACCCGCGGCGTTTTCGCGCACGCTTTGCCAAGGGACAAAAAGTGGAAGTTCGTGCCGAAGGTCGAAAAGGGGGCGAGCGTCGTAGAGGGCGACGTTTTAGGTGTAGTGAAGGAAAGCAAGCTGGTCGAGCACCGCATCCTCGTGCCTCCAGGGTTGAGCGGCAAGGTGCTCGAGATCTCGGAGGGGGCTTATGGTGTCCAGGACGTCGTGGCATCGATCGAGACCAGCGAGGGTAAGAAAGGGATCAGGATGATGCAGATGTGGCCCGTCAGAAAACCTAGGCCGCATAAGGGGAAGCTCGAGCCTCGGGAGCCGCTGATCTCCGGGCAGCGCGTCATAGACTCACTGTTTCCCATCGCTAAAGGGGGGACGGCAGCTATACCCGGAGGCTTCGGCACGGGGAAGACCGTCATGCTACACCAGTTCGCGAAGTGGGCCGCGGCGGACGTTGTCGTCTACGTCGGATGCGGCGAGCGCGGCAACGAGATGTGCGACGTGCTCACCCACTTCCCGGAGCTCAAGGACCCCAGGACCGGCGAGCCTCTGATGGAGCGGACCGTGCTCATCGCCAACACCTCAAACATGCCGGTCGCAGCAAGGGAGGCCAGCGTCTATACCGGCATCACCATCGCCGAATATTTCAGGGACATGGGCTACGACGTCGCCCTCATGGCGGATTCAACTTCTCGCTGGGCCGAGGCCATGCGGGAGATCTCGGGCAGGTTAGAGGAGATGCCAGGCGAGGAGGGCTTCCCGGCCTACTTGGCTTCGAGGCTGGCGGAGTTCTACGAGCGGGCGGGTAGGGTGAGGACGTTGGGCTCCGAGGAGAGGTTCGGTTCGGTCACGGTGATCGGCGCGGTGTCTCCGCCGGGAGGCGATCTATCCGAGCCGGTTTCTCAGAACACGTTGCGCGTGGTCAAAGTTTTCTGGGCGCTGGATTCGAGTTTAGCGGACAGGCGTCACTTCCCCGCCATCCACTGGCTCAACAGCTATTCCCTCTACGTCGATGCCGTCAAGGATTGGTGGGGGCAAAAGCTGGGCATGAATTGGAAAGCGATGAGGGACGAGGCGATAGCCATGCTCCAGGAGGAGGCCGAGCTCCAAGAAATAGTGAAGCTGGTCGGTCCCGATGCCTTGCCCGAGCGGGACCGAGCCGTGCTCGAGGCGGCCAGGATCATGCGCGAGGACTTCCTTCAGCAGTTCGCCTATCACGAGGTAGACACGTATTGTCCGGTGGAGAAACAGCTCCGCATGCTCGACGTGGTGCTGGACTTCTACCGCAGCGCGATCGAGGCGACGAGGCAAGGGGTTTCGGTGGATGAGATAAAGAAACTGCCGGTGAGGGAAAGGATAGCGACGATGAAGCGAGTTCCACCAGCGGAGTTCGAGGCCGAATACAGGTCCATCAAGAAGCAGTTGAAGGAGCAATTCTCGGAGCTACTCAAGGCGAAGAGGGTTCTGGTGAGGGGGAGCGAGGGTGGTTGACGAGGCGATAAAGCATCGGGAGTACCGAACGGTCACTAAGGTCTCAGGTCCCTTGATAATAGTTGAGGGGGTGAGCGGCGCAGCTTATGGGGAAGTTGTGGAGATAATGACCCCCTCCGGCGAGGTCAAGCGCGGGCAGGTGCTCGACGCCTACGAGGACCGCGCGGTCGTGCAGGTTTACGAGGGCACTAGGGGCATCGATACCCTGCAGACGAGGGTCAGGTTTACCGGTGAGACGGTGAAGTTCGGCGTGGGGCTTGAGCTTTTGGGCAGGATCTTCAACGGTAGGGGCGAGCCCATCGATGGCGGTCCTAGGCCCCTGTTCGAGGATAAATGGGACGTGCACGGAGCGCCGATCAATCCCTCCGCGAGGGAGTACCCGAGCGAGTTCATACAAACCGGCATCTCGGCGATCGATGGCATGAACACGCTCGTGAGGGGGCAGAAGTTGCCGATCTTCTCGGGCTCGGGCCTCCCCCACAACGACTTGGCGGCACAAATAGCTAGGCAGTCGAAGGTCTTGGGCGAGGAGGAGGAGTTCGCGGTTGTATTCTGTGGGATGGGCATCACCCACGAGGAGGCCGCCTTCTTCATGAGGGACTTCGAGAGGACGGGGGCGCTGGAGCGGGCCTGCATGTTCTTGAACTTGGCGAACGACCCGGCGATAGAGAGAATACTGACGCCGCGGCTTGCCCTTACGGCTGCCGAGTACCTTGCGTTCATCCAAGGCATGCATGTGCTGGTCATCCTCACCGACATGACCAACTACGCCGAGGCCCTCCGCGAGATCTCGGCCGCTCGAGGGGAGGTGCCGGGTAGGCGGGGGTATCCCGGTTACCTCTACACGGACTTCGCGACCATCTACGAACGAGCGGGTAGGATAAAGGGGAAGAAGGGCTCGATCACGCAGATGCCGATCTTGACCATGCCCGGGGACGACATCACCCACCCCATACCCGACCTAACCGGCTACATAACTGAAGGGCAGTTGGTGATGGACAGGGAACTCCACCACAAGGGCATCTACCCCCCGATCAACGTGCTGCCCTCGCTTTCTAGGCTCATGAAGGACGGCATAGGCGAGGGTCACACGCGCGAGGACCACAGCGACCTCTCGAACCAGCTTTACGCCGCCTACGCCGAGGGCAAGGACCTTCGCGCGCTGGTGGCGGTGGTGGGGGAGGAGGCGCTGATGGAACGCGACCGCCGTTACCTCGAATTCGCGGATAGATTTGAGCGGGAGTTCATCAACCAGCGCAGGGACGAGGATCGCCCGATCGAGGTCACCCTAGATCTGGGCTGGGAGCTGCTCCGCGGGCTGCCCGAGGCGGAGCTGAAGCGAGTAGATCCCAAGTTCATAGCTAAGTACCTCCACAAGCGGGGTTAGCTTGGTCGAGATCAGGGACTTCAGGAGCGAGGACGTAGATGAGGTCCTCTCCATCCTGCATGCCTGCTTTGGCCCGACCGGACTCGAGGACGTCGATCGCGTGAACCTGTTGGGCTGGCATTACCAGTTCCCGGGCGGCATGAAGGTAGCGCTTGAAAAAGGGCGGATAGTGGGCTTCGTCTTCGCGTTCAACTCTTACAGGGTGGGCTGGATCACGCTGCTCTGTGTCAAGCCCGAGCTCCGAGGTAGGGGGATCGGGACGAGCTTGCTCAGGAGCGCCATCGAGCATCTCCGCGAGCGTGGCGTGGAGGTGATCAAGCTGGATGTCGAGCCTGACAACCCCGCCTTGGGGCTTTACAGGAAATTCGGCTTTGAGGTCGAGCGAACGTTGCTACGACTGCGGAAGAAGCCGCCGTGATGCGCTCGGGGACTCAAAATCCTCATCACGTGGTCAGTTGGGTCAGACTCGTCATCGCGCGTTCGACTTTCTTTTTCTGGAGGGTTAAAACCCTTTCGCGCCACGAGGTGAATAAATTTCCTCCGCGAGCTTCTTCACTTTAGCTCTGATCCTCTCCCGCTCGAGGCGATGCGAGTTTAAAAATTCGGTCATGGCCTCGATCGCGCGCGATTTACAATCGCCGCAGATCATCGCTCCGGATTTACATGCCTCCCTTATGCTTAAAAGTTCCTCGTCGTCGGGCGCGAGGTGGTAGAGGTAGAGCTTGTACACCGTGCACCTATCTGGGTCCCCGCCCAGCCTGCGCTGTTCTTCCGCCGTGGGCTGACCACCCGTAAACGCATCCCTGATTTTGTGCTTCACCTCCTCGACGCCATCGGTCAGGAAGATGGCCGTCTCCGGCCTGCTGCTCGACATCTTCTCGCCCGTGAGGCCGGGCATGAGATAGTGATAAGTTGAGGATGGCGGTATAAACCCGAACTCGTTCTGGAACCTAGCCGCCACGTCTCGGGCGAGCCTTATGTGGGGGTCTTGGTCCACCCCCACCGGAACGACGGTTGGGCATGGTCCCTCGAATTCGCTCAACTGCGGATGCAGGATGTCGGCCACGTCTATCATCGGGTAGAAGATGTGTGCGATATTCGAGTCGCCGGCGAACCCGTAAATCGCGCGCATCTCGTTGAAGTTCACCTTCTTCGCGAGCACGTATGCTAGGTGGCGCACCGCATTGCTTCGGGACTGGAAGTAAACGTGACACCTTTCGAGGTCCAGGCCGAGGGCTTGGTAGTTCACGAGATACTCGTCGACCGCGAGTCGATAAGCCTCTTGAAATGTCACGTTTCTCGCCGAATAAGCCTCGAGGTCGGCGATGCACAGGTAAATTTTTGCCCCTAGGTCCTGGTACCAGATGAGCTGGTCGATGACCAATTTGTGGCCGATGTGCATGCGGCCGCTGGGCATCAAGCCCGTCATCACGACGAACTTCTCGCCCGAGAGCATCGCGTCCAGCACGCGCCCGAAATCGCGGTGGCCGAAGATCACACGTCGGCGCATGAGGTGATGCGCTTTCGGCAAGCGATCGAGCAGGTCCGTGAACGGCTCTATCCCAAACTCTTCCATCAGTTTGGCATAGTCCTCCGGAACGGCTGTGCCCCATGGATCGATCTTGATCGGCATCTCAGGGCCTCTCACGCTTCAACGAGTAATAGGTAATATCCCCTTCGTCGTCCACTATCGCGAAGAGCATCTCCTTCCGCACGCTGTGCGCCAACCTCACCGCTCGAGCGAGCTCTGCGGGCGTCAACCTCGCCCCCTCTGGCAGTGCGTGCACTAAGTACTTGGAGTGGGTCTCGCCCGGTCTCTCGCCCCTATCGTAGACCCGGAAGTGCGCCCCGAACTTCAGCCCGGTCTTGACGATGTAGCCGCGAGAGCGCAGGTCGGAGTACAACAGGTACTTGAGCATGAGGTCGGGGTCGTGTCTCGCCAGCCTCGCGGCGAGCTCGTTGAACTTCAAGGGTTGTCCCGTCTCCCTGTCCACGACCTTGATCTTACCGCAGTCGAGCAGGTAGAGCGCCTCCACCGGCGCCAGCTGGAGCTTCCCTCCCGAAAGGGGCTTGCCGTACGCTCCGCGTTGGTAAAGTTGGTTTGCTTGGGCTTCGTCCCACACCATTATCTTATCCTTGTACCAGTAGGCCTCCGCCGGCGCCTCAGGGATCTCGGCTTCCATACCGTCCCCTAGGCTATGATTGCAGGTATCCGTTAAGAAGTTGTCGCTGGGGGCTCTTATCCAGCCGCCTTCTTTCAGCTCTTGGTAGCTCGAATTCCTCGAGATGGACTTTGCCCTTAAAATAGCCGATTTTTAAACTTACCTCAAATTTTAAATATGGGTTCTCTAATATAATATATTGCCAAAATGGCGCTAATACCGGGCGGAACGGCCGAGACGATGGCGAAAACCTGAGGCTGAGGGGGTGGTTTTTCTCCATTCCTGCCGGCCTTCGAGCAGGGGGGAAGATGAGTCACCTCCATCTAAGTCCATGTGGCTGCCCGCCCGGTATTAACTGAAAATTTTGGTCATTGAGCGACGCTTGAATGGCTTATCGCTTCGATAGGCTCCGCGATTTTTAAACGTCCGCGGGGACAATGAAATCAGCGGTGTTCATGAAAAATCCGAGCTCCTTAGGTGACATGACGAAAGTTTTGGTCTCGACGGCGTTGGGTAGGGAGAAGGCAGACCTTGTGGTGAGGAATTCGAAATTGGTGAACGTCTACACCCGCGAGCTTCTTGTGGGCATCGATGTGGCAGTGAAGGGAGACAGGATAGCCCTCGTCGGCGACGCCACCCATGCAATTGGCCCGAGCACCGTCGTGATGGACGCGACGGACAAGTACCTCGCGCCGGGTTTTCTCGACGGCCACGTGCACGTGGAAAGCAGCATGTTGACGGTGACCCAATTCGCCAGAGTCGTCTTGCCGCGAGGGACGACCGGGGTATTCATCGACCCGCACGAGATCGCGAACGTCCTCGGCCTAGACGGGGTGAGGATGATGCTGGAGGAGTCGAGGGGTCTGCCGCTGAGGGTTTTCATCTGCATCCCGTCTTGCGTCCCCGCTATCTCGCCAGAGTTCGAGACGGCCGGGGCGGAGATCGGCCCGAAGGAGATAGGGGAGGCGCTCGGCTGGGAAGGCGTGGTCGCCTTAGGTGAGGTGATGAACTATCCCGGCGTGTTGGCGGGCGACGAAAGGATGCACCTCGAGATCCGAGCTGCGCTAAAGGCGGGAAAGGTCGTCGAGGGACACTCGAGCGGCCTCCTCGGCAAGGAGCTCGCCGCGTACGCAGCGGCTGGCATGAGCTCGTGCCACGAGTCGACTCAGGAGCTCGAGGCCCTGCAGAGGGCTAGGTTAGGGATGTGGGTGATGGCTAGGGAGGGCTCGGCCTGGCGCGACCTCGCCGACGTGATAAGGGCTTACACCGCGCGGGGCATCGACGGCAGGAGGTTCGTGCTGGTGAGCGACGACCGCCACCCGGAGGACCTCCTGCGGGAGGGCCACATGGACCACATACTTAGGCGCGCGGTCGAGGAGGGGGTCGATCCTCTTGCCGCCATTCAGATGGCCACCCTAAACACCGCCGAACACTTCGGGCTCGATCGTGACTTAGGAGGCATCGCTCCCGGCAAGTTCGCGGACATGGTTCTGTTGAGCAACCTCCACGAGTTCTCCGTCGACGCGGTCATCGCCGGCGGTAGGATGGTCGCTAAACGAGGAAGGCTCCTCGTTGACCTGCCTCGCTTCAGGTACCCCCAGCGAGCGAGGAGGACGATGAACGTGGGGGGTCGACTCACCCCTCGAGATCTAACCGTGAGGGCCCCTTTAGAACGAGGGAAGGTCAGGGTTCACGTGATCGGCGTCAGCGAGGGCAAGGTCACGACGAGGCACCTCGTGGAGGAGCTCGAGGCGATCGACGGCGAGGTATCGCCGGACGCACGAAAGGACATCGCGAAGGTGGCCGTGGTGGAGAGGCACAAGGCGACGGGGAACATCGGCTTGGGATTCGTCAAGGGGTTTGAGCTCGAGCGCGGCGCCTTGGCCTCGACCGTCGCGCATGACAGCCACAACCTGCTGGTGATGGGTGTGAACGACCACGACATGGCGTTCGCAGCGAACAAGCTGATCGAGGTGGGGGGAGGGATGGTCGCGGTTGGCGAGGGCAAGGTCCTAGCTCTGGTCGAGCTTCCGATAGCCGGGCTGATGTCGGAGAAGGGGGCGGAGGAGGTGAGCGAAGAAGTGGTGGCGCTGAAGGAGGCCTGGGCGAAGCTGGGGTGCAAGATGGTCTCGCCGTTCATGACCATGTCCTTGCTCGCCCTGCCCGTGCTGCCCGAGCTCAGGATCACCGACAAGGGGCTAATCGACACCGTCGAATTTAGGAGGATTTCCACGTTGGTTCAATGAACCTCAGTTTCACCGGTGCCTTAACGTTAACGACGAGCGAAACGTGGTACCACATCCAAATTGGCGGCGGGGGCATATTCTTTTATCACTGTTTTATATCTTTCCCGTGCCAAACTTTCTATAATCGCTTTAAACACATTTTCGGCTTTTTCTTTGTCTTGGCATAATTTGCAGAAGAAATCAATAGCAAAATGAGCATGTTTGAGAATGACTAGGCTATCCTATAGCCATTTTCATCGTAGCAACGGGAAATCATCTTATTAAGCTTTCTATAAAATTTTACAACAGCAGACTCATTTTTACCTTTCCGTGGAATTACGTTCATTATTTCACACCACCCGTTCCCTGTGTCCCAATATACAACATCTACAGATTTACCACTTGCTTTCCATGCACGCCATCCATATTCTGGAACATGTTTATGAAGTCCATTACAGCCTATTACTGCAGAAAGTATTTCACTTTCCACTTCTACCATATTCATCGCTCCTAGTCTACTCTCGAAATTTGAAGATTAAATAATAACTCGCTAACCGAATACTGTTTTTGCAAATCAAAATTTTGAAAGGAATAGAGGAAGCAATCAATCATCTTGTTTTTTGCTTCTTTCATAACTTTTTTCGATACTTTTCTGCCTATCAGAATTCCTTTTTCGCATTCTTCCCCCAATTCAAACATATATTTTTTAAGTTGTTCAACATCTCTTTTTTGTAAAGCACCCATTTTAATCTCGGCAATCAATTTTTTGCAATACCCTTTGGGCGAACTTTCTTTAATTAAGATATCAACGTGGCCTTCTGGAAAGGCTTTTTCGCCCAATACCTCGAAATCCTCCGCGGAAAGTGCACTAAGTCCTAAAGAGTTGAAAATTTGTTGGAGGTTTTCTCTTTGAGAAAGCCAGTGCCGTATCAGCGATTGAAGAATAAATTCGTGGAAAGGAAAAATCTGAGGTGGGTTGGACATTTTTCTATCAAATACAAACAGAGGTTCAAATTCCTGAAAATCCTCCTCAAAAATGAATGTAGGACTTTTATAAGGTTCTCCAATTTGAGAAACGGCCTGGAGCGTCGTCAGATCTGCTTGAAAATGGGTTTTTCGATAGCCTCCCCTTAAAAGCAAATTTTCTGCTACATAAGCAAATTCTGGTTTAATCATCGACTCCGTGAATTCCCTGAGCGGCTTCAAAGAAATTCGAAAAGGAAAGTAATAGGTATGACCAGACATTTTGAAAGTTACGGGTGGCCAAGGGCCAACCCTATCGGCATCCTTTATGGCAAATTTTCGCTCAACTCTATATAGATTAAATACTTTTGCCCCATACAAAAAAGAAACAAAATCTCCCTCATCGATTTCCGAAAATGTCCACACGCCGTTGATGCTATTTGTAAAGCCTGCCAATGCGTATTTGATACATAACTCCAAATTTGTTTTGTTTGAAACGGAAATTAAAAAATACGACATATTGCATCCCTCTCTTATTTAACTAAAATGTAGGTAAATTTAAAGACATGTGGCACGAAGGAGACCAATTTGCGATTACATGAGCCAAAAATAAGGGCCTCTAGCCGGTCTGTCAAAAAGGCGATCACCTTGAGAGTTCCCTCAAAGACGGTCTGCGCATGGTGGGGCCGCCGAGATTTGAACTCGGGTCTCCAGCACCCCAAGCTGGGAGGCTAGACCAAGCTACCCCACGGCCCCAAGAAATCTTCTCCGTCGAATTAATAAAGAATCATCTCCTCGCTCCATCGCCAAAAAAGAGCGACGCAGCGAGGATGGCCAGCGCCCGTCATATGGGCTTCATGTAGCCCCATTTGTCCAAGGCCGCCTTCAACTCCTTGTGGGTCTCGGCGTACTCGTCTAGGCTCACTCCCTTCTTGTACGCCTCGATGGCCTGCACCACCGCCCTAGCCCCGGCTTCGATGCCCATCGGATGCCCCTGCGTCCCCCCGCCGACCTGTACGACGATGTCGGTAGTGCCGTAGATCTTGAACAGCTCGGGCAGGAGGCCGGGGTGAAGGCCACCGGAGGCGACTGGGAGCATAGGCTTGATCTTACCCCATTTCTGAGGCATCCTC
The DNA here is from genome assembly GCA_937921735.1 of uncultured archaeon. GTDB lineage: Archaea > Hadarchaeota > Hadarchaeia > Hadarchaeales > Hadarchaeaceae > CAKZTQ01. Next base: position 77,266 of record CAKZTQ010000032.1, read on the forward strand.
AGCCCGGGGATCTCGTCCACCTCCTGCTGCGTGATCATCTCCTTCGTGGCGATGATCTCCCTCTCCTCGCCCGCCAGCTTCCCGACGACGGTGCCTATGTGGAGCTGATCTATGCCCGCCAGCCTCATCAGCTTAGCGAGGAAGAGCATGGACATGCCGTGCTTTGGGTTCCTCGTCATCATCGCGTGCATGGCCCTATGCCCATGGATCGCCATGTCGTAGTCGTGGGCGAGCTCGGTCGCGGTCTGCACGGCGGTGAAGCCGCTCACGACGACGTCGATCATGAAATACCTGAACCCATGGTCATGGACCAGCTTTACCCTCCGCTCGAGCTCCTTCAGGTTTGGCGACGTCACGTTGAGGAATGCCTCCTTGACCTCGCCCGTCTCCTTCTCGGCTTTATCCCTGTACTTCGCCACGAGCTCCACCCTCCTCTCGAACCTGTTGAACTTCTGATTCGTGAGGTTCTCGTCGTCCTTTATGCAGTCCATCCCTCCCCTCCACACGGCGTACGCCACCTTCGCCGCGTGTTCGAAGGCGGTGTAGCCGATCTTGGGCTTCGGCACCACCGCGGTTATCGGCCCGGACTTCCTCTTGAAGATCCTCCTTATAGCATCCCTCCCGTAGGTGGGCCCCTTGAAGTGCTTTATGTACTCCAGCGGCAACTCAGCGTCGATCAGCCTGAGGTTCTGCACCGCCTTCATGCCGTAGACGTTGCCCCCGAACCCGCTCATCATGCCGGCGATGGACCCCTCCTCAAAGATCAAAAGCGGGTAGGCGATCTTCACGTAGCGTTCGTCGTAGTAGTACGCGTACGCCTTCACCTTGGGCAGGAGCTTGGGAAGCGTCGTCAACGTGGTCCAGGTGCCAGACGAGCTCTCTGAGGCTATCCTGCCTATGGCATCCTCCTTGCTCACGCCCGGCGCCGGCTCGTAGTAGAAAAGCACCTTGACGTCGGTCCTCGATGGTCTATACTTGGTGTCCACGAACTCATGATACCATTCGATCTTCATGCTTCGACCTCAGCATCTACTTCTTGAATCTCGCTATCTCGTCCATTAGGTCCACGCTCGTCAGCATCGTGGAGCGGCAACAATAGCGTGTTAGCCCTAAGTCATCGAGCACGCGCGCGGGTCGCTCGCCCTTCGCCACCCTGCGCTCGAACTCCTCGAACTTATCCCCCAGCAGCTTGCCACAGGTGAAACAGCGGATGGGCTTCACGTCCTCACCTGTACGACTTTTGGAACTTAGCCCTAGCCCCGGGTCCTCCTGGCTTCTTGGGCTCCTTGAAGCGCACGTCGCTTTTTATCAGCGTCCAGTCGTGCTGCTTGAAGAGCTCGCGCAGCTTGGCATCGCCTGACCACTCGATCAGCCCCCTCGCGATCGCCGTTCGAGCTGCGTCCGCTTGTCCCATGAATCCGCCTCCGCTGACCTTGACCTCGATATCCACCTTCTTCGCGATCTCCGGAGCTAGCACTAAGGGCTCCATGATTCGCAGTCTCGCCAGTTCGGGCTCGTGTGCCTCGATGGAGCGGTTGTTGATGACAACCCTGCCCTTCCCATCTCTAATCGTGGCTCGCGCGATCGCTGCCTTCCTCCTCCCGACGGCTAGGACGATCCTCAATTCTCACACCTAAAACTTTGCTCCTAGGTGTTGGCTAAGTTCCCCCACTCTAATAAACCATTCGGTGCGGAGGCGACTGAGGTGGGCGTCGGGGATGCTTTCGAACTTCATGTCCTTGAGCTCCGGGGGCACGCCCGTGTAAACCCTGAGGCGGCGGTATGCCTCGCGACCCCTGGGCTTGTCGAACGGAAGCATGCCACGCACGGTTAGCCTTACGAGTGCGTCCGGGCGTCTCGGGTGGAAGGGACCCTTCTTAGGGTTTACGAGGTTCCTGATCTCCATCCAAGCGTCGTAGGCCTTAAACGTCGCCTCCCTCTTGCCCGAGATCACCGCCCTCTCGGCGTTCACTATTGCCACCCTTTCGCCCTCGAGCAAGCGCTTGGCCACGAAGCTGGCCATCCTGCCCAAGATCAAGTCGGTGGCGTCGATGACGAGCATCTTCTCACCCAATTATCACCACGTTTTTTCCCTCGGGGTTTTGCTCCAGCAGCTGTTGAATGGTGAGCGCCCTCCCGCCCGCCTCGAGGATCTTGCGGCGGGCGGTTTGCGAGAACTTGAACGCGGCCACGCAGATGGGGCGGTCGAGCCTCCCGGCGCCCAAGACCTTGCCCGGTACGACCGCTATACATCCATCCTTACAATGGCGATTGAGGTGGCTGAGGTTGACCTCTGCTCGGCTGCGGCGTGGCTTGGAGAGCCTCTCCGCTAGGTCGCGCCAAAGCGTCGAGTTCGTCTCCTTCCCTTTCGAGCGGAGCTGGCGCAGCAGCTTGCGCAGGATTGGGTTCGTAGGGCCTGTGGGCTTGGGCATCTTCGGCACCCGCCTCAGCTTTCGACACCTTCTTTGAGCACGTTCTAATAAGCTTACCCTTGGGCGAGACCAAAGGTAATTTATCGACGAAGCGAATATTTTTCTGGCGAGCGGATGCCCCTCGCGGTCAAGTGGCTGAAGGACCTGATCCCGCCAAAGCTCGCGAGCGAGCTGGAGCCCCCAGTGTTGAGCATCGAGGTGGCTAGAGCTCCCTCCAGCTCCCTCTGCCTGCTGTGCAAGGGAGGCCGCATGCTCTGCGGTAAGCTTAGATGTCCGATCATAGCTAAGGCCCAATCGCTGGCGAGGTGCAGCGCGAGGATAGAATCGGAGAGGATAGAGGGGTCGACGCCGCCAGGCGTGTTCGTGGGGCGGATAGGTTACCCAAAGGTGTACGTCGGCCCCATGGTGCCCCCCTACTTCGGCGACACCTCCATCCTAGACGAGCCCGAGCTCTGGGTCGGCAAGACCATAAACGAGATCATGGACTACCGCTTCTCGCTGGTGAGGGGCAAGGTCAGGGCGAGCGTGTTCGACGCGCCATCGGGCGGGGGGACGCTGGGCTTGCTTCAGGAGCTGGCGATGAGCACCAGTCCCATCGACTCCGAGGCGGTGTTCGCGAGGAGGCCACGAGGTGTGATCACCCTGAGCGAGGACACGCCGCCTTTTGGGCCGTCCGCCCCGCTCAAGTCCTTCAGGGCGGCGGAGGTCAAGGTGGACAGGAGGATAGAGAAGGCCTTCTACGATCGGGACCTGAGGGCGACGGAGGCGGTGGTGGATCTTTACTCCGAAGGGGTTTCGGTCACCAAGCTTCAACGGGCCTTCAGCTTGGGCATGTTCGGCGTGAGGTCTAGGCGAAGGCTCGTGCCGACGCGATGGAGCATAACCGCGGTCGACAGCATCCTGTCGCAGGCCCTCATCGACGAGGTGAAGCAGTACGACACCATCGACGAGTACCGCGTCTACTCGTTCGAGAACCTCGACAACCTCTACGTGGCGATACTCATGCCTGAGCGATGGAGCTTCGAGTGGATCGAGTGCTGGTTCCCGGGCACCACCTGGAACCCCGACGCCGGAGCCAGCCCAGCGATGATGGGGGACCACGAGTACTACTGGGGTAGGACGACTTATCCAGACGTCGGCGGGTGCTACTACGCTTGCAGGTTGGCGGTGGCGGAGAGGCTCAGCCGGGAGCGCAGGCAGGCGTCGGCGCTCGTTCTGCGGGAGATCCACCCGGGCTACATCCTACCCGTGGGCGTCTGGAACGTGCGCGAGAGCGTCCGCGCGATGCTTAGGGCGGAGCCCAAGAGGTTCGACGACCTGCAGGCCGCTTTGAACCACGCGTGCTCAAAGCTCACGGTCCCCCTTCGAAGGTGGATCGAGAGCAGCGAGCTGCTGAAGCGAGCGTTGTTCCAGAGGAAGATCACGGAGTTCTCACCATGAGCGTCGAGTATTCGTCGATCACCTGCAGGACCGCGCTCTCGCCGAGCAAGTTGCCGGGACTGAAGTACTCGCTCAACCCATACGTGGGCTGCGAGCACGGCTGCATCTACTGCTACAGCAGGTCCATCTTCAGGGACAGGGAGCTCGCCCTGCGGTGGGGAAGGTTCGTCAGGGCAAAGCAAAACATCCCGGAGCTCCTTTCGCGAGAGATAAAGCGCAAGCCTAAGGGGGTCATAGGGCTGAGCACCATCACCGACCCCTATCAACCCCTCGAGGCCAAGCTGGGGCTGACGAGGAGGTGCTTGGAGGTCCTCTCGAGGCACGAGTTCCCGGTGTCGATCCAGACGAAGTCCGACCTCGTGCTCCGCGACGCGGACTTGGTAAAGCCCGGAAGGTTCGACGTGGGGGTGACGATAACCACCATGGACGAGGATCTCGCGAGGAAGATCGAGCCTAAGTCGCCCAGCCCCGATGCGAGGGCGCAGGTGGTGGAGGAGTTCGCCTCGCGGGGCGTGGAGACGTGGGTGTTCCTCGGCCCCATCATACCCGAGATAAACGACGACGCACCGAGCATCGAGCGGGTGATCGAGGTGGCTAGGAGGAGCGGGAGCAAGCTCATGTACGACAAGTTGAACCTCAGGGCTTGGGTGCTGGAATCCATCGCGCCCTTCCTCGAGGAGGAGAGACCGGGGCTCGTTGATAGGCTGCCCTCGCTCCTCACCGCTGGGTCCGACTACTGGCGCAGGATCTCATCGCTTGTCGAGGGACTCTGCGCCGAGCGAGCCGTCCGCTGCGAGCCCGCCTTCCCTAGCTGGGCGTGCGAGGTCCCGTCCAAGAGGCAGGCCACGCCATCCAAAAGGTAAGATACTCGACCATTTTCGCGTAGAGGCAACTTTTAAAAAGTTTTGGACGATTTGGGGCAGGAAATCGACGAAATCAAAAGAATTGAGATTTATGAAGGGCCAAAAATCTATCAAATGAACGGTTTTTGAAGAATTGGTAAATACTCCTGGAAACAATGGACCGATAGCCGCGCGAGCGCGCGGGCTAGAAGAGGTGGGAAGGATGAGGAAGGCGATACCCGCGTTGATCGCGATCGCGTTGGCGCTAGCGACGGCAGGGGTAGCGCTGGCGCAGACTAGGGATACGCAGGGTTGCGCGGAGAACAGGCCTCCCCTGCACTGGCGCTGGCGGGGGCTGCGAGGTCCATGTCTCAAGGAAATCCATCCCGCGCTCGAAGTAAGCGAGGAATTCCAGCAAAAGGTGATGCAAATAGCTAAGGCTGACCCAGACGTTCAGGAGCTACTCGACGCGGGTTACGAGAACGCGGGGATAAAGCCCATCGTTAAAGCGACGGTGCAGGGCAACGGCGAGGTGACGCTGAGGGCAAGCAAGGCCATACTAATGCTCCGCAAGGAGGGCGGCCGCGCGATGGTGCACGTCGACGTCGAGGCGGAAAAGGTGACCAAGATAGTGAAGGTCGAGTGGACGGTGATCGAGAAATCTTAAGCGGCGCAGCTAGAAAACTTAAAGTCGTGCTGAGCATGTCTTACGCGCGATCCCGCCGGAGGAAGCGTGAGGCCGTTAGGCTTGGGACGGCGTTGGCTTTAGTCGCCGTCGCCGCCTTCCTAGCGGGGACCATCTTCGGCGTGGAAGTGCTGAGCCCCGCCCGCCACCGCCAGGTCTCCGGCCACGCTTGGACGACTTCCACGCAGGAGGCGTCGATAAGGATAGCCGCCGTGCGCTCCGACGGGCCGGGCGTGATCTGCGGTCTGACGGTCACGATTAAACCGGGCATGGGTAGGATCTTCACCGACACCCGTCCTCTCATTGGGTTGGACTTTCAGGACTCTGAGAGGATCGCCGTCAAAGTGGCGGCCGGGCTCACCGACGTAGCCTTAAACGAGAACGGCGGACTGATGGGCGCGGACGTGTTCTTCGCCGTCTCGCCACCTGCGGAGGGCAGCGTCACCATCCAAGCGGTGGATGGGCCTAGCGCAGGCGCGGCGATGACGGTGGCGGTGGTTGCGGCGATCGAAAACAGAAAGGTCAAGGAGGACGTGATCATAACCGGCACGATCCGGGAAGACGGGAGCATAGGCCCGGTGGGCGGGATCTTCGAGAAGGCGAGGGCGGCGAACGACTTCGGTGCGAGGCTCTTCCTCGTACCCAAGGGGCAGAGCGTGGTGATCATGTACAGGGAGGTCGTGCGCCAAGCTGGGCCGTTCAGGTTCGTGACCTACGAGCCGGTGGTCGTCGACCTCAACTCGTACGCTGAGAACGCGGGTTGGAGCATCCGCATCTTGGAGGTCTCCAACATCCAAGAAGCTGTGGACCTGATGCTAGAGGCAAGGCCAGCGATCGAGGGAGGGCTGCTGTAGTCACTTTTCGGCCGGCCGTGACCGCTAGCTCTCAAATTTATTAGAGCGGACGAAATTACAACAGGGGTTTAAATGCGGATCATGGTGGTGAATCCCATCACCACGCGCGAGTTCGAGCCGCTCACCAGGAGCGAGTTCGAGGCAGCCGCGAGAGCCGACGTTGAGATCGAGGTGGTGAGCTTGGACGAGGGTCCGCCCTCGATAGAATCGCGCTACGAGGAGCAGCTAGCGGCGAGGGATATCCTGAGGAAGGTCGAGAGGGCGAACGCGGAGGGCTACGACGCCGTGATCGTAAATTGCTTCGGGGACCCCGCAATAGGTGCTGCTAGGGAAATCTCGAGGATCCCCGTCATCGGACCAGGCGAGGCTTCGTTCTTGCTCGCCTGCTGCCTCGGGCAGAACTTCTCCGTGGTCACGATGGTAGACAGCTTGGTGCCGGTGGTGGTCGAGAACCTTCGTAGGCTTGGCCTCTTGGATAGGTTGGCCTCGGTGAGGACGCTGGAGATACCCGTGTTAGAGTTGATGGACAGGGCGAGGGTCAAGTCCGCCCTGTTGGAGGCATCGAGGAAGGCGGTGAGCGAGGACCGCGCGCAGGTGATAGTCTTGGGGTGCACGGGACTCGTAGGACTGGCGGCGGAGGTTCAGGGGGAGCTAGGGGTTCCGGTCGTGGACCCGGCGATAGCCTCGCTGAAACTCGCCGAGGCCTTGGTCGACATGAGGCTATCTCACAGCAAGGCGACGTACGCAAAGCCTAAGGGGACCAAATAGCGCCGTTGTCTTTTCTCTTCGTCGATGGATGGGCTCAAGCCTTTCACAGCTCCGCGCGCTTTCTGGCGCGAAAAAAAAGCTTCTAGAACTATGGTGCGGGGGCGGGGATTTGAACCCCGGAACCCCTACGGGACAGGCTCCTAAAGCCTGCGCCTTTGACCAGGCTCGGCCACCCCCGCACGATGCCTACCAAAGCTTCCCCGGCTTTCCGCTTGCCTGCGAGGCGCGCTGGGCCATCCGCTCCAGCCTGGCCTCCTTCTTGCCCCTCTTGAAGCAGCCCCTGCAGTACCACTTGCCCGTCGTCTTCTTCGCGCAGGCGCGGTGGAGCTCTACGCCGCAGCCATTGCACTTGACCGTCGGCGGCTCCAGCGGCTTCCTACATTCAGGGCATTCGATCATCGTCTCGCCTTTTCGCTGGCACAGTAGCAACGAATTATTTGGGAACTTCCCACCTTAATCCTTTCTCGCGCGTTTGGGGTCCGGCAGGTCCGAGTTAAAAGATGGAAATCAAGCCGGTCTTTCCCTTCGAAGTTCAACAGGGTCTTCTGACCTCAATTGATTGGTAAAGGAGTAGAGAGCTCCACCAAGCATGAAGTGCATCTCCCAAATGTTTTTGGCGTCTCCGCGTCTTGAAAGATTATGTGCTCGCTCAAACCAGGTGAAGTGCTCTTTCGACGTAAAAATTCAGGCGAAGTAAGAATTTCGAAGGAGAACCCTAAGGGAGAGATTTTAAGTGGTCACGTTACCGCCGCTTCTTGAGGAAAACAGCCAGCCCAGCTACTATCACTACGACAAGGCCGATGCCGATGATAACCTCAGGTTTGGGTTTGGCCTCTGGAGGCCTTTCCTCAGGGGGTTTCCCCTCAGGCTTCTCGGACTTAAGTTGTATGTTTTCGTCCCAGCTGCCATCGCTGCCTCGATCGATTTCCACATTGACTTCACCAGTGCTCATTCCTTTCCACGAGGTAGGAGTAACACGCTGAGTTTCGCCGCCGCCTAGGAAAATGTTCTTATGCTCGAAGGACTGCAGTGTTTCATTTTCAGCGAGGTAATCCACCCTGAGGTCATAGTATGTCGCGGCGCCATCGTTGCGGACGATAACCGCGTCCCCTTCGGGTGTGGTGGAAAACGTTATGTTTCCGCTGTGGGTCTTGATGTTGTCCAAGGTGAACATCCTAGCCGTCCTTTCTTTCTCAAATTCCCTAACCAGCTTGTAGCTGAATTTCTTCGAATCCGGGGTCGAAAACGTGGTGGAGAGCTCCCGGGGCCTGAAGGTTATACTGTCTTTCGAGCCCGCCGAAGTTTCCACATCAAATGTCATCAGCATCCCATCCATGGGCATGTAGAGGAAGTCGTACTTCCCCGATTCCCTACCGAAAACCTCGATCTGGTGGGACTTCGGGGGGGCGTAAAACAATCGAACCGAGGAATTCGCCCCTTCGGCTGGAAGGGGTATGGGCAGGCAATATGGCATGCCGGTCGCAGGATTTATGTTTAGCCCACCTTCCGTGGTGAAGGACTGGTGCCCCTCGTTGTCCGCCATTTGTGTCGGCTCGGCGCTGCCTATGAGGGCTAAAAAGGTCCAATCGGCTATCAGCTCAGGTAGATCCTCCAACCCGGGAAGATCAGGATCTCCGCGGAGCAGACTTACGGGGATGGTCAAAATCCAGTCGTTGCCCCATTCCTCACCGTTTGACATTTTGTACGTCCATGAGTTCCCGCGGCTTGGGTCGATGTAGATTGCGCTGTTGTCGTCCGATGTTTCCGTGTAACTGAATGGTTTGTTTGGGTCGTATACCCTGATGAGCTTTCTACCATCGGGAAGGTCCTCCATGGCGTAAGCCGTCACAGTGTGGGCTCCACCCGTGTGATCTTTAAACATGGCAACGTAACAGGGGAGCCCGGATCCCCCGATGTCCTCAAGCATCTTACTGGACCACCTATTCCAATTACTGCGAGCCGGGATAATGGTGGAAAAGCGCCTGATGAATTCCGTCGATACAATCCACCACTGTCGCTTCCTTATGTAATCCTCTAAACCCTCATCGGGTTCAGCCAATCCAAGGTTCTTCGAAGCAGCATGCGGCAAGTTCGGATGATCTTCCCAGCTGGTTCGGGCGATATCCTCCGCTATATCGTAAGCCGAAACTGACATGCCGGTGCAGTTTCCCCCTCTCCCGATCGGAATAACGTTCCATAAAAGCCAGGGAATGAACCGAGGCACTCGTCCCCAAGGCGTCCAGGAGGTAGTTTCATCCCAGCCGAAGAAGTCTGCGAACTGCTCGAAACCGATGGGTCCGGAGGAGAAGTTTGGAAAAGAGAATCCCCTGTCCCTCCGGAACATATAGCCATGGAGGGGGAAACCGGTGGTCACGGAGTTCTCGTTGCCATCCAGATTCACCTTGAGCTTAAGCTTCCCAATGACCGTCGATTGCCCTGGGGTGAACAAGCTCCGCCAGGGGGAAAAGTCCCGGGGGTAGGGTGCTACTACGGTGTGGTATTCTCCACCTGCACCTATGGCTATGCCGCTGATCGGAAGACTTACCTCGATCCCTTCGGCCTCGATCGAAAGCCCGTTGATGAAATTTTCCGTTAGGATTTCAGGTAGGCCCCAGACAAAGGCGTTGAGGTTTTCCCCGAAGATGTCCCTTATGTTCCACTCCATCCTCAAGACATGCAGGTCAAATAACCCAGCAGCGCTATCACCAAAATTATCAAACACCTGCACCTTCACTTTATATCGCCCGCTGGGAAGTCCGTTATCGGGTGAATTAAATCGAACCGTGAGCTGGTCTCCTGAAACTGATCGAGTCCAGGTCAAGCCGTCGGGGAGGTCCTTGCCGTAAATTCCCGATCCCACCGTGACCTGGTAAGGCGGCAGCCCTCCGCTGAATTGGACCTGGGCTCTGTACTTGGCCCCTTGGACCGCGGGTGGTAGGAATCGCCCCGCGGTGATCAGCTCGAGGGCCTGCCTGGGCCTTACGGTGATGGCAAAACTTCTTTGCTCCAGGAGGCCCGAGTTGTCAACCACCCTCACCTCGAATCTGTGTTCCTTCACGGCCTCGGTGGGAGTGCCCGAGATGAGCGCTAACCTCGAGAGGTCGATGGGATATTTCATTCCTTGGGAAAAGCTCAAACCGGGGGGCAAGGTCCCAAGCAGGGTCCAAGTATAAGGGCCTGTTCCGCCGAGGACCTCGAGCCGGGCGCTGAACGAGTTATCCACCCTCCCCTCGAGCTCGACATCCGGGATACGAAGGCCTTCCAGGCGCCTCCACGAGGGGCACCCCATCCACTCATTGCGTGCTGTTAAGGAGAACACTCCGAGGAAAATCCCTGTAGTGTATCCTATATCCTTCAGAAGTTTATTTTCAGTGACTTGGACTCGATCATTTTCGATCTTCAGCTTCATCACCCAAAGCTCTTGGATTGTTCCATCCAAGCCCGACCTCATCCTTATGAAGGCAATTTCCCTCGAATCGGGGGACCAAGAAGGGGAGATCTCCCACTCGGAGGTGGAGGTGAGTTGGAAGACCCGCCTCGTGTTAATGGGCCCCCAAGAGTCGGCAATGTAAATATCCGACTGAGTTTCGGTCTTCATTGAGCAGGCAATCCATTTTCCATCCGGAGACCAATCGGGGTTTATTTGATCTCTCGTGGTATAAGGTGGTACACCTGGGAGGGCGCGGTTCACGCTTGCAGGGTTGCTGATATCGAGCGTGTAGAGCTGGAACTTGTCGCCCTCGCGGTTGGAGGAGAACACTATCTTTGTGCCGTCTGGGGAGAAACATGGCCAGCGGTCTTGATGATTACCTGAGGTCAACTGCCTTTCAAGCAGGATATACCTACGTAGAGTCGGGCTCCACATCCATCCCTCGAAGAGGTAGAGGTTGGAGAAACGTCCAGTGGTGTCAAACCGCGAGAAAACTATTTTCGTACCGTCTGGAGAAATGGCTGGTTCAACATCATCGACATTGTTGTTGGTGATCCTGACTTGGTTCTCGCCGTCGGAATCCATCGTCCAAATCTCCGATGTATTTTCCACGATTCGGGCGAAAGCCACTTTTTTACCGTCCGTCGAGGCCGAGGGCTGGAATTCCCAGAAGTCGGGACTCTTGGTGAGGTTTGTTTCCCCACCCCCGGTAGCTAAAACGACCTTGACGTCGCCCTCCTCGGAGAAGTAGATTTGAGCAGGGGTGGCGGAATAATTTGAGGCAGGAACCGGTTGTAAATTGAACAGAAAGCTGGTCAAAAGAACAAGTAGAACTAAGGGGATAAAATCTTTTTTAACGCTCATATGTTCTTTTATTTTTCTTGAAATAAAATATAAACGTTTTGTCAACATTTCAGCGAGCTCATTTTCTTTTGAGAATACTTCTTTTGTTCCCCTTTTCCGGAAAATTTGATAATCGGCAGTGGTAACTCGTGATGCTCGCTTTGCCCTTTGGTGCTAAGCTAGGATCGGCATTTGAGTTAATGACAATGTCGTAACCCTCATCGAGATTCTTGATGAGCGTTGGGTATCCAAATAAGTTCAAATCTACTCCCAAGAATACAGCGAAGCAAGAGGGAGACATCTTCAAATTCTTTACGTACCCAATAATCTTACCATTCAAGTCCCTTTTTCCAACAGTTCCAAAAAGTGGTCTTCGCATTTGCGTTGGACACGATAGGACTTCTGAAAGTTTTTTGTCTCCAACTCTTACCCCTTTAACTTCCCCTCCTTCAACAATTATTTTGTCCACTTTATGATCGACTAAGACCTTCCCGCCGTTAAGCTCGATTGTTTCTTTAAACCTTGTTTGCAAATCTTTACACCCCTCCTTTTGGAAAATGCCCTCCTTGCAGGTAATAGGAAACGCATCGGTAAGTCGCTGGCCGCAAGAGTTAGATCCATTAAATTGAAGTCCTTCTTCCAAATTTGAGACGTCACGAGAATCAAAGAAATCGTGAGAGGAATGGTTACGCCTAATTCGTCTCCCATGCCGCACAAAACCCATTAAAAAATCCAAGGAACGAAGGAAACGAGTATATAACATGCCGGGAATTTTCTTTCCATCCTAAATCCCTAATCGTTCATCTGACCACAAAACCATCTTATCGAGCTGTTAGCATGAAATCAAAGGAGAAACTAGATCAGAGAGAAGAACTAAAATCTAGTGCCCCGGGCGGGATTTGAACCCGCGTCGCCGGCTTTCCTCACCAGTGCACGAAAGGCCGACATGATTGGCCTTTGGACAGAGGCGCTGCCCAAAGTTGGCCCGTCTACACCACCGGGGCACATGCTGATGTTTCATCCAAAGGGATAAAATACCTGACGCAGCTTGAGCTGCTGAGTATGGGGCATTTCGCTGTAAAAATTTTAACCCAAACCCAAACTTACAATTCAAAGCTTAAAAAATAATGCATAGTAGAACGATAATAAAGTTGTGATATTTGAATGAGAAAACTTGAAGAAATAGTCGAAGAAGTTACATGGATTTATTCCCAGAGCAGTAATCAAGCCGAAGAATATATACTCAAAGCCAGAAAATTAACGGAAAAATTTGGCTCAGGCCTAGCGATAGTTTACTGTTGGTTTTACTCAATTCCCCAAAAATGGACTCAAGTTGAGCCTAAAATCTTTGAATTAGCGAAGGAAACAAACTTTTTAGACTTAACGCCATTTCGACGATGCCTAAGGAAAAACTAGAAACCTGTTGGATTTTTCGAGAGAGATAACTAACAGATTAGGGAAAAAGGGTTTAACGATGTTTCCATGATCAAATGGTCGCTTACGATATGGTTCGATAAAACAAACATTCATGCAGATGAGCTATTGAGGTACGTTATACATTTCAACTTCTTGATTTTTCTTGATTTATTTAAGGGAGCCTCCAGCTGCTTCGGATTGCTACATTTTAACGTCAAAATTAGGAAATAAAAAAAATTAAAACTTATAATTTCCATCATATCATTGATTAGATGATTGGAATGAAGGTATTCCTTGCGTCTGGCTTCTTTAAGAACATTAAGAGAAGTGTTATGGATGGTGTGAAGGCCGATGAACTAGAGGTTAGAGACCACTTGCTTAAGGAGAAAATTCTCAAATACTATGGTGATGGCCCAATCAAGCTGTGGGCTTTGAAGGAGCCTCTTCATGATCGCTGGGCCTCCATCGATGAGGAGGATTACGTATTATTCTATCATGCGGGCAAGTTTATCTATGTTGGCAGGGTATCCTTCAAATATCCATTTGCTGAAGAAAATAAGCAAATAAAAGCTGGCGGTTATTTAGCGGAAAGTGTTTGGGGTAGGGATGTTAACGGCGAAACTTGGCCCCTCCTCTTTTTCTTGAAAGATGTAAGGGAGATAGATCTACCCTTATCTAAACTCAACGAGTTGGCAGGATATAACTTGACGTCTGTAAGGGGATTTATGAAGATGCAGGAGAAGAAGGGTCAAAATGTTATTGAATATTTGCAGCAAGTTTACCTTAAACCTCCTGTTAAACCTCCGGCTAAGCCCTTAGAGTTAATCCAGCACGATGAGATAGTTGATGCTATCTATGCTCTTGGCGAGCTAATAGGATATAAGCCTGAAAGGAAATGGAGGCATAAAAGGTATGAGTTCGATGTCGTATGGCACAAGCCTCCTAGGATCGGCCCGAAATATGTGTTTGAAGTCCATGTAAAGGGAAGCTTGGAGAAAGCTCTACTAAGGCTTAAGCATGCCTATGACTTGTGGGAATCTCAAATATTTCTAGTCTCGACAGAAGATCAGCTTGAAGAGGCCCAATCAAAATTTCTAGGCGAGCTTCACGAGCTTAAAGACAAAGTGACCCTCCTAAATATAAAAGACGTCGAAGAGTTTTACGGTTTTAAAGGAAAATTCGAGTGGCTTGAGAGGAAGTTCGGATTAAAACCGACATAAATATTTCGGATGAGAAATTTTTACCCCTTGCCTTTGGGTTTGGGGTAAAAATTTTAACCCTTAAAGAAACAAAATATATTTTGGTAGACACTAAACGAGGAACCATAACAACGAAACCGGTAGACAACGACATCCATCCCCTTACTCGAGTTCCTCGTGGGAAACGGTGGAGAGTCATTCGAACGAATAAGAACAACCAGTGAAGGCATGGGAGATAGCCAAGGAGACGGGACGAGCTTTGGGTATGAGGTTTTGTGGCAGGCGAGGAGAGAGGGCGTATTACCATCATCCAAACCCGGGAGACCACGCAAGGTGAAGCCATGACGTATTGGAAATGCAAGGAATGCGGGAGGATCTGGCTCGAGGAGGTGCCCCTAAATTACGAGAGATGTCCCTTCTGCGAGGCATCACCGAACTTCGAGAGGGTCGCGAATCCGAGCAAGACCGACCTTCCCGATCAAAAGGAGATCCTGAGGTATCTCTCGAATCATGGGGGGTCGTCGACCAACGACGAGATGTATCGGGAGAAGTTGGGGGATGTGGGGAGGGGCTGGGACACGATACAAAAGCTCAAGAAGTTGGCGGACGAGGGGAAGGTAAGACGGGAGATCCAGCACATCTTCCAAGGAGGGAGGTGCGTGCGGACGATAATCAGATGGAGTTCGGTCTCTTAGTCAACGTGTCAATCGCAATATCCGCTTTTTCTTTCCAATTAAAAAGAGGTAAAAATCGGCTTAAATTCTCAAAAATTCGGTTATCAAACGATTTAAAAAGGAAAATCCTAGTTTAAATTTGTGAAAGTTCAATTAATTCATGAAAATCGACTTAACTCGTGAAAAATATGGAAAAACCCGGAAAAATTCAACTTGATTCCCAAAAATTCCTGGTTAATTTGAAAAATCCCATTAATTCTGAAAAAATTCGACTTAATTCTCGAAAAATTCGTGAAAAAATCCGGTTCGGGAAAATCCCGATCAATTGGTACTTAGCCATGTGAACGGGAAAAATTATCATGAAAAGCCGGAAAATTTAAAAATAAATATGATAAAAATTGGGAAGTTAAAATTTTATTGAGTCCAACAACTACAATTAAGGAACAAGTTGAAACTGGGGGAATAAGAATGAACAAGTGTGGGATTTGCGGGAAAGGGGGCGACGATGTTAGTTTGCTCTTTGCCCACCATCGAGAATTGGGAGGCGTTTGGCTTTGTGGTGATTGCTGGAAGAAGGAATACCACAGGATATTGTCCTCTGGTGGATCCGGTAGCTGCTGCGGATAAATAAGAAATGAAGATGACCTCGAATGATTGAAATCAAGCCCCTAAATACTCGGTCAGGAGCTGCAGTAGGTGTTGAGATAAGAAACCCAGAAGAGCCTAAAAAGCCAGCTATCATAGTGGTAATAGCGAAGAGGGAGTCTTTTGGTCTGCGGTAACTTTGACATAAATGAGCTTGAAAAAAGAAATGTAACCGCAGCCAGAATAGTTGGCTTAACGAAAATTGAAGATGTTCTGCAAAGAAATGTTGTTTCTGTCGCATCGCTGGCTAAGGCTTTAGGCGTCAATGTGGGCATGTCTGGCAGCGATGCTCTTGAGAAAATGAACGTCTAAGTCTATAGCCGAAAGGGGGGATAAAAAATTATGGAGAAGGAAAAGAAAAAGGAACCTAAAATACTTGAAGATTGCTATAAGTCTGCTGAGCATGAAAATGTGATTTGGGTTTGCGACGGAGCCGCAAACGTGGGTCAAGTGGGCCAAGCGGTTGGTGTTCTGCTAACAAACATAGATAAGGGACGCATGTGTTGTACAGTAGCCGTTGCAGCGGGCTCTAAGCCGCATCTGGACATAGCTGAAAAAGCGAAAAAGAACATAGTAATAAACGGGTGCGCAAACAGGTGCGCTTCCAAAGTTTTAGAGAAGGCTGGAAAGAAAATACACTATGAAATAATCATATCGAAGTATTTGCAAAAGGTTCCAACGCTTGACATCTATATGGGCGATGCAAAAAAGATAGCCCAAATAATAACTGAAGAAGCCAAGCTTTAAAATGGAAAAGCAGACAGCGATGTTGCTCTTGTTTGCTTTATGCTAATGCTTCACCTAAAAAGCTTTTGGAAACAATTTTACTGGTAAAAATTTAAAAACGATGGCCTCGATGAATGCTAGGGTGATCCCCGGTATGAGTACCGAAAAATTCGACGGTGGCGTTGGGTGTTCGATATGGGCATCCACGTTATCGCCGAATTGTTCGGTGTCGATCCGGAGAGAATTTCCCGAGTGGATCCCCTGCGACGAGTGCTCGAGCGAGTGGTCTCTAGGTCTGGCTTGAGGGCGGTCCACTCCGCTTATCACCAGTTTGAGCCCCACGGAGTTTCGGGTTTCTACCTGCTGAAGGAATCACACCTAAGTGTCCACACTTGGCCCGAACACGGATACGTCGCCGTCGACATCTTCACCTGCGGCCGAGAGGGCGCTGCCATCCGCGCTCTGGAGCTTTTGGTGAGCGAGCTGAGGCCTAAGCATGTCAAGAGGAAGATCATAAGGAGGGATCCATTTGAATAAGGTAGAGGAGCTCATCCTCCGCGAGCTCGCAGCCTCCGAGAAGTCCCTTTGGGAGCTCTTGGACGCCAGCCAGTTCCCCCTGAAGGATTTCCTCCGAGCTATCGAAGGCCTTCGTGCGAAGGGGCTCGTGGCGCCCACCGCAAAGGGGATTGGGCTCACCAGAAAAGGAGCCAAGGCGATCGGCGACCGCTCGGCAGCGTACGCTAGCAGCGTCTGCGATCGATGCTCAGGAAAGGGGATCCTACCGGAGGGCAAGTTCGAGGAAGTCCTCTCAGGGTTCAAGGAGTTGGTGAAGGGCAGGCCTGGTCCCTCGCTCTCCTTCTTTCAGGGTTATATGAAGGAGGAGGACGTCGTCGCCCGGGCGGCGCTGATGCACCTACGAGGCGATCTTCACCGCAGGGAGATCGTGCTCATGGGCGACGATGACCTCCTGAGCATAGCCCTCTGCTTAACTGGCATGCCCTCTCGGGTCTGCGTGCTGGACGTGGACGAGAGGTTGGGGGATTTCATTAAAAAGGTAGGAAGGGAGCAGGGCTTCGACGTAGAGTTCAGAAAGTACGACGTGTCCGAACCGTTGCCCGAGGACTTGGTAGGAGCGTTCGACGTCTTCTCCTCCGAGCCCCTGGAGACGCTCAGCGGGCTTAGGGCCTTCGTGGCTAGGGGCGTGGGGTGCCTCCGGGAGAACGGGGCCGGCTACCTCGGTTTAACCCTGCTCGAGGCCTCGCTCGAGAAGTGGGCGGCGATCGAGAGGCTGCTGCTGGCGATGAATTGCGTGATAACCGACGTCATCAGGGATTTCTCGAGGTACCCCACTAAGTACGGCGAGCTGAGCTACGAAACGTTCGTCGAGAACCTGAGCTTCCCCGTGCGGGAGAACCCTGGCATAGATTGGTACAAGGCGACCCTTTTCAGGTTCGAGGTGATGGGCAAACCGAGGCTCGTCATCCCCCCGACCAAGAGGCTGAGGATAAGCTACGTGGACCCCGAGGAGGACTTGACCTATCCTGGGCGTAGGCGATGAGTTACACGTGGCGCTGGGTCGCGAGGGCTCAGAGGAGTTCCGCCGCCGCCTTATATATCGGGTCGAGAAAGGTATAGTCCTTCACGAGGCTCATCTTTTCCAAGTTTTCCAATATGTTATGCATGACGCTACTCGAGATCGTGTAGCCCTCCTTCTCCTCTAGGTATCCCTTCACCTCGCTCCAGCTCCTTCTACCCTTCGCGATCGCTTTGAGCGCGTACTCATACCTCTTGGGCCTCCCCGCCAGGAGGTTTCTAAGCTCCCTTAAAGCCAGCCCGATCGCTTTCTCCTTTATCGATTTCAAGTCGGGTTTTCCCACCAAGCATGAGTTTCCGAAGAAAGTCAGCCAACCAGGTATCCCATCCAGTTCCTTGACGGCCTGTTCGAGTATTCCTCCCTCGATTCTAATACCAGCTTCTTCAAATCCCCTCCTAAGGAAGTCCATCGATTGCTCCTCGGTAAACCTTTCCAGCACCACTTCCTGAATGAACCTTCCGTAAAGCGGCGAGCTCTCGTCTTCCACCCCCAAAAACTCATGGAGGAGGCCCACCTCGGAGCCCGTCAAAATAAAGGTCAGGTCCCTGTCGTAATCATAGGCATGGGCCATCGCGTTCTTTATTTCGATGGAGAAGGGCCCCCGAAGCTTTTGGGCCTCGTCTACGGCGATGATCATTTTTCCCTCGTTCAAGCGGTCAAAGAGCTCCACCAGGCTCAGGCTCTCCCTCCCCTTCCAGCCGATCTCGATCTCGAGCCCGAGGATTTTAATCCCCCTCACAGACTTTAGGAGACCCTCAAGCCTTGGTAGCGAGGGCTTCAGGGCATTTGCAAGTAGGGAATAGAACTCCCTTCTTCCGTAGTTTGGACCCAACCCCCTAGCATCGATGATCACGCTGGGGCGATCTATTTCCTTGAGGGCAACCTTCAAGACCGAGGTCTTGCCTATCCTCCTTATTCCCGTTAGAACCACGAGTGGACGTTTAACGGCTTTTTTTATTTCCTCGAGTTCCCTCTCCCGGTCGAAGAGCTCCTCCCTTTTTTCCTTGGGTCTTTCGTCGAATAGCATGTTCTGCCCCAGAATATATTTTCTGCCCCAGAATAAAAGATTTCGGTCTCGGCGATGGGCAATCGAACCTTACATCGCGCGAAGCAGGAGGAAGGCGAAAAGGACGGCCAAGAGGATGCCGACGAGCATCATCGCCTTTGCGATGGTCTCGCTGGTTCCAAAGGCTATGGGAAAGGGGCCGATGACTACGACGCCCCCTCCCTCGACCCTGCTCTTCTCGGCCGCCTTAAACAAGCCGTAGGCGATGGTGAGCATGCCGATGAATATGAGCAGGAAACCCGCGATGATGAGGTACCTAAGGTCCATGTTTAAGCCCCATATCAATTTT
>CAKZTQ010000033.1 GCA_937921735.1 uncultured archaeon
ATGCTCGCCCTCCAGAACGATGCAGGGTTCTTAATCCTGCAGAAAGTCATTCGCGAGCAAGCGTTCGCCGAGCTCATCGAGGCGGACGCCGAACTCCGCGAGGCTCTCAACAACAAGTTCGAGAGCCTCATCAACTTGCTCGATGAATAACCTCCCCCGCCCCGACACACCCCGCTCACGGAGGCCCCTTGATGGGCATCGCGGGGAAATCGGGGAACAAAGGCCCATACCCTACCCCCAAATAGAGACGCGGGGACAGGGAAGTGGCCAAGTGTGGATTAAATTGAAGACAGGGGGGGGTAGGGCAGGCATGTCCGCGATTTTCATCGAGTTGCTGGTTTTGTTTTTTCGTTTTGAATTGCTTCTTTCTTCTTCTCTGAATTTGAATTTGAATTGCGTCTGTTTCGTTTTTTGCGTTTGTTGTTTGTTTAGCAACTCGCAGTTGTTGTTTGAACTGTTGGAAGAAGGGTTGTATCGCTGCGAGTTTTCTTGTTTCTTTGATGAACTCGATGAAGAGAACGCCGATTTCTTTTTTCTCTCGTTGTTTGGTTTCGAACCAGTGTAGGAGTTGGGGTGTGGGTTGGAGTGTAGTTTTCTGGGTGCGTGTTGGGTTTGCCCAGCCGATGGCGAGTAGTTTTTCTGCTGCTCGTCGTGCGGTTTGGCGGGCGGGCGTGTAGCCGAGGTGTTGCACGCAGAGGTCTTGGATGTCTTTGTAGGTTGCCTTACCGTCTTCCACGAGGAGGAGGGCGGTGAGGAACGCGAGTGCTTCCCGTCGGCGCAGGGTGTGGTAGTTCCTGTATTTCCTGCGTGGCGGGTTGTAGGCGCACAGGTACTGGTGCATGGCGCGGATGACGGCACGCACTTCTGTGTCGTTCATGCGGGCCAGCGCATCGCGGAGCGTGTATCCTCCACGGGGCAGACCTGTCCAGTTCGTGGAGAAGTTATGGAGCACGCCCTGAGTCAAGAATAGAGTTGCGCTGTGTCCTTTCTTTTTGCCCGGTCGTCTGAGGCGGAGCTGGTCTGGCTTGGGGTGGCTCACGATGGGCACATCCTCAGGCAGGAGCCGTTTCCACACGCTGGGGAACCAGTGCAGCAGCTCCGAATAGATGAGCGTTTTCCGTTGGCGCCCCGTTTTTTGGGAACGGGCAGGCAGGGGGGCATCTTCTTTAGCAGGCTCTTTCGGGAGTTCTTTGCTAATCCTATCCAGCGGGTGGAGGCCCAGTGCCTCGTCGGCGAGGCGCGGATCCCATTCAGGTGCGCCTCCCAGCAAAGCCAGACGCTGCGGAGGCAGGGGCAGGGTCTCCAGTGTGAGCAGGATGTGCTGGGCATCCGTGTAAATCTCCACGGGGTACCCGAAGACCTCGCCGCGCAGAACGCTGGGATAGTCGCCAATCCATTCAGGGCGACGCACAAACAGGTGTATCCCGCCCGAAAGGGAGCGTTCTGCGTAGGCAGAGGTAATCCGAAAAGCGTCCATCACGCGCAGGGCGAGATCTGTTGCTTCCCCAAGACCCAGCCCTTTCGCGTCCACATCAATGCACACCACGCCAGAGACCGCGCCGACACGAACCCCAAGAAAATACGGCGTCTCTGGCGTGAACACACGGTCTGCCAGCACATCCAGCGATGCAAGACCATACCCACGCTTGCCTGTCGCAGGATCCACCAACTCCTTGCGGGGATTAAAGAGACAGAAGCACTCGCCCGACCAGCGGGTCTCTATCCAACCACGACCCTCACCGTACCGAGCCTTCAGCATCCTTACCCGTTCGTCTCCAAACACCAAAGGCTCAACCATGACCCCATTATACCCTACACGACACCACCCTTGTCAATACCCCCCCCTTGACAAATCCGTCCGCGATAGGGTAAAATTAAGACCAGCAAGTCCCGTCTGGAAACACCAAGGCTCGACCATAAGACAGACTTGCTACTCCCCCAGCCCTGTGTGGTTGGGGGCTTTCTCAAAACTTCGTTCATACACCGCTCCCAAGCAGCGCACTGCCAGCTCAACCCCAGCCCAGTGGAGCTGGGGTTGACTTTTTTGTCAACGCTTGGGTATAATAGAAGCGTCGTTCGCGTTTCACCTCACCTATAGGGGAGCCTCCGAAAAAAGGAGGTTTCCCCTCCCAAAAAGAGTGGAGCATACTTTGAGACGATGCAGGAACTCTTCATCTTGGGAGCTGCGGACAACGAAATGCAGCTCATCACGGAGATGCTAACAAGCGCAAACCGTCCGTTCGCCTTTGCGCAGTCGCTCGCAGAGGACAAGCGGGCGAATGCTGCGGAGTGTGCGCAAGGCAAGTGGCGTGCGGACATCCCAGACGATGTCGGGCGCGTCGTTCTCGTGGAACTCGCGCCCTCAGAGTGTGTGGCAGGTCGTGAGGTGCTCCTCATCGACCACCACGCGCCACATCACCCTCCCTTCCCCGCGCTCTACCAAGTCGCCACCTACCTGATGCTGGGCGAGCGCGGACTGATACTCGGCGCGTGCGACCACGACCTCGCCCGTGCCTACACATACTTCCCTGCCGAAAAAGTGCTCGCATACCGCGCCGAAATCATGAACGCCTCCCTCGAAGACGCGCTCCGCTACTACGAAACGCTCCTCCCCACGCGCATCCCCAACCTGCGTCTGGGGTTAGAACCTTCGCCCAACGCGCTCATCGGGGATGTCCTCATCTCAAAGGGCGAAGCGGGGCTCGTCGTTATCTCTAACCCAAATATCACTCTCACACGCTTTGCGATTGTAGGAGCAACCACTCCCAAGCTGGTGGAGCAGGTGCTCCAGCCCTTCCGCGACGCGGGCTACGAAACCTATGCCACCCGCGCCGTCGGCGGGGTCTACCTCCCAGAACCTAACATCGCCCTTCAGCTTCTGGGAGCCTGAGCATACAACAGCAATGCACACGTACGAAGTCTACGGCGGAATCCTTGATCTCGCATACATCGACACGATCACCCGTGAGGAGCTCGAAAACCTCCTCCAGCGAATCGTCGATCCCGAACTCGTCAAGCCCGAGACCATCCTCGAACAACTCGACACGGCAGGCGAGTACGAGGGAATCGTCGCATACTACGCTCACAAGCAGGGCGAGCCGGGGCACGAACCCGACTGGACGCCCATCAGTGAGGTGGTAGGCTACCTCATTCTCGATTATGGCTACCCGTCCTACCTCGACGAGAGCGACGGGACGGAGTACCTCCCCTACCGCCTCTCCATCAGCGTCGCACGATAACACGAGCATACAAAACAAGCCATGAAGATGAACGCCTGCATCCTTGAGGTGTTCGTGGACGATGTCCCCATCGTCCACACCATCATCAACGGCAAACTCGACAACTACGACGCCTTGTTTGCCCGCATCGACGAGCCTGACAGCAATCTGAGGCTCTA
>CAKZTQ010000034.1 GCA_937921735.1 uncultured archaeon
ACGAGAAACCAATAATGGCGAAATACAGAGGAAGGGAGGGGAGAAGGATCAATGCCGCATACCACAGGGTGGCAAATGAGCTCATCAAAGTAGCTGAAAAGCGAGGATGTTCAGCAATAATCCTGGAGAACCTGAAGAACATCAGAAAGAGGAGGAAGAGACCCCGCGAGCTCAACGGAAGATTGAACAGGTGGAGCTTCAGAAAGCTCCAGGCAACGATCAAGTATAAGGCTAAGCTCGCGGGCTTAAACGTAATATACGTTAAGGCTGAGGGCACATCAAGCCTATGCCCAAGATGCAGGGTTAGGCTAAGCCCAAGCGGGCATAGGCTGATGAAGTGCCCAAAATGCGGATTGGATGAGGATAGAGACGTAATAGCCGTGAGAAACCTCCTACAGATGCATGTGCCCTCTTCAACCGTTCAGGGCGAAGGCCCTCCCATGAAAAGAGGAGGGAAGGCCTAGCGTGACGGAAGTTGACGCTAGACCAGAACGGAGGAAGTTCAGACGGGCTTCACGGAAACCACCCAATGAGACTCGGTTTTAGCTGCGGAGGGGAATTGGTGAAGGCCATCCTCATTAGGATTCTGAAGTCCTCCCTTTTCGCGTTCTGCGTCATCCCCTCCCCCATCTTCAGGCTGCGAGAGTTGGAACCCTGACGGTAAAGAATGCAAGCATGACAACGCGGAACAAAAAAAGGAAAGGTTTTGACCCTCATCGGTCGCAAGCATCTGCGAGTGTTGCCTAGGGACCCTCCAGATCTATACATGAGAAAACAATAGGTCCCACGTGCCCCCAGTTCTCTTGAGATATAGGTACTCCACTCGGTCGCTTATTCGGTTGCTCTCCGGGTAATAGCTCCACCTGATATGGGGGCTGCAGGTATTCGGTGGTTGCAGAGCCGTCGGCGCGCTCCACCCGCTGCCATCGTAGTAGGCGTACATGATGCCGTCCGAGTAAAAGATTCCGTTGATGTTTCTGGGGTTGTCTTCCCACATCACGTGCACCCAGTTGTTCTCGCCCGTGCCGATGGTGGGGTACATCTGGTGGCGCGTGGACGCGTTTTCCTGCGTGCTGATGCGCACGGGAGTGCTCCAGCCGCTGCCGTCGAACCTAGTGTACCAGATCTGGAGGCAACTGTATCCGGCGGCCCCTCCTGCCCAGACAACGTGCACGTTATTGTTCATGTCCGTTGCGATCGAGGGCAGAGTCTGATAGTAATCCTCCATTCCCTCGGCGGTGCTTATGCGGATCGGCGTGCTCCAGCCGCTGCCGTCGAACCTAGTGTACCATATTTGCTTATTCATCCAGCCATACCCATGGCCTCCTTGCCACACCACGTGGACGTTGTTGTTTCCGTCCACAGCAACCACCGGGTCAAACTGATATGATTCATCCATGCCCTCAACCGTGCTGAGCCTGATCGGCTCGCTCCAGCTGCTTCCGTCGAACTTGCTGTAATAGATCTGATCGTAGAAATCGAAGCATTCTGTGCAGCCTTGCCAAACCACATGTATGTTGTCTTCCCCATCTATCGCCATTGAAGGAACGCAGTGGTAGATTGCATCACAGCTTACGTTGCTTATGCGGACGGGCCTCCTCCATTTTTCGCCGTCGAACTTAACGACCCAGATGTGCGTTGTTTCGTCTTCCGAGGTACAGCCATCCCAGACCACGTATAGATTGTCGTTGCTGTCAGCCGCAATTGACGGCGAGCCCTGCCAGCACTCCTCCATCCCGGGGTAGGTGCTTATGCAGATCTCATCAGTCCATGTTGCGCCACCGTCCACGCTTCTATTCACGAAAATCTGGGCGGAGACCTGCTCGGAGTAATCGCCAATATACTTGGTGTAAACAGCGTACAGCGTCCCGTCGCTTGTCCGCACAAGAGGCCTCCAAGCGTACATATTGGCGCCAGGGTTGATTGCTGTGGAAGACCCTAGACCGCACAGATACAGGGTTGTTTCGCCCTCGGGAACGTTCACGGTCAAAGTCGTGGTTGAGCTGTTGTAGGCCCAGTCCGTCCAAGCCTCGCCGTTCGCCGCCGCATAAACTGGCGCGCCTATGCCTCCGAGCCAAATCTTGACCACCGTCGGCCCCTCAACGGTGAAAACTATCTTCCGCAAGGAGCTGCGTATATCGTTGAAGCTCACGGTGGCGTTGTCCACCGCGGCCAGCCTGAAGAACAGTGAGTCGTAATCCCTGTAGACCCTCTCGTACAGGTTGAACGTCAAGTTATCGAACCCGTCGTAGATCACCCATCTGTCGTTGTCCAGCTTTGCGGCGGAATGGTTCAGGGGCAATCCGCTGCGGATGCTTGTTACTTTGAAGTGCGGGTTTCCTGAAGCGTCAAAGTCTAAGAATGAGCATGCGACCCCCTCCACCTCAGTCACGTTGACCGTCAGCCAATCGCTCCGGGTGCCGACGCACGTTGTCGCCCTTATGAGTATCCCGTAGGATCCGGCAGGGGCGTCCTGAGCGGCCGCCACCGTTATTGTGCTTTCAAATGTCGGGTACCCTCTTTGCGGGTCGAAGCTTATTGAAAGGAACGACGGGACCAGATATGCGTTGAGGGTTACGGGCTGGGGTGAACCGGACAGCAGGGTGGCTGTTGCGTATGTCTCAACCTGCCCGCCCTGCTCAACTTCAACCGCGTCCGGGTCGACGTCGAAGTCGAACCTGTACCCCGCATACTCGGATCTTTCATACACGTTTAATTGAAGCGCAGTCTCCTTGGTTACTCCCGTGTTCGGGTCGTACCCTCGGACCATTATGTTCCAGTATCCCTCATAGTTGGGCGCCGCTCCGGTCAAGGCGCTTATGAACGGCGCTTCGCCGCCCTCCGGGTCAACGTCGACTGTGCCCTCGCTCCAAACGGCTGAAACCTCCACGTATGGGGTGCCGGCAACGGCTGAGACGATGACGTCCGCCTCGAATGGCTCCCCAGGGTCAACGTAGATGACGTTCGGCCTCACGTCCAGCTGAAAGTCCTCCGAAGTGAAGTCGCCCACCGTCAGCTCCAGCCAGGCATGCCTCTTCAGGCCGCTGGCGCTCGTGGCGACAAACTTAACGAGGTAGGTTCCCTCGGAGGCCCCGCTTGAGACGGAGATCGCCGCGGTTGAATACAATGCGTTCCTGAGCAGCCCGCCCATCGGGTTAAACGCCACCGAAACTCCCTCGGGCAGGTTTTCGGCCGAGAAGGTCACCGATTCAGGGGCGCCGGACAGCCTTTCAGCCCTCAGAATGGCGTCGCCCTCGCCTGAAACGGGTATGATCATGCTCGACGGAAAGACCTCCAGGAAGAAGTCGAACGCCTCTTCCTCACCGCCCCCTATGCCGCCCCCTACGCCGCCCCCTACGCCGCCTCCCACGCCCCTGCAGAGCACCGACGTTGTCGTGGCGAACGCGCTCCCGTCGGAGTACGCGGCCTCGATGATGACGATGTAGGTGTTTCCGACGATGTATGTGCCCTCCAGCTGGTCCATGATCACGGAGGCGGACCTGCCGGGCGGGACGGATGCGTCGAGCGTGTACGGGTCCTCCCCGTCCAGCTTGACCGTGAGCTTCCTCATCTCCCTTCCGCCGGCGTTCTTGACGGTCATGGTGAACATGGCCTGGCCGCCCGACTGCACCACCAGGTCGGCGGACTCAACCGTGATGCTTCCGATCGGACGCGTCAGCCAGTCCCTGGAGTGGCTGTAGACGAGCAGTCCTCCAACAACGCAGATCGCTATGAGAATTATCGTGCCGATGAGGGCGCTGATCCCCTTCTTATGTGCGCGTCGCATATTCCATCATAAGTCAAATGCAAATCGAACTTTAAAGCGGGATTCATGGCGAACGATTGTCCGGAGGGGCTTTATGAGGGCAGAACGGCTTCAACAGTGGGTGAACGCGCAGGGTGCCGGCTTTGCTCGAGCGTGGCTTGGACGTCCAAAGGCTGGGAGCGGGCTGAAATGGGCGGGTTTGAAAACGGCTGGCGGAGGGGTTTTTCATATGCTGCCGATGATGACCCCCATCAGAAAGCTTGCTATCTGCGAGGAGAAGGCTATCCCTCCCGAGGCGATGGCGAGGTTCACGGTCATCCAGAGCGTGTTCTTCGCCGTCAGATCTATGGTCTTTGCTGAAAGCATTGCAATGCATATCGAGGAGGCCACGGTGAGCATGTAGCACTGCTGTACGAGCGCCTCGGGTATCTGCGCTATTTCGCTCAGCACTCCAGCTTCGACACCGGGCGCGATCGTTGCCGAAAAGCTTGTTATGATTGTGAACATGAGCGCCGATATGAAGCTCAACGCCAGCGGCGTGAAGAGGCTCAGGAACTGGTAGAGCCTCATGCTCGCCCTGGCCTCGCGTCTGATCCTGGCAACCTGGTTTGCGAAGTTCGTCAGCGTTTCAAGGCACTTCGCCGTTCCACCCCCTGACTCGACGACTTGGGCCAGGAGGAAGAAGCACACTCTGGTCAGCCAGCTCCGCGTCGAGACCTCGACCTCCGCCATCCTCATGCCTAGGCTCAGCTGCCTCGCAACGCTTTTGACAAGCGAGTCGAACACTGGGTTGTAGGCGTTTTCCTCCGATATGCGGATTATCGCCTTCACCACATCGTAGCCCATTTTGCGGTACTCCGTCACGTCCCTCAGGAACTGCGGCAAGACCTTCTCCATCATGCCTATCTCCCGCATCTGAAGAACGGTGGCGGCACCGTATATGGCCGTTGCAGCCGCCAGGCTGACCGCCATGCAGAGCCAGATGGGAGCGTTGACTAGGAACGCGGCGGTGAAGGATGCCGCTCCAGCTGCAACCGCCAGCCTCCAGTCGCCGCTTACGATGTTATGGGTTTTTGGCTGAACGTTGTGTATGTAGCCGAAGATGGTGACCGTTATGAGCGGGACGATGAGCGTTAGGACAAGGCTCATCATGGTCAAGGCCTGCCCCGGGAATACGAAGGCGATCATCAATATCGTCACTGGGAAGATGAGGAGGAGGCTGATGGTCGTCTCGCCTATGTCGACTGCGCGGTTAGCGTAGTGCCGCCACCTGAACTCCATGTCCCTGAGGTAGTCGTCCGCCTTCGCATCCAAATAAGCGCTTACATCGCCGCCGGAGCGCCACTCGGAGGTGTAGCCGAGGAGGAGCGTGCGCATTTTCTCGTTCGGGTGGCGCCTCCCAACATCGTCCAGGGCCTCCACGGGGCTTTTGAAGAAGAAGTCGACGTCCCGCTTGACCATCATCGCGTCCTTCTCAATCTGTTTGAAGATGCGGCTTCCAATGACGGCCAGCATGCTGTTGTACAGGCTTATGCCGACGCTCTGGAGGATGCTCGCGAAGACCGTGAAGAACGGAATCTCCTCCTCGAGGCTGCGTCGCCTGTCCCCCACCATGCTGCGGAGCCTAAGCTTCGGGTAGACCAGCGGAGCGACCGGGGCGACCATGATTGCGAGGAAGGCCGGGTGGGCGAGGAGCGCCAATGCAACCCCGAGGGGAGCCGATGCGAAGATGATGAGAAAGGCGTAGAAGAGGCATTTCGCGGCGAACCTGTATGGGCTTATCGCCTCCCCCGCCTGCAGCACATCCCCCGATATGCTTAAGCTTATGCGTTCGGCGAGGCGCCTCAAACCCTTCCGCTTGGAGATGAAGCGGAGCGAGAGCTCCTCAGCCATGGGCCTTATCCTCGGCCTGACTGGCGCCACAGGCCTCGCCAGCCGCTTCTCGATCGGAGGCTTCTTCTCCGCGGGCAGCGCGAGGGCTATATCCAAAGCTATGAAGATGGCGAGGCTCATGGATATGCCGAGGAGAAACGAGGAGAAGAGCTTCGCGTACAGTTCTTCAATGGGCGAGGGGAAGAGGCTCGCCGGCAGCTGGAAGACTACGAAGGCGAGGATGAAGCTGGCTATCACCGCAATAAAGAAGTCGACGTAAAGGACGAGCCTCCCATGCTTCATTACGCGCCCCTCCTCCTCCTCGACGCATAGAACTGCCTCACGGCCTCTGCGAAGTCCGGGTAGTCCATCTTGCCCTCCTCAACCGTTTTAACGAGGTACTCGCATCTGCGCTCCAGCTCCTCGACGAGTTCATCGTCCGTCCAGCCCGTGATCCTCTTAATTGAGCCGAGCCTGAAGCTGCTCTTCACGAGGCTCCCGGCTTCATTGGGCGTGAAGGAGTCGTCCCGCGCGTTCCATGTGAAGACCCTTTTAAGCTCTATCCGCCCATCCCTCGGCACAACCTCCGTCACCTCGAGGACTCGCCTGACGGCTTTCCCGTCCAGCATCCTGACCCTCCCCAAGAGGACGAAGCACCATATCAGCATCAGGTTGCCCTCGGGGACATCCATGGGCGGGCTCTTCATGCGGATGATTGCGGCCTCAGGGCCCTCCCCGTGGATGCTGTTCAAACAGCCGTGTCCGAGCGCCGCAGCCTGCACCAGGGCCCTTATCTCCTCGCCCCTGACCTCCCCGACAACTATGTAGTCTGGGCGGTAGCGCAGCGCAAGCTTCACTAGGTCGAGGAGGTCGATGTCGAACCTGGTCTCAGTTATGCTGTAAGAGTAGCGGCTCTTGAACCGCTGCCAGCTCTTGTGAGGGATCCTGAGCTCGGGCACGTCCTCTATCGTAGCTATTTTGGCGACTGGGTCGATCATGGTCAGGATGCAGTTCAGCATCGTCGTTTTGCCCGTCCCCATCGGGCCTACGGTCATTATGAAGCCCTTGTATTCAGCTATGAGCCAGAGGTAGGAGGCCATGAGCGGCGTCAAAGTCTCGAACCTGAGGAGGTGGGCCATGCTGAAGGGGGCCTCCGGGAACTTTCTGATCGCCAAGGTCGATCCCGGAAGCGTCACCTCGTCCGCGAAGGTTACGGCCACCCTGTGGCCCTCCCTCGACATTGAGTCCGCGAACGGCGTCGCCACCGTCACGCTTTTCCCCGTCCTCTGCGCCAGCCTTTGAATGTAGGTCCTCAAAGCATCCTCGCTTCCGAAGACCACGTTCGATTCGAGCCAGTCATACTGGCTGTACTTCCTGTGGATGACGTTGACCGGGGTTGCGTAGCTCGTGACCGATATTTCCTCGACATCAGGATCCATCATCATCACGTGCAGGGGCCCGTAGCCGAAGGCATCCCTCGCAATGTAGTATTTGAGTTTCCCAAAGCACCTCTGGACCGGTTCAACTATGCCGAGGTCCTCGGCCGAATCCCACAGGAAGCTTTCAACATACTTCATTGGATCCTCAATCTTGGCGACCGGCTTAAGGCTGTAGTAGAGGCTCTCCATCAGCAGGCTGTAGAGGCCCTGCTCCTCAAGCGTCAGGTCGGGCTCGCTCACCAGGTAGAGGCCGCGCCCCTCATTGTCGGCTATGAAGACGGCCGCTTGCTCAACTGAGTACTTCTCGAGGACCTCGCCCTGGATGGCCGCCACGAGCGGCTCGGCTTTGAACCTCAGCTCCTTAGCTGAGGGCATCTTCGCCTTGGGCTTGAGGAAGGGCATCTTCGATCGATCCCGCCTTAAACTCTCAAGGTTTGAGACCTTAAAAGTTGAATTTGCCCCGGCTTCTCAACGTTTAACGCGAACTTCCCTTCGCAAAGATTTCCCGCCGGCAAGTTAAAAATAGAAAAAGGAGGGGGCCCATATGGGGCTGGGTTAGACGGCTTTTCTGCGTTCGAGGTAGAGGCCCATGGCTGAGAGGGCTGCTGCGACGAGCGATAACGCGACCACCGCATACATCAGCGTGTTCATGGATGAGACCGATTGCGCGGCCCATTCGGAGGCGCTCCTAGCATCAATCACCAGAGCCTTCACTTCACCTAAGCCCGGCACCAGGACGGTTGCGACATTCTCGCGGATCGCCGTTATCTTGCCCCCCAGATCCTCAAGCTTTGCGCTCACAGGGCCTAGAAGCGTCCGCATCTGAACTGTGATCGCGCCCTCAGAATCAATTATGAGCTGCGTAACGTTCGCTCCAAGGGCGGCGAGGTCTGCCTTCAGCTCGCCGACGGTCGAGCGGACGGTTGCAAGACCATTGTGAACGGACGTCACGGCGGCGTTCAAAGCATCAAGCCTTGCGATCATTTCCGCCTCCCTAGCTCCGATCACGGCCACAATATTGCCTTCAACGCTGGCGGTAAGCCTGACTATCGTCGCGTTCACTCCCTCAAGGAAGGCCCTCAGGTCGTCAAGTTTTGCGGACACCTTGCCCATGGTTGTATTGAGCTTCACAACGTTGTCCCTAACGTTCAATATCGCGACGTTCAAGGCGTCAAGCTTGACTGGGATGGTCCCAATCGTGGTGTTCAGTTGAACCGCCACGTTCCCGATTTTCACCATGCTTGCGTTCAAAGCGTCAATTTTAGCCGTGATCATGCCGACGCTAGTCCTGATCGCCGCCACGCCGTTTTCAACCGCTACGATCGTCCCGTTCAGCTTCAAGATCGCGTTTTTGATAGTTGCCATATCGGAGGTCATCGTTCCAAGGGACGTTGAGATTTTCACGACGTTGTCGCGCACGGCCGTTATCTGCGCGTCGAGCATGCTCAGTTTAACGCTCACATTGCCGAGGACTGTGTCGATTCTGGCGAAGCCGTCAAGCGTTATGCCGGCGAGGTTTCCCTCCAGCTGATCCAGCCTGGCCATGACATAGTTTTGGTTCGCCTCCACGAGCAGGTAGAGTTGATCTTGCTTGTAGACTACGCTGGATATTTTAACGTCTATTTCGTCCAGTCTCTGAATTATGTAGCTGAGGTCCGATCTGGGGATCACGTAGAAGACGCCTGAAGCGCTGAGCTGGGCGCCCGGGTAGAGCTGCAGGCGATAGGTTGCGTTCCAAGTCCAGGTGCCGGCGGGTGCGCCCCCGGGGATGATGTGTGAAAAAGTTGCCTTATCGTACGGGGCCACCCAACAACCGTCGACTTGGGCGAGGTCGCCGACATCTATGGCAACTCCCCCGAACGGCACCTTGTTCGGATCCAGTACCCTGATCGATATGGGTGCCGCGTCGTCGAAGGGCGTTGTGCTGTTCACTCTGAAGCATACGGCATCCCCGGGAACATAGAGGTTTGCGTAGGGCCTGATCTCCACGGTGTGCACGGTGATTGAGGCGCTGGCTGAAATGTCGAAGGGATCCTGGATCGCTGTGATCGCATGTTCCCCGGCGGATGCGTCGCTCGGAACCCTGAACTCCGTCACGAAGCTGCCGTCAGCCTCCGTCACAGCCTCAGCCACTTTGACGTTTTCGAAGTAAACCTCGACAAGCTCGGTCGGCCCGGCGAAGTTCTCGCCTAGAACCACCGCGCTGTGGCCGGGCAAGCACTCGCCTGGATTCGCAGCGTCCGACACGACCACAACTATTGGCGGCGGCAGAACCCTGAATGAAATGGACGCCATCCTCGCGCGCCCGGCAGAGTTGAGCGCCACAAACTCGTAGTCGCCGGGCGAAACGCTTGGGACCCTCACGTTGACCGAGAACTGGCCGAACTGGTCGGTTTCAGCGGTTGCGACGTCGACGCTCCACGTGGAGTTGGCGAACGCTATTATGATGGTTTCGTTCACGGCGACCTCTCCGAAGACGTTAACTATGGCGCCGGAGGGCGCGAACAGGGGCTGGACGAACAAACCCTCATAGTTGATGTTGAGCGGCGCCTCAGCCTGCAGCGCGCCGTTCCAGTAGGCCCTAACCCCATAGTTCCCCGCGGGCTTTAGCGGAGCCCTGAAGCGGCACGAGAACTCGCCGGTAACGGGGTCGGTCGTCGCCTGGGCAACCGTCTCCTCCCCATCGCCTGGATCGTAGAACCTGATGTCCACGGTCTCGCCGTTGATCAGCCTGCCGCTGACGGTTACAACCGCGCCGCCCATGGCGGTTGCGGGCTCCACGGAGATTTCAGGGGTGACCGTGAATATGGCGTAGCCTGTGGCGTGATTCTTCTCGTCCTCAACTATTACGTAGTACTGTCCTGCTGCGGCTGGCGGAACGGTTATGTTGGCCACGTAGTCGAAGCCCTCAGCGTAGCCGCTCATTAGGAAGCCGTAGCGCCCGTCCCAGTCCCTAATGTACTGCCAGAAAACCTTGAACTCCGCGCCCGGGTTCTCAAGCTGTCCACTGACCGTCACGGTCGCGCCGATGGGGCCGCTGCTTTGCGAGAGGTTCACTGTAACGCCTGGGCTGGCGACTGAGATGCGCGGGATGAAAAGCAACATCAGGAGAGCTGCGAGGGCCAGAGACCTTTTTCTATTGCTCATTTAGACACCAGAAAAGCTCAGCGCGAGAACATTTAAATCGAGGCATCATGGCGGCTCGGGTCACATAGGTGGAGGGGTTTAGAAACTGCCTCCATCCAGCGTGAAGTTCATTAACTGCGCTGTTTTCGACATCTTGACGTCTGGAGAGGGGGCTCCTCAAGCCCAAGGAGGTTGCCGAGCCCTAAGAGTCCGCAGAGTGTCAACGGTCAAAGTCCGGTTGCAACTGGGAACACGTTGCCGCGTTCGGTTTGAAGCCCTATGAACGCGCAGCTTCCGTTGCAGGGGATGGCGATTTCAGCCTCTTCGAGCACGACCAGTTGCCTGTCAGGCTCGATATCCACGACGGTTAAGGACCCGTCGGGCTGCGTCAGCCAAGCCTGCGTGACCTTGACCGTGATCAACCCCGTGTTCTTAACCTTCACCCTGATGGTTCCGGACTCGGAGTCGATTCGCTCAGCATCGATCTTTTCCCTCGCGGCCTCGCTCAGATGCCCAATCGGTTTAGCCCCCTCCACAATATTCTGCATTTGGAGGGTTGAGACGTACAGCAGCGCCGAGGCGAACGTTCCAAGAAGCAAAACGACCATTAGGATGGTGACCGCCGAGCTGACCGCAAACCTGCTCCTGAACATTTTCCCCATCCGGATCACTAAAAAGCGAGGGGGCACATGCTTTAAAATGTCCGTGACGGAAAGGCTCTCCCGCCCCGGGGACCGCCACGCAACGGTTATTTCCAGCACTTCGCCGCAGAGCTCCCCGAACCTGACGGCGAATATCCTGTCTGATCGGGGTTCTGAACTAAGTATGGATATGTATGGAGCCCATGCTTAGCTCTTGGGCTTCATCGCCCTTTGCCTCCTCTGGGTTCATCGGAGGCTTCATCAAGCTTAGCTCCTTTCGGGGGGAACCCGTACCTCCCCACATCCTA
>CAKZTQ010000035.1 GCA_937921735.1 uncultured archaeon
AGGCTGGAACGGGAGATCGTCGAGCATCGTCAGCCTGCCGAAGAGCTGAATGAGGACCTGCGTAAGTATCTGGGGCATGACGAGCTACGTCTCGAAATCAAGGAGACCGGCTACACGATTACGCGTGGCGGCGCTCCGGCACAGACGCTAAGCGAAGGCGAGATGACAGCGATCGCCCTGCTTTACTTTCTGAAGTCGCTGGAGGATCGACGGTTCAATCTCCCGCATAGTATCGTGGTACTCGATGACCCTGTTTCGAGCCTCGACGCGAACGCGCTATACCTGGCCTTTGGCTTTATAAGGGAACGAACACAAGCTGCAGGGCAGTTATTCATTCTCACCCACAACTTCGCCTTCTTTCGCCAGGTGCGCAATTGGTTTCATTATGTCAAAGGCCAGAAAAGTAAAGACCCGAGCCAGCGGCCAGCGCGTTTCTACATGCTCGACTGCGTGAACGACCACGACGGGCGGTGCGCGACCATTCGACGGCTCGATCCCCTGCTTGAGCAGTACAATTCCGAATACCACTACTTGTTTGCCCGCGTGTACCGGGCGTCAACCGAAACGGGATCCTCTGGTCTTGAGCAGAATTATGTACTTCCAAATATAGCCAGGCGCCTGCTGGAGGCCTTTCTTGCGTTCCGTCAGCCGCAGATTTCGGGGGAGCTGTGGCAAAAGGTACAGGCCGTGCAATTCGACGACGCCAAGAAACTTCGGATTCTCCGGTTTCTTCACACGCACTCTCACAGCGACGCGGTGGGCGAACCGGAGCACGACCCTACCGTTCTCGCCGAGGCCCCGGGAGTGCTGAGGGACCTTTTGGAACTGATCAAATCGCAGGATCCTAAGCACTTTGAAGCGATGAAGCAACTTGTTGCATCGTCGCCTGATCTTGGGAACAACGAGGGCGAAGGCGCGCCATGAGCACGGGACGAATCATCGAGTCTGATGTGGAATCCGCCGCTCTCTCCTGGCTGGAGGGCATCGGTTGGCGTATCGTCCACGGCCCCGACATCGCGCCAGGCACGCCAGCAGCCGAGCGGCGGGACTATGGCCAGGTGGTGCTGGCGCAGCGCCTCCGCGACGCGCTGGCGCGCCTTAACCCCGACCTTCCCGCCGAGGCGCTGAACGACGCCTTCCGCAAACTGACCCGGCCTGAAGGGGCGGACCTACTTCAGCGCAATCGTGCGCTGCACCGGATGCTGGTGGACGGGGTAACCGTCGAGTACCGCACGGCAGACGGCACGATTCGTGGCGCACAGGTCCGGGTGCTGGACTTTGACGAGCCCGACGACAACGACTGGCTGGCGGTCAACCAGTTTGCGGTCGTCGAGAACCGGCGCAGCCGCCGCCCGGATGTGGTCCTGTTTGTCAACGGCCTACCGCTGGCGGTCATTGAGCTCAAGAACCCGGCGGACGAGGACGCCACGATCTGGACGTCCTATCAGCAGCTCCAGACCTACAAGGCCGATATTCCCACGCTCTTTGCGTATAACGAGGTGCTGGTCATCTCCGACGGGGTCGAGGCGCGCGTCGGGACACTCAGCGCCGGGCGGGAGTGGTTCAAGCCCTGGCGCACCATCACCGGCGAGACGCTGGCTCCAGAGACGATGCCGCAGTTGCAGGTGGTGATCGAGGGGGTGTTCGAGAAGAGGAGCTTCCCCAAACTGGTTCGGGACTTCATCGTCTTTGAAGATGACGGAAGCGGGCGGCTGGCCAAGAAGATGGCCGGTTACCACCAGTTCCATGCCGTGCGGGTGGCGATCGAAGAGACGTTGCGCGCGGTAGGACTGGCCCGGACGGGACAGGTGGCCGAACCAACCGGGCGGTATGAGACGGGGCGCAAACCGGGCGGTCAACCCGGCGACCGACGCATCGGCGTGGTTTGGCATACCCAGGGCTCGGGTAAGAGCCTGACCATGGTCTTTTACGCCGGCCGGATCATTCGCGAGCCAACGATGGAGAACCCCACCATCGTCGTCCTCACCGACCGCAACGACCTCGACGGCCAGCTGTTCGGGACTTTCTCTCGCTGCCAGGACCTCCTGCGCCAGCCTCCAGTGCAGGCGGAAAGCCGGGCGCACCTGCGAAAACTCCTCTCCGGGCAGGCAGGCGGCGTGGTGTTTACCACAATCCAGAAATTCTTGCCGGAGGAAAAGGGGGACCGGATTCCGATGCTCTCCGATCGCCGGAACATCGTGGTCATCGCCGATGAGGCGCACCGCAGCCAGTACGACTTCATCGATGGCTTCGCGCGCCACATGCGCGACGCCCTGCCTAACGCCTCGTTCATTGCCTTTACCGGAACCCCCATCGAGCTAGCCGACCGGAACACGCGCGCGGTCTTTGGCGACTATATCAGCATTTACGACATCCAGCGAGCCGTTGAAGACGGGGCCACCGTGCCTATTTACTACGAGAGCCGGCTTGCCAAGTTTGACCTGCCCGAGGAACTAAAACCGAAGATCGAGGAGGAGTTCGAGGAAGTCACGGAAGGGGAGGAGATCGAGCGGAAGGAGAAACTCAAAACCAAGTGGGCACAGCTCGAGGCCATCGTGGGCACGGAGAAGCGCCTTCGGCTCATTGCCCAGGACATCGTTCAACATTTTGAGAAGCGGCTGGAGGCCATGGAGGGCAAGGCGATGATCGCGTGCATGAGCCGGCGCATCTGTGTTGACCTGTACAACGAAATCATCAAGCTCAGGCCTGAGTGGCACCATGAGGATGACGACAAGGGCGTTCTCAAGGTGGTGATGACCGGTTCGGCCTCCGACCCTCCGGACTGGCAGCTGCACATCCGGAATAAGGAGAGGCGAGAACGCCTCGCCCGGCGTTTCCGCGACCCGGATGATCCTTTCAAAGTTGTCATCGTGCGGGACATGTGGTTGACCGGCTTCGATGCTCCGAGCCTCCACACCATGTACCTAGACAAGCCCATGCGCGGTCACGGCCTTATGCAGGCCATCGCCCGGGTCAACCGCGTATTCAGGGATAAACCCGGCGGGCTGGTGGTGGACTACCTGGGGCTGGCCCACGAACTCAAAGCGGCCCTTGCGACCTATACAGAAAGTGGTGGCACGGGACAGACGGCCATCTCCCAGGAAGAGGCCGTCACAGTCATGCTCGAAAAGTACGAAATCTGCTGTGAACTCTTCCATGGCTTCGACTGGTCACTGTGGAAGGCAGGAACCCCAGAGGAAAGGCTTTCGCTCTTGCCCGCTGCGCAGGAGCACATCCTAGCCCAGGAAAATGGCAAGGACCGCCTGCTAAAAGCTGTACAAGAACTGTCCAAGTCCTTTTGCCTCGCGGTTCCCCATGAGGAAGCACTGCGCATCCGAGACGACGTGGCTTTCTTTCAAGCAGTACGGGCGAGCCTGGCTAAACGCGCCCCCGGCGAGGCGCGGCCCGAGGAGGAGTTGGACTACGCCATCCGTCAGATTGTTTCCCGCGCCGTGGCCCCCGGGGGTGTCGTGGACATCTTCGCCGCGGCGGGCTTGAAGAAACCCGACATCTCGATCCTCTCGGATGAATTTCTGGCCGAGGTACGCGGCATGCCCCAGAAGAACCTCGCCGTCGAACTGCTCCATAAGCTCCTCAAAGGTGAAATTGCGACGCGCCGCCGCAAGAACATCGTCCAGGCTCGCTCGTTTGCCGAGATGCTGGAGCAGGCAATCCGCCGGTATCAGAACCGAGCTATTGAGGCGGCACAGGTTATTGAGGAGCTAATCCAGTTGGCAAAGGAGATGCAGGCCGCCAAAGCACGGGGTGAGAAACTCGGCCTTACCGAGGAAGAACTTGCTTTCTACGACGCTTTAGAGACCAATGACAGTGCCGTAAAAGTGCTGGGTGACGAAACATTGCGGGCTATCGCAAGGGAACTGGTGACAACGGTTCGCGGCACCGTCACGATCGACTGGACCATGCGCGAAAACGTGCGCGCCCAGCTGCGGGTGCTCGTCAAGCGCATCCTGCGCAAGTATGGATACCCACCGGACAAGCAGGAAAAGGCTACGCAGACAGTGCTGGAACAGGCGGAGGTTCTGTCCGCGGAATGGGCAGCTGATGAAAAGGGTGAATAATGTCCCGGAAATCATGTCCTAAGGGCAAGAAAGTAGCCTTTCCAAAGCTAAGGGGAAAACCCCTGTGGCAGGACAAAGCCCGCGAATAGATCGTAGTACATTGTGGCAACGATCAAGGGCCTACGGAAGACAGTTATGGGGAAGAAGCGTTAGTTATACCTTGAGGAGCGTCCTAGAGACGGACGTTATGAACGCGTGTCGTTAGGCAATTCACGCATAACTGCTACAGGAAGCCTCTGTTCCCTAAAAAAGACTCAACTTGGACAGCACCTCCACGCCCCCTTGGCCAGCCAAACGATGAGCCTCCCCAGGTCCAGGTCTCTATGGGTTCAGGGGCCGAGCGTGGTTTCATACTTCCTCAGCCCGCGGCCTCTTGTGGGGAGAGGCAAAGGTTCCTATACTGACCTTGATCGGCTATGCGCATCTTTTCCGGAATCCAGCCAACAGGCGAGCTCCACCTGGGCAACTACTTCGGGGCCATCCGCCAGTGGGTAGAGCTCCAGCACGAGAACTTCTGCATCTA
>CAKZTQ010000036.1 GCA_937921735.1 uncultured archaeon
ATGGATATGTATGGAGCCCATGCTTAGCTCTTGGGCTTCATCGCCCTTTGCCTCCTCTGGGTTCATCGGAGGCTTCATCAAGCTTAGCTCCTTTCGGGGGGAACCCGTACCTCCCCACATCCTAAGGAACGTTTTCCAGATATTTACCAATATTTAAACCTTTCTATTTTGAAACTGTTAACTATGGCGTTGAGAACCTTATATCGGGGCTATATGAGCTGTATTGGTCGAATTCCCGCAGTTGAACCAGCAGCATTTGGACTGTAAGCGCGTACGTAGCTGTCCCGGTCAGGTCTCCGCTCGACCCAGCTATCGTTATTGCATAGGTGCCGATGGGGGTGGAGCTTGATGTCGATATGGTCATTGTTGACGCGGCGGATGAGTCCGGGTTCACGGTGACGGGGTTGGGGCTGAAGCTGGCAGAGGCGCCGCTTGGGAGGTCTGAGGCTGAAAGGTCGACGGCGATCGAAGAGTAGCCTCCCGTTAATGTAACGGTCACGGTTGCTGAAATGCTGCCTCCCTGCGGTACCGAGCCGTTTGACGGCGAAGCCGAAATTGAGAAGGTGTAGAAGTAGGCTGTCTCGACTATCGGACCATTCATCGTCACTGAAGCGGTCGAGGATGTTCCCGAATATGAATCTGACCCGGAGCCAACCCATGTTTGGAAGACGTAGCCCGAGGCAGGAGTCGCCGAGATCGCGACCGTTGAGCCCGGGTCATGCCATCCCGATTCAGGCGAAACAGAGCCGCCGCCGCTCGGGCTCGCCTGAACCGTCAAGTAGTACTGGGTTCTGTAGGTGGCGAGGACGTGGCCGTTGCAGTTCACCGTGAGTTGACCGCTTTGGGCGGTTGTGAGGCCGCTGGTCGACTGCCATAAGTGCCTAACGCCCGATGCGCCGGAAACATGCGATGCCCACTCGAAGCTATGGGTTTCGCCCGAGACCCATTTGAAGGCCTTCGGCAGGTCAGAGCGCGAATAGCCCGCACCGTCGACGGCCAAAACCGTTCCCGAGGCATCGTCGCCCAAGCCGTTTGCGTCAAATACCACATAGACGGGCTCGCCCGGAGGGACCGTGGGGCCGGAAGCCGGAGGCTCTTCAACGGTTGGGGGCCGCCCGGCCCGGAAGACGTTCCCATAGGACGTCCAGATGCTGACGTTCCAAGCCCTTGGCACAGGGTCTATGGGAATGGAGATCGATTGAAGCGGCTGAATCGCCACTGGCGGGTCGAGGTTCATGAAAAATGGCTTGCCCGACGGGTTGATCTTAATCCAGCCGACGATGAGGGAGGTGGTTGAACCTAAGTTAGTAACATTAATTGCGACTATATTGTCGCCCTGAACCTTTCCGATGATGGCCTGTAGCGACTCCTTGTTCCTCTCATAGGCCGCCACGTTCGCCCGCTTCACGCTTGCGGAGTACTGGCCGAACTGCACGATGAGTAAGGCCATGCAGGACAGCGCCATGAGGGAGGTGAGGATTATGGCGATGGCCCCTGGAACGGCGGTTCCCCTTTTCGACCTCACAGATTCAACCTCCAGATGAATATGCCCCCCTCCTCAGTTAGGACGAGGAGGTCTATCTGACCCTGCTGTCCGGGGACGGTGACCTCCACAAGCTGCTTGGCGGCGATTTTGCAATTACTGATCGATCTGCCCGTGACCGCATCCTTCATTTCTATGTTCGGCGCGTCGTATCTAGCCGACCCAACGATGACGGTTCTCAGCGTTGACTCCTCGCCTCCCATGTTGTACATGAAGATGTGCAGCCTTCCCTGACCGTCGGAATAGTAGTATGAGAGGCTGAGCAGCTGCCTCTGCGCCCTCGCGCTCGACCTTAGCGCGTCCGAGATGCTTGCCGTTTGGATCCGCGTTTGGGTCAGGGCGTAGCCTGCGTAGGCCGCGCTCATCGCCATGGTGATGGCGGCCACCAGGATCGCGCCGAGGACTTCGCTTGCAGCCCGCCTTCTAACGAGCATGTTCAATCCCAGAAATTAGGCTGGGCGCAGAGATTAAAATGAGGGACATGTGAAAAGGTGTCGGGCATTACGCGCCCCTTTTAAATCTTCGCGACCCCAGCTTTTGGTGGGATGTATGAGGGTGAAGGTTTACGACGCGCACTTCAGCGGCGGGTGGATCCTCGCTGAAATACCGTTCAGAAGGTGGCTTAGGCTCGCGCTTCTCGGCAAGGCGTTCTTGAGATGCGATGCGAAGCCCGGGTGGAGGGGCAAGCTCCCCTTCTACATCGTCAGGTGCATGCGCCACGGATACTTTCTGGACTACCCCCAAGGATGGGATGGACATTTCTACTGCCCCTTATGCGACAGGGAAGAAGTTCCCCGCTTTTCAACCCAAACTGGGGGGACTTCAAGCGCCGTTTAAATATGTTCGCGCCCACTTTTTCGGTGATCGTATGACGCTTGAAGAACGTGGGAAAACGAAGCTGGACGAGCTCATAGAAAAGGCGGATGAGCTTTTGACAGTGCTGAACTATGTTGTAAAGGATCTGGGCAACATGGTCAACGAGCTGAAGGCCGCAAGGGCCGCCCAAACGCGGCAGCCAGCTGAGCGCGAAGTTGGAATGGAGAGCATCGTATCCGGATTCCCCGAAGATCTTCGGAAGCTCCTGAGCTTCGAGGACAAGGGCGACTTCATAATGATTAAGCCGATCGGTTTCCTAGGCCAGGAAAACTTCGCGAGGATAGCCGACATAGTCCGAAACCGCCTCGGCGGAGAGTACATGAGCGCGGGGAAAGACCGCCACTTCCGGGTGCCGAAGAAGCAGCAAGTTGCTGAAGCATAGACGGATGCAAATCGGATTCTGAAGCGCTTTAACGTATGCGGCAAAAGATTAACGGTGATGCATAATGAAGCCTGAAAAGTCTGAGTGGTTGGCGTACGTTCTGATAGCGGCAGGGCTAATTTTGCTGATTCTGACGTTCCTCATCGCATACTCGATGCTCACATCCCTCGGCGGCATAGCGACATCCCGGG
>CAKZTQ010000037.1 GCA_937921735.1 uncultured archaeon
GGTGAAACGAGGCGCGGTCGCGCACTCGCAGGAGGGCGCGGGTGCGGATGAGCGCTTCGGGGTAGATGGGTGGGCGTCCGCGTTTTGGGGGGAGTGGATGGAGTTGGCAGAAGCGTTGCATCCAGAAGAGGATGATGGGGACAGGCAGCGTGG
The DNA here is from genome assembly GCA_937921735.1 of uncultured archaeon. Lineage (GTDB taxonomy): Archaea > Hadarchaeota > Hadarchaeia > Hadarchaeales > Hadarchaeaceae > CAKZTQ01. The sequence goes on from CAKZTQ010000037.1 coordinate 154, forward strand.
TGAGGGTGGCTTGTGGGATGAAGCAGCGTTTGGTGCGAGGGCGTCTCACAGGGCTTAGGATACCCTATGCCCCCGATTTTTCGAACACCCTCAGAGGGGAGAGGGTGTTCGAAAAACGCTTCGAGTCGGTAGAGATTCCTCGCCTGCGGCTCGGAATGACAGGGGTTGCGCTCCGAGTGCTCCTTGTCATGCCGAGCGGAGCGAGGCATCTCGTGCGCTGATTGCCTCGGCAAGCCCACGAGCGTCTCCCACGCCATGAGGGATTTATTCCACATGTGGGCGTCAGTTTCACATTTGAGGATCTTAAATCGCGCGAAGCCTGCCATGCCAAGCCGCAGGTGAGGAATCGCTTCTTATTCAAGACATTTCCCGAACGCCCCCACAAGTAATCAGTGTAGGGGTGTACTGCGCGTTTCCCAGTGCGGGATGGCTTAGTCCTCATCAAATAGGGACTCCCAGACGAACTTGACGCCATGAGGCGTCTCAACGCGCTCTGCAAAGCCGACCGTACTGAGGATTGCCTCCACATGCTCTCCTGGGGGCTGCTCGTCCCACTCGTCGAATCGGCTAAAAGTGGCTCCTAAAGAGTAGTAGGTGGGTATCTCCGCTTTGAGGTAAGGTCCCGCGATACCTGCTTGCCACGGCTCGTCCTCTAAGCGGAACCGAAACAGATGGACTTCAGCCTCACCAGCTGTTGTGTCGATGGGGTAGGCGCCCATCCACTCGATCTCGTCAGGTGGACGCCCCATCTCAGTGGGGAAAGTGAGCCACTCGACCATGTCGCTTTGCGCAATCCAGCGTTGCTCACGATAGGTATCTGGAAACAGGTCTAACCGCTCCAGCAAGGAAAGATTTCTGTAGAGCCAGTACCGCGTCTCATCGCTGTCGGCAACTCGTTGCATGAGTGCAGGTTCCACAGACTGCCCTTGCCTAATCAGGCTACATATCGCATAAAGCAGTAGGCGTGGGTCTTGGTAAGCCTGCGTCGCCTCGTGCAGCAACGCGAGAACGGCGTCGCTGGTGAAGTAACCCATCAGATCTAACATCACCTCGCCTGCCCATCGCCAGCGAAGATGTTCCTCATCATCCCAAAGGGTGCGTAGGGATTCGGGGTCTTGGTGGTCGGCAAGCCAGCGAAAGGCGTCTTGATAGGCGCGGACGAGGTGGGGTGCATAAGCATCGAACTCGCCACGCTCAAACCATCCCTTCTGAAAACCGTCCAAGAGCCACTTGGCAATCTCGTAGCGAAACTCACGCGCCTCTGATTGCCCCAGTACTTCCAATACCTGAGGGAACAGACAGCGTGCCTGTGACTCCGTAGAGACTTTCACAGAGGGCGTATCCGCAACCCCCAACGTGGCGTACTGCACCAACATATCTCGCAGGGTTGTCCAGCTTTCGTCGGTATCGATGTCTGCAAGGATGCGGCAAGCGTAGGCGCGCCCTTTCGGCGTGTACCGAGCGAAGTCGCGACGCAGAATTGGAACCATCGAGTAGTGTGGGCGACCCCATGCGCATCTTAGAAGCAGTTCTTGACCACTCTCGTAGTGGGGCAAGCCAATATCTGGATATTGGTCGCAGGCGGCTTCCAGCGCCGCGCGCGCCTCGGCGACGGAAGGCTTCAAGTCAGCCAAGGCTTGCGCCGCTGCGTGTCGTTCTTCTGCGTTTTCGCTTTTGAGCTGTTGCACTAACCGCGCCACACGGCTCCGACCAATCCTCATCGTGTCAATATGGTACCCGACGCGGAGGTTGTGGGGAGGGAGCGTTCTCAGTTTCCCCTGCTTGCAGGGAGAATCGGAAGTAGGAGGAGGTTTAGGGTGCAGGCACCAACACTATCCGCTTGGAGGCGTTTTGGAAAGACGGAACGCGAAGAAAGTCACCCACCCGAACGCGGTAAAGAGCAACGCTTCGGGTAGCCCCTCCGTCCACTTCCAGCCGCGCACCTCCGCCGTAAGGAGCATTCCAAGCATGAGTACGATATGCAGCACCCACAGTACTCCAGGAAACATGACGATTAGCCCCAGTGCTTGCAGCGCGTTGAAGGCGTCGGCTCGCCCGCGCCATGCGCCGATTACCGCGGCGGTAATCGCTACGCCTAACGCGAAGAAGAGCGCGATGAAGAGCCGACTGTTATGCGGCTTGCGCACCGCGCCCTCCATGAGCAGCCACAGCTCCACCGAGCCGCTGACCAGCAACAACACAGCGACCCCTGCCCACAACCACAGCAGAATGCGTTGTAGCCAAGTCATGTTTCAACCCCTACCTAATCCATAATATGTGATTAATTTCTTGATGGTTGGACTGTTTCTGTTTGTTTTTAATTTCTTCCTTCCAAAGCTCCAACAAAATAGATTTTTTTCGGTGCAGTGCCCTCGCTTACTCTGTGTGTGAGCCGACACTATCCTGCCACGCCGCCTTGAGGCGAGGCAGCTCACGGCAAAAGAACTCTGTAAACCCAAGCACAACGCTCTCCTGAGCAAAACGCCCTTGCTTTATCTCATCACGCACGACCAAGTAGACATTCTCTTCACGGAGGTTGGCTATCTTCTCGTTCG
>CAKZTQ010000038.1 GCA_937921735.1 uncultured archaeon
TACCTCGTCCAAAACAAGATTTTGAAGGCGCTCAACTTCGGCATCTACTTCCAGTCCGACGAGGTAGACGAGACGGAGAACCGTTACTGGTTCGATGCCCTCGTCACCTCCGCCCACTTCGGGGCGGACTACCAAGCAGCGACCGGAAAGACGACGGTACGCGTCTACAACGTCTGCTCACTTGCGGTTGAGGTGGACTACGGGGTGTCCATCGTCGCTATCCCGAGCTACAGGGACGGGTTCCCGGGCAGCAGCGTAAGCTATTCCATCAAGGTCACGAACGTGGGGCTAAAGCCTGATAACTACGACCTCCTGCTCGAGGATAACCTAGGGTGGACCATGGAGCTCTCCCAAAATTCCCTGTCGCTGCCCAGTGGCGCTTCTGCCACCGTTAAGCTCACCGTCAATATTCCAGTGACGGCCGTTTACCGCATCTACGACAACATCAAGGTCACCGCCAAATCGAGGACGAAGGCTGAGGTGAGCTCTTCGACCATCGTCGTTGCCTACCCCTCCACCTGGCTCATGCCTCCGGAGGACGACTCCGAGGTGGCGGAGAACCGCCCCGACGCCAATACTGGCACCAGCTCGTCGATGCATGTGGGCAGTTCCAAGACGGGGGTCTACGGGAACCAGCGGGTGTTCATCAAGTTCGACCTCGGGCAAGGATTACCTGCGGAGCAGCAGCAGATCACCAGCGCGAGGCTCTACCTCTACTGCTACAGGATAAGGGTCGCCGAGAACATGTACGACGGACCTCTGCCGCCGTGGGTCACCCCGAAGGTGGTGGAGGTCTACGGCGTGGACAACGATAATTGGAGTGAGACAAAGATAACCTGGAGCGACCAGCCACCCTTCGTCGGGAGCGCTTTGGATAGCCAAGCCATAAACGCGGCTGGCAGGTGGTATTCCTGGGACGTCACCTCCTTCGTCGCAGCCCAACGTTCGGGAGGAGACAACATCGTGAGCCTATGCCTGAAGGCGGCCGTGGAGAATCTGGAGTCCCCTGAAAACTTCGCCCTCAGCTTCGACTCGAAGGAATATGGCACCGTCGGCCTCCATCCATACTTGGCCATCGGCTACAGGATGGAGCTGGAGCCCTCGCCCACCTACCGCGACGGTTTGCCCGGAGGCACCGTGACCTTCGACGTCGTGGTTTGGAACAGGGGTGCGCTCACCGACAATTACACGCTTAGCGTAAGCGATGATGCCGGTTGGGCCATGGCTATTACGTCACGGCTATTGAACGTCGCGCCGAACCGGAGCGCTACCGGCCAGCTCATCGTCGGGATACCCAGCACTGCGGCCGATAGCACCATAGACAACATCACCATTACCGTCACCTCCGACGGCGACCCAAAGATGTACGACAACTACAGGGTCACGGTGCACGCCGGTAGGAGGCTGAGGCCACCCATTGCCGACGCTCAAGTAGTTGAGGGTTTGCCGGACAACAACTTCGGCAGCTTGACCTACTTCGATGTCTGGAGTTCGAATAATCCCCGTGATAACCTGAACAAGAGGGCATTCCTGAAGTTCGACCTGAGCGAAGGCATCCCAGCGGGCGCCAGCATCGAGAATGCTAGGCTGCGCCTCTTCAACTGGGCCGGCTACAACGCGAACTTAAACATCCAGATCTACTCCGTCGGCGACGACTCCTGGTTAGAGAACGAAATAACTTGGAACAACCAACCGGCGCTCGGCAGCTTGTTAAGCACGACCACGCTCAAGGTCGGCGAGAACTACATGTGGTACGAGTGGGACATCACGGACTTCGTGAAGAACGAGCTCCTCGGCGACAAAATCGTGAGCCTATGCCTGAAGGCGGACGAAGAGAACAGGTCTGATAACGCCAGGTTCAGGTTCGAGTCCAAGGAATGGGGCACCATCTGGCAGCACCCGTACATCTGGATAAAGCTGACCGGCGATACGGCTGGGGTGACGGCCTCGATCTCCCCCAGCATCCAGAGCGCCTTAGCGGGGGAGAACCTCAGGTACGAGGTCACCGTCACCAACACGGGCAACGTCGGGGATATTATCAACCTGAGCGCGAGCAGCGACAGGGGCTGGAGCACCTCGCTCCCGAGGTGGATCTCGGTCGCAGCCGGTGAGAGCAGGACGGTGGACCTCTACGTCACGATCCTACCCGGAACCACACCTGGTACAGTAAGCACGGTGACCGTGAGCGCACGCTCCATGAACGACAACACGAAGAGCTCCTCGCCGACCTGCCAAGCGCACGCTGGGAAGGCCAAGTTCATGCTGGAGAACCTGTACAAGGTCAGCTTGGACTTCGACTTCTGGATCACAAGGGGCGATAACATCGTCGTTAAGTTCTACACCTACGCGGGCGCCTACCAAGCCGAGAAAATCTTCTGGAGCGGTACCCCACCTGCGCATGTGGTGAAGTTCGAGAACATACCGCACCCGCAGGGCAAGGCGATAGAGCGGCTGGTGCTGGTGGGCGAGAACAGAACCCTAGCCACTTGGGTTACCACCCGAAGTG
>CAKZTQ010000039.1 GCA_937921735.1 uncultured archaeon
TCACGTCGTCGATCGGAGAGGAGAAGTCAGGGTCGTCGTCGACCAGCAGGCGGTGGTTGTCCGCATTGGCACCTGGCACCCACCTGAAGATGGGTTTATTGTCGTTGGTCAGGGCCCCGTTCGAGGGCGAGAGCAGCGAGGGCCTGCCGGGCAAGCTGGGCAGCAACCGAATCGTGAACTTGAAGGCCTCGCTCCACTCGCTCCAGTTGCCGGCTACGTCGCTCGCGCGCACGCGCCAGTAGTAGGTGCCCTCGTCAGCGAACTCGTAGGCGTACGCGTTCTCCCCAACCTGCGAGTTCTCGTGCACGTAGGGCGGCGAGAAGCTGGGCTCGTCGTCGATCTGGATGCGATAGACGACGTCCGGCTCCGGCTCCGTCCAAGCGAAGGTGATGTAAAGCTCACCCACGACAGCGTTGTCCTCGGGCGAAACCAGCGTCGGCCTGCCCGGGGGCGTCACGTCCACCCTGAACCACCCGCTCGCCCATCCGCTGGCGTTGCCGGCCCCGTCGACCGCCCTCACGCGCCAGTGCTGTACCCCCTCCCCCAGCTGCTCGGCGACGTCGTAGGAGGTCGAAGCAGTCGCGGCCGAAATCTCGGGCGAGCTGAAGCTCGGGTCGTCGTCCACCTGTAGCTCGTAGCGCGCGACGCCGCTTAACGCGTCGCTGGCCGCGGACCAAGCTAGCGTCGGGGTGTTGTCGTTGGTCCAAGAGCCGGCGATCGGCGAGAGGGGCGTTGGCGTGCTTGGGGGAGCGGTGTCCAAGCCGCAGGCGGCATCCGCTAGAGCGGGCGGCGCCTCCTCGTTGCCGGCTTCGTCGCGGGCGATGCTGTAGAACTCGTAGTAGCCCTCGCCTCCAGGGAAGTCGAAGCTCCAGGACCAGGGAGGCGAGTCGTCGACGGCGAACAAGGCCCAACCGCCCCAGCTGGAGTTGTCGGGCGAGTGGCGGTAGTATAGCTTCACCTCCGCCACGCCGCTCGCGTCGCTGGCGGTGGCCGCGATCGCCAGGGGCGATGAGCTTTGCCAGTATGGAGCTATCGCCTCGACGCTCGAGCTGGGAGGCGTGGCGTCGACGGTGAACGTCCAAGCGTCCGAGAACTCGCTGACCTCGCCGCACTTGTAAGCTCTAACGCGCCACCAGTAGCTGCCGTCCGGCAACCCGAAGGCCGGCGAAAAGGAGTTTTCGAAGACATTCTCGAGGATAAGCGGGGTGGAGAAGCCTGGCTCGTCGTCCACCCAAAGCTCGTAATTGTCCGCGGCGTAGGAGTTCTCCCACCTGAAGGTCGGCCTGCGCTCCCCGCTCAGGAAGCCGTTGGGCGGCTCGAGCAGCCTCGGAGGGGCAGGGCTCACGCTTGCGATGCAGGAGGCGGAGTTCTCGGCCCAAGTACCGCGGGCGATGACCGTCACCTCGTTTCGTGTGCAAGGAACCGCGCCCCCGGGTATGCCCACCGCGAGCCGGACGACGGCCTGACCAGCCGGGGGTATCGAAAGCAGGGTGTTCTCCAACTCGAGTTGCCAACCCAGCCCGTCGCTGGCTTCGAGCGAGAAGTTATCCGCAGCATTGCCCGCGTTCTTGACGGTGACGACGTAACTGAGGGTCGCGCCCGGGAGACCGCTCTGGTAGCTCGGCGAGATCGAAACCTCCACCCCTCCGACGATTGCCGCGTGCGCTACGCAGGAGGCCGAGTTCTCGGCTCCTGTGCCGATGGCCCTGACGACTATGCGGTCCTCGCTGCAACCTAGCGCATCGAGGGGGATGGCGACGAGGAGCGTCGCCTGCCCGCTCCCGCCGGCCGGGACCTCGAGCGTAGTCGGCGAGAGCTCCAGCCCCCACCCGAGCTCGTCGGTCGCCTCCAGAGAGAAGTTGTCAGCGACGTTGCCCTTGTTCGTGACGCTTACGCCATACGCTAGAACCGACCCCGGCGGTGCGCTCTGGTAGCTGGGCGAGATGGAGACCTCGACGCCATAGATGACCGTCACGCGCGCTACGCATGAGGCGCTGCCCCCGCCGATGGGATAGCCGACGGGAGCCGCGACGACGATCACGCGATCCTCGGCGCCGCCCGCGGCGTCGATCGGGACGGTGACCCTCAACGTCGTCGTCCTATTCTCGTCGGGCGGGATGACGAGCCAAGCGTCGTCCAGCTCAAGGCGCCAGCCGAGCTCATCCTCGACCTCCAGCGAGATGTTGTCCTCGAGCTCGCCCGCGTTTTTGACGGCGACGACGTAGCTGAGCACCCCTCCCGGCAGGCCCTCTTGGCTTTCCGGTGAAATGGAGACCTCCGCCCGTCGTAGTATCGGGTGCGCCACGCACGAATCGCTCGCCCTCACCGTCGGGTCCTCGAGCGAGGTGGCGACGACGGTTATGTTGTCCTCCACATAGCTTACGACGAGCTCCGGAAGTACGACGCTCAGCGTGGCTACCCCGCTTTCTTGGGGCCACAGGACGAGCCACGCGGGATATATCGTTAAGGTCCAGTTCTCATCATCGCTCGCCGATAGGACGAAGTTCTCCAACACGTTGCCCACGTTTTTGACGACGACGGTATACGTGAGCACCTCGCCCGGCAGGCCGCTTCGGTATTGCGGTGAGACGGATACCTCGACCCCCCGCAACGCCGCCAGGTGCGCTACGCAGGTGGCGGAGTTCTCGACGCCGGTGCCGACCGCTATGACGGTCACGTTGTCCCTGGTGCAGCCGAGCCAGTTGTCTGGCACTACGACGCTCAGCGCCGCGGTGCCCGACTCCCCGGCGGCCAGCGTTAGCGTCGCGGGCGACAGGACGAGCGGCCAGCCCGCGTCATCGCTCGCGCTCAGGGCGTAGGTGTCTGGGACGTTGCCCAAGTTCTTGACGGTTACCTCATAGCTCAGGACCTGACCCGGCAAGCCGCTTTGGTAGTCGGGCGAGATCTCCACGCTCACGCCGCGCGCGACGATCGCATACGCCGTGCAGGTCGCGCTCGAGCTCACCTCGGCGTTCTCCAGCGAGGTGGCCTTGACCTCGATGTCGTCGGCGGCGCCCATGGCTAGGTCATCGGGGATGTTGACCCGCAACGTCGTCGCTCGATCCTCGCCCCGCGGGACGATCAGCACCGCGTCGTCGAGGCTCAGGGGCCAGCCCAGCGCGTCCGTCGCCTCGAGCGCGTAAGCATCGTCGACGTTGCCGAGGTTCTTGACGACGACCTCAAAGCTCAAGGTCTCCCCCGGGGTGCCACCTGCCTCGCTCGGTGAGATCGAGACCCCGACGGCTCTGACGACCGCCGCCCGAGCTACGCAGCTGGCCGAGCTCGAGACGCCGGTGCCGGTGACGGTGACCGTCACGTTGTCCTCCTCGCCACCCGCGGCGTCATCGGGGACCCAAACGCTCAGCGCAACGGTCGCCGCCTCGCCGGCGGGCACCGTGACGGAGTTCTCGGAAAGCGCCAAAACCCAGCCGGCGTTGTCGTCGACCGCCAGGACGTAAGTATCCTCGACGCCGCCCAAATTGGAGATCGTGACGGCATAGCTCAAGACCGAGCCCGGCGGCGCTTCTTGGGAGCCAGGTGAGATGGAGACCGCCACCGCGTACGTCGGCAGGAGATACCTCACCTCGAGGTAAGGCCTAGTGGAGGCGACGCTGTGCTCCTTGGACCTGAACCCATCGCTCCCGTCGACGTCCTCCTCCTCGGCCCTGAGGCAGAGGCTAACGATGCCATCCCCCGAGGACTCCGCGCGGACGAAGTCGGTGACGTCCCAGGAGTACCACCTCTGGCTATGGCACTTAGCTATCTTGACGGTATCGAGCACTTCCTCGTGGGGCGGCTGGTTGCTCCAGGTTATCGTCCGCTCGCTCCAGGAGTCGTCGCGCACCGCTCGGGCTTGCACCAGCAGGTCGGCATTCACCGCCGCCTGGCAGTAGAGGTGGAGCCTGGCCTCGACGATGACCGCGTTTGGAGGGAGGGGTGACAGGTCGAACCTGATGAAAACTCGGTGGTTTCCGCCTGGGGAACTCCTGACCCAAACGATGGCGCCCGCGCCGTAGTTGCTGCCCGGAGAAATCTCGCACACCTCGGCGTCGTCGGTCGGCGGAAGCGAGGTCGTTTGCAAGGGCTGCGAGCCCGAGATCTGGGGGATCAGGGAAACGGCTACGAAAGCGAGCAATAAAGCCACAAGTGCCTCGGCCCTCACCCTTTGCCTCCTAGGGGTTTCCCATTTTTCCTATGGGGAAGGGGCTATTTAATTTTGTCGATTTGACGCCAAATTTGGCGAAATTTTGACAAAATGCCGAACTAGGCCGCATAGCTCACGTCGGCGCCGAGCTCGTGAAGCGTGGAGACGAAGCGCGAGTAGGAGGTCTGCAGCGCCTCCGCGCCGCCCTTGACCCTGGTCTCCCCCTCCGCCACCAGGCCGGCGACGACCAGCGCGGAGGTGATGGCGTAGTCGTCGTGCCCGTTCACCTCGCACCCCTTAAGCCTAGCCGGCCCCGCGACGAGCAGGCCGTCGCGCCGCTCCACCACCTTCGCGCCCAAGCGCTTGAGTTCCAAGGCGATCGAGGAGATGCGATCGGACTTCATGAACCTCGCCTCCCCAGCGCCGTAGAGGTACGTCTTGCCCCTCGCCGCGCAGGCGAGCACCGCCAAGATAGGCAGGAGCTCGGGCGCGGCTGAGAGGTCCACCCTCGCCCCCTTCAGCCTCTGGGGTCCGCTGATGATCATGGCCCCCCTAGTTTTACGCACCCTCGCGCCGAGCTTGGCCAGCGCCTCGAGGAATACGGCGTCCCTACCGCCGGTGGACGCGGCGCGGGGGAGCCTGACCTCGGACTCCGTCAAGGCCGCGGCGGCTACGAAGGGCGCGGCCGCCGAGAGCTCGCGCGGCACCTCGACGTCGAACGCGCGGTAGGGCGAGTTCGGGACCGAGAGCTTGCGGCCAGCCGTCCCCACCTCGACGCCGGCCGTGGCCATGAGCTCCCTCGCGAGCTCCAGCTGCGGCGAGCCAGGCGCGCGGGCGAACGTCAGCTCCATCCTCTTCCTGGCGTAGGGGCAGGGCAGGAGCAGCGCGGGCAGGTGGCTGGCGCTCACCCCTTTGCCCAGCACTACCTTGCCCCCCTTCAGCTCCCCCCCGAAGACCACGAAGGGCGGGCTGCCATCCGCCTTGGTCGAACAGGCGCTCACGCCCAGGCGCTCGAGGGCTCCAAGCAGCCCCCCCATGGGGCGCGCCCTGAGCTGCGCGTCGCCCGTGAGCACGGTGATCCTGGGCACGAGCGAGGCCACCGACGTCATGAGGGCGAGCGCGGTCGCGGAGTTCCTGGCGTCGACCACGCTGCTCGAGGGCCTGGGCGAGCCACCCACCCCCCAGATCGACCACCTCTCCTGCGATCGCTTGACCGTCGCCCCCATGAGCTCCACCGCCTGGAGCAGCGAGGAGGTGTCCCTCGCGCGGAGGGGATGCTCGATGGTGCTCTTGCCCTCCGCCAGCAGCGCGAGCGCCGCGGCGAGCTGGGTGTACAACTTCGAGGGCGGGGGCTCTAGCTCGCCCGAGAGCTGGGGGGTCTGCCTGACTACCAAGTCCATGGGACCGCACCTCCTATCCAACCCTCTTTATGGGCGTGGCTCAAAAGGAAATCCTCTCGGCCCTCCCGAGGGCTTCCTCCAGCAGGGGGGCAAGGTCCAGCTTTCGCTCCGCCTCCAGGACTCGACCCAAATCCGCGCGGGTCTCCGGGCGCTTCGGCGCCGCCGCGCAGGGCATCGCCCGCTCGGTGGAAACCTCGTGGGTGCCCAACCTCCTCGCGATCCTTTCTACCTCCACCTTGTCCAAGCCGAGCAGCGGACGGAAGACCGGCAGGTCGACGGCGGCGTCCAGCACGCGGAGGTTCGCCAGCGTCTGGGAGGCTACCTGCCCCAGCACCTCGCCCGTGACGATGCCGAGCGCCCCCTCCCTGGCGGCGACCATCTCCGCGATCCTATACATGCCCCGCTTGCAGAGCAAGCAGGTTAGTCGCCTGGGCGCCCGCTCGACGATCGCCCGCAACACCTCGCCGTACGGGACGACGTACATCGCCATCTTCCCCCCCGCCGCCCAATCGCTCAGCGCCCTAGCCGCAGCCATCGCTCGCGCCCTGGCGTCGGAGTAAGGCCTGGCGTCGAGGTGGACCAAGACCGGCCTGCAGCCCCGCTTCATCATCAGCCAGGCGGCGACCGGGCTATCGATGCCGCCCGAGAGCAACGCGACGACCGTGCCCTGCGTGCCCAAGGGCAGGCCGCCGGGGCCTTGAAGCACCTCCGTGAAGACGTACGCGCTTTCCCCCCTGACCTCTATCGAGATCTCCTCGTCGGGGGCGGAGAGGTCGACCCTAACGCCGGGTATCGCCGCTAGGATGGCCGAGCCCACCGCGGCATCCACGTCCCTGCTCGTGAACTCGTGCTCGCCCGCCCTGCGGGTGCGGACCGCGAAGCTCATGCCTGGCTCCAAGACCTTCTTGGCGACGTCCACGGCGGTCGAGGTCATCCCCTCAAGTGTGGCGCGCGTTTTGACCGCGGGGCTGACGGAGACCACGCCCGGTACTCTGACCAAGCGCTCGATCGCCTCGTCCGCCGAGGGCGTCTCGACGAATATCCTACCGCGCTCTCCCCTGAGCTCGTGATCGATGCCCTTCAGCGCCGCCTTGATGTTCTCGACCAAACATCGCTCGAACCTCCTGCGCACGCGCTCGCTCTTGAGCGCCAGCTCGCCGTAGCGCACGAGGATCGTCTCGACCATGGCATCCGATTGGCTCTATCGCCGGCGCCGTTAAGAAACTATTCCTTGAATGTTCGAACCTAAACCGCCTCAGCGCCGGCGGATTTCCCGCCGCGATGATATCGCTCGCCACCGTCGCGATCGCCTCACCGTGGGCGGGATCGACATCGCGCGAAAGACGAGGTAGCCAGAGATCGTCTCTTACGCCTCAATCCATCGCGTAGCCAAGCCCCCTCCATGCGGAGGCCCCGAGGCGCACATTTTTATCGGTGGAGATAAGTTAGTTGTGAGACCATGTTCCAGCCGATCGGGGAGAAGGAAATAACCAGGGCGATAGCCTCCGAGTTCCTCGCCACCCTGAGCGAGTTTGCGGAGAGCGATGTCATAGTCGTGGGCGCCGGACCGGCGGGGCTGATGGCGGCGAAGGAGCTCGCGGCGAAGAAGGCGAGGGTGCTGGTGATAGAGAGGAACAACTACCTGGGCGGGGGCTTCTGGATAGGCGGTTACCTATTCAACCCCGTCACCGTAAGGGCCCCAGCGCACGAGGTCCTCCGCGAGCTTGGGGTCCCCCTCAAGGAGAGCATGCCGGGCCTCTACGTGGTGGACGGCCCCCACGCGTGCTCGAAGCTGATAGCCGCAGCCTGCGACGCCGGAGCCAAGTTCCTGAACATGACCTTCATCGAGGACGTCGTGCTGCGGGAGGAGAGGGTCGCGGGGGTGGTGGTGAACTGGACCCCGGTGACCGCGCTCCCGAGAGAACTCACGTGCGTGGACCCCGTCGGCTTGGAGAGCAAGCTAGTGATCGACGCGACGGGGCACGACGCAGCGGTGGTGAGGCTGCTAGAGAGGCGTGGCCTCCTCAAGGTGCCAGGCTACGGGGCGATGTGGGTGGAGCGTTCCGAGGACCTCGTGGTCGAGCACACCGGCGAGCTCTATCCCGGCCTCATCGTCGCCGGTATGGCGGTGACGACGGCCTACGGCTTGCCCAGGATGGGGCCGACGTTCGGGGCCATGATCTTGAGCGGACGGCGCGCGGCCGAGGTCGCCCTGCAGAAGTTACGCGAGCTAAGGGGTTAATGGACCGCCGCGGGCGGATGGTAGGTACAAGGTTCATTCGCCCCCAAAGTCGCTAAGGCTTCAAGAGGTAGCCCCGTACATGCGGGAGGACCTTGGGGCTTCCCTTTGACATTCAGGCCGGGATGTCTCCCCCGAGGTTTATTAACGCTACGAACCATAACAGCTGTGATTTCAGCTGGACCTTAGCCAAGTGGTGGAAGGAATGAGATTGAGGATCAAGCGCGAGGACCTGAGCGCGATCGAGAGGCACTCCAAACAAAGCTTTCCGCTGGAGTGCTGCGGCCTGTTGGTCGGAAGGCGCACGGGAACCGAGTTCGAGGTCCTCGAAGCAGTACCCGCCGAAAACGTGAAGAGATCTCCGACGCTCTTCGAGATGGACCCCCAGTTCGTCCACGCGGTCCTTTCGAGGGCGGAATCGAGGGGGCTGACCATCGTCGGCTTCTACCACTCCCACCCGGGGGTGGGGGCGTACGTGAGCGGTAAAGATGCCGAGTTCCTGAAACTATGGCCAGGGGTAGCGTGGTTGATAATCAGCGCGACGAGGGAGCTCATCGAGGAGAGGAGGGCCTATGTCTACGAGGGCGATGAGATCCGAGAGCTCAAGATAGAGGTTTATTAAGCCAGCTGAAAGCGTGTTAGCCCTATTGCCGCCACCTCGAAGTGAATTTATTTAGCGCGACGCGTCATTCAACCTGTAGAACCGGTGAAAGGATGGAGATAAACCTCGATAAGTACAAAAACCTGCGCCGAGAGATCGACGAGGGCTGGATAAACCTCCATCCGATCCAGCGGGGCGGGATGCTTCCTCCCGAGACCAGGCAAGCCCTGCTCTCCTTCGGCGACGGCTACAGCGTCTGCGATTACTGCTTGGAGGGGCGCGTCGACCTCCTGAAGAAGCCGCCGGTCAAGGATTTCGCCGAGGATGTAGCGAAGTTCCTCAACATGGACGAGGTGAGGTTCACCTCGGGCGCCAGGCACGCGAAGGCGATAATCTTCGGCTGCCTCGCGGAGCCAGGCGACACCATCGTCATCGACTCGCTCTCGCACTACACCACCTACATCGCCGCCGAGCTTCGTGGCCTGAGGATAGCGGAGGTGCCACACACGGGCTATCCCGAGTTCAGGATCGAGCCAGACGCCTACGCGGCGAAGGTCGAGGAGGTGAAGAGGGAGACCGGCAAACCCCCCGCGGCGATCCTGCTCACGCACGTGGACTACAAGTACGGAAACCTCGCCGATGCCGCTTCGGTCGCGAGGGTAGCCAAGCAGCATGATGTGCCCTTCATCCTCAACGCCGCCTACACGGCCGGCGTCATGCCGGTGGACGGCAAGCAGCTCGGCGCGGACTTCCTGACCTGCAGCGGGCACAAGTCATGGGCGGCCTCGGGGCCCATAGGCATCCTCGCTGCGACCGAGGAGTTCGCGGACAGGGTCTTCAGGAAATCCTCGATGCGAGGGCCGTGGAGCGGGCGGACCTTCCCCCAGAAGGAGGTATGCCTGTTCGGCTGTCCCCCCGTCTTCGGCACCCCCATAGCGACGCTGATGGCCAGCTTTCCGCACGTCGTCGAGAGGGTGAAGCGCTGGGACGAGGAGGTCGAGAAGGTGAGGTGGCTCGTGAGGGAGCTGGAGAGGATCGAGGGCTTCCGCCAGCTGGGCGAGCGGCCGAAGAGACATACCCTCGCCACCTTCGAGTCGCCCTCCTTCCACCGGGTCGCGAGGGAACACAAGCGGCGCGGGTTCTTCCTCCACGAGGAGCTCAGGAAGAGGAAGATAGCCGGCATACACCCGGGCATGACCAAGCTGATAACGCTGAACACCTACGGCCTGGGCATGGACCAGCTCCGAAAAGTCGCGGACGCATTCCACGAGATAGCCAAATCTTACAATATCGAGATTAAGTAAGCGCTAACGAATGCTGGCCGTGCTCGCGCGAAAGCCTTGTAAACACCGCGCACAAACGAAACCTCTGCGGTCAAAATGGGCCCTCGCGCCGTTAATATCCTCGTTCGGCATCGTCGCCTCGGCGGAGTTCGAGGATAAAACGCAACTCGCCGCCATCACGCTAGCGACGAGGAGCAGACCGCTTCCGGTCTTTTCCGGGGCCATGCCCGCCCTGCCCTGCCGGCGAGCTATTTGAGGATACGTCCCTCCGCGATCTTCATCCGGTTCGGCATTTCGCTCACGTTGGGCGCGGCCGCTGGCATGGCATTGTCTTAGCGGGGACTACTTCACCCGCTCGAGGATTATCGCCGGGCAGACCTTGGTGACGCCCTCGAGCCCCCCGATCTTCCCCGTGACGATGTCCGTGAGCTCGCGGTTGTCGTGGGCCCAGACCTCCGCCATGATCATATGGTCGCCGGTCGAGGTGACGACCGACTTCACCTCCTCAAAGCCCGTGAGTTCCCTCACGATCGTCAGATACTTGTCGGGCGCGACGTCCAGCCCGACGAGGGCGACGGCGTTGTAGCCCAGCTTCGAGGGGTCCACGACGATGGTGTATTTTTCGATCACCCCTTCCTGCTCCAGTTTCCTGACGCGCTTCCGCACCGCCGACTCGCTCATCCTGAGCTTTTTAGCTATCTCCAGGAAGGGTGTCCTCGCATCGGCCTGCAGGGCTTTTATGATCTCGAGGTCCTTTCCGTCCATAATCCCCACCTTTTGGACGAATTTCGAACGATAAATTTATTAATTAGTCATAATATTTAAAGTTTTGGGAAGAAAAATGGAAGAAAAAGTCCAAAAAACGACTAATTATGATAACATGGCCGACAAAGTGAGGAAGGCTGCCCTCATGGCGCTCGCCGAGTTCAACAAATGGCATAGCCCTGAGGCAAACGCTGAAGTCGCGGCTCTGGGCCCCTCCCGCCTGGTCGTGGAGTTGACTGGACCCTATTGTGAGACCTGCGGGTTTTACGATTACCTTGACGACCTGAAGCTCGAGCTGGAGGGGAAGCTTAGGCGACCGTTGCGGATCGCTTCGCTCGACAAGCATCTCCATGGTTGCGCGATCGTTTACGAGATCGGGGGCCATAGCGATGGATGAGCAATATAACTGCTTGTTCTGCGGGGGAAGGGTGAACAAGCGAGCAAGGCTGCGGGAGGGGGGAAGGGCGAGCTTCTGCGACTCCTGCCTGCGGAAACTCGGGCGGAAGGGGTTGCTCAAGAGGCTGTCCGACGGCACCGTGGAGCTCATAAAGCCTTTGATGGAAGTGATCGCCAACTATCGATGATGGTGAGATATAAAAACATCGGCGGAGAGGAGATTGGGGGGTGGATGTTTGATCCTATGGAGGTGCGGCGTCTGCGGGTACATCCACGACGGAGATCAGCCCCCGGAGAGATGTCCCAACTGCGGCGCGCCGAGGGAAAAGTTCGAGAGGCTGCCGGACGATAAGTCCCAACTGTTGACGAGGTCCAGGTTCACCAACGACTTGCACGTGCAACTGCAGGGCCTCCTCGGGGAGGTCATGGAAGTAGCGCGCATGGGCATCGAGGACAACTTGGACCCGAGGTGCCTCGAGATATTCACGCAGGCGAAGGAACTGGCGTGGATGCTCAGGCAGAGGTCGAAGGCCGAGGTCCAAACCCATGTGGGTAAAGGAAAGTGGGGGTGAGGCGGTGGACAAATGGGTGTGCACGGTCTGCGGATACGTCTACGACCCGGCGAGCGGCGATCCGACCGCCAATGTGGAGCCAGGCACGCCGTTCGAGGATCTACCCGCGGACTGGGTCTGCCCCGTATGCGGCGCCTCGAAGGATATGTTCGAGAAGATGAGGGGCTAAAGGGCGCCGTTTCGCGAGGCTTGAAGCCAACTAAAAGATGGGAGGTGGTAGCGTGACCAAAGAGGAGATAGTTAGGATGTTAAACCAAGCGCTGGAGCTGGAGCATGCGGCCTACGTGCAATACCTGAGCCATGCCGAGCTGGTGGACGGACTGAACGCTGAGCCGATAATAGCCAGGTTACAGGAGATCGCCGGAGACGAGCAGGAACACCAGAAGAAATTCAGGACCCTGATTAGCGACTACCTAGGAGGGGTGCCCTCGACCGGAACGGCCAGGACCTACCCGGCGAAGACCGTCGAGGAGATCCTACAGGTAAACCTAAAGAACGAGAGAGAGGCGGTCGACTTCTACAAGAAAATCCTAGAGAAGATCAACGAGGAGAAGGAAAACCTTCCCTACGAGTTCTTCCAGCTGGAGCACGAGGTGAGACACATCATCATGGACGAGCAAGAGCACATCGCCGAGCTTAAGATCCTGTTGGCGATGAGGTGATCGGCTCCTTTTTAGCGTGGGACAAAGTACCATCGATCGTCGTTCGAGAAGGGGACTAGATGGGCAAGGCGATCGAGATCGCGCCGGGAATTTTCTGGGTGGGGGTGGAGGATTGGCACCGTAGGGTGTTCGATGCCCTCATCCCCCTCCCCTATGGTACCTCCTACAACTCCTACCTCGTGGTCGGCGGGGAGAAGGTCGCCCTAATCGATACAGTAAACCCCGGCTTCGAGCAGGAACTCCTCGAGAAGGTCGAACGGATCGTGGAGGTGGAGAGGATCGACTACGTGATCATGAACCACGCTGAGCCGGACCACGCCGGCGGTGTACCGACGATCCTCTCGAGGGCTAAAAATGCGAAGCTCGTCGCGACGAGGAAGGGCGTGGAGATGGCCGAGGCATTCTACGGCGTGGCAGCTGAGAGAACCGTGCCCGTAAGGGAAGGCGATACTCTAGACCTCGTCGGAAAGAGTTTGACGTTCGTCGAGGCCCCTTGGCTCCACTGGCCGGAGACGATGTTCACGTTCTGCCGAGAAACCGGCGTTCTCTTCCCCTGCGATTTCTTCGGCTCGCACTTAGCGTCGAGCAGGCTCTTCGACGACGAGGTAGGGGACATCCTCCTACCCGAAGCCAAGCGGTACTACGCGGAGATCATGATGCCGTTCTCGCGGTTCGTGGCGATGGCGCTGGACAAGATCAAGGGAATGGACATCGGGATGATTGCCCCGAGCCATGGTCCGATCTACAGAAATCCGAGGAGGATCATCGATGCATACGAGAGGTGGGCTCGTGGGCCGCTCGAGCGCAAGGCGTTGATCATTTACGTCTCGATGTGGGGAAATACCGAGATGCTGGCCAAGACCATCGCCGACGCGATCTCGAGCGAGGGCGTCGAGGCCGTGCCCTACGACGTGCTCAAGGCCGACCTCTCGCACATCGCCAGGGACCTCGTCGATGCCAGCGCGATCGTCATGGGCTCCCCGACCCTACTAGCCGGCATACACCCGCTCGTGGGCTTGGCGGTGAGCCTCGTGAGAGGTCTTAGGCCGCGGGCGAAGCTTGCGGCAATCTTCGGATCCCACGGATGGGCCGGTGGGGCCGTTGACCAAATGGAAGGCCTCTTGCGACAGGCGGGCCTTGAGGTGGTCGACACCTTGAAGGTGAGGGGAAGACCATCGAGAGAGGACTTGGAGAGGGCCGTGAACTTGGGCAAACTCGTCGCGCAAAAGGTTAAAGAGACCGCGATCGAAACTAACTCGTGATCGAATGGCCCGAAAACACCCACGTGTGAAAATTTACACCACACCAACCTGCCCCTACTGTGCGATGGCGAAGGCCTTCCTGCGGGAGAACGGGGTGGAGTTCGAGGAGATAAACGTGGCGGGCGATGTTTCCGCCGCCATGGAAATGATACAGAAATCCGGTCAGATGGGCGTGCCGGTGCTTGACATCGACGGGGAGATCATCGTCGGCTTCGATAGAGAGGCCATTAAAAGGGTCCTCAAGCTACCCTAAGCCTCAGGGACGGGGATGTACGAGCTGATAATAATTGGCGCGGGACCGGCTGGGATAACGGCCTCCATCTACGCCGCTAGAAAGCGGGTGAACTTCCTCGTGTTGACCAAAGATATCGGTGGACAGGCGGCACTTAGCTCGGACATCGAAAATTACACGGGCTACCAGTACATCACCGGACGCGAGCTAGCCGAGAAGTTCGAACAACACATGCGAGAATTTCAAATCGAGGTGAGATACGAGGAAGTCACGGGAATCGCGAGGGTCGAAGATGGATTTGAGGTGAAAACCGATAGGGGTACCTATAGATGCCTGGCGCTTATCATCGCCACCGGTGCTAGACCGAGGATGCTAAACGTCCCCGGCGAGCGAGAATTTAAAAACCTTGGGGTCACTTACTGCGCGACCTGCGATGCCCCCTTGTTCGCAGGTAAAGACGTGGCGGTCGTGGGGGGAGGTAACTCCGGCTTGGATGCAACCCTCCAGCTCATGAGAATAGCGAACAGGATCTATCTCATCGAATTAGGGCCCGAGCTGCGCGGCGATGAGGTGATGCGCGAAAAGGTCAAGCGCAGCGAGAAGGTGACGATCCTCACCAACACCAAAGTGCTCGAGATCCTCGGTGATAAGTTCGTGACGGGTGTCGCGATCGAACGAAATGGTAACAGAGAGGTGCTAAAAGTGCAAGGAGTTTTTATCGAGATAGGCTACATCCCCAACTCCGATCTCGTCACCGGAATCGTCGAATTGAACGAGAAGGGCGAGATAGTCATCGATGACCGTTGCCGGACGAGCGTGGAGGGGATCTTCGCGTGCGGCGATGTTTCAAGCGTGGCACAGAAGCAAATCATCGTGGCGGCCGGAGAGGGAGCAAAAGCAGCCCTAGGCGCCTACGAATACCTGCAGAGGCTGAGGCGACGTCCATAATTTTCGGTACGGAAAAATCCGGCCATGAAGTACAGCAAGACCAAGATGTAAAATCGAAAATTTCCGTTGCCAAAATGTTAATGAAGAATGCGACCTCATGGTTGGATGGGTACGTCACTTGAAAAGTCAGCTCGATGACCAAGAGCTCATAAGACGTGTGTTTAGGCAGAACCTGTCGCTAGCGTCGAGGCTCAAGGACATCATATGGAAATACGCGCGCGCGATCAAGGAGAGGGAGAAATGCGATGCGATCAAGATAATGAACTTCTGCGGCACCCACGAGTGGACCACCACTTACTATGGGCTGAGGAGCCTCGTCCCTCCCTTCTTAGAGTTGATACCAGGTCCGGGATGCCCCGTCTGCATAGTTCCCTCTTATTACGTGGAGGTCGCGGTGAAGCTCGCCCGGGAGGGCATAAGGGTCTACACCTACGGCGATTCCCTGCGCCTGCGCAGCGCTCGCTCGAGCTTCCCAGCGAGCCTCCTCGAAGCAAGGGCCGATGGGGGCGACGTCAAGGTCGTCTACAGCTTCTTGGATGCGGTGAGGGACTCGCGGGAGCTCGGGAAAGAGGGCGTCTTCTTCGGCATTGGCTTCGAGACCACGGCCCCTAGCTACGCGCTGATGCTGAAGGAGGGAAGGGTACCGGAGAACCTCAAGTTCCTCAGCGCCGTGAGACTAACTCCCCCAGCTATGGAGTACACCATCGAGCACCATAGGGGGCGAGGACTCCTGCCGATAAGAGGGGTGATAGCGCCGGGCCATGTCTCGACCATAGTCGGCGCGGCGGAGTGGGAGTTCCTCCCGAAGGTGTACGGCCTGCCGACGGTGGTCGCTGGATTCGAGCCAATAGACGTGCTCATGGCCATCGCGCAGATCTTGTTGATGATAAAGGAAGGCAAACCCGCGGTGAAAATAGAATACAAGCGGATAGTCAAATGGAACGGCAACGAGTACGCGAAAAGGTTGATCGAAGAGGTCTTCGAGAGGACAAGCGCAGCTTGGAGAGGGATGGGCTTCATACCCCGAAGCGGCCTCAAGCTCAAGGATGGATTTTACGAAACACGAGATGCGCTAATGCATTTCGGTCTGCCGGACCTTACGCCGGAGCGTTCGACGTTCTCCCAAGCTCATCCGGGGGTATCCGTCGAGGGCGATCTCCCGCCGAGCTGCAGGTGCGGGGAGGTGATCGTCGGAGCCGCGAGGCCGACCGAATGTCCGCTCTTCATGAAGGGCTGCTCGCCTATGAACCCATGGGGACCCTGCATGGTATCGACGGAGGGGGCATGTGCCATTTGGGCTAGATACGGCAAATCGAAACCCGAGGCGTGAGGTGGCTAAAGTGTGCTTAGGGGTCCCAGCCAAGGTGATAAGCGTCGATGGCCTTACCGCCTTGGTGGACTTCGGCGGGATCAGGAAAGAGGTGCTCGTGGCTGCCAGCGGGATATCGCCCGGGGACCTCGTGGTGGTTCATGCCGGGATGGTGATAGGTAAGCTCAGAGAGGAGGACTTCCTGGAAAACGTCGCGCTGTACCGCGATATCAGGGCTCAGGAGTTGGTGGAGGAGGGACTCGACGAGGAGGTCGCTGTCGAGAAAGCAACGGATGAGATGAAAGAGCTGTTGAGCTCGCTTGGTTTCTCGATTGCGAGCATTAAATCGAAGGCCTAGCCCAAGTAACGATTTTTTGATGCACTTTCGCAGCACGAAAAAATAAAAGGATCAGGTCAAACCAACCGCTACGCTCGATGGGAAAGTATTTTGGTAATTTTTTCCGCCGCCCTCTTTATGTCCTTCATGCTCTTTGCTCCAGCGCACACGCCCTTCCCCGAGACGAAAAGCAGCACCACGACCGGAGGATCGTCTAGCCTAAAGACAAGACCAGGAAAGACCTCGGGCTCGTACTCCGTATTCTCGAAGCTTCTGGCGATCCTTTCCAAGTCGAATTCCCTTCCGAAGTCGAACGAGGCGACCATGTTCTGCACCTCGACCTTCGGCTCGGATTTTATTTTAATGCCCGCCTTCCTGAGCTTCTTTGTCAGCTTCTTTATCGCCAGCAACGCATCGTTCATGCTCTTGGCGCCGACGCAGTTCATCTTGCCGGACGCGAAGATGAGGAACGACGCCGGTGGCTCCTCGGATTTGTACGCTATGCCGGGAAAGACCTCGGGATCGTACCTAGCGCCATCTAACGACTTCGCCAGCTTTTCGAGGTTAAACTCCACATCCTCATACGTGACCGAGAGCACGATGTTTTGGATCTGCGTTTTAACTTTAGCCATCTTTACCTCCTCAGCTTTTGCCCGATGAAGGGGGTTCCCTTGTTGCATCGGATAACCTTTGCGGTATCCATCTTCGATAGCACGTCGATCCGCCGACGCTGGACGTCATCGCTAAGCTCAACAAACCCCCTGCCATATTTTTCCGTTTGGTTTTTATATGCTTTTTAAGTGGGAAATTTCTCTCGACTCTATCTGCTGGTGAGTCCAAAATCGGGTCTAAACTTTATAATTGCATCGAGCCTAACAATAGGGGGTGAGCAGTTGGCGATAACGGTAAAGTTCTTCGCCAGCTTTAGGGAAGCCACCGGGAAAGAACAGGAGACCATAGAGGGAGCAGCTAATGTGGCATCGCTGCTCGAGCAGCTGACGAGAAGATTTGGGGATAAACTAAGTAGATTACTCTACGAGCCGGGCACGAACAAACTGCGCGATACCGTCAATATCCTCGTAAACGGTCGGGGGATAAACCTATTGAGCGGGTTACGGACCGAACTGAAAGACGGCGACGTGGTGGCGATCTTCCCGCCGGTTTCCGGAGGGGCGGCATTGACACCGGAGGAACTGGAGCGGTACAACCGCCAAATCATCATCTCGGGCTTCGAGAAACGGGGACAGCGAAAACTGAAGAGGGCACGAGTGCTCGTGGCCGGGCTGGGCGGCCTCGGCAGCCCGGCCTCCGCTTATTTGGTCGCGGCTGGCGTTGGGCACCTCACCATCCTAGATGCCGAGCAGGTGGAGCTGAGCAACCTCAACAGGCAGATACTGCACTGGAGCTCAGACGTGGGAAGACCGAAAGCAGCGTCGGCGATCGAGAAGTTATCTAAGATGAACCCAAACGTGGAGCTGGAGGGCAGGCCGGAGGCGGTGACACGGGAAAACGCGGACGAGCTCGTGGAAAGCGTCGACGTGGTCATAGATGGCATGGACAATTACCACGCCCGCTACTTACTGAACGAGGCCTGCGTGCGAAGGCAAGTCCCGTTCATCCACGGCGCCGTTGAGGGCTTCGTGGGCCAAATGACCACTATCATACCCGGCGAAGGACCGTGCCTCAGGTGTATTTTCCCTAAGGAGCCGCCCTCGGCGCAGGTCCGTCCGGTCTTGGGCCCAACGCCGGGGGTGATGGGCTGCCTCCAAGCGATGGAGGCCATCAAGCTCATCGTGGGCATAGGAAAGCCGCTCGTGGGGCAGATGCTGCTCTTCGATGGCGGGGAAATGGTATTCGACTTCATCCAAGTCCGCAGGGACCCTAACTGCCCGACCTGCGGGGATGTTTGACGGAAAAGATTTAGTAGGCCACCCTAGTCCTTTAATGGGCATCGAAATGGTAAACGTCGGCATCCATCGCAAGGGGGAGGTCGACTTCTCCAAGCTGCTAGAGGAGCTGAGGAGGGACCTCCCGAGCGATGTGGGCGCGATCGGCTGTTTCATAGGCGTCGTCCGCGGCACCTCGAGCACAGGGACGGTGAGGTGTCTTCACTACGAATGCTCGGATGAGGCCGAGAGGAAGATCGAACAAATCGCTGCTGAGGTGGAGAGGGAACCCAACATCTCGCGGGTGATGATCCATCACATCGTTGATGACCTCTCGCCAGGCGAGGATGCCATTTACGTGCTAGTGGCCGGAAGGCACAGGGGGGAGGTCTTCTCCGCCCTCTCGAAGATCGTGTATAGGGTGAAAACCGAGGTGCCGATTTGGAAGAAGGAGATCACCGAAGGCGGGGAGCGCTGGGTCCACGAGGTCGAATGAGTTGCGCCAAGTCGTCGAAACCCGCTACGGCTCGCTGCTGCTGGGCGAGATGCCCAAGGGTTGCAAGCTCTGCATCAAGGGCGCCAAGCTCGTGCTCTTCGTCACCGGACTTTGCGACCGGGGCTGTTTTTACTGCCCGCTGTCCGAGAGGCGCAGGAGGAAAGACGTCGTCTACGCGAACGAGCGCCCAGTTAGGTCGCAGCGGGACATAATCGAGGAAGCCAAGCTCATAGATGCCCTCGGCACGGGTTTGACGGGAGGCGACCCCGCGGTGAGGTTCGAGCGCGCCCTGCGCTACCTTCGGCTCCTTAAGCGAGCGTTCGGCAAGCGCCACCACGTCCACATGTACGTCGGCCGCCAGCTCTCGTCGAGGCAGCTGCTCAGGTTGCGACGGGCTGGGCTAGACGAGCTCAGATTTCACACTTGGTCGGCAGAACCGGTCGAGTTGGCGCTAGATGCTGGGTTGAACGCGGGAGTCGAGATCCCTGCCATACCTGGTGAATTCCGGAGGATCGTGATGCTGCTCCGAGAGCTCGACCGCATCGGTTGCCCTTTCGTTAACCTGAACGAGCTGGAGTTCTCGGATACCAACCTGCGTGCGCTCAAGGTGAGGGGCTTCGACATCAAGTCGGATGAGTCGATGGCGGTGAAGGGCAGCGAGGAGCTCGCGCGGAAGGTGCTCGAGTGGGCCCGAGGCACCGACCTCAACATCCACTATTGCCCCAGCGCCCTCAAGGATGGAGTACAGCTACGCAACCGGTTGAAGCGGAGGGCCAGAAACGTGGCTAAGCCTTACGATGTCATCACCGAGGACGGCTTGTTGGTAAAGGGGATCGCCTACGATATACCGCCGTCGAAGCTAGCGGAGGTGCGGAGGAGGTTGATGAGGGACTACGATATCCCCGGCGACCTGATAGCGGTCGACAGACAGAAGCAAAGGCTGGAAATGGCTTGGCACGTTGCGGAAGGGCTGGCCAAGTTAGAACCGAGCATGAAATTTGCACTCGTCGAGGAATACCCGACGTACGATCGCCTAGAAACTACCTTCGTGCCCCTCCATACCAACTAAAGGCGGATGTTTTTGTTCAAGCCCGAGGACTTGTACATCTCAGCCAGCTTGGCGTAATTTTCCGCTTGTATCCTGATCTTTTCTATCTCCTCGTCGGTCAGCTTCCGCAAGGGCCTGGCCGGGATGCCTATGACAATGGTACGCGGCGGAACCCTGACGTCGGCGAGGACCACCGCCCCCATGCCGACGAGAGAACCCTTCCCCACCCTCGCGCCATTGAACACTATCGAACCCGCGCCCACAATGCAGTTGTCGGCCACCGAGCAACCGTGCAAAAGGGCACCATGGCCAACCACCACGTAATTGCCGACCTTGACCCTTAGATATTTGGTCCTGCCACCATATACATCGGCCGCGTGGATGACGGCGTTGTCCTGCACACAAGTGTAGTTGCCTATTCTGATGCGTCCGAAGTCACCCCTGACGACCGCCCCCGGCCAGACGCTCGAGTGCTCACCTATCTCGACGTCGCCTATCACCACGGCACTCGGATGCACGAAAGCCGTCTCGTGAACGCGCGGCCTTTTTCCGTCAAACTCCTGCAGCAACGCCTACATCCTCCGTGCCCGCTGGCTTCTTCGTCCTAACGAGCACGATATCGCCGATGGCCATGATGCTGCTGTACGGTATCGAAGCCACCTTGCCCTCTCTCCTCCCGAAGGCGAGACCGACGATCGCGCCCTCTTTATCATCTATGACGACGTCCTCGACCGCGCCCACGTAGCGCGCCTTATCGCTGTAAATGCGCATGCCGTAGTACTCGGATATCCTCTTCACCTAACCACCCCCGATGGCTCGCCACCCTCATCGATCGTGAGCCGCGCGATAGCTATTCGGATGGGTGGCTTATTATTCTTTCGGGTCACTAGCGGAACAAACTTAAGGGCTTCGGCTAAGATTTCCTCGGAGTTGGTGGTTCAAGTGGCTCGCCCTTACGTCATCCTCAATGCGGCGATGACGCTCGATGGCAAGATCGCCACCGTTGCCGGCGATAGCAGGATCTCCTGTGAGGAGGACTTGGATAGGATCCACGAGCTCCGCGCCAGCGTCGACGCGGTCATGGTGGGCGTGGGCACGGTGCTCGCCGACGATCCCTCGCTAACCGTTAGGCGCGTATGCGGAAAGAACCCCATCAGGGTCGTAGTCGACAGCCTAGCGAAGACCCCCTCCGACGCCAAGGTCCTAGACTCCTCGGCGCGGACGATCGTAGCGGTGAGTAAGAGGGCCGCCGAGGAGGACATCGAGAGGCTCAGGAGGAAAGGGGCCTTGGTCATGATCGGCGGCGAGGAGGAAGTGAACCTGCCCAAGCTGCTCGAGGAGCTGCACGCGATGGGGGTGCGCAAGCTCCTGCTGGAGGGTGGCTCCACCCTGAACTGGAGCATGTTGAGGGAAGGTTTGGTCGACGAGGTTCGGGTCGCGATCGCCCCCCGCATCGTCGGCGGCGAGGCGGCCAGAACCCTAGTCGGCGGAGCTGGTTTTAGGAGCGTCTCAGAGGGGATCGAGCTCGAGCTCGTCAGCGTCGACCGCGTGGGAACGGACCTTTTACTTACGTATCGCGTGAAGGGGTGCGGAGATGCTTAGAAAGCTCCACGAGCGCTTGATCTTGGTCGGGGTCGCTCATATCTTGCCCGAAAGCAAGGCGGAGGTAGAGCAGGCGATAGTTGAGGAACAACCGGACGTGGTGGCGGTGGAGCTCTGCCCAGCTCGCTACCACGCGTTATTGCACGGCGGCGAAGGGGCCAGCGCTCTCAACGCGCTTCGCGCGCGGAGGTTCGGGCTTTTCGCGCTCAACAAATTGTTGTACTTCCTTCAGAATAGGTTGGCAAAGCAGACCGGCATGCCAGCTGGAAACGAGATGCTGACAGCCATCGAGCGGGCGAGAGAGGTCGGCGCCAAGGTGGAGTTCATAGATCGCGACATCGACATCACTCTTCAGAGGTTGATCGCTCGGACGGGGAGAGTGGAGAAACTTAGACTTCTCGCCGAGCTCCTGCTCGGATTGATGCCGCTCGGCGCGCGCGTGGACCTTAGCAAGATGACGGAGGAGGAGGTCCTGTTGCGGGCGCTCTCTTCCCTCAAGCACGCCTCACCGACCGCCTACGAGGTGTTGATCGAGGAGCGCAACGACTACATGGCGAATAGGATCGTCGAATTGCTGGCGCTGGCCAAGGGCAAGATCCTGTGTGTGGTGGGTGCCGGACACCTGCCTGGACTATGTCAAAGGCTGAAGGACCAACGCTGGGGTTGGTGGGGGGTATCGATGGGTTATGAAATCGGGTCAGGAACGGCCTAAGGCAGACTCGACAAAAAAATTTTTAAACATTCGCCGTAAAGCCCAGAACAGGAGTTGTGTCGCGTGGATGAGAAAACCATAAACCAATTGAAGGCGATGCTGAACGTCAAAATAGACAGGATCGAGGAGCAGGGTGACCAACTTATAGTATATGTGCCTAAGGATCAAGTCGCGAAGGCAATAGGCTCAGGCGGCTGCGTCGCCCGCTCGGCGGAACTCGTGCTGAAGCGAAAGCTCACGATCAAAGAATCGGTTTAGCGGCCTTTTGCATCCAAACGCTTTAAAACTATCCCGCATAAAGAAGGATGAGGTGGGTAGTTGGCACAGGCATACGTCTTCGTGACCGCGGCCATAGGTAAGGTCAAACAGGTGGCCAAGGAGTTGGAGCGTTTGCCCGGGGTGAAGTCGGTACACGTCGTCACTGGACCCTATGACATAGTCGTCTTCCTCGAGGCGAAGGACCTGACCAAGCTTACGGATACCGTGGTCGAGAGCATCCACAAGATCAAGGGCGTCGTGGACACGAACACGGCGATCGTGGTCGAAGTTTAGTTCAAGTGGTAGCCCCGCCCGGAATTTCGTCGAGCGATTTCGAACCGGGGTCGGCGGATCCAGATTGCGGCCCAGGGGGTGTCCGCCAGGATTGACCATTGGGCCCGACTTTGTCGGCCTACCCCACGGGGCTACCGATAGAGATATTTTGTGGCGACGATTTAAACCTGCCCCAAGCGTAGTTAGACGGGAGCTACCTCGACCCTTCGCCCGTGCAGATAAAGGGCGAGCTGGCCGAACAAATAGCCCAACAAGAGGAGCAGATAAGCGAGCAAGTTGGAGAAGAAGGTAGCGGGACTCATGCCGTAGGGCGGCTCTCCGACCACTTTCCTAACTACCTCGGGCAACCACTTCAGGAACAGGTAAAACACGTTCATGAAGGGAAACGCACCGATGTGGGTCAAGAGCGCGAGCCTTGGGTTCATGCTGAAGATCAAGAATAGGACCAATACACCCAAGGCGAGCAGGATATAGCTCGCGTAGAATAAAACTTTGAGGTCAGGCCTCAGGATGGGCATGTTTACGTTCAAGATAAAATAGAACAGGGCCAGAAGGAACACGAAGGCGACGTCGATGGAGAGCTGAGGTTTTAGCTTCTCGTACCTCATCATGGAATCCTAGTTTTAAGACAAGCGGCGATGATTTAAATAAGTGACCGCCTATGCCCCGGAAGAAGCTGATGGATAGGCTCAGCGTACATCGCCCCAAATTGCCGAGCGTAAAGGGCCTGCTCGCGGCGGCTTTTTTGATCGGCCTATGCTTGGGCGCGGCGCTGGCCTCTGGCTGGTACGCCTCGAGACCTCCTCTGGAGCTGGCGGAGGGGGAAGTATACGCTCGACCGATCGCGGTGGTCGGGGTGCTCAAGGATAGCAGGGAAGGAAAGCTGGCGAAGTTGACGGTCGAGCTACGATCGGGAAGAGGACGTATGCTCATCGCCGTGCCACCCTATGAAAACGAGGATACTCAAAGGTCCGCGATCGCCGCCAAGCGAGCGGCAGAGCAGCTGACAGGCCTCGACCTCGCCCTCGTGGACGTAGTATTTTCCATGCAAGCAGACGTGGAGTTCATCGCTGGACCTTCAGCGGGGGGAGCGATGGCCGCAGCACTGGTAGCGGCGATGGAGAATAAGTGGGTGAGGGAGGATGCCGTCGTCAGCGCCACCATCGATGAGCTCGGCAGGCTAGGGCCCGTTGGGGACATCGAGCTAAAGATACGCGCCGCAAGGGATGCCGGATTTAAGCTCTTCATCGTCGCGGCCAACCAATCGGGAGTGCCCACGATGGCTGGGATAGAAATAAAGCGAGCTCGGAACCTCAGGGAACTGGTGGGGCTGGTCTTGATTTAGGCGGTAAGTTCAACCGCCAGCTAACCTCGCTTGATGTCTCTTGAGCTCCAAGTAGTCGGTCAACACTAGCGCCCCTTGGATTATCAGGAACAACCCCACGATCCACCGAAGGAGATCAGGAAAAATTATGACCAGCAGTCCGAAGATGATGCAGATCGCCGCTAGGGCCGGCTTGGAAATCGTTACCCCCATTTCCCTCAGCCCCTTTTCCACCACGGCCACTTCCTCACCCCGCTCCTCTAATGGTAGCCCCGGCCGGATTCGAACCGGCGTCGCGGGCTCCAAAGGCCCGCAGGATTGACCATTGGGCCCGACTTGGTCGGCCTACCCCACGGGGCTACCTATATTAAATAGCCTCCATCCCCTAAAAAAACTCGGGCCCCTCGAGCGAGCTTGAGCTTCGTCGCGCCTTCGAACCTAAATTTACTTAAACCGGCGGGCGCAAGTGGTACCGAGGACCGAAATGAGGTTAAAGTTGCTCCGAGTGGACCTTTCGTCTGGCTCCATGAGAGATGAAATGGTGGACGATGAAGACGTGGAGAAATTCATAGGGGGACGGGGACTCGGGGTAAAAATTCTCATGGATGAACTAAAGCCCGGCGTCGACCCTTTGGGGCCGGAAAACAAGCTGATCTTCATGGTCGGCCCGGCGACGGGAACTGCCTTTCCCGCCAGCGGCAGGTTCCACGTGATCACGAAATCCCCGCTGACGGGTGGGATAGGGGACTCCAACTGCGGGGGAGACTTCGGTCCAGAGCTGAGGTTCGCGGGTTACGAGGGCATCATCTTTGAGGGCAGGGCGGACGAGCCAGTTTACCTCTGGCTACACAACGGGGAGGCCGAGCTTCGACCTGCGAAACGCTATTGGGGCAAGGGCACATGGGATACCGAGGACGGCATTCGCAGGGAGCTGAAGGATCCGGCGGTTAAGATAGCCAGCATCGGTCCGGCGGGAGAGAACTTGGCCATGTGCGCAGCTATAATCAACGACAAACATCGCGCCGCGGGCAGGACGGGCGTGGGAGCGGTAATGGGCAGCAAGCGCCTTAAGGCGGTGGCCGTGAGGGGAACGAAAAAGCCGCCCATCGCGGACGAGGGAAAGCTCAAGGCAGCCGTGGAGAAGGCGCTGAAGATGATCAAGGACAGTCCAGTCACGGGGCAAAGCCTGCCCAAGTACGGCACGGCCGTCCTCGTAAACATCATCAACGAGGCCGGCATCTACCCGACTCGCAACTTTCAGACGGGCGTTTTCCCGACGGCGGACAAGACGGGAGGCGAGACCATAGAGAGGACCGTGCTCGTGAGGGCCAAAGCATGCTGGGGCTGTCCGATCGCGTGCGGCAGGGTGTCAAAGGTGACACAACCACCTTATCAAGTGGAGGGCGAGGGGCCCGAATACGAGACTACGTGGGCGCTCGGTGCGCAGTGCGGCATAGACGACCTCGCAGCGATAGTCAAGGCTCACAACCTCTGCGACGAGCTCGGCATAGACCCCATCTCCTTCGGGAGCACCGTGGGCTGCGCGATGGAGCTCTACGAGAGGGGTAAGATCTCCAAGGAAAGGCTGGGAGGGCTCGAGCTCAAGTTTGGCAATCCACAGGCGATCGTGGAGCTAGCTTGGAGGACGGCCTTCCGCGTGGGCTTCGGCGACGACATAGCGCTCGGCGCGAGGAAGCTCGCCGAGAAGTACGGCATGCCGGAGCTCGCGATGCACTCAAAGGGACTCGAATTGCCGGCCTACGATCCAAGGGGCGTACAGGGCCACGGGTTGGGTTATGCGACGAGCAATAGAGGTGGCTGTCACCTTCGCGCGTACATGATCGCGCCGGAGATCATCGGCGTGCCCGAGCGCCTCGACAGGTTTGCGACGGAGGGCAAGGCAAAATGGGTGAAGACCTTTCAGGATCTCTTCGCCGTCTGCGACTCGGCGGTCGTCTGCAAGTTCTTGACCTTCGCGATAGGGGCACAGGAGATCGCCGAGATGCTCAACGCCATCGCCGGCTGGAACTGGACCGCCGACGACCTCCTCGGGGCTGGCGAGCGGATATACAACCTCGAGAGGCTCTTCATCAATCGCGAGGGCTTTGGGCGCGAGCACGACACCCTTCCGCAAAGGCTGCTGAAGGAACCCATGCCCGAGGGTCCTTCGAAGGGACATGTGGTGAGGCTAGACGCGATGCTCGACGAATACTATAAATTGCGGGGATGGAAGGACGGAAGGCCGACGCCGGAGAAGCTGAAGGAGCTTGGACTCAGCGAGTACACCTAGCGACGCGATGATCCCGACGGGTCACCGGACGACCGAGCGGTTGAGCACGTCACCACCAGCCTAGCCACCAGTAGATTACCCTGAAGGCGATCAGCGCGGCCAAGCCCACCGCCGCCGGGATGATGCCGAGCCAAGCCCTCTCCAAAAGCCCCAGGGCGACCATGGGCTCCATCAACCCGTACGCAAGCTGCGACGAGGTGAAGAAGGAAAGGAGGAGCTTGGCTATGATGTCCTCGATCGCATGCCAGAGGACGTAGAAGACCGCGCCTGCCCCTAGGCCTCCCGCTGAGAATATAAAAAGCGTGTCGATCAGACCCCTGGAAGGAGGGTCGATGCTCACGACACCGTAGATGTAGGGGATCTCTATACCGTAGTGGACATCCGCCTCGTAGCCCAGCGCTCTGGCGACGAGAAGGTGGGAGGTCTCGTGGACTACTATCGATAACCCCAAGAATATCAAGAAGAGCGCCATGCCCCTCACCACATCGCTGGCGGTGCGCTTTCTCCTTCTCCTCCTTGGCAGTATGGTCAAGCGGACCGTCCCCTGCTGATGTAGGCCGGAGGAGATTTAAGCGCGCGTCGGAGCAACGCTTATAGCACTCCGACGGATATCTAGAGGGCAAGGCTGCAAGGGATGTGAACCGCTTGCTCGAGGAGAGAAGGTGGTGCCCGACCTGCGGAAGGGAAACCCCTGCTATTAAGGTCGGTGGGACCAATTGGTGTGCGATTTGCTACGCGAGGTGTGCCAAGCGCAGCGTCGTGCCTGAACTTCGGGAGGAGGACCTGCCGCCGAGATGTCCAAGGTGCAACTTGGCTTCGATCTTCATCGTCGGCGACCGCTTCGGGTGCGAGCGGTGTGGCTACTCCGGACACAAGGATGAAGTACTGGGAAAACTGAGGCCGGAAGTCAACATCTCGCAGGTGGAGGGCGGTGAACCCCCTGCCCTGAATTCAGCTCGAATTTGACGGTTCCATCACGATCGCGAACGCTCATCGCGCCCTAGCCTTTTCCACAGGAGAAATGCGGCCCCTCCCGCTGCAAGGATCGCGATCGTCACGATGGATATCACGATCGCCGCCGATCCGCCTGGGGTTGTCCCCTTCGATGGCTCCTTTTGCAAGCTGAACTCGTCGAACACGTCGCCCTCGCTGTCCACCGCCCGAAGACGAAGCATGCCGTTCTCGGACACATCGACGACCAAGTGATGGAACCTGCCCTCGGGTCCGGCGGCCGTGCACCATGCGGGAGGGCGTCCGCTCACCGGACCTCCCCATCCGCCGGCAATTATGTAGATGGTCCCCTCCCCGGGCTGCACGATCTCGCCGGGCGCCCTGGTCCAGTCGAGCGGGTGCGAGCGCTCGTAGCTATGGGTGTGTCCGGAAAGCACTAGGTCGACGCGGTACTTGTCGAACAAAAAGGCCCACTCCTCCTGTCTGGGCTCAAGGGTGCCCCCTATCACCATTCGCCTGTGGAAGATCACCACCTTCCAGAGATAATCCTTGGACGCCTCCAGCTCGCTCTGCAGCCACACCACCTGCTCCCTCCAAGCCTCGGAGCGGGGGTCCAGGATCTCGCTGTCGAGCACTATTATCCTCAAATCCGGCCCCCAGCTCAGCGCGTACCACCGCTCGTTGCCTGGCAGGTTAAACCGTGCGTAGTAGTTCCAAGCGTCGACCTCAGGGCTGTAATCGGTGGGCTCGGGATACACTATCTCGTGGTTCCCTATCGTGGGTATGATCGGCACCATTAGCCCCTCAGGCGTGACTAGATAGCGATCTAAAGCCTCAAACCAGTCCTCCCACTCCCACTGGTCGTCATAGTAAAAGACGTAGTCACCCAAGCCGAGGAGGAAGGAAGGGCTTTGCTGCGCCATGAGTTTGGTGTTGTTGTCACGAGACTCCGGCCATTCGGGGTAGGGACGGACATCGGCGCCCGAGTGCGAGTCCCCGGCGATGACGAATCTGAAGCTCTTCGCCCGCTCAGGTGCTGTGCGGAAGGCGCGCTCCCCGCTCCACCCGTGCTCCGGATGGCCAGCGATGAAGTAATACACCGTATCCGGCTTTAGGCCGGTGAGCTCGACGTGGTGGACGTAGCCCTTTAACCCCTCATGTCTCACGGGGGTGACAGCCGGGTCCCCCACTGCGCGATAGCGGTAGAACTCTGGGTTACCTCCCCTTGGCTCGGTGTCGTAGCGCACCTCTCCAAGATACCCTCGTTCCATCGTGCGCCAGCTGACGTTGATGCTGTGGGCCGTGTCGTCGCGAGCCCAAGTCAGGTAAACGTAAACCGGAGGGTCTAGACCTTGGGCTTTCACTGGGAGGGTAAAGACCGCGCATGCGAGGACCGATGAAATTAAAACCGCCGGGACCCAGCCACCCTTCTTCCACATCTTATCCTCCCGCCTTTGCGCGTCGCCTGAAGCTTCTGCTGCCAGGTACTATGATGACCACGGCGATCGCGATCAGCGCTGCGATCTGGCCCCAAGATACCCTGCTCGGAGTTTCCGCTGGCTCAGCGAGGACCTACCATATCACCTCCCCGTTCCAGCCCTCGGGAGGCGAGAGCCCAGCTAGCGTCACCAGCGTGGGCGCGATATCGATGATGCGGTGCGCCACGTAAGTTTCGCCATGCGTAGCGGTGCGTCGACGTAAAGGTTGTCGACCATCTCGTAGCCCTTCTTGACGCCGGGGCCTTGCCAGATCGAAAATATTCGCATGTCCGTCTCGTAGCCTCGGCTGTGGGAGGTGCCGGTTATGCCGTGGTCGGTGGTGATCGCTATCAAGGCTCGATCGAAGACCCCTAGCTCCTTGAGCGCTTGGACGAGCCTGCCCGCGTGGTAGTCCGCGTTCTCTATCGCCGACCTATATTCCGCGCTGTCGTGGCCGTAGGCGTGGCCCACCCTATCCGGCACCGGGTTGTAAACGTGGGTGAAAAACGGCCTGTGCTCTATGAACCGCTGAATCGCCACATTCGCTGAGCGCGCGTCCTGATCGCTCCCGTAGTAATAGCCCGTGGAATAGGTCAGCTCTATGCCGCTATAGGTTATGGTGCTTCCCCTATCATGGCCGTGGACAGCCCTGCCCTCTCGAACACGTCGAAGATAGATTCCACATCGCTCCAGTACTTGAAGCCAGCCGCGTTGTGGACCTCGGGGGTGGAGCCGGTCAGGAGCGAGGGGATGGCGTACCCGGTCTCAGAAGGGAAGACCGTCCATGCGTTCCACGTGTACGAACCCTCGCTTGCTAGTTCGTCGAACGTGGGGATGTTGGCTTGGAGGAGGACATCCGGGCGCACGCAGTCGATCACGATGTATTCGACCTGCTTCGCCTGCTCAGCCTAGGAGGTCTCGATTCCGAAATATACAAACGAAACGGTTAGCAGCGCCAAGACGAAAACGCCTGCTAGTGCCTTTTTTCATTTTTCTGGGCACCATCCGCTCTATTTTTCGGGACATAAAAACACCGCCGCGGCGCCGATTTGTCTTTCAGTTAGAACACCGAATTCAAAATCAAGGATATACTTCGGTAGCTGCCTTAGTCCCAACCTTCCATCACCCGCGTGACCATAACCAACTTAATGTTTTCTGGCAGAAGCATAAGGTGGCAATATTATTGCTCTATCTCGTTCACGATTACTAAAAGAATGAAGTTTGCACGTTTTAGGGGCTATTCTGGGGGCTTTTTCGAAGTAGGAGTTCTTGGTATTCCGAGTTTACTTTTCCGTATTTTTCTTTGATGGTTCTGCTGATTTTATGCCAGTCTTGGGCTATTTTTGGCCATA
>CAKZTQ010000040.1 GCA_937921735.1 uncultured archaeon
AACTGCCTGTCCATGATCTCCTCCCCGAGGTAAGCTTCTCTCTTGGGGCCCGACCTTGTGATGCGGGCTTGGTTGGCCCAGACAACTGTTCGGGCTCTCGAGGGGATAGGACGGGACGACCTTGCTCTCCCACGGTCTTCCGAGACCCAGGGCAGGACGGTCTATCCCGTCCTCCCTCCCCCTCGCTTACCTCACCCCCCAACATACAAGGGCCAGGCTGCAGGGGAAGATCCTGCACCGGCCAAGGGAAAGGCTGGATGAGCGGGAGAAAAAGGAGCTCTATGAGCTTGGGCTTTCTGCGCGCAGCATCGCCAAGGTCATGGGGGTGTCCCACAACACCATCCCTCTCTCGGCTGCGGGAGATGGGGGGGAGGATCCGGGGGGCCCAACCAGGAGGCCCTCCTTTCCCTTTTCGAGGAGAGGTACGTGCCCCACTTAGCTCCCCCCGGCCCGCGGGCAAAAGACGGCCTTTTACTGGGGCCCTCAGGTTCCTCTCCTTTATGGGCAACGAGGCGCGGGTCCCCTTCCGGGGGAGGCCCCGAGGATCGGCGAGGCCCTCCTCCTGGGGGATGAACAAAGGGACATCCTCCTGCAGGTGGTCTTCGCCGAACTTAGGGAGGCGGTAAGGCTGGCCCACGCCAAGGTACGCGGCCCTTGCGACGGAATCCCCTCGGGCCACACCTGAGCTCGGTCCGTTTCGGCCAAAGTCGCGCGAAAAGAAGGAGATCATCCGGTTAAACGCGTGACAAAGGCTTTCAGCATGTGGGTCCGCTCTCGTTTAACCCGACCCTTTTCTCTTCGCCTATATGCGTGTCTTACGATGGTCAAAGGTGATAGACTAGATGGCGATCTCATTCTTCATTTCGAGTCAAGATACACCGCGCAACCGCCGCGCTCTAGAACATCAGCGACGAGACCGGCGCGATGGTCCAGGTGGGGTAAAGGCCAACCGCCCCACAAGAGGGAGATGGCCGGTACGCGATGGGGGTGCTTGTTGAAGAATACGAGCTTGTCGAGCCGCACACTTCTTTCTTATGGCTGGCTGGAAGATGCGCAGACAAGCTTCCGTGCGTGAAAATCCTTTCCTACACCGAAGTTTGGCAGCAGGGTTTCAGGAACCAAGAGTCCCTTTGGCATGGATTTTATGGGGGAGCTCAAGGGCTTGACTTTCTGGCGATTTGTTATATCATCAACAGGACATGTCGACTAGACAATCACCTTGGGAAAAGACGGTAATCCTCAATCGAAACAGCCCAATGCCGCTGTATTGTCAACTTAAGGACACCTTGAAGGCAGCCATCGAACGCGGGAAGCTAAAGCCTAATGACCGGCTCCCCCCCGAAACAGAGCTCGCCCAGCTCTTCCAGGTCAGTCGTATGACAGTCCGGCAGGCGCTTATCGAGCTTGAGAACGAGGGCTTCATCCGCCGGAGACAGGGCCAGGGAACATTCGTGGCCGAGCGCAAGTTTCGTCAGAGCCTGCTTCGCTTGACCAGCTTCACCGAGGATATGCAATCCCGTGGTCTAAAGGCTGGGGCTCGTGTTCTTTCCGTAAAGGTCATCTCGGGTGATGAGAACCTGATGCAGCGGTTTGAAGCCGCGCCTGACGAACAATTTGTGCGACTTGAACGCATCCGTTTGGCCGACGGCGAGCCCATGGCCTTAGAAATCTCTTTTCTCCGGCGGAAATTCTGTCCCAGAATCGAGGAAATTGATTTTACCGATCGATCGCTCTATGTGACACTTCGTGAGGAATTTGGGCTAGAACTTGGTTGGGCCTCTCAGACTATAGAAGCCAAGCTGGCCGACGAATACGAAGCAAAGGTGCTTGGTGTTCCTGTCGGCGTTCCGCTGCTTTTGATGCAGCGAATTACTTATCTGGCAGACGGCTTGACGCGTATCGAATATGTGCGCTCGAGTTACCGAGGCGACCGTTATCAACTGTACGTGGAGGTGATGCGTTGACCTGTCAAGGGGAGCAAAGGCTGATAACGAATGATTCGCTAGCAGAACAGTATTTCAAAGGAGTGCTAAAGATTTTGAAGAGGGTGCAATACACCCAAATGGAGCGCATTCAGCAAGCAGCGGAGCTTGTCGCGGATGCAATTGCACGTGGTGGGGTTGTTCACGTTTTCGGTGCTGGGCACTCCCATCTTTTGGCCGAAGAGGTTTTCTTCCGAGCAGGTGGATTGGCTCCTGTGAATGCTATACTGGAACCCAGTTTAATGTTGCATGCTGGAGCAACCAAGAGCACGGCCATCGAGAAGATCGCAGGGTATGCAACCATTTTGCTTGAGTACTATAACGTCCGTTCCGACGATGTGTTAATTATCATCTCCAATTCCGGGGTGAACAGCGTACCCGTCGAGCTAGCGATTCAAGCCGGGGTGCGGCAAGTTCCTACAATCGGTGTTACCTGTGTCGCGTACTCGCAGCGGTTGGCACCGAACAATCCTGCCGGGAAACGACTTTTTGAAGTGGTCGATGTTGTTATCGATAATGGCGGAAGTCCGGGGGATGCTATCCTTAATGTAACAGGACTTAAGGCAGGAATAGGGCCGACCTCAACTGTAGTGGGTGCAGCCATCCTAAACGCTCTTGTAGTTGAAGCTATCCAGTACCTCAAGGCTAAGGGATTCGAACCCCCGATCCTTATGAGTAGCCATCTCGACGGAGCTGCACAACACAACGCACACGTTATCCAGCGTTACCGGGAGCGCATCCGGTGCTTGTAGAAAGGAGGTGGTGCGTTATGAATGAACTTTATAAAGGTTAGTCAGGTGCTAAGTTAGTAAAAACACTAGAAAAGGGGGTGGCTAAGATGAAAAGTCTAAGGGTTTTCCTTAAGAGAGTAGGATGTGTGACGGTTGGGGTGTTGGTTATCTGGGTTGCAGGA
>CAKZTQ010000041.1 GCA_937921735.1 uncultured archaeon
GCACATCTTTCAAGATGCCCTCAATGCTCATCTCGCAGGCAAATATACCCTCTCCGTGCCAGCCCTGCTTCCCCAAGCCGAAGGGATTGCCAGCCGCATTATTGGTAGCCCTCCGGGCAGGAGCCAAAAAATAATCAGAACGTAACTACCTACCCCTTTTCGGGGGATTGTGGTAAATTATAGCCGTGGCTGAACAAGGGCTGACGATATATACTCTGCAGCAGCGTTTGAGATACCTGGAGGCCGAGAATGTGCGCCTTCAGGCGGAAGTTGCACGTCTGGAAGCCGAAAACGAGCGCTTACAGGCAGAAAATGCTCGCTTGCAAGCCGAGAATGCGGAATTGCGGCGTCGCCTGAGGCAAGATAGCCACAACAGCCATCGCCCTCCCAGCAGTGATGGGTATCGGAAGAAGCCGGTCCGGTCAGCCTTGCCAAGAGACAAGAAAAAGCCATTAGGAGGGCAACCGGGACATCGGGGCCGAACCCTGCGTCAGGTGGAAAAGCCAGACCACGTTCTCCTGCACCTGCCGAAGCAGTGCACTATCTGCGGGCGGCCGTTCACAGAGGAGGACTTGCAGGAAGTGGTGAGCCGCCGTCAGGTGTTTGACCTCCCCCAGCCGAAACTGGAAGTCACCGAACATCGGCTGGGAGGGGTGGAATGCTGTGGGCAGAAGCAGTATGGAGAGTACCCGGCCGATGTGCGGGCGAGCGTGCAGTACGGGCCGGGGGTACGGGCACTGGTGGTCAAACTTTCTGTGGACCACAAGATGCCGCTGGAACAAATCTGCACGCTGTTCCAGGACCTGTTTGGATACGAGTTGAACAGTGAGACGGTAGAACAGGCCCTGGAAGAGGGATACCAGTTGGCCGCACCGCTGGAAGCGGAGATCAAAGCGCAACTGAAAAAAGCGGACGTGGCTTCTTTTGACGAGACCGGCCTGCGGGTTGGAGGGAAGTTGGAATGGTTGCATACCGCCAGCGATGCCTGGTACACCCATTGGTTTATTCATCCCCGACGGGGGGAGGAGGCATTGCGGAGCGAGGATTCGGTGTTGAAAGATTTCACCGGGTGGGCCATTCACGACTTTATGCCCGCCTATTACAAGTTTACCCAGGCGAAGCACGGGGCTTGCAACGCCCATATTCTGCGAGAGCTGCAGGGGTTGGCCGAAAATGGCTCGGTATGGGCGAAAGAGATGCAGGCCTTTCTGCTGGAACTCTACGGCCGGGCTCATCCCCTGCAAGGGGAAGAGGCGCAGGAGGTCTGGGAACGGTATCGTCAGATTCTGAGCCAGGCGGAACTGGAGGAACCCCCTCCCGAACCCAAAGCGGGCAAGGGACGACCCAAAAATACACCGGGGCGGAATCTGCTCCGCCGCCTGAGAGAGCACGAAGGGGCGGTTCTGGCCTTCGCGCTGGTGGAAGGGGTACCCTTCACCAACAACCAGGCGGAGCGGGACTTGCGCCCGGCCAAAGGGAAGCAGAAAGTGAGCGGGTGCTTCCGCACCGAGCACGGGGCAAAGGTGTACGCCCGCCTGCAAGCGGTCATTTCTACCTGCCGGAAGCAAGAGCGCAACGTCTTTGAGACATTGCATGCTCTCTTTGCTCATCAGCACGTCTCTCTCGTCGTGGAGGGTAGGTAGTTACTGGTATAAATCATTCTAAATCGGAGCGCCAGGCCTTTGCCAGTTTCATGAACCCCTTACCGCTGTGAAGAAAGATCCCACAATGCGCGCCGCCTCCTCTTGAGTCACACTGCGGCGTGGAGAGCGGCATCCCAGACGGGCCAACAAAAAGCGGGGCGGCACCGGCCGCCCCGCAGGAAGGCTTCCCGCGGATGGCATTCCCCGGATCACTCCTCGAGCGTCGAGAGGTCCCCCTCCGGGAGGCCGAGGGCGCGGGCCCGGAGCACCCGGCGCATGATCTTCCCCGACCGGGTCTTGGGCAGCCTATCGACAAAATGGATGGCCTCCGGCCGGGCGATGGGGCCGATCAGCTTGGCCACGTGCTGGCGCAGCTCCTCCGCCAGCTCCTCGCTGGGGGCGTAGCCGGTCTTGAGGATCACGTAGCAGTGGATCCCTTCGCCCTTTACCTCGTGGGGCAGGCCGATGGCCGCCGCCTCGGCCACCGCCGGGTGAGCCACCAGCGCGGACTCGATCTCCGCCGTCCCCAGCCGGTAGCCGCTCACCTTCAGCACGTCGTCCACCCGCCCGATAATGTAAAAGTAACCATCCTCATCGCGACGGGCGGAATCCCCGGTGAAGAACCAGCCGGGATACTTGGACCAGTACGTCTTGATGTAGCGCTCCGGGTCCCCATACAGGGTGCGGGTCATCCCGGGCCACGGCGTCTGGATCACCAGGTAGCCCTCCACGCCCGGCGGACATGAGTTGCCGTTCTCATCCACCACGTCCGCAGCGATGCCAGGGAACGGCAAAGTCGCCGAGCCGGGCTTCAACGGGATACAGGGCATGGGGGTGATCATGAAGCCGCCGGTCTCCGTCATCCACCAAGTGTCCATGATCGGGCAGCGCTCCTTTCCGATCACCCGGTAATACCAGCGCCATGCCTCCGGGTTAATGGGCTCCCCCACCGTGCCCAGCAGGCGCAGGGAGGAAAGGTTGCGCCGGTTGGGCCACTCGTCCCCGAACCGCATCAGCCCCCGGATGGCGGTGGGGGTGGTGTAGAGCACCGTCACCCCGTATTTCTCCACGATGCTCCACCAGCGATCGGGGTATGGATAAGTCGGCGCCCCTTCATACATCACGCTGGTGGCCCCCAGCATCAGCGGCGCGTAGACGATGTAAGAGTGCCCGGTCACCCACCCGGGATCCGCCGTGCACCACCAGATGTCCTCGTCCTTGATGTCGAAGACCCACTTCATCGTTGTGTAAATATAAACGGCATAACCCCCGTGAACGTGGACCTGGCCCTTGGGGGCGCCGGTGGTGCCAGAGGTGTAGAGGATGTAGAGGGGATCCTCCGCGTCGGTGACCTCGACGGGGCACTCGCCCTGGGCGAAGGGCAGCCGCGCCAGCTCGTCATAGAAATAATCCCGCCCCGGCTCCATGGGCACCTCGTGGCGGGTGCGGCGGACCACCAACACATGCTCCACCGAGGGGGCCCGCTTGACCGCCTCATCCACCGTGCGCTTGGTCTCCACGATGCGTCCGTTCATATACCCGCCGTCGGCGGTGATCACCATACGGGACTTGGAATCTTCGATGCGGGTGTACAGGGCCTCCACGGAGAACCCGGCGAAGACCACACTGTGGATCGCCCCGATGCGGGCGCAGGCCAGCATGGCGATGGGAAGTTCGGGGATGCGGGGCATGTAGATGGTCACGCGATCGCCCTTGCGCACTCCCAAGGCTTTCAGGACATTGGCGAAACGATTGACTTCTTTGTAGAGATCATAATAGCTAAGGACCCGGCGCTCCCCGTTCTCGCTCTCCCAGTAAAGGGCCACCTTGTTTTTGCGCCAGGTCTTCATATGGCGGTCCA
This sequence comes from uncultured archaeon, assembly GCA_937921735.1. Lineage (GTDB taxonomy): Archaea > Hadarchaeota > Hadarchaeia > Hadarchaeales > Hadarchaeaceae > CAKZTQ01. The sequence continues at coordinate 3,505 of CAKZTQ010000041.1, forward strand.
CGGCGTTGTAGCAGATATTGAACTTCCCGCCCACGAACCACTTATAAAAGGGCTTCTCGCGATCATCGAGGACGCGATCCCACTTGCGGAACCATTCCAGTTCCTCCGCCTGCTCGGCCCAGAAGGCCTCCAGGTCCTGCATCGCCCGCCGATACAATGAGGGGTAATCTTTGATGTGGGCGCGCTCGAGGACCTCGGGGGAAGGATAGTAGACCTCGCCGCTCAGATGCCGGATGTCGGCCAGGATTTCCTTCACTGCCATGGCCCCTCCTTTCCGTATTCAGGATCGCGGGAAGCTGTAAGTTGGGGATTTAAATTAAAATTTACCACCCCAGCATAATCTCGTCAAGCCGGGTTGACATAGGCAGGGAGTAACTATTCAGCCGTTCTCACGCAACGCCAATACGGATATAGGCGGTTTCCTCCTGGGGGCTTTTGGGGCTGAGCCGCGCGCCGAAGGTGCGGCTCAGCCCCAAAAATATTTTTCATCCCCCCTGTTTGTAGTAGGGCGCTTCAGCGCCCGTTTGGGTAACCTCCCCCAGCCCCCAAAGGGTTTTCCTCTTCCCTTTCTGCAGCCCAAAGGGCTGTGAGGAGGGGCCCTCGGCCTCTCCACTTGTGACTATTCAGCCGTTCTCGCGCAACGCCATA
>CAKZTQ010000042.1 GCA_937921735.1 uncultured archaeon
CCTGGTGGAAACCGTGCGGGCCGCTGTGCGCCCCCTTGGGGTGCCCCACCGGGTCCTCCTGACCCGGGTGGATCCGCGGAGCCTAGGGGAGGCCCTCGAGGCCCAAACCGCCCTCATGGAGGCCGGGGTGCCCGCCTTCCACGCCTTCGTGCGGGCCTACAAGGCCCACGAGCGGGCGGCCCTGGAGGGGCGGCCCATCACCCGGTGGCGGGGCCCCAACGCCCGCGAGGCGGAGGCGGACTACCGCCGGGTGGCGGAGGAGCTCCTCAGGGAGCTCGCCCGGACCCCGGAGAGGAGGGAGGCGTGAGGCGTAAGCGCCTGGCGGAGCTGGTGAGGGAGGAAGCCCTGCGGGAGGCCTCCAAGGAGGCCCCCGCCCCTCAGGAGGAGCCTGGAGAGGCTCCCATGCCCCCTGAGCGTCCCCTCCCCCCCTATCTCACCTATGTGCGCAAGGAGTGCCGGCTCCGCCCCGACCAGCTGGACGCCCTCACCGCCCTGGCCCGGAGGCTTAACCGGGAGCGGAAGGGGAAGGGGGAGCGGATCACGGAGAACACCCTGATAAGGTGGGCGGTGGATAAGCTTCTTCAAGAGCATGGTTTATTAAGCTTCCCTGAGGGAGGGGAGATATGAAAAGACTTTCTTCTGCTCAAGTTCAGTTTCTTTTCCCAGAAGAAGAGCTTAATTTGACCGAAAAAAAGCGAGCTTTTCTTTCAAAGCTGATGTCCAACTCCCCCAGAGGAGCCAAGTATAAGCGCTATCTGGGCGCTCCCATTCGATACCCCGGGGGGAAGAGCTTTGCCGTCGGCTATATAGTGGAATTACTACCTGAAAATGTCAGCCGAGTTATTAGCCCTTTCTTGGGAGGGGGAAGTGTAGAGGTCGCCCTTGCCAACGAACTTGGTTTGAAGGTTATTGCTTTTGATATCTTCGATATCCTCGTCAACTTCTGGCAGGTGCTCCTGGACCCCAAAAGAAAGGGGGAAATGCTTGCCATCTTATGGCAATTGAAGCCAGACAAAAAAACTTACGAGGAAGTAAAAGACGCGTTGAAGCGCCATTGGCGATTCACCCAGTACGGGGAAGGCAGTAGGGAATCGATCATCACCGATAAAGTTTTGCTGGCGGCTTATTTCTACTTCAACTACCAGCTCTCTTACGGCCCTGGTTTCCTCGGCTGGCCGAGTTCTGTATACCTAAACGGAGAAACCTACCGGGGCCTGCTGGACAAACTGGAGAAGTTTGAAGCGCCAAACCTAGAGGTTTACCAGGCCGACTTTAGAGACGTTCTTTCTCGATACAAGGATGATTTCATGTATTTGGACCCCCCTTATTATATCGGTCCTGGTAGCAAAACCTTTAGAGGGATTTACCCTATGAGGAACTTCCCTATCCACCACCACGGTTTTCCACACGAAACGCTTCGGGATATGTTAAAAGAGCACAAGGGGGGCTTCATCCTCAGCTACAATGACTGCCCGACTATCCGAGATTACTACGAAGAATACGAGCTATTTTTTCCGAAGTGGCATTATTCCATGGGGCTAGGAGAAACCAGGATAGGGAAGTACCGAAAAGAAAGGGGGTCAGACACCCACCGAAAAGAGAGCCACGAAATTCTTATCTACGGACGACCTCGCGCTTAGGATCTTAGGTGCTACTCCTCGTTCTTCTTTATCCTTTGGCGGTGATAGTCCAAGTATTTCTGGTAAAGCTGATCGGGATAACGTTCTCTTCTCTCTTGGAAATTCCAAGGAGGATTCTTGCCCTCGCGAGTATAGTAATCCTCCAAGCACTTTCGCTCCATTTCCTTAAAGGGAGTAACCTCTACTACTTCTTCACAATCAAATAGACCACAAATCCGTGCCCTAGCTTTAGGAGAGGTAATAACCCATACGGAAACCTCCTTTCCCTCAGCCAACTCTTTGGCAATTAGTTCATGGATGATAAATCTAGGCGGACCAGGGCTACCCGTTCTAGCATTTTCATAGAAGCTAAGCATTCCCCTTAATCCACGCTTATCCAGAGAACCGCCTATTTTGTAGATTTCATCACCAACGACAAAAAGATAGACTATTGGAACATTCGCCCGAAATTCAGCCTCTGGGAAGTTAGGATCTCGCTTAAATTTAATCAAATTGGGACCTCGATCCCGCAGGACGAAATATCCCACCTTTTTAGCCGTTTTGACCTCGGAAATCTTCATAGCTTTCCTCCTCCCCACAAAGAAAAGCGCAGATATCAAGCTCCAAAGCTTGCGCGATGCGCAAAAGAACATCCAAAGAGGGGTTGGTCAAGCCCCGCTCTAGCTGACTTATGTACGACCGATCTAAGCCCGCAAGCTCCGAAAGTTGTTCCTGCGTGAGACCCCGTTTCCGCCTGAAAGCGGCAAGCCGGTGCCCCAAGTTTTCAAAAAAGGAGCCCACCTTTCTCAGGTTGGGCACGAACTCCAGGAAGGTCTATAGTGTATAGTCCTCAAACAGGAATACAAACAAATAAATCTACCCTACCACGTCCGGAAGGGCCCGGGCGGCCTCCTCCAGTCGCTTGCGGGACACGTGGACGTAGACCTGGGTGGTGCTGATGGAGCTATGGCCTAGGAGCTCCTTCACCTCGTCAATGCCCCGGCCCGCCTCCACCAGGGCGCTGGCGTAGGAGTGCCGGAGCTTGTGGGGGGTGATGCGCTGCCAGTCCTTGAGCCCCGCCCGCCTGGCCACCCGCTTCACCATGGCCTCCACCGCCCGGGCGGAGAAGGGCTTGCCCCGGTTG
>CAKZTQ010000043.1 GCA_937921735.1 uncultured archaeon
CAGCTCCTGATGGATGCCGCTGACCCGGCGGATGCCAGGGTCTTGGCCTGAGAGGCGGCTGTGCTCCTTGCTTGCCTCTGGAGGCGATAAAGCCCCGTTGGCCCCCGGTTTCTCTTGGCGCGCCTGGAAGTGGCCAGCAAAGCCTTTCTCGCCAAGACCGCCAACGAAATTTTCGCCAATGTCCAGTTTCAAACTGTCAGGTAGGTTGTCTAAAGCCCAGTTCTCTGTGACGCGCCTGAAATTTATCTGCGATGAAAGGTGTAATATTGTCCAATTTTCCTTAACTCTTCTTCATCTAGCCCTGCCGCCTTCAGCGCTAATTCGTATAATGGTTCTCCCCAGACGCCAGCGGAGACGATCTCCAGTTGCCGTATCGGTACATTAGAAGCCGATACATAGTCCCATTCCGATAAGACCTCTTTCACCAGAGGGACGAAAGGCTTTAGAAGGACCGTCGGTGCTGTGAGTAAATCGCCAAACTCCTGCGCCATTGAGGCGGCTTCAACGGCAACCGGCATAAGTTCTGAAAACCCGAAAAGGTATTCAAATGAAGACGTCGCCTCTCTGATCGCCGATCGCAGTCGTTCCTGCAATCGGGAAGGCAGTACAGGGAGTAGCCGATACGAAGATAGCGCGCTGGGTTGCAATGACTCCTCGGCCCACCAGGGAGCCTCAACCTCTTTCCCGTCGGTCTTCATCCGCCCGATCCGGGAAGATAATTCGCAATGAATGTCCTCCACAGCGGTCCTTCTGCTCAGGCCCAGGATTCGGCGTAATCCGCGCTCCTCCAATCCGTTGCTCCCCCGAATGACCGCGCTTTTGAAGAACTCCATATCCCCCCGACGAATCCCTTCGGCCAACGCTTGAAGCCAGGTTACGCGACCCAGCGACTCAATGGCATCGGATACGTCCAAGGTAGTCACGAGGGGCTCTCCGCGAAGTTCCTGCTCCAGAACGTTCGCAGCCAACTCCTCGGCCTGTAAGAGGTGATCCACCTGAACCAGCATTTTGAAAAATTCGCTCAGGATTACGCCTATCCATCGGCTCATTTTTTTGATCCGCCACACCATCGGGATGCGAGCCAGCCATACCCACCACTTTAACTTTTGGGCCTGACGGTGCAACTGCTCCAGAAGCGTTCCCGGCTTCTGGATTGGGCGCCCATCCCGGAGATCACAACCCAAGAGGTGCCAGGCCCAGGCCCGCACGAAATGGGCGTTCTCCAGTTGTTGCTCATCTTCTTCCTCGTCCAGCCACTGTTTCAGCGGTTGAATAACCTCCTGTCTGCCTCCATCCCGTATGACTGCGCTTGTCACCACGAACTCCCCACCGGAAACCCATTCCTCTCCAAACAATTCATTCAGGGCCTCCTTCCATGCAGTCACACGGATCCGCACTTCGGCAAGAGAAGACGGGAACTCCCGATAGCCAGGGAGACGCCATCTCCGAATCTCATTGCTCAGGCTCTCCGCGTTTTGCAGCCGGCTCAGCCTTGTGGTAAAAACGGGGGAGGGCAAAAACGAGACGTCCTCCTTTGTGATCAGTTGTTCATACTCCGGCTGCGCCCATTGCGACCACAATTTCTGAAACTCGGCCCTGACAACCTCCAAGACCTGAAGGACAGGGGGGAGTTCCTTGTCCAGAAAATACCGGGCTCTGGCTTCCAATCTCAGCAGAGCATCCACTGCGACCAGCGTTCGCACGAACTTTCGGAGCAGTTCCCCCACTTCCCGCACCGATTTTTCGCGGCGGAGAGAAAGCCCCAATCTATCCAGCGGGGACGAGAGCCTGCGGACTGTTGTCAATAGTTCTCCCAGATAACCCTCCTTCCCTCTTTCCACAGGCTTCCCTGTCCGTAGGTCACATCCCAGCAGGGATCGCGCCCAGGCCATTGCCCTCTGGGCCTCCTCCATTTGCCGGAACCATACCTCGCTGCCGAACGAAGCATCCCCTGGCTCCGCTACGCGCAGGAACTCACGACCTGATGCTCCCTCAAAGGCCCATTCCGCCTGTAAGTCTTCCCATCTCCTCCCCACGAGGTCTTCTGCCGTCCCCTTCCACTCTTCCACCAGCGACCGGACTTCCTCCAAACTATCTGGTTGAAAGCGGGAGACCTGGTATCTGAATTTCAGTCGCTGAGGGACAATCTCTTCGCCCCTCACTCGCTCCAACCACTCTTCCAGCCTATCAGCAACTAACTGCGGCTTCCGGGTGCTCTCTTTGAGGAACTTTCGCTCATAATCTGGCTCTATCAACTCCTGTAGCCGCTCCTGCAATCCTCGCAAGGCCTCGTAGTACGTTCGCTGCTCGGTGAGACCTCCCTCCCAAAATCCTACCCGGGCCACGGCCATAGGGATACCGTGGTTATAGTCCGAAAGTCCTTGCAGGGTTTCTCTCAGGCCTTCCCACATGATTGCCCTCGCCGCTACTGCGATCATTTGCGCCCGCAAGGAGATGCCCCGTTCCCCCATCCCGAGGTCCGGAAAGTCTATGTAAAACCAATGAATCGCCGTTCCGGGAAAATCCTGTGGGAGTTTCAAAGTAAAAGCCGCATCAGCGGCTATCCCGAAGAAGGTGTTGAGGGCTGTTTGCCGGGGGTTTGTAGAGCGATAGGTCAAAGGCCCGATCTGGATAAAGTTTAATGAAACGGGCGTTTCAATGTACCGCCGCCGGATGAAATCGGCCAGAAAGGCGCCCGTGAAGCGGTGAACACCTGCCCCAACACTCCCAACCGTTGAGGAAACGATCCAGGCCTCCACCGGATTCTCCGGCCCTAATCCCAGTGGAGCGGTGATCCTCTCCAGACTCTGCTCCAGAGCAACCCGGTTACGCGGATGACAAATGGCCAGCCCACCTATTGCAGGCAAAGCCCTGCTTCGGTCCAGGGACATAGAAGCCGGTAAATGGTCCACCAGGAGTCGGAGGTAGTGAGCATCTGCCTCCGCGTGAATTCCCTCGTGGAGATATACCGAGGACTCCAGGTCCTGGAAAGGTTTCCTTCCGAACCAGTTGCGGGCTTCCCGGAAGAGGAGACCGGCTGTCCCGATGTTGCGGTCCAGTTCTATGTATCGGGCATAATCGTCCCGGGCCCGCCCCACAAAAGGCGAGATTTCCCGGCTCCAATCAATCTGCAATTCAGCCTGGACTCCCAGTGTGCCTCGCTGACCCAGGAGGTTGACTCCGCTGCCTCCACAGATGATAAGGAGTCGTGCGGTCATTTCAACTTCCTACCGGGAGGCCTTTCATTTTGCGTTCAATTTGCTGGAAACGGGTTGTCGGGGATTCGGACATCTCCTTCAGCCACTCTCCTCTTGTCAACCACGGATTCCGGATGGCCGAGAGGAGCACCTGTTCGCTCAACTTGATTTCCCGCTCCGGGAAATTCTTGTAGAGGATCTTGATAAAGCGCGCAGCATCGGGCATTCCCAACTTTTCCATCCACTGGGCGACCCGTTCCCTCACTTCGGGTAGGGCATTGGTTACCGCTCTGAAGAAGGCCACCCCTGCCCGCTCTTCGCTCCCGGTTATCCCGCGGACCTCCTCTTCTGAGAGCCCGGTTTCCTTTGGGATGTTCACTTCCCGCGGCAACAGATGCCGGAGAGTCCGTTCAGCCTTTGCGAACTGGAAAGCCAGGTCGTAGAGGGCGGGGGGGTAATGACGGGTAAAGATAACAGCAGAAGCGGCGGGACCGCCCTCGGTCGTATCAACCCGCAGCCCAATCCTGCGCAGGTATTCGTCCAATTCGGAAAAAATCTTCTCCAAAACATCCTGCTCGTCACCAGACCAAACCTGAATATCTCTTTCAAGGAGCGCCTGGAGCCAGGCCTTCACATCCTCGCTGACTCGCTGATTAAAAGCGGAGCAATCCGGTTGTTTTTCCCATTTTCTGCCGAACCGGCGCAGGAGGAGGATAGGGTTGTACAACCGCACGTAGAAGGATATAGTGATAGAGGCCGGATCGCTATCGCCCTGAGATAGGGCAGCCAGTATCCGGTTGAGCCGAATGTCTACCCGGCCGGGGAACTCGGCCAGTTGAAATGCCCAGCAGGGCACTCCTCTGCGCAGAGGATCGGGGGCAACCACCTCGCCAGCCAGATAGACCTCCGGTATCCCTCCGGCATCGGCGAACTCATGGCCATAACTCAGGACAATAACCTGCCCGAGAGGAACTTCCCTTCTCCGAGGCCTCCCCCTCGCTCCCAGCCGAAAAATCTCCAGCAGGGGATCAAGATTCACATTTATCTCCGGGAGTGTTTGCCGGGCCTCTCCTATCGCTTCTTGATTCATTTCTCCCTCCCAACTCCGGGGATGCCTTGTAAAGGATAGACCTTAAAAATTTTAAAAGTTCCAAGATTCCTATAACCAGGAAAATACTCCTTAGAGGTTTCAGCAATGGGAACAGCTCCAGCCTTAGGATCACGATCACAAGTATCAGGGTAACCACCGGCGGGATAAGCGGAATAATCCAGACGACCAAAGACCCCAACTGTTTCTGCTGTAACTGATCTCTGATATATTCCAGCCAGTTGGTTAACCACCGGGGCAAGCCTACATTCAGACTCCTCCCAACGAAGAGGATTATTACAATAATACTCACAACAATGATAGCGATATTCCATACCCCGCCAGCCTCTTTTTCTTCTACTGGCCACCAGATAGCAGACGCTGCGACCAAAACCCCCGCAATAAAGGCCAATGAGAGACCCAGAGAGAGCCCAAACATTCGGCAAAGTGATAGGAGCGAGAATTGTGCGAGCCCTTCTGACTCTTTCTGTTCTTTCGGTTCCACTAAAGCAGGGATCAAGAGACCAACGGCGGCAAGAATCCAATTGGACCAGGGAGGCAGAAGTAACTGCTCGGTGAAAGCATGGATCAGGTATCTCCGATCATCCCTCTTGGGAGGTTGGTCAATGGTAACAGAGCAATTTATGTTCTCCGTTCCCGTTATGATATACAGCACCGCCGTCGCAATCTCCTCCTTGCTAAAAAGGGGGATCCGTCCATATCCGGTAGCATAGGGTTGAAGGGGGGAGAAAGAGACTGCTGTTGTATCGCTGGTAGAATTGCCGAACAAAAAGGGCATATACCACCCTGTGAGAGGAGGAGTAACCGATAGCGATACCGTAACAGTAACGGGTGAGGCAGACTCATTCTTGATCGTGATGTATACCCATCGTTTTCCGAAAGGCGCGATCTGGCGCGGGGAATCCACCCGGATCTTCAACGGCTCACATTGGCCTTTGGTTCCGGAGAAGAAAGCAGGGTAACCTGGTCTCTCCTCAAAGTAGAAAGCATGCAACTCCGGAAACAGGTAACCGTAATAGCCGATAAACAAGAAAAACAATAATCCTACCGCACAAATCCAGCCGCCCAAAGAACCCGGAATGGGCAATCCCTTCATTGACCCCCTCCTTTAATCTGCGACCGGCAAGTAATAGATGTTGGGATCGACAATCCGTTTACCCGACCCGTTGCTCTCTCCCTGAGGATTTCCTCTCTACGGTTGAAGAATCCAAGTGTCTACGGTTGAAGAATCCAAGTGTTTCCGCTTCTCTTAAAATAATGAGGGGTGGCCACCGCCTTAGGTCCTTCGGGCCAAAAGAAAACCAAGCCCGTATAATCACACTTCCTCCCGTTTTCCTTCACTAAACACTCATATAGCGTCACGGTATACGTCTGTGTATATTGGGG
>CAKZTQ010000044.1 GCA_937921735.1 uncultured archaeon
CTGGCGAGGGGGTGTAGGGGGTTCTTCTGCTTGCTCTTCTTGTATAGGTCGGGTAGAGTATACCAGCCTATCTCTATGCGAGGCCATGCCACGAATATAACGCATTACCGGGCTTTGACGGCTAATTAATAGCGGCTTTACGGGAGTAGGCTAATTTTGGAAGCATGTGGAGGTCCGACGCTTTGGCCGAAATGTGTTACCTTAGCGGCATAGAAGCTAATTTTGGAAGCATGTGGAGGTCCGGCTATATCGGAAACTGGCAAAAGACACTCTTTCTCCTTGTCTTGGGGTTAGGGTGGGCTCAGATCGCTAACACCCGCAGCCTCCGAGTGATAATACAGGATGCCCAAACGCAGGAGGCTCTCGCAGGTGCGATCGTTGTACCCCTGGTAGAGGGGATCCCAGGCACCCTAAGTGATACCCTAGGGGTGGCCGAACTGCGTCTACCTCTCTCCGAAGATACACTCTGGATAGAGATTCGTTACTTAGGCTATCAGACGCTGCGACTCCCTCTCACAGGAAAAAGCTCAGTGCTCTTACGAGTACGCCTTAAACCCGAAGGCATTGAGCAGGAGGAGGTAGTGATTGCAGGCGTGCAAAACCTGCGCACGGAAGTATCGCTTTTAGCTGCGCTATCCCAAATGGCCCAAATCGTATCCGGCCTCTCTGCGCAGACTATCCAGCGTACGCCAGACCGCAGCGCCGCAGCCGTGCTCAGTCGCGTAACTGGGGTATCCTTACAAGATGGGCGATTCCTGGTGATTCGGGGCATGAATGAGCGCTATAACCCTGTTATTCTCAATCGGCTGCCGGCCCCGAGTACCGAACCGGATAGTCGAGGCTTCGACCTAGAGATTTTGCCTGCAGACCTGATTGACCAAGTACGGGTTTACAAGACCCCAACCGCTAGCCAAACTGGTGACTTTGGCGGAGGGCTCGTAGAGATACTCACTCGCCGCAGCAGCGATAAGCCTTCCTTCCATCTCCAGCTGCGTACCAGCTACCTCCATGGCACTACATTTCGCCCAGGGTACGGTAATATCCTCCATGCTGGCGACTGGTGGGGAGCCGGAGTCTCCGCACGAGCGTTACCTTCGGGCTTTCCAGAAAACTTCACGGACCTCCCTCCCTCGGAAGCACAGCGTTGGACAGAAGCCCTCCCGCAAACCTTCCAGCTCCGAGAAAAGACTACCATTCCCCCTGCCGCTCAGTTTGCCACGGCCATTGGGATTCCCCTCACCCAAAACCTCTGGATGATTACAGGCCTCAGCTACGAACGCAGCTTCAGAACGCTAGACATAGAACGAAACCGCTATGAGATGCGCGTACTAACCCCAGGCGCCAACGCTAAGCTCTTTGCCTATCGGGATCATCAGACGACAGAGATGCTTCGGTTCTTAGGCTTCACCAATGTGCTATGGGCGCCCGCTGCAGGGCAGCAGCTGGAAGTGAACCTATTTGCGGCGCGCTTAACCGAAGACGAAACGATCGTGCGCGAAGGCTTTTCCCTGTATCAGCGCGGCAACGATGCGCTTTTTCGCAATTATAGCATGCAGTATCTCGCGCGTACGCTAGCGTCTGGGCAACTGGGGGGCACCCATCGCCTCGGTACAACGACCGCTCTGCGCTGGGATATTGGAGGGACCGCTACCCTACGAGACGAACCCGACTACCGCCGAGTGCGTACCGTAAAAGAAGAGGGCGACTCTCTCTTCCGCATCATTCTACCGCCCGGCCCTACGACTTTTGATGCTGCACGATTCTACAGCCAACTGCGCCAGTATGGGATCAATATGCAGATATCGCTCTTAGCCGAACTAGGCCGCTGGAAGTTCATCTCCGGCCTACAGGGTGAATTTGTAAATCGCAGCTTCTGGGCTCGGTGGTTCTCCTACACGCTGCCCGCCACCACAAGCCCTACATTCATTCAGGCCTGGTCCACCTTACCGATAGAAGAGGCTTTTTCGCAGGAATATCTAAGCCAGCTGCGACTGCGTGAGGGCACTAACCCCAACGACCGCTACAAGGCGCAACAGTTAGTCGTAGCTCCTTTTCTCAGCATAGATCGCAGTTGGAGCCGACTAGCGCTGCAAGTCGGACTGCGTTATGAGTATGGGCAGCAGCGTCTGCAGTCCGCCACGTCTACTGCGCCTTTGGACATTGTAACGCCTTTTCCGCTCTTGATGCCTTTTTTGAGCGGCTCCTATATGCTCAATCCTACCCACAGAATCCGTGCAGGCTATAGCCGTACCCTCAATCGGCCTACCTTGCGAGAGATTGCGCCCTTCCTGTATTACAATTTCGCCTTGGAGGTACAGCAAGCGGGCAATGCCGCCCTACGCCCCGCCAGCCTCCACAACCTAGACCTTCGCTATGAGATTGCCCCTTCGCTGGACCAGCTTATCGCCTTCGGAGCCTTTTACAAATACGTCCGGAACCCCATAGAGACTTACATTTTGCGGGGAGCTGACCAGCCTACCGTGCGCTTCGGAAACGCAAACTCAGTCCAGCTCACCGGCGTAGAACTGGAGTTGCGCCTCAACCTTACTCGCCACATCTCTACTATCACTAACGCCGCTTACATCTGGAGCCAGGTAGATATGGGCGAAGCGGTATATGGAACGGGCAGTGCGGCAGGCCCCAGCCAAGCCCGCCTGCGCCCCCTTCAAGGCCAAGCGCCTTACCTCTTCAATATGCTGATTGTGTATAGCCACGCAGGATGGGAAATCGCCTCGGCGGGTCAGCTTTTTGGGCCGCGCCTGTGGTGGGTTGGGGATAACTTCAACCCCAGCATCTTTGAAATGCCCCGGCCTGTCTGGGATGCCCACCTGCGCAAGCAGCTGGGTACCCGCGGCTTCTACATCAAGCTGCAAGCCCGAGATATCCTCAATACACCCTTCCTATACCTACAAGACACCAACCTAAACGGTCGCATCTCGCGAAACGAAGACGTTATCTTTCGCTTTGTGCGCGGCTCAGAATGGAGTCTGACCTTGGGCTGGCAACCTAAATAACCCTTGCCCCTTAGCAGCTTATTTAAATAGGCTTTACCTAAGCGAGAGAACTTTGGGGCATGTTGCATCCCTCCGTGGGGTTATGGCGAGTAGGGCTCGCCTTACTCTGTCTAGGTTACGGATGGGCTCAGTCCCCAACCTCCCGAACCTTCCGCATCCTCGTCCAAGATGCCCAGACCCAAGAAGCACTCGTAGGGGCTACGGTCGTACCCTCCCGCCCAGGCATCTCGGGTGTACTCACAGACTCCTTGGGCACGGCACGGCTTACCCTGCCACTTTCAGGAGATACGATTTGGGTGGAGATCCGCTACTTGGGTTATGAGACCCAGCGACTTCCCCTCACGAGCCGCTCCCCCAGCCTAATCCAGGTGCGGCTCCAAGCAGAAGGGATTCAGCAGGCGGAAGTCGTCATCGTAGCCACCCAGGAAGCCCGAACCGAAGTTTCCCTACTTGCCGCCCTTCAACAAATGCCTCAAATCGCTAACGGGCTTTCC
>CAKZTQ010000045.1 GCA_937921735.1 uncultured archaeon
TGCTTGATTAATTGGTTAATTGTTTCAGTAGGTGCCTCGTAAAGTGAGGATTGAAAGGGCGGTAGCACCAAGCGGAACACCAGCGCCTCGTCGTTTCAGTAGGTGCCTCGTAAAGTGAGGATTGAAAGGGCGACGTTATTACGGCACTGTTAAGGAGATACTTCTGTTTCAGTAGGTGCCTCGTAAAGTGAGGATTGAAAGGAAATTACTCTGGCTAGCCTGTTGATGTCTGCCACGTTTCAGTAGGTGGCCTCGTAAAGTGAGGATTGGAAAGATACAAGCCGGGATTAGATTTACGAGCCGAGCTCGTAACCGGACGCCGGGTTCAAATCCCGGCAGGCGGATCAGCAGTTTCGGCGACCATTATGAAAACACGTTCGGGTCTGCCTGCCGGACGGTTGCTGAAGCTATGGACGCCAAAAAGGAAAAGAAAAGGCGTGGGTCCCCTCAGTCAAACCCGCCCACTCCGAGTTTGTAAGAAGTAAGAACTTGTGCAGCGTATTGCTAAGCGAGGGGTCCACCGTATTCCTCCAGCCCCACTATGTTCCGAAGCTTTTTCCTCCTGCGGATGAGATGCATGATTTTCCCTAGCAAGTCGAATTTCTTTTTGGGATAGCCTACGGCTAGGAGAGCAACCACGTTGTAGCGCTCTGGGATTTTTAATAAGCGTTTAACGAGCTCTTCGTCGAAGCTTCCGACCCAGCACGTTCCGAGGCCCTCGCTGGTCGCCGCGAGAACCATGTTCTGCATCGCGATCGCGACATCGATCGCATACCATTTGGGCGAAGCTTGGCGATCACCGCAACCGACTATTACCAACGGACACTCGGTTAAAAACCTCGCAAACCTCCCACTTTTCGCGATCCGTTTTCTACGTTCAGGATCGGTTACGATCACAAAGTACCAAGGTTGTTTATTTTCCGCGGACGGTGCCAGGCGGGCTGCCTCTAGGATCTTTTCAAGCTTCTCTTTTGGCACGGGATTTGGGGAATAGGCTCTGATCGACTTTCTTACTCGAATGGCCTCCAAAACTTCCATATCAGTAGTCCCTAATTATTGTACAACTTTTGAATAAAATAAGCTGTTTTAGTACAGTTTAATCTTTTTTTGTGAGGAATTAATGGTTGTGGAAAGGTTATCTTGTTGCCGTTTCTCCCATCTAGCATCGAAAGCTTTGCTCGATCGTCTCTTCTTTCTAGTGGTTGGGCCAGATGCGAGGATGAATGAATTCTGAAACTCCAGCCCCCAAAATTTGACCGACAGATCAACGTTTTTAAAACATCAGAGGGCAATTAAATTTACCCTTAGCTGATTTTTCCCCTCGCGGATATGGGCCAGATGACCTCGACTTCATTATCCCTGATGCCGATGACTTCGTCGTAAAGGAAAACGGTACCGCAGCAGTGGATCGGAATGATCTCCACCTTGTCTCCAACTTTAAACAGTTCTCGACACCTCTCACCACGAAGGAGCCCATATTCCTCCCCGATCTTAGAATCGAAAACGATGTCCCACAGGATCTCGCCATCCAAGGTCCTCACCAGCCCTAGGCCAGTAGTTGGATCTTTCCTGCGGGCTTCGACGGGTGGGGTGTTTGGGGGCGTGAATGCTCCAAACGTACAGGAATCCGGGCCGGCAGCCTTCGATCCAGCGTCGCATATCGCTCGATCGTTGGCTGGGACGCTTATGATCGTCGTCAAAACGGTTGCGGCAAAGTCTTTTTCGGCGCATACGCCGAGACCATACTGTTGGGTATCGTTGAAGACGTAGGCTCCTGGTCTTATCTCGGTGACCCCCTTCACTTTAGCAACGATTTTCGCGCCAGGCGTCGAGCCTAGGCTGACCTCTCTTATGTCAATTCCGTTGTCGCGTAACAGCTCTGCGGTCTCGACCATGTCCCGAGCCGCTCGCGTGGCTATTTCGTGAAGTTCTTCCTTGTTTTTAGCTCGATAAACGATGCCTTCGTGAGTATAGATCCCCATTAGATTTAGACCCGGTAGCTTTACCACCTCCTTCGCCAACTCGAGAGCGGGCTCTCCTGGCGGTACTCCGGTCCTCTTTATGCCCGTATCGATATCGAGCAGGGTATCTATCTTCATGCCTTTGCCTTCGGCCAATCTGGATATCTCCCTCGCGTTTTCGACGCTATCGACGGCGATCCTGATTTTGGCTCTTCTGGCGAGCCTGATGAGCCTTTCTATCTTTTGGGCCCCCACGATTTGATTGGAGATGAAAATGTCTTTGATCCCCGCGGCTTCCATGACCTCTCCCTCGCTCAGCTTGGCCACTTGGATTCCAGCCGCTCCTGCCTCTAATTGAAGGTGCGCTATCGCCGGGCACTTGTGGGTCTTGGTCATAGGTCGAAGCTTTACCCCGGCGGCCCTCGCAAAATCGGCCATGCTTGTTATGTTTCTCTTTAAAATATCGAGATCTACGATGAGAGCAGGGGTATCTAATTCTTCTTTCCTCATGGCGACCCTTTAAAGTTCTAATAATTTCTCTTTAAGAATTTGTCGAAAAGTTTCCAATTTTTGAGCTCTTAATAGAAAGTTTTAAAAACGTCTCAAAGCTAGTCTAGTTTGTGGTTAAATGAGGGGTGAAAAAAGAGGAATAGCGGTTGCGACAGCAGTTATAATCGCTGTAATAATAACTGCGATAATCGTTGGACCAGTAGTATACCTTGCCAAACCCGCAGGGGAAGTGGTGGAAAAAATCGTGGAAAAGCCAGTGCCGGTGGCCGAAAAAATAATAATGGGTTTCGTGATGGGGGGCTACACTGCCGGGTCCACTTGGGATGGTCGGTATAAAATAGCGGCGGATCGGCTGAAATGGCTTTACCCCTGGTTCGATTATTACTACGATGAAGGAGTGGTGCTCGAGGGAAGGGATCCAGCCGCGTCCGCTAGGGACCTCATCGCAACGAAGAAAGCGAACTTAGTGGTGGGAAGCTGGGAGCCCTGTGCTGTACCGGCTTTTGAAACCATCAAAAGGGATTACCCGAACGTTTGGTTCTTGGGCAACATAGGGAGTGACATTAGTAGGGGAGGAAATCACCTAAGGTTCTTCCCAAGGCAGTACCAAGCGATGTATTTGGAGGGCCTCGTAGCCGGTGCGATAACGAGGACGAATAAAATAGGTATTGCGGTGGGGCCAGCCTGCGTTCAGAACTGGAGGCGGATGGCTGCCTTTTACCTAGGAATAAAAGAAGTGAACCCGAATGCCACGCTGTACGTTAAGTACGTGGGAGAGTGGTATAACCCACCGGTAGAAAGGGAGGTCTCCTTAGCCCTAGTGGATCTTGGCTGCGATGTCTTAACGAATTACACGGACTCTACGGCCCCGGTTGAGGTCGCTGAAGAAAAAGGCATTTGGTTCGTGGGCAAAGACAGCGATATCGTAGGGATGTATGGCTGGTCGACCACGGATACCGTGGCGGTTTCCTTCGACACGCGTTGGGAGGTGATATGGGATCACTTCCTGAAGGAATACCGCGCCGGTGTAAAGGCTCCGGATACTTTGGTAATGTTGGGCATGGACCGGCATATAGCGATGCCGGCCGACAATCCATGGCTCCCAGGACAGACCATATTGCCGACGGTCGATCTTCAGAACGATAACAAAATAGGCATCGATGCGATAAGTCCGAAAGCCCGAGCACTCATCCCAGAAAATGTCTTAAGGCTGATCGCGCACAGGAGGGAACAAATGATGTTTGGACAATGGGACCCATTCTTCGAGTACGAGCTTGTGGCTGGTGAAGAGTCCGTGGAGATCCCAGGAGTAGCACCGAAAAGAACGCCGGGAGAAGTGGTAAAGCCAGCTCGTACAGCAGTTTCCGACGAGTTTCTCCTTGGACAGTTCAACTTCATGTTACAGGGCATAGTGCTTGTCAAATAAGTCTTTTTTCTTTTTTTATTTTTTCAATTCGAGTTAGGTAATGGACTTGAATTTTACTCTTTTATGTAAGGTTGACCCAGAGCCGCGGGTTTCGCCAGCCCCCATTTCCTCCTAAATCTTGGGGTCGAGATCACCGCTAGAACTATGATCGTTGCTATAAATGGAAACATCCTGCAAACGCCTAGGGGCAAGCCAAAGCCAGGGATGAGGGTTTCCGGGGCGATGCCGAACTGCCATATCACGCCGAAAATTAGCGCACCAGCTAACAATATCGGAGGTCTCCACATGGAAAAAAGGACAAGGGCTAATGCGATCCACCCCATGCCTTGAGTTGGAATGTGGCTCCAGAGCCCCAGATAAGTTATGCACATGAACGCACCCGCTAACCCACCCAACAATCCACCTATGATCACGCAGAGGTAACGGATTTTCACCACGTTTATGCCGGTGGCTTCGGCAACCGAGGGGTCTTCTCCCACCGACCGTATCTTCAACCCGATATGAGTTTTGGAAAGTATAAACCAAACTACTAAAACGAGCACGACCGCAAAGAAAAACATGGGGGAGAGGAGACCCCCGATACGGGGGGAGGGAATCCTCAGGGGTCCAGAGTATTTATCCATCCAGAAAGTGACAAATCCCATGGCGAATATCCATATCCCCATCGCGCTCACGACTTGGTCTACCTTTAAGGTTATCGAAAATAGTCCATGTAGAAAACCAAAAACGGCTCCCAGTGCCGCCCCAACTATGAAACCAACTAAGAGGCTACCGGTGCGAAGGGCAGTTATAAAACCGGAGGCTGCCCCGAAGAGCATTAACCCTTCTATCCCAACGTTGAGGACGCCGGAGCGCTGGTCCAGCAGTTCTCCTATGCCGGCTAGTAGAAAAATCGTTGCCACTTCCAGACATCTCGCGATAAACGGCCACATGTTTTCACGCCTTTTTCTTCCTCACGATTTTATACCGATAGAAGAACTGGAGGGCAATAAAGGAAAGGAAGAGAATCCCGAGAAAAACTCGGTCGAGTCCATAAGTTAGTCCATACCTCCGAACTATGACGGTTCCACCCTCCCTTAGCGATCCGACAAAGATCGACAGCGGGATTGCTGCGAGGGGGTTCAAGAGACATATCAACCCTACCATGATTCCCCAATAAGTGAGTTCCCCTATTCCCTTATACGCATCGGGTCTAGGAATGAGACGAAAGGATGGATCCCCGGCCCACATGTGGTATGCGGAGAGACCGGCTATCGCACCACCAACGGCCATCACGAAGATCGCTATTTTAGCTGGATTGATCCCTGCATGTTCAGCGGCGGGTTGGCTGCTGCCCAAGGCCTTGATTTGGAACCCGATACGCGTCTTTTCGAATAAGAAAAACAATAATATGGATATCGCGGGGGCGAGAACTACGGTAAAGGGTAGTCTCCAAATCGTCGGTGCCCACGCAGAAACTGGCAGCGGTCTGCTCTGAGATTCCGCGATACCCCTCCAAGGCCCCGTGGGTGGCATGATTAAGGCGTGAAGCAGCCAAAAAGCTATGTTATTCAACATGAGAGTTATCACGATTTCATTAACGCCGAACTTTCCTCGTAGAAATCCGGCAAAAGCTCCATAGACCGCGCCAAAAATCCCAGCAGAGATTAACATGAGTGGGATAAGAATTGTGGAGGGAAGGTCACCATATGCATATGCAACCGCAAATGCCCCCACCGTGCCCAAGTAGAGCTGCCCTTCCATCCCAACGTTCCATAGCCCAGCTTTTAGTGGGAGGATGAACGCGAGCGTTGCAAATAATAAAAGCGTGCTCCTATGGATCATCGTGGGTAGTCCGGTTTTTGGATCGAAGGCGTAGGAAAAGACGCATTTATATACGTCTATCGGGTTGGCCCCCTCGAAAAGAATGAAAGCGCTGAAGACGACAAAGGCGATAATTATAGAAAGGACAGATATCTTAACCGCGTCCCGTCCAGTTACTACAAGCACCCTTTCGAGTTTTAGTTTAGGTAGTTTCAAGACATCAACCACCTCTATTTAGCGCGCGCACCCGTCATCATCGCTCCTACTATTTCCTTCCTCGCCTTTTCCGCTGGGATTATGTCTACGAACTTACCCTCGTAGATCGGAGCTATCGTATCGCTTACTTGTAAAACCTCATCGAGATCTTCTGAGATGAGCAAGATCCCCATTCCTTCTTTTTTGCAATCGAGGAGCTTGTTTCTAACGAATTCTGTTGCACCGACATCGAGGCCCTGCGTAGGTAGATTAGCGATCAATAACTTCTTGGTTCTCGGGATAGTGCGTGCCAAAATTAATCTTTGTAGGTTCCCTCCGGACAGATGTGCTGCCCTCGTGTAGATACCCGGTGCCATCACCTCAAACTCCGAAATGACTTTTTCAGCATGCTCACGAATTCGTTTATAGTCGAGAAGCCCCCACTTGGAAAATTCTCTATCGAAATAAAGGCTCAGCGCAATATTTTCCATCAATGAAAATTGGGGGATGGAGCCGACCCTCACGCGCTCGGAGGGAATATATCCAATTCCCATCTTCAACCTCTCCAACGGGCTGGCGTGCGTGATATCCTTACCTTCGAACATTACTTTTCCACCCGAGGCTTTGCGGACGCCCGCCAAAACTTCGGCGAGCTCCTGTTGCCCGTTGCCTGAAACTCCAGCGATTCCGAAAATTTCACCCTCCCTGATCGAGAAGGTCACTCCCTTTAGAGCTAAAAATCCCCTGTCGCTTATTGCTGAAAGATTTTCCACCCGCAATATTTCCTTTCCCTTTTTTACCTTCGGTTTCTTCACTCGGAAGAGGACCTCCCTCCCGACCATGTATTTCGCCAAGGCTTCCATTGTGGCTTTTCTCGTCTCAAGACGCTTAACCACTTTGCCTTTCCTGAGGATGGTAACCCTATCGCTCACGCTGAGCACTTCTGGCAACTTATGGGTAATAAACGGGATCACCGCAATTTCGGTACCCGCCATGCTCCGGAGGGATTTCAGGAATCTCTCGGTTTCGATGGGGGTCAAAACCGAGGTAGGTTCATCTAGGATCAGGAGCTTTGCGCCTCGATAAAGGGCCTTCACGATTTCCACGGATTGTTGTTCGCCTGCCGATAGTTGCCAGACCTTGGCATCGAGGTCTATTTTAAAACCGTATTTATCGCAGAGTTCTTGCACTTCCTTTTTAGCCGCCTCAATATCCACGATTTTCCCAGCCTTCGGATGCCCCAAAATGATGTTCTCTAAGGCAGTGTGGGCGGGTATCAACTTTCGATGTTGGTGGACCATCCCTATCCCGAGGTTGATAGCGTCCAAGGGGGACTTGAATTCCACTTTTTTACCGCGGATGTAAATCTCGCCTTCGTCCGGTTTCAACAGGCCGTAGAGGATGTTCATGAGGGTGGTTTTTCCCGCACCGTTTTCCCCCAAAATAGCGTGGATTTCACCGGCTCTTATCTCTAAATCAATATGATCGTTGGCCACGACGCCTCCAGGAAACTTTTTGGTGATCCCCCTTGCCTCGAGGACGACTTCACCGTGTTTTAAATTGGCCCAGAATTTTTCTGATAATTGGCTTCTCTCTTCTTTACGCCCACCGAAGAGGTCAATTATCTTTTGGCTGAGCACCGACATCCCCTAACACCTTGCAAATATCTTCAGGAGCGCCCTCAATTAAAAAGCTTTCCAAACTAAAAACTGAAAATGTTATGTTTTATTTACAGGGCAATCGAAAAGGACGAGGGGATCAGGTGGGGCTAGACTATAAGAAATTGGGTCTAAAGATCGGTTTTGAAATCCATCAGGAGCTTGATACCCATAAGCTATTTTGTAATTGCCCCGCTACCCTGCGGGAAGAAGAGCCCCCAATAAAAATAAGGCGACGACTGCGCCCGGCGCAGAGTGAGCTTGGTGAAGTGGATCGGGCCGCGTTGGCGGAGGCAATCAAGGGCAAGGGATTCAATTATCATGTTTATCCGGACACCATTTGCCTCGTTGAGACGGACGAGGAACCACCTCACCCCATTAACGAAGAGGCGTTAAATATCGCGTTGGAAATCGCCTTGCTCCTGAACGCAAAGCCCGTAGACGAGGCCCACGTGATGCGTAAGGTCGTCATCGATGGCAGCAACACATGTGGCTTCCAGCGGACGATCCTCATCGCGACTGATGGCTACATTGAGATAGATGGGAAGAAAGTGCGGATCCCTACCGTTTGCTTAGAGGAAGATGCTGCCAGAAAGGTGCGAGAAGACGTAAGCTTCGTCGACTATCGTTTGGATAGGTTGGGCATCCCGCTTGTCGAGATCGCGACCGGGCCCGAATTTTCCGATCCCCATACGCCTGCAAAGGCGGCCCTCTACATCGGGCAGATCTTGCGCGCGACCGGCAAGGTCAAGCGGGGCATCGGTACGATAAGACAAGACATAAATATATCCGTCTCCGGCGGCGCGCGACAGGAAATAAAAGGAGTGCAGGAATTAGCTTTAATATCCAAGGTCATAGAGAACGAGGTCCAAAGGCAGGTCGCCCTCCTTGAAATCCGTGACGAGCTGAAGAGGCGAGGGGCAACAACTGTTGAGAAGAAGTTCATCGACGTTACCAACGTATTCTCTCACACGAAATCCCGGGTGATACAAAAAGCCATCGAGGCAGGAGGTGTGGTGCTGGCTGTCAAGCTATCGAAGTTCGCTGGCTTAGTAGGCAAAGAAGTACAGCCAAGCAGAAGGTTTGGGGCCGAGCTAGCGGACCACGCCAAAACATACGGAGGGGTTGGAGGGATCTTTCACACGGATGAGCTACCCGCCCACGGCATATCGATCGAGGAACTCGAGAGGCTACGAGAGGTCATGGGGGCCTCGCCCATCGACGCTGTAATCTTCGTCGCAGATATCAAGGATAAGGCAGAAGCGGCGTTAAGCGCCGTAGTGGATAGAGCCAATCAGGCTTTGATCGGCGTTCCGGAGGAGACCCGCAGGGCTTTACCGGACGGCACCACCGAATTCATGCGTCCTTTACCCGGCGCTGGTCGAATGTATCCCGAGACGGATATCGCCCCGATCCCTATCACGGAGGACAGGATAAAAACGATAAAGAGCTCGCTACCTGAACTTCCCGAATCCAAGAAAAAAAGATTCATCGATGAATATCGATTGAGCGAAAGCTTGGCCGAACGAATCGTCCTCTCTGAAAACGTCGACTTGTTCGAAGCGCTTATTAGAAAGTATAGGGTCGAACCCGCGCTAGTTGCTTCCACGCTTGAAGAGACAATTGTCAACTTAAGAAGGGAGGGGGTACAAACCGTGAACATTACTCCGTCAGCGCTGGAGGAGGTCTTCGAGAGGATCTCTAAGGGTGCGCTTGCCAAGGAGGCGATTCCCGATGTTTTGAGGCTGGTCGCAAGCGGCATCAGCGTTTCTTCCGCCATTAAGCAGCTCGGTTTAGAGCGGATATCCAAAGCCGAGCTCATCGCGTTAATTTCGGAAACAGTTCGATCGAACTTGAACTTGGTCAAGGAGCGAGGTGAGGCGGCGATAAAGCCGCTAATGGGCATTATCATGAGTAAGGTGCGAGGAAAGGTTAACGGAAAGCTTGTGTATGAGCTATTGGAGCGTGAGCTAAGGAGAGCCTCTAAAGTGCAAACTCCATAATTACGTCGAAGCTTAAAAGCCCTCGGAGCGATATCCTTGCTAGGTTAATATGTGTGGTATAATCGGATACATCGGTAAAAGACAAGCGGCAGCGATCCTATTGGATGGGTTGAAACGTTTGGAATATCGGGGTTATGATTCTGCTGGTATAGCTACAATCTCGGATAAGCTCCACATGAAGAAGGATAAGGGCAAGATAGAGGAGATCGATCGCAGGTTGAATTTCGCAGACATGCCCGGAACTATAGGCATAGGGCATACAAGGTGGGCAACGCATGGCGAACCCTCTCAAAAAAATGCACATCCGCATATTGATAATGCTGGCAAGATAGCAGTCGTACACAACGGAATAATCGAAAATTACGAACATTTACGCCATTTTTTGCGCAGCAATGGTTACAGTTTTTATTCAGACACCGACACGGAAGTCGTTCCGAACTTAATCAACTACTTTATGCGGCAGGGCCACGATTTTGAGGAGGCCGTAAGGTCAACCGTTAGTCGTCTAAAGGGTAGCTATGCGTTGGGCATCGTAAGTCTCGACGAGCCAGATAAACTGATTGCGGTTAGAAAGGAAAGCCCCTTGATCATTGGCCTCGGGGTTGACGAGATGTTCATAGCATCGGACGTCCCAGCCGTGCTTCCGTATACGAAGCGCGTTATTGTGATGGAAGATGGGGAGATGGCGATCGTGACCTCCGTTAAAGCCATCATCAAGCGCGTGGATTCGGGGGAGATCGTCGAGAGAAAACCATTAGAGATAACTTGGACCATCGAAATGGCAGAGAAACGTGGTTATCCCCATTTCATGTTGAAGGAGATTCATGAGCAACCTGACGCCGTGCGGGAAACCCTACGCGCCGCACAAAAAGAGCTCGATGGGTTATGCGACATGCTGCTGAACGCAAAGCGTATTTACCTTGTCGCATGCGGTACTGCTTATCATGCCGCTCTCATCGGCAAGTATGCGCTAGCGCAGCTAGCTGGTATGTCAACAGAAGTCGTGATTTCATCGGAGTTTCAGGAAAGCTGCATGGCGGATGAAGGCACAGTGCTCTTGGCGATTAGCCAGTCAGGCGAAACCGCGGACACCCTCAAAGCAGTTAGGGTTGCTAAAGCGAATGGGGCAAAAATAGCATGCCTGACCAACGTCGTGGGTAGCTCGATTACTCGAGAGAGCGACTTAGTCTGCCATACGTACGCAGGTCCTGAAATAGGCGTCGCGGCCACGAAGACATTTTCGGCCCAAGTTGCATACCTTTTATCGCTCGCCATCCGCTTAGCTGAGAAACGAAGCCTAAAATCTAAAAAGGAGCTCAACGAGTTAGCCATACAACTCCACAAAATTCCGGAGACGATATTGGACACCCTGCAAATAGTCGAACCCAAAGTTAAGGACATCGCGAGACGACATAAGGACGCGACTAATTTTTTCTTCATAGGCCGAGGAATAGGCTACCCGATTGCAATGGAGGGAGCGCTGAAGCTGAAGGAGATCGCTTACATCCACTCTGAGGCTACCCCAGCCGGCGAGCTTAAGCATGGGCCATTAGCGCTCATCCAGCGAGGCGTGCCCGTCGTGGCTGTAGTGGTACCCGGCGCTTCCTATAGCCGAATGCTCAGCAATGTGGAAGAGGTGGGGGCAAGGGGTGGAGAGGTAATAGCGCTGGCGGTTGAAGGCGATGTCGAAGTCGGGAAGCACGTGACCGAGCTCATCCAAATACCTAAAACTCATGAACTATTTACGCCGCTGACCTACATTTTACCCCTCCAACTATTAGCCTATTTTATCAGCGTCGAGAGGGGTCTAGATCCAGATCGCCCGAGACATCTGGCTAAGTCTGTTACGGTTGAGTAATTTCCGGTTTTACTTATTTGATCAATTCATATTTGAAAAGTTCATCTCTGAACGCTAACAGCACCTCCCTTATGCCGTCCTCATTTGGAGCATGGACCTCAATGTACCCCGAAGGGAAAAACAGCAGATATGCGCCCCGCCTAAGCTCGAACTTGGCGACGGTCTTGCCAGCCGTCTTCGCTTTTTTGACCTTAGGGACGCGCTTCAAGAGCTCTTCGATATTTACCTTGGAGCGCAATGTCGTCGTTGCACGAACCGCTTTGACTCTAGGTATTTCAAATACGTTGTACAGCCGAGGCATATATATGAGGTGTGCCTTTTCTTCGTCCACGGCTATCCCAAGTCAACTTTTTAAATCCTCTTCGCCGCAAGGCGGATGTCGACATCTCGAACTGTTCTGCGACCTGCGTGTTCAGCTAACTTGGCTGCTTCACTAGCTATTATCAAGGCACGCTCCTCCAACACATCAGCTAGGGCGATGGCCGCACTCTCGCTGACGCGTTTGGCACCTGACTTTCTGATGATACGATCCACGGCGGCTATCGGTAACTCAGGCATTTAATCGCCTCCTTTTACCTCTAACCTCCTCCCTTTTTTTGTTTTGAGGGTAGATATTTAAATTTTACTAAAAAAACGTCTAAAAACGCTATTTTAATATGAAAGTTGCAGTTTTTAGCATTTTATTTTTTCAAGCATGTTTTAAAAAACTCCGTTGTGATTTTTTTGTTCAATGCTTTCGTTTTTCAACAGAAGAGTTATAAAGGGAGCTTGCGCAAATTGCAAAGGTGCGATATTGCCGTGCGTTATCGTTGCTGGCGGGCAATTTGGCGATGAGGGGAAGGGCAAGGTCGTAGCGTATTTGTCGCTGCACGATAAACCGAAGTTGGTGGCGAGAGCGGGCGTCGGGCCAAACGCGGGGCATTCGGTGGTTTTCGGAGGGAAAAAATTTGGCCTGCGCCAGGTCCCATGCGGATTTGTATACGAAGGCGCTCGACTACTGGTGGGCCCTGGAGTTCTCGTCAACCCTGAGGTCCTACTGAAGGAAGTCGATGAAACTGGCGTACGCGGCAGGTTCGGTGTGGATCAAAAATGCGCGATAATAGAGGCAAAGCACATCGAGGAGGATCAAAAATCCGAGTACCTTCGGGAAAAAGTAGGCTCGACGGGCACCGGTTGTGGCCCAGCCAATGTTGCCAGGGTAAACCGCATCGCAAAGTTAGCGAAAGAGATCCCGGCGCTTCAGCCTTTCCTAACGGACGTGCCCCTAGAGGTGAACGATGCTCTTAGCAAAGAAGAGCTCGTCTTGATCGAGGGTTCGCAGGGATTCGGTCTATCCTTGATACACGGCACCTATCCCTACGTAACCAGTAAAGATACCTCCGCCAGCACGTTGGCCGCCGATGTGGGCGTAGGTCCGACGAAAGTGGACGAGGTCATGTTGGTTTTCAAGGCATATGTTAGTCGCGTGGGGGGAGGACCCCTCGTCACTGAAATTCCTCCAGAAAAAGCGGAGGAGATGGGCATCGTCGAATACGGTACCGTCACGGGAAGGCGGAGGCGAATCGGAGACTTCGACTTTGAGCTCGCTAAACGAGCGGTCATGGTAAATGGCGCTACGCAGGTCGTGATAACGTGCATAGATCGACTTTTCAAGGGTTGCTTCGGCGCGCGCAGTCTGGCGCAGCTCACGTCTGATGCTAGAGCCTTCATCCAACGGGTAGAGGACGAACTCGGGGTTCCCGTGACGCTGATCTCGACCGGCGAAAGGATAGAAGACATGATAGATTTGCGTGACGAAAAGCTCTAAGGGCTCGACCCAGATGAAGAGGCTTATAATCGCAGTTAGCGGTACCCCCGGCACCGGCAAGTCGAAGGTTGCTCGCGTGCTGGCTAGAAGGTTAAATGCTCATTTGATAGATTTGAACGAACTTATCCGCGAGAAGAAAATCTATACGCGTGATGCGGATGGCACTTTAGTCGCGGACGAGCGAAAGATGCGCGCTGAGTTCGCCCGCGTCATGAAAAAAACTGAGGGACATATTGTGGTGGAAGGATTATTGGCTCATCTCCTACAGACGAAATACCTAACACATGTGATCGTCCTCCGTACTCATCCTAAGGTGTTGGAGCGAAGGCTTAGGGCGCGTAAGTACTTCGGGGCAAAATTGCGCGACAACATCGAGGCCGAGGCACTAAGCATAGTTCTCTGGGAGGCCGTCCAAGCGCACGGCGTGGATAAGGTATACGAGATCGATACGACAAAACTTGGGCCGCGAGCAGCAGCTAAGCTTTTCACCGATGCATTATCTGGTAAGGTCTCGCTCCGACCTGGAAAGATAGATTGGCTCGAGGAAGTTTTTTAAGACGACGATCACATTTATTAAAAAGGGGTAGAAATGGGCTCCGGCGGAAGGACGGTTCTGCTGATGGGTGCGCTTACGGTCCTCTTATTGATAATTGGTTATATCGTAGGTTTACTCACAGGTGTTTCTATAACTTATGCGGTGAGCGCAGCGTTTATCGTTGCCATGATAGTGAACCTCTTCAGCTATTGGTACGCCGACAAATGGGTGCTCAGGCTCTATAGGGCAAAAGTCGTGGACGAGCACGAAGAACCAGAACTTCACGCGATGGTCGAGCGGTTGGCGGCGAGCGCTAGGCTGCCGAAGCCCAAGGTAGCGATTGTGCCCAGCGATGTCCCAAACGCTTTTGCAACGGGTAGAAATCCGTCTAACGCGGTGGTCGCGGTGACGACGGGGGCGATGAAGGTGCTCAACAAGGAAGAGCTGGAGGGGGTCCTTGGGCACGAGATCGCTCACATAAAGAACCGCGACATGCTGGTGAGTACGATGGCGGCGATGATCGCTGGCGCGATCGCTTGGCTAGCGCTAATAGGTCGATTTGGGATCCTCGCCGGTGGCAGGAGGGATAGGGGCAACACCGGATCGGCGATCTTGGCGCTTCTGGCGCTGATTTTGGTGCCCATCGCAGCGACCTTGATAAGGCTATCCGTCTCGAGAACGCGGGAATATGGGGCGGACGAGGAGGGTGCTAGGATATCTCGAAAGCCCCTCGCATTGGCAAGCGCGCTCAGGACCTTAGAATCGGTGGTGAGGCAGAGGCCCATGAAGGAGGGCAACCCATCTACTTCCCACATGTTCATAGTTAATCCCTTCCGCGGCGATAGTATTGTAGAGCTGTTCTCGACCCACCCACTAACAGAGAAAAGGATCCAAAGGCTCGAGGAAATGGCTCGGACGGGGCATTTTTAAAGCTTTTTTAAAATCCTAGCAAGGCTTTTCCATAAAATCGCAAAAATATCTCAAAAATGATCACAGCTATGGTGAAGGCAAGCACACTTTTAGGCGATATCTTGATCCCGCGCGTTTCCTCTCTAAAATAACGGATAAGGCCAGCCCCCGTAGGGGGCATCGTTTCTTCACGCCTGCGCATGTGAATACCGCCCCAATTTTGTCGGCAATTGGTTTAAATTTTTGTCTTACTCCCCAACCTAGACATGATCTCCCGTTGAAGGGCGATGATCTCGGAGCTATCTCTCGCGCATGCGTATTTCTCCAATAATTCCCGATTTAGCTCGAGGAAGGTTTGTCCCCACTTGAAGATTTTAAGTAAATCGTTTGCTTGTTCGGGTTCGCCGAGAATGAACAAAGCAGCGGCAAGCGCTTCCACGGTGCTCAGTATCGTGGGTCGCCCATAGTACGTTGGGTTTGCGGCGACTAAGTAGGGCAAGCTTCGAGGCAACATCCTCTTTCTCGCGTGGATGATCTGTTCGATCCGCTTCCAAGAACAGTCCAGAGCTGCCAGTCCCCGTGCTCTAGCTGTGTCTGCATCCTCCTTTGAGAGAGCTTTTTCCGCCAACGGATCGAGTAAAATCGCCCCGGCGGGAAGATCCCGAAATCGGTAAACCATTTTGACTTTGCCAGCACGCTGAAGGCGGATTGCCGTACACCTCTTCGGATCACATTCTCTCGCATCGTATACGAAGAGCCGCATATTCCCAGCCGTACTTGATAGAGATTTAAGCAATCACGCAGTAATAAATGGGCTTGATGCACAAACAAACTCTCTCCAACGTAACTATTCTTGAGGGCAATGATTTAGAAATCACGCATGGCTATTTGGTGATCCACCGAGGGGTAATCGAAAAAATTTGCAGCGGCATGCCTCCAGGGCGTGCTACAGACCTGAAGCGCGGATTTATCTTGCCTCCATTTGTTAACGCTCATACCCACATCGCGGACGCGGTTAGCAAGGAGCTTTACTTGGGCAAAACACAACACGAAGTAGTTGGACCTGGTGGCCTGAAATTTCGCGCTTTGAATTCCGCACGAAAAAGCGATATCATTACCGCGATGCGCTCAGCAATAAAGGACATGCTACAAACCGGAACCATGGCCCACTTCGATTTTAGAGAAGGAGGCGTGAAAGGCGTAAAACTTCTACGCATGGCATCTAAGAAATATCCGGTTACTTCGATCGCTCTTGGCCGTCCATCCACGATAGAAGAGCTGGAGGATGTCCTCAAGGTGGCGGATGGGATAGGGTTACCATCCATGGACGCGTTTGAGCAGAAAGTGTTAAGGGAGATCGCCGATCGGGCTTTGAGGGCAAATAAACTTTTTGCTGTCCACGTCGCGGAGGAGCGAAAGGTTTCGCCTCACGCCACGAGCGATGAGATACGCCTTGCATTGAGGTTAAGGCCCTCCTTCTTGGTGCACGCTACTTGGGCTACGGGGCGTGATTTTAAAACCATCCGCCGTGCGGGGGTACCGGTGGTTTTTTGTCCTAGAGCGAATAGTTTGTTTGGCGTGGGCGTTCCGCCCTTGCATATCGCGCTGGCGTTGAACGTCGAATTTTGTCTGGGTACGGACAACGTTACTGCCTGTCAACCGAATATGTTCGAGGAACTTGCCTTCGCTTGGGCATGTCTACGTCGCGCCAACAATGAAGTTGGTGGGGAAGAAGCTAGGAGGTTGCTCAAGGCGGCGACGCTGGCTCCGCTTTCCATATTTAAACTTCCTTGGGGCGCCATCAAAGAGGGTAGTCCAGCTACATTTATTATTTTGGCTAGGAAGGACAACCTCGTCAACTTGACCGATGTCTACGCTGGTCTGATTAATCGCGCGCGAGCGGATAACATAAAGGCCATTTGCGTTGATGGCAAAATTTTATAAGTCCATCGCGCAAAAGAAAAATCGAATTCTTTGGGAATTGACGCGGCGTAGGATGAAGAAGGCAGGGGAAAAGCATGCAGGTAAGGGACGTGATGACCAAAGAGGTCAAGTGGGTGGAGGTACCAGGAACCAGAGCGGAAGCTCTAGAGCTGCTCAGGAAATTAGGCGCAAGCGCCGTGCCCGTGGTGAAACAGGGCACCGATGAACTAGTTGGCATGGTCACGCTGCGAAAGCTATTCGAACACCCGGATGAGGAACAGCTCGCTATGCTTGTAGACCGCGATGTCCCCACCGTTGCCCCAGACGATCCACTCGAGGAGGCCGCGAAACGCCTTTTGACTTCGCACACGAGAAGATTGCCGGTGTTGAAGGACGGCAAACTCGTGGGGATAATCACAGTCAGGGATATCGTCTACCGCGCCATCGCTACGATGAACATAGAGAAACCGGCCTCTGATTACATGCGCCCTCATGTCATCGCCGTGTGGGATGGCACACCCTTAAAGGCGGCGATAGAGATAATGGCGCTTTCGGGATTCCGGGTTTTGCCGGTAATCGATGAAAACGGGAACTTGGTGGGCATGATCGGCGATGCGGACATAGTGAAGATAAGCGATATCGAAACCGAGTCGAAGATGAGTCAGATGGCGGGTCGCACAGAGGGCGATAGCTGGACTTG
The DNA here is from genome assembly GCA_937921735.1 of uncultured archaeon. Classification (GTDB taxonomy): domain Archaea; phylum Hadarchaeota; class Hadarchaeia; order Hadarchaeales; family Hadarchaeaceae; genus CAKZTQ01. The sequence goes on from CAKZTQ010000045.1 coordinate 17,289, forward strand.
GGACAGCGAGAACCGGATTTACATCACCAAGAGAAAGCTTAAGATTCCCGATAAGCTCGTGCGCGACGTGATGACAAAGGAATTGATCACCATAAGTCGACGGACAACGGTAAGCAGGTGCGCCGAGTTGATGAAACAACATAAGATTGAACAGACGCCGGTGATTTCCGCGGAAGGCGCATTGCTAGGGATAGTGCGCGATGTTGACCTACTCCAGGCGCTGATCACATAGCCGTTCAGGAATGTTTTTAGTCTTGAAATCGTTCAAGGAATTGCGGTGGGCCATTGAAGCGAGATAAACATGAAAAGCTTATGGACCTCGCTAAGAGGCGCGGTTTCATTTGGCCGTCCTTTGAGCTATATGGAGGTGTCGGTGGTTTCTATGATTTCGGTCCGCTTGGATCGGTGCTGAAGGAAAAAATAATCCGGAAGTGGCGTGAATATTATGTGATCCGGGAAGGGTTTTTTGAGATAGATTCACCAAGCATCTTGCCAGAGGAAGTCCTCAAGGCAAGTGGGCACGTCGACCATTTCATAGACCTGATGACCGAGTGTCAGAAGTGCGGAACCCCCTTCAGGGTAGTTGATGTCATAAAGGAGGTCACGGGAGAGGACATCGAAGGGATGCCAAGAGAGGAAGTTCAAAAGTTCATGGATGAGAAGCACGTGAGGTGCCCGGATTGCGGCGGAGAATTGGGGTCGATTTTTGAATTTAACGCGATGTTCCGGACCATGATCGGTCCTGGGACAAAGAGGATTGGCTACCTTCGGCCGGAAACGGCTCAAACGATTTTCATAGACTTCAAAAGACTTCATCGTTATGCCCGAGGCAAGATACCGTTTGGGATAGTGCAGATAGGCAGGGGCTTTCGAAACGAGATCTCGCCAAGACAGGGGATCATACGCTTAAGGGAATTTACGATGGCTGAAGCAGAGGTTTTTTTCGACCCTCAGGATCCGCATCATCCTAAGTTCTCAAATGTCGCAGGCAAAAAAATTCGATTGTGGCTTGCAAGCGACCAAGAAAAAGGCAAGACAGAAACGATGGAGATAAAGGCCGAGCAGGCGGTCAAGAACGGAATCGTGTGCAACGAGTTGATGGCGTACTATATAGTTTTAACTAAGCACTTTTTGATCGATCTTGGCATTCCTGAAGGGGCGATCAGGTTTAGACAGCAAACCCCCGGTCAGCGGGCCCACTACTCGTCCGAAACATGGGATGCAGAGGTGTTAACCGAGAGGTTCGGTTGGGTTGAGGTGGCTGGGCTAGCCTATCGCACGGATTATGATTTGAGGCGCCATTCCGAGTTCAGCGGAGAAGATCTCTCGGTCTTTCTACCCGAAGAACGACGCAAAGTGATTTGCCATGTGATAGAGCCATCTTATGGTATAGATCGTACTTTCTATTGTGTGTTGGAACATTCTTTTGTCCAAGAGGGGAACCGCACGTATCTCAAGCTGAAAAGGGAGTTAGCGCCTATAGAAGCAGGAGTATTCCCGCTTCTAAATCGGGATGGCTTACCAGAAAAGGCCATAACTGTACTCGAGAGTTTAAGGCTAAAAGGCTTTCACGTCGAATATGATGAGTCAGGCTCAATAGGTAGAAGATACGCTCGCGCGGATGAGGTCGGCACGCCCTACTGCGTGACGATCGATCATCAAACGCTCGAGGACGATACAGTGACCATCCGAGACCGAGACACTACAGCACAAGTAAGGGTTAAAATTGAGGAGCTCCCCAAGGCGTTGAACTTACTCCTTCGCGAAGGGGCCGCGCTTCAGGACGTTGGCGTGCCGATGGGTCTTTGACCTTAGAGTTACATCATGATGTACCCAACTATAGGCACCGCCACTAACATAGATGCCAGCGTCAAGTAAAAGACCAGCGCCCCGTAATGCTGAACATCCAATTTAAAATTATGGGCGAGGATCATGTTGAAGATCGCCGGCGGCATGGTGGCTTGGATCATGATGCTTTTTCTTACGGTCTCGCTTGGGTCTAATAGGCTCATGAACGCGTACGTCACGAGCGGACATATTACCAACCTGATGAGCCCCACGGTTGTCAAGTCCTGAAGGTGCCTGCGCGGATCTGTTAGTGGCATTTGGTATCCTACCAACAGGAGCATCAATACCAGCGATGGGCTAGCGATGTAGTCGAGCACTGCCATCATTTCATCCGGTGGATAAGCTTTGAAGCCAACAAAGAGCAACGCAACGATGAGGGCAAATGCGGGCGGGAAGGTTAGCAAACCATCTAAAATCGATCGAACGCTTACGCGCCTTCTGGCGGCTGTAGAAGCCAAGGCCGTGCCGAAGATGAGATGCAAAATTCCGATGACCATCGCGTAAAAACTAGCTGGGGACAGCCCGCGGGGGCCAACGATGGCATACACAGCGGGTAGGCCGAGGTGCGTGACGTTCATAAACGAGGCGTTCAACGTTATCGCAACGCTCGCCTCTCGATTTAATCGCCTAATGCTCGTCACCACCGTTGAAATCACAAAGCAGAAACCCAGACCTAGGAACGCAAGCAATATGGCGCTGCCGTAGTCGTGTATCCTCAAGCTCTGGCTAGTTATCGAGCTGAATATCAAGGCAGGCAACATGGCCCAAATTACAACCGTATTAATTACTTCGAATACGGGTCGAAAGAACTTTATTCGTCGTGCAGCCATCCCTGCCCCTAGTAGAATCAACATCAGAGCGATTCGGCTAACGTATCCTTCGAGCATGGCGTTCAACTTTGGTGTGGTTCGGAGGGCTTAAATGGCTATTTGCGCTCGACTTCCTCCAGCGATTCCTCGAAGATCTGCAGACCGACGTCAGCTTGTTCCTTAGTTAGGATCAATGGTGGGGCCAACCTAATCGATGATACACCGGCGCCTAAGAGTACTAGCCCCCGCTTAAACGCGCTCGTGAGCAACTCGTTTCGCTCCTTCCTCGCTGGTTCCCTCGTTTTCCTGTCCCTTACCAGCTCTATCCCGATCATCAAGCCCTTCCCGCGAACGTCCCCGATGAGCTCATGCTCGTCCATCATCTCCTTGAATCTATTGAGCATGTAGCTCCCAATCTTGGAAGCGTTGTCCGCCAATCTCTCCGACTTCAACACGTCTAACACCGCAAGCGCGGCGGCGCATACCACGGGGTTTCCCCCTAACGTGTTTTCGTGGGCTCCAGGTGCCCAATCCATGATCTCGGCGCGAGCTATCGCTGCGCCGCATGGCAAGCCTGCAGCGATAGCCTTTGAAAGGGTGATTATATCCGGCTCTATCCCCCAATGTTCGCAGGCAAACCATTTACCGGTGCGGCAAAAGCCGGTCTGGACTTCATCGGCGACGAAGATTATGTTGTTTTCCTTGCACAGCTTCGTCAGCGCCGGCAAAAATTCATCTGGTGGGACTATGTAGCCGGCAGCACCTTGGATCGGTTCCACTATCATGCAAGCGGTATCCTCCGGTGGACAAAGTTTCTTGAGCACTATGTCTTCGATGTAGCCAACGCACCATAGCCCGCAGTCCGGATACTCCTGCTTGAAGGCACAGCGGTAACAATACGCGTAAGGCACGTGGTAGACACCTTGCATCATTCCCTTAAAGTGTCGCCTCGCCTCCACGCCCGTCGTGGTGAGCTGCAGCGAGCCCATCGTGCGCCCATGGAAGCCGCCTATGAATGCAATGACGTAGTAGTTGCGGGTGTGCCATTGTGCGATCTTAAGCGCCGCCTCCACCGCTTCCGTTCCTGAGTTCCCTAGGAACGCTCGCTTCTTGAACTTCCCAGGAGTCACCTCGATCAATCGCTCTATCAGCTCCACTTGCGGAAGGGTGTAGAAGTCGCAGCTGTTGATGTGAATCGCATAGTCAAGCTGGCGCTTTATCGCCTCCACCACCTTGGGGTGGCGATGTCCCACATTGGTAACGGCGATCCCCGAGCTGAAGTCTAAAAACACGTTTCCGTCTATATCCTTTACCCACACACCTTCCGCCTCTACGCCGACCAACGGGGCGGTTCTCGTCAGGGAAGGGGAAGTTACCGCATGATCCCGCGTGATGAAGGCCTTGGCTTTTGGCCCGGGCGGGGTGACAACTATTTTAGGTTTTTTTATCTCACCTATCGTCATTTCAACACCTCCGAACTTTTTTCAACTTTTTGGCATTTCATCTTGGTCTATTTATCTTTTTACGCAGAGATCCCTCAACCTCCTCCTTCTCCTCTTTTTCTCCTAAATATCATATGTTTTTTAGTATATATATACTTAATCGTATATGATTTAAAACGTGCTTTTCAAAATATTTAATTTCATACAAAGTTTTAAAAAGGTGGATACCTATTGCATTTGAATGGAGGTGGCATTGATGAAAATAGAACTACCAGAAATCTTATTTTTGCAAGAAAAGCCGGTTAAAATTCTTTTATTACTAAAGGAGGAACAAGAACCGATATATGTTTCCCTAATAGCGAAGGGTGTAGATGGCACATATGCCCATATCCTTCGGGTGTTGTCCAATTTAGAAAAATGCGGGATGGTCAGATTCGAGAAAAGGGGGCGCGTCAAGCAAGTTAAACTCACCGAACTCGGCACGAAGGCAGCCGAAACCTTGACTAACTTTATTGATATCGTAAGAATGTCCGACATCGACGTAAAGATCGAGGAGCTTCGTAGGAAGAAAATAGAGGGGCGAAGGCCAGACGAGATAAATAAGGCGGCAATATCAAAGCGCCTAGCGTTTTACGAACGCGAAGTGAAGCGCTTATGGGAAAAGAACTCAGCCTTAAAGCAATGTGCCGAGTTGTTATTGGACAAAATAAAGAAGATCCTCGAAACCGTTGGCTAGAACCTTTCCGGTGCCCTACTTCTGAGATTTCGTACGGGATCGACGAATAGAGTGTCGATGCGCGAATGGAAGCCGTCCACACTTATATAATAGTGGTATCCATCTCTCGACTTAAACCCCTGGACTAACCGGAAGTGCCTGAGCTTAGTGAGATAATACTCGAACGTCTTTTCGCCGAGCCCGGTTTCGCGGATTATTTCTTCGCGAGTTAAACTTTCTTTGCCCTGGAAGCACCGCAAAATGCGCAGCACCACGTCTGCCCTTCTCGGCGCCACAAGCTGTGCAACGTCCTCAAGGGCCGTATTTTTCACCCCCAGCTGAGTTTAGGATGATTCTCGTTATTAAACTTCCTTGAATTTGCGCATTCCAGGGGGATGTAATCGGCGATCCTAAGCCCAACTTAGGGTCTGCCGGTTCCTCGACCTGCGGGTTTTTACCAAAAAAGGGATTTTTATGGGGTTTCCGCTAAAGCTGTCTAGATCCTAAGCTAAAGTTAGGACTGGCGCGCTTATTTGTTTTGTAGACCGCAGCCAGACGCTAAGCTTTAAAAGGAAAACGGAGTTGAGGTGAAAACATGCCGAAGTGCTCCATTTGCAAGAAGGAATTTCCGGAAGAGAAGCTCATCAGGTGCGGCGAGTGCGGGAAAGCTTACTGCTTGAAATGCGCGGAAGAAGATCCCACGATAAAGGAACTCGGCGTTTGCCCAGATTGCGAAGAGGTTTATGAAGCGGAAGAGGACTACTGGGGCTGGGGCGAGGAAGAGGAGTAGTAATCACGGTCTGATGGCATCGAAACTCAAAAGTGGATTTGTTAGCTTAAGTTATGAGACGAAAGTCGAGACAAACTCCTTCAAGAGCCTAGTCAGAGTGGCAAAGTTGCCTAAAGGCCCCCCTTTACAAATGTAAAGAAAATCTTTATATATGTATGAATCCCCCATTATGAGACGATAAAATGGATAACACCAATCTAATGGAGCTTGAGGAAAAAAGGAAAAAATTCGTGGAAAAAATTAGGAGCCTCAGCTCGGCTGATTTTGATTTAGAGCAATGGGAGGGCCTGAGAAAAACCGTCTATCCCCCCAGCCCCCTCGACATCGACGTCATCATCGACGACACTACGCTGAGGGAAGGATTACAAATGGCGGGGACGGTCACGCCCTTGCCACAAGACGTCGCTAGGATCGCAGGGATGTTGAGGGATATTGGCGTCGAAAGGCTCGAGGTACTCACGTACACGCGTTCGGATCAGGAGGCCATCAAGCTAATGCACGAAGATGGATTGGGGAACATGCTGGCCGCGTGGTGCAGGGCGACGAGGGAAGACGTAGATATGGCCTTAAAACTGGATTTTAAACAGGTGGGCATCTCCCATCCAGTATCCTATATACACTTCGAGAAGTGGCCGGAGAGGACCCTCTCTCAACTGGTGGATAGAACGGTGGATACCGTCGCGTATGCAGTGGACCACGGCCTCAAGGTTTTCGTTCACGGGGAGGACAGCACTAGGGCGGACTGGGACTTTGAGAGAAATTTCATAAATGCCGTAGCGGAGGCCGGAGCTAGCGTCTACAGAATTTGCGATACCATAGGTTACGGTAGATCGGACCCTAGCGCTCCTCTCCCGTTCGGTATCCCGGCCAAAATTCGACACATCAAGGAGGAAACGAAGATCCCGTACGTCGAGATACACGCTCACGACGATTTGGGCAACGCGGTCGAAAACACCATGGCGGCGATCAGGGCTGCCTCCGGTCTCTTCGATAAGGTATACGCCAGCACCACCTTCCTCGGAATAGGGGACAGGGCGGGCAATGCCGAAACGGAAAAGGTGATGATGAACTGCTACATGCATCACGGCATCTCCAAGTGGAATCTGAGCCTCTTCAGGGAATTGGCGCTGTTCATGGCGGCGGCCCTAAGGTATCACCTTCCGGTCAACAAGGCGATCGTGGGGGACGCCGCGTTTGCTCACGAGTCCGGCGTTCACATCCAGGGGGTCATGGCACTTCCCCTCACCTACGAGCCATTCCCGCCCGAGCTCGTAGGGCAGAGGAGGACGATCGTGATAGGAAAAAGATCGGGCAAACACGGCGTGAAGCTCAAGCTGGAGGAGATCATGGGAAAACAAATAGGGGAAGACGACCCAAGGCTGGCGAAACTCGTGGAGATGATCAAGGATAAGTTCGTGGACGGAAGTAGGAGGTACCCGATAAAGGAAACGGAATTTAAGGAATATGCGAGGAAGGTCGGTTTCGAAATAAAGTGAAATCGAGTTGAGGAGAGATGGGCAAAACCATCGTCGAGAAGATACTGAGCAGGGCCTCGGGCCGTGACGTTAATGCCGATGATATCGTGGTGGCCGAGGTGGATGCGGCGATGGCGCACGATGGCACCGCTCCGCTTGCGATCGAGGCATTCAGGGAGATGGGCGGAAAAAAGGTTTGGGACCCCAACAGGATCATCCTTGTTATCGACCACATCGCCCCAAGCGCCTCTGAGGGCACTTCCTCTTTACACGTCATGATGAGGGAATTCTCAAGGGAGCAGGGTATAAAGTTATACGATGTGGGCAGCGGTATTTGCCATCAGCTCATGCTGGAAGGGAGCCACGTAAGACCAGGCGCGGTCGTGGTAGGGGCGGACTCGCACACTTGCACGTATGGCGCGGTTGGCGCGTTCTCGACCGGCATAGGGTCGACGGAGATGGCAGCCGTCTTCATCTCCGGTAGACTCTGGTTCAGGGTCCCAAGGACCCTAAAGTTCTATATCGAGGGCAGACTGCCCGATTTTGTCACGCCGAAGGACATCATCTTGTACATTTTGGGTAAAGTTGGGGCGGATGGGGCAAATTACAGAGCCATCGAATTTGGAGGGCCGGTAGTTGAACAGATGGGCGTCAGCGGTAGGATGACCCTGTGCAATATGGTGGTTGAGATGGGGGCAAAGGCGGGCATAGTGGAGCCGGACGAAAAGACCTCCGCATACTTCAGGGAAGACTTCGGCGTAGAGGTCGGGGCCATGAGGAGCGACGACGACGCGGCGTACGAGGATGTCCTGAAGTTTGACGTGAGCGGTTTGGAGCCACAAATAGCCTGCCCGAGTTCGGTGGACAACGTCAAACCCATCAGCGAGGTGGAGGGGGTCGAAGTGGACCAGATCTTTCTCGGAAGCTGCACCAACGGCAGGCTCGAGGATCTGCGACAGGCGGCTGAGATCCTGAGAGGCGCCGAGGTTAAAGATGGGGTAAGGGTGCTCATCGTCCCGGCCTCTCGGAGGGTGTACCTACAAGCCCTCAAGGAGGGGCTGATCGAGGTCTTTCTGCGGGCCGGCTGCACGGTCTGCAATCCTGGCTGCGGTCCATGCCCGGGTGGCCATATGGGGGTTCTGGCCCCTGGCGAGGTCTGCCTCTCGACCTCAAACAGGAACTTCGTGGGGAGGATGGGAAGCACTAAAGCGAAGATCTACCTGGCCTCTCCCTTGACGGCAGCCGCCTCAGCCATCACAGGGAGGATAACTGATCCACGTGACTTTGGGTGAAAAGGATGATCAGGGTCTCAGGTAGGGCTTGGAAGTACGGCGACGACGTGAGCACGGATTTGATAATGCCCGGCAAGTACAAATTCAAGACCATCGATCCGAGCGAGCTAGCTAAACATGCGATGGAGGGGATCGACCCGGAATTCTCGAAAAAGGTTAGAGAGGGGGATATCGTCGTCGCGGGTTGGAACTTCGGGTGTGGGTCGAGTAGGGAACAAGCACCGTTGGCGTTGAAGCATGCGGGCGTAGGGGCGATCATCGCAAAATCCTTCGCGCGCATATTTTTCAGGAATTCTATAAACGTCGGTTTGCCCATCGTTGAAAGCCAAAACGTTTTCGATGAAACTGACGAAGGGGATATCCTCGAGGTCGACTTGGACGAAGGTCTGGTGAGGAACTTGAGTAAAAACAAGTCTTTTGCCGTGAAGCCCCTGCCCGGCTTCCTCTTGAGGATATTACAGGACGGGGGGCTCGTAGAGCACTTTAAGAAGAGGGGCAAATTTGAATGGGGCTAAGGGGGGTCAAGGCATGTACAAGGTCACACTCATACCTGGAGATGGGATCGGACCCGAGGTCATCGAAGCCGCGGTAAGGTGCATAGAAGCAACGGGCGTCGCGATCAGGTGGGAAAGGGTCGAAGCGGGAGAAAAAGTCATGAGAGAATTTGGGACCCCTCTCCCTAAGCAGGTGATAAGGTCAATTGAAAAAAATAAAGTAGCGCTCAAAGGACCGATAACCACCCCCGTTGCTTCTGGATTCAGAAGCGTGAACGTGGCGTTGAGGAAGATCTTTGACCTATACGCTTGCGTGCGGCCATGTAAGCTCTACGAAGGGGTGATGTCGAAATTTAAGCGAGTGGACCTCGTCGTCGTGAGGGAAAACACCGAGGATCTTTACTCTGGTATCGAGTTCGCCGAGGCTCAGCCGGAGACCAGGGAGCTCATGGATTTTTTGAGGCGAAAGGAAGCCGAGGTCAGGCATGATTCGGCGATAAGCCTAAAGGTCATCTCTCGTTTCGCCTCCGAGAGGATAGCCAGATTCGCGTTTAACTACGCCGTCGAAAATGGGCGCAGAAAGGTCACCGTTGTGCACAAGGCCAACATCATGAAGTACTCCGACGGCCTTTTCTTGGAGGTCGCGAGGGAGGTCGCGCGGGAATTTCCGCAAATCGAGTTTGAGGACAGGATCGTGGACAACATGTGTATGCAGCTCGTCAGAAAGCCGGAGCAATACGATGTCATACTGGCGCCGAATCTTTACGGGGACCTGCTCTCCGATCTATGCGCTGGGCTCGTGGGCGGCCTGGGCATGGCGCCTAGCGCCAACATAGGCGAAGGCATCGCGATCTTCGAACCGACCCACGGTAGCTCCCCAAAGTACGCTGGCTTGAACAAGGTCAACCCGACCGCGACGATACTATCGGGCGTGCTCATGCTTCGCTACTTAGGGGAGAAGGAGGCGGCAGAGAGGTTGGAGCGCGCCGTTGCCAAGGTGATCGCCGAGGGCAGGTACGTGACCTACGATCTAAAGGAAAATCCAAGCGACCCAACGGCGGTTGGGACCCAGGAAATGGCCGATGCCATAATCGAGGAGATGGAGGGTCGATGGAAGTCATGAGGTGATTTGCTCTTCTTCGAGCCATCCGGCGCGGAGGAGTTCCTCGCGCAACTTGGCGATGGCCTCTTGTGCGGCGGGCGAGTCCGTCACTTTTTTCGAGAGCTCATCAAATTCTCTAAGGCCCATCTTGACCTTCCTCTCGACGACCTCCCTGACGACCCGCTCCACGGGCCTCTCCACTATCCGTTGCACCTCCGGCACCGCCACTGGCTTCTCGACCGTCCGCTCTATCACCCTCTCCACCACCACGGGCTTCTCTATGATGCGCTCATGGCGCATGTGGCGGAGGGCGTCGCTTGCCCTCACCAGCTCCCCGCAGGTCGGGCAGGTGCCAAGCTGGATCTCGTTCAGCCTGCTCGCAGCCGATCTCCTAGCGTTGGAGGCCTTTTCGGTGGCCCTCATCCTCCGCTCCGGAAGGGGGATCCCCAACCTCTTGCAGAGCTCGTCTAGGCCGCCGGGAAACATCGCGTAAAACCTGGAGCGCGAAAGTTTAAGCTCGCTCAGCAAACGCCTAACCGACGGGACCTCACCCTCGAGCTCATATTTTTCTCGGGCGAATTTTAGACAGGCCTCGAAGCTCATTTGCGTTCCTCCAGAACGTTTTAACGTTCTTTGAGAACGTATTTAAGCCTTCTGGTCCTCGAAAAAAGCTCTAAGCTACGCTATTTCACCCTGGAAATGAACATTAACGGATAATCGAGCTCTCGCACGTAGCGCATACCCACGCGAATCCTCGATTTCCCGTACTTTGCGACCAGCTCGATCGAAAGCATCCTCCCTTCGAGCTCTGGATAAATGTACGGATGTTTCCGCTTGCCCTTTGGGCATTTGATTTTTACTTTTGCCTCCTCGATAAATGGCTGCGCGAGCGCCGCTTGTTCCATCGCTCGCTCGAGGGCTTTCACGTCATGGATGGCTGCGCCGACGAACTGATGATAGAGGGCGCCGAGGGTTATCGCTCCCTCGAATATCGCTCGCTCGCGATCGGTCACGCTTTTGTCGAAGTACTTGCGCGCTGGGTCTTCCATCTTCCCCCTCTCACGCTATTCGCACCCCAAAGCTAAATAATCGACGATTTTGGATTCATAGCCCAAATGCTGGGTGATGCGCTGTCAGGGCAAGTGTCGGCTGCAGGTTGGTGACATACGTGTGTCAAAAGCAGCTAAGCGTCGCATGATCGATGACATACGTATGTCATGACACGAGCGCCATCGCCGCGATAGCTTGTTACCCGAGAACGGATAACCCCCCGTTCGTCGACCTCGGGACCATGATCCCCGGAGTTAGCTAATTCTTCGAGCTTCTAGAGGAAATGGCGCACCAGCCCCTCCGATGGGGCATGACATACGTGTGTCAAAAGCTCAGCGATCGATGACACACGTATGTCGATGGCAGTTTTCCGCTAAATGATCTTTCTGGGCACGTTCGGGATGTCCTCGCCGCCGCCGGTCAGGTTGACGAGCCTAGCCCCGAGCTCGCCCGCGAGCCACGCAAGGAGCTCCTTGCATATAGCTAGCTTGGCTACCTTTCGCGCTAGGTCCTTGTCACCCGAGCGCTTCCCCACTTGCCTGCCGAGGTTCATACCCGCGAGGTAGATCTTAGACGCCCCCAGTTCGTGCGCCATAAACGCGGCGCGGTCGCCATCCGTGAAGCCGCCGAAGTTGTAGAGTCTGCCGAATGGCTCGACCTGCGTGGTGCCGATGACTCGCTCTTTCAACGTCGGGGCGATGTTTCGGACCTGCCCCAAGTTGTCGCCGTGTGCGTGGACAACCAGCCAAGAGCCCAGCCGCCAGGCGCGGAGCTGATCCTGGACTTTCCCGTCGAGGTCCGTAACGATGACGTCAGGCCTGCGATACTCGATTACCGCCGAGGTAGCGCCGTCCGCTGCTATGAGCACCTTCTCCAGATATCCCGCTTGCTCCAGCCTGATCAAGTCCTCGTCTAGCGACGGACCGGCGCCGAACACCACGCACTCTTGCCCGCGGAGGATGCTCGCTAATCCGTGGGGGTCGGGGTCGGGTAGGAGGTCGTCCAGCGCCTTCGCCGCCTCGGCATCGGCGATCGGGTCAAGCCCTAGCCGTTTAACGATGGACTCGTAGCGCGGACGCCAAACCTCCCATCGCATGTTCATCCCCATTTAACTGCGTCCACGATCTTGAGCGGGATCTCCCTTCCTCGATGGTCATAGGCACGCCAAGAGCTCCGGTCGTATGGGTAAGCGATGATCACATGAACGCGCCCGAACTTAGCGAATAATACTAGGTCCTCCGGCGATGGCTGTAGATCGGGCGAAGGGTGGCTGTGAACGGTGCCGCACGCGCTCCGATCGATGGGCAACATGTGGAGCTCCAACAAGGCCGAACGACCCGATGAGCGAGTCCCCGGGAGTACCAGTACCTCGCGGATCAAACCCCGTTCAGCCCTTAGGATCCCCGCGAACTCGTTGGGGTGGCTCTTGCGCGAGACCTCGAGCATGAAGATGAGGGCTTCTCGTTCGATGCCGAATATTTCCTCCACCGTTGTCGCCTCGATCTCCACTCGTTCCGTTTCTCATTTAGCGATGCCGGTTCTCGAATAGTAAAGTTTCAGTAGGTGGCCTCGTAAAGTGAGGATTGAAAGTCACCGCTGAGGTTCTATAATTACCTTTAGGCAATTCTCACCGCTGGCCGCGAGCTCAAACGCCCGTTGGGACTCCGACAGCCCAAACCTGTGGGTGATCATGCCCTCCACGTCCAACTCTCGCCTCGTTAAAAGCGCAAGCGCTTCCTCTAGGTCGTTGGGCGCCGCGCCGTAGGAGGTCCTAATCGTGATCTCGTTCCTCCAAAAGTCCACGAGCGGTAGGGCAACTTCTTGCCCGGGTGGGGGGACAGCGAAGAACAGGATGGTACCCCCTCTGTCCACCGAGCGAAGGGCCTGTTCGGCTGCAGCCCTTGCTCCAGCGCAGACTATAACCTTGTCCGCGGGCCTTCCGTCGTTGAGCTCCTTTATCCTGCTCGGCACGTCCTCGTCCGCATGTATTGCTTCGTCGGCCCCAAATCTCCTCGCGGCCCTCAGCCTGTACTCGCTCAGATCGGTCGCCACTATCAGCCCCGCTCGACGGAGCCTTGCGAGTTGGACGTGCAGCAGCCCTGCCACGCCGCTGCCCAACACTAGGATGGCATCTCCCTCTCTCACGTCGGCGATCCTCTGGCCACGCAGGGCACATGCTAGGGGCTCCACGAAGGTTCCGACTTCGAAGGATATCTCGGGCGGTAGGAGGTAAACGCCGCGCTCGACGTTTATCCTAGGTACGCGGACGAACTCGGAGAACCCTCCCGGATAGTAATTGGTGGTGTGTAGGGTCTCGCACGCGGTGTGATGGCCGGAGAGGCAATATCTACACTCGCCGCAGGGGACGTGATGCGAGACGAAAATCCTGTCCCCGACCTTGTAGCGCGTTACACCCTCCCCGACCTCTTCCACTAGGCCGGTAGCCTCGTGGCCGAGAACTCTGGGCGCGGTCTTGAGCCTATACCACTCGAGGAGATCGCTGCCGCAGATGCCGCAGGCCATCACCTTCATCAACAGCTCGCCCGGCCCCACCTTAGGTCTAGGTAGCTCCTCCAACCTCACGTCCCGATTGCTGTAGTACATCGCGACTCGCAAGGCATACACCGGGAAGGGGAGGGAATGATCCTATTTTCCCGTTCCACTGCTTTTTATCTCCTCGAATAGCTCGAGTGCCTCCTTGGGGGTGGCGTCCTCGTGGATGATCGCGCGTATCGCCCTAGCCATCGCCACCGGATAATCGTGCTGCCAGATGTTGCGTCCGAGGTTTACCCCTATTGCTCCCTTTTGCAGCGCATCGTAAACCCAACTGAAGACCTCCAGCTCGCTGTCCACCTTGGGTCCGCCGGCTATGACTATCGGCACCGGGCATCCACGTACGACCTTTTCGAAGCCCTCCTCGCAGTAGTAGGTCTTCACCACCCTGGCCCCAAGCTCAGCGGCTATCCTGCAAGCGAGGGCGAGATACCTCGCGTCCCGCTTCTCGAGCTCGGCGCCGACGGCCGTCACCGCCATCACGGGAATGCCGTATTCCTCGCACTCGTTCACGAGGTTCGAAAGGTTGAGCAACGTCCGATGCTCGTTGGGGGCGCCCACGAAGATCGACATCGAGACGGCGCAAGCGTTCAACCTTATCGCCTCCTTGACGGACGTGGTGATCCCTTCTTGGTCCAGCTCGTCCCTCCTGGCCATGCTAGTGCCACCTGAGACGCGGAGGATGATCGGTTTGGTGTTGGCCGGGTCGATGCAGGAGCGAAGGATCCCCCTCGTGAGCATTATGGCGTCGACGTATGGCAGCAGGGGCGCCACGGTCTTTCCGGGTTCCTCGAGCCTTGTGGTGGGGCCTTGGAAATACCCGTGGTCTATGGGCAAGAACATCGCCCTGCCATCGCGCTGGATCAATTGGGCGAGCCTATTCCTCATCCCCCAATCCATCCGATCCCCTCACCCCTTTGGCTTGACGATTAAATATCCTTTGTCGATGAGCCAGTAGTGGAATTCCCTGGCGGTGTGCAGGCATCCGACCTTACATATTTCCCTCGTCCTCTCGTAGTCCTCGGAGCCCTTCTCCTTCGCATCTAGGAGGAGTTGCACGGGGCATCTCACATCCCTGCAGAACTCTCTCGCTTGGTATTCCACGAAGCCGGGGATCGACACGGTCGCACCGATGTTTGTAATTTCGGAGCGAATATAAAACTTGGTCGAGCGCGCTCGGTTAGCCGCACTATCCCTCGCGGAGGCTGGCCCTGATCTCCTCGACCGCCTTCACCATAGCTTGAAGCTTGCCTATGGCCTCCTCCCGGGTTCTCGTCTTGAGCCCGCAGTCCGGGTCTATCCATAGCTGCTCTGGGCTCAGGACCTCGAGGGCGCGCCTTATCCTCTTCTTGATGAGGTCAACGCTCTCGATGACATGTGAGTGGACGTCCACGACGCCAAACGAGATATCCTTGGTGAAGGGATGCCTCCTGAAAAGTTCGACGAGGTCAAGCTCGCTATTCGACATCTCTAGGTCGAAGTTGTCCACGGGTAACTCGAGCATTTGGGGGTAGATGAACTCGAAGGCCCCATAACACACGTGCGCGATGAAGTATGCGTCAACGCCTCGCGTGACGATTTCGAGCGCGTCGACGACGAACTCCTCAAGCTCCTCTGGCCTCGTCGAGAGTGCCGGCTCATCTATTTGGATTATCTTCGCGCCCGCTTCCGCGAGTGCCCTCACCTCCTGATGCAGCGCTTTGGCTAAGTCCAGGCAAGCGTCCTTCCTGCTGGAGTAATACTCGTTGAACGACCAGTCCATCATGGTATAGGGTCCTGTGATCATCCCCTTGATCGGCTTCTTGGTAAGCGCTTGGGCGAACTTCCACCAATCGACCGTTATAGGCCCTCGCCAGCGGACCTCGCCAACGATGATGGGTTTTCGGTAATAGCGATTGCCGTATGAGCGAACGAGCCCGCTTATCTTAAAGCCCTCTAAGTTCTCGGCGAAATAGGTGGCCATATCCCCTCGATACATCTCGCCGTCCACGAGGACATCGAGCCCGATCTCCTCCTGCAGCGCTATCCACTCCTTGGTCGCTCGCTCCTCCATTTCCCTGAGATCTTTTGGTTTGAGCCTTCCAGCGAGCATCATCCTCCTCGCTTCCACCAACTGCTCGGGTTTGGGGTAGCTGCCCACGGCAGTGGTGGGCAACAAGGGAAGGTCCAGTCCGAGCTTGCGTAGTTTTTCCCTCATCCCAGCACCTCCCTCGCCTTGTTAGCGATTGCCACGAGATTCTTGAGCTTCGCGAACGCTGTCTCGCGCGGCAAGTGCTCGAGCCCGCACGATGGGTTGAGATAGACCGGCCGGCCTTCCACATGGGGGATGATCCGTTCGAGGGTGGGCAGGACCTCGGCTTCCTTTTCCATTCTCGTGTTCCTACCGTCGATAAGCCCAAGCCCAAGTCCCTTGCTCGAGCCCTTTTCCTCGATGATGTCGACCAAATTGCCGCTGTAGGTGAAATCGAGGCCGATGATGTCCACGGGGAGCTCTTGGAGTTTCTCGTATATCCCCGCGGCGTCGCCGAAATAGGTGTAGAGGGCTAGACTAGCGCTCTTGAAGTGTTCGCGCATTTCCTCGATCGCGTTCCGGAGTAGCTCGAGATCTTGAGGGTTTTTAAGGATGGCCGGTTCGTCCACTTGAACGATTTCAGCGCCCACTTTTTCCAGTTCACCTATCTCTCGTCCGATGGCGTTCGCTAGGTCTAGGACCAGCCCTTCGATGTCCGAGTAATGTCTGTTGATGGAAGATCTCGCGATAGTGTAAGGCCCTGTCACCACGGGTTTAACCGGGACGGGCGAGACCCCTTTGGCAAAGGAGAACTCTTCGACCAAGATGGGCCCAATCCAGCGCACCTCGCCCTCGACCACCGGCTGTCTAAAGTAGAAGTTGGTGTCGAAAAACCTCAGTAGTCCATCTATCTCGAAGCCCTTCAGCCTGCGGGCGATGTGGGAAATAGGATCATACCACCGCACTTGCCCATCCGTGACCAAATCCAAACCAGCTCGCACCTGTTCTTGGATGACCTCCTTCGTCACCTCGTCCTGTACCCGCATGAACTCCTCATCCGATATTTCCCCTTTCTCCCACCTCGCGTAGGCTTGGCGATGTTTTTGCTGCTCGGGCTTATCCCCTATGCGCGGGTAGCTTCCCGTGTTCGCCGTCAGCAACTCCATCCTGTCACCAAGGCGAGATGGAAGCCAAGCGATATAACTTTTAAGTAGGTGCCAGCCGAAAACTCGCCGAGAGGGCATCGTCCCCGTTTTCAACGCATTACCCGTGGCTTTTCACCTGTTTCCTAAAGATCTCCCTTACCCTTTGAATGGTATCCGCGTCTTCTGGCCCCTTGTCGTCCCGGATCCTTGTTATCCTGGCGAA
Source organism: uncultured archaeon (assembly GCA_937921735.1). GTDB lineage: Archaea > Hadarchaeota > Hadarchaeia > Hadarchaeales > Hadarchaeaceae > CAKZTQ01. The sequence continues at coordinate 34,238 of CAKZTQ010000045.1, forward strand.
CCTCAGCGCCATCCCACACTTGTACTTCGGGCTCCGCTGGATCTCGTTATAAGCCACCTCGACGACCACTTTTGGTGTGACCAATACGCGCCGACCCTCCCGTTTGATCGTCAGCTCCTTTAATCGCTCGGTCATCTCCGCGATTTCCTTATCGGTCAGACCCTTGAAGGTCTTCCCGACGACGAGAAACTCGCCCGTTGCCTCGTCTCGAGCCGCGAGGTAGTAATCGGAAAGCCACCTGTGTCGCTTTCCGTACCCATACTCGGCCGCGACGATGACGAGGTCCAGCGGCTCGAGCACGGGTTTTATCTTCAACCAGAGCTTCCCCCTCGCGCCGGGGGTGTAGGTGCTATCCAACTTTTTTGCCACCAGTCCTTCATGTCCCGCTCGAAGGGATTCCTCGAGGAACCCCCTCGCCTCGCTCGCGTCGTCGGTTATGAGTTGCTCCACCACCGAGATTTCGCCGGCCAGCTCGCAGAGCTTTTTCCTCCGGTCTAGGTAGCGGAAATCGATCAAGCTGTGGCCATCGTAATACAAAACGTCGAACAGGGTCAAGCTCACCGGTATCTCCCGCATCATCGCCTCGATGTCTCGTTCCCTCCGAAATCTTTGCATCAGGTACTGAAACGGGAGCGGCACGTTGCCCTTGCCCAACGCTACGACCTCGCCCTCTAAGATCACCTGCTCAGCCTTAACTTCCTCCTTCACCGCGTCAACGACCTCCGGCAAACCCTCGGTCACATCGCTAAGCCTGCGGCTGAACACCTTGACCTCATCTCCCCGCTTGTGGACCTGCACGCGGGCACCGTCTAGCTTATATTCGAAGGCCGTGCTACCACCGTGGAGCGCGATGGCCTCTTCCACCGAGCAGATGTTTTGGGCAAGCATGGGCTGAGTGGGCCTGAAGATCTCAGGGCCAATCGCTAGCACCCCCTTCTCGCCCTCTGTGGCCGCGACTTTAGCCACGTCGACGATCTCACCGCAGAACATGGTTGCCCTTTTGATCGCCTCCGGGCGCACGCCGAATGCCCTAGAGACGGCAAGCTCCATGAGGCCCTCCCGAAATCCCGTGCGCATCTCGCCGATGATTATTTTGATCAGATATTTCGCCTCAAGAGGCGTGGCCCTGCTGAGCAGGCCCTCCAGTATGGCCTCCTTCCTTTCCCTTGCTCCCTCCCCCTTGACCGCCGCGATCCTATTGAAAATTCTAATCACCTCGTCCAACGTCAGCGGTGCCTCGATCAACGTGGCCTGCCTTTTCGGCTTCGAGGCGAATACCATCTCCGCGGCATCGCCTAGATCCCCCGTCGCGTCGAATGCTCTCTCCAGCTCCTCCCGCTCGGAGCCAACCGCTCGCAGCACGACGTCGGACAACGTGGCCCAGCTGATGTCCAAGTTCTTGGCGCTCCAGCGAGGGAAGGGGCGGCCCGATATCATCAACACCGCTGGCTCGACCTCGCTTGGGCGAAGCTCGCGGAGGAAATTTGCTACGAGGTCCACCATTTTACTCCTTTCCCTCGTCCTGCTCAGTAGTTCACATAGTTCTGCCAACCTGCGAAACTCCACAGTTAAACCCCATATCTTGTTCAAGCGCGCGGCATAAGTCTTTAAAGATGCCTGCGCAATTTACTCCGGTAGCGAGAATGGTTGAGAGGTTCTCCCCTCATCCAAACATGAAGAAGGTTTATTATACCTACTTGGCGATCGTGATGGTTCCTCTCCTCCTAGGAGGCATCGGGGTAACGCTCGCGGTGTACGTTCACTCCCGCCCCTTCGTCTGGGTGCCGATCTTGGTCTGGATCGTCCCCTGCCTAGTCGCCATTTGTTTTACCGTCTATTGGATATCGAAGTATTACAGCTCGATTTCCTATTCCCTGACCGACGATGAGGTCATCGTTGAGCGAGGGGTTTGGTGGAAACCCAAGCACGTCGTCCCGTATTCCCGAGTGATGTCGGTTGACGTGGTTCAAGGGCCAATATCCAGGCATTTCGGCGTCGGTACCATCGACGTGTTTACAGCTGGCTATACGGGCATGGGTGGCACCGCTGGGCCCGGCACTAGGAGGGCCGAGGCCTCGATCCTCTGCGTGCCGAACTTCTTAGAGCTGAGGGACAAGATACTAAGCTTCGTTAGGCACAGGCCACTTTTCGGGCCTCCCGCAAAGCCCGGCGATGTCAGTACGGAAATACTGAACGAGCTAAAACAGATCAGGGCGATTTTACAGAAACAAACGCGTGGCAGATGAGACCGAGGCTATCGGAAAACCAAAGGGTTTTACGGAGGTCCATGAACTTGAGGTAGGGAGAAGATGGGCAAGGGCATAGGTTTCGGCAAGGTGATCCTCTTCAACGAACATTTCGTGGTCTACGGCGTGCCCTCCATCGTCTCAGCCATAGACAAGGCCACGGTTGCGGTCGTGGAGCGCTTCGACGGCGAGGGTTGGGCGCTGGAGGACGAGAGGCCCGCGACCCCAGGCTACAAGGAGGAGAAGCTCGAGCAGCAAAGGGAGTCCATCGAGAGGATCCTGAAAGCGGCTGGCCTTGACGCGACCAAAAATCCCATCAAGATATGGTTCGGCGGCGACCTGGTGGCGGCAAGCGGGATAGGTGCTAGCGCTGCCTCCTGCGTGGCCCTCGCGCGCGCCCTCTCCGATGAGTTTGGGCTGCAGCTGTCCGACGAGCGTATAAATGAGCTGGCCTACGAAGGCGAAAAGGCCTACCATGGAACCCCCTCCGGCGTCGACAACACCGCCGCCACCTACGGCGGTCTTATATGGTTCGTCAAAGGCCAGCCTCCCCTTTTCGAGCGTATCGAGCTCAAGGAGCCAGTGGAGGTGGTGATGGGCAACACCGGCATCGTCGCCGACACGGCTGCGGCGGTGGCCGGGGTTAGGGAGAGAAAGGAGAAACATCCGGAGAAGTATGCCAAGTTGTTCAAGGAGGCGGAGGAACTGGCGTACAAGGCGAGAAAAGCGTTGGAGGACTTCAACTTGAAGGCCGTGGGTGAACTCATGGATGAAAACCACGAACAGTTACGGGCGATAGGCGTCTCCTGTGAGGAGCTAGACCGTCTAGTGGAGCTCGCTAGGGACCACGGTGCCTTCGGGGCAAAGCTAACGGGGGGCGGTTTGGGGGGCTACATGGTGGCGCTTACCCCGGGCAAGGAACTTCAGGAGGAGGTCGCGAGGGCGATCGAGCGCGAGGGCTTCGAGGCCCTGAGGACGAGGATAGGGGTGAGGCCTTGAACTTCAGGGACTTCGTCGAGCTCTTGGACAAGAAGGGGCTACTGGTGAGGATCAAGAAGCCTGTGAGCACCAAGCTCGAGGCGGCCGCATTGATGCGGGCGCTCGATGGGAGGCCCGTGATGTTCGAGAAGGTCGAGGGCTTCGAGATGCCCATCGCGGCGAACGTGTGCTCCTCCCGCGAGCTCATAGCGTTGGGTTTGGGCGTGAAGGAGGGGGAGCTGTTGAGCAAGCTTGCGGAGGCCATCGACAATCCCAAGGAGCCCGAGGTAGTAGAAGCGGAGGGTTACGGGGAGATCGGGGTAGACCTGGGCGGGCTCCCCATCCTGACGCATTACCCCTTCGACGGCGGTCCGTACATCTCCTCGGGCGTGGTGATAGCCAGGGACCCGGAGCTAGGGCTCAACGCCTCCTATCATAGGATGATGGTGATAGGTAAGGACAAAGTGGTGGTAAGGATCCTCCCGAGGCACTTCGATGAGTTTCTGAAACGGGGCAACAGGGAGTTCGCGGTTTGCATCGGCAACCCGGTGCCAGTATTGGTTGCGGCGGCGGTGTCGACGGAGCTGGGAGTAAGCGAACTTAGCATAGCGAACGCGCTGGCCGAGACGAGGCTGGTGAAGCTCGGTGGGCACAAGGTGCCAGAGGCGGAGATAGTCATGATTGCCGAGATGACCGACGAGCTCCACGACGAAGGGCCATTCTTGGACCTCACCGAAACCCCCGACATCGTTCGAAAACAGCGGGTGGCGAGGATACGACGAATATTCGTCAAGCAAGGGGCGATCTATCACGCGTTGCTACCGGGTGGGTTCGAGCACAAGCTGCTAATGGGGATGCCACGGGAGCCTACGATATTTAAGGAGGTCAGCAAGGTCTGCGAGTGCAAGGGCGTGCTCATAACCCCCGGCGGATGCTCTTGGCTGCACGCCATCGTCAGCATAAAAAAGAAGGGACCAGACGATGGGAGGAAAGCGATAGAGGCCGCGTTCAAGGGGCACAGATCGCTCAAGCACGTGTTCGTGGTGGACGACGACATAGACATCCACAATCCGCACGAGGTGGAGTGGGCGATGGCCACGCGCTTCCAAGGCGATCGGGACATGATCCTGCGCAGGGAACCCGGCTCCTCGCTTGATCCCTCCTCGGACCTCGAGACGAGGGAGACGGCCAAGGTTGGCTTCGACCTTACGATACCCTGGGGGAGGGACCCCAAGGACTTCAAGAAGCCCGGCCCGCCCATGGAGATCAAGCTCGAGGACTACCTGGGGTAGTGGCTTGTACCTGACCAAGGAGCAAGAGCGGATGCTCGCCGGCGAGTACGGCGAGGTGCTGGAGAGGAACTTCAGGTTACTGGTGAGGCTGGGCGACATATATGGCGCCGACCGCATGATCCCCGTTGGCTCGGTGCAGGTCGCCGGCGTCTCCTATAAGTCGATAGGGGACCCCGGCCTTGAGTTCCTCGAGGACCTCGCGGACAAGGGGGCGAGGGTGAGGGTGCCCACGACGCTCAACCCGCCGGGCATGGACCTCGAGGACTGGAAACAGCTGGGGTTCCCGGAGGACTTCGCGGAAAAACAGTTGAGGATAATCGCAGCGTTCCGTAAGATGGGTGTGATGATGACCGCCACCTGCACCCCCTACTTGGTCGGCAACCTACCTCGCTTTCGAGAGCACCTCGCTTGGTCGGAGTCGTCCGCGGTATCCTTCGCGAACTCGGTAATAGGCGCAAGGACGAACCGCGAAGGCGGCCCCTCCGCGCTCGCCTCCGCGCTTTGTGGTGTGACCCCGAACTATGGGCTGCACCTAAACGAGAACCGGCAGCCGACCATCGTGGTGGACGTTAAGGTTGAACTCAGACATGAAGCGGACTTCGGTGCCTTGGGCTATCACGTGGGGAAAACCATCGAAAAGGGAGTGCCCTATTTCAAGGGCATCAAGCACGCGGACGTCGACCAGCTCAAGGCGCTGGGCGCCGCCATGGCCGCCTCTGGAGCGATAGCGCTTTACCACGTGGAGGGGATAACGCCGGAGGCCGATCTCGTAAACGTGGAGGGGTTGGAGAAGTTGGAGGTCGACGAGGGAGAACTTAGGGGGGCTTACGAGAAGCTGAACACCGGCGAGGAACCGGATATAGCGATCCTGGGCTGTCCCCACGCCTCGCTAAGGGAGATCGCGAAGCTGGCCGAAAAATTGGAGGGCAAACGCCTTCGCAAGCCGCTTTGGATATGCACCGCGCGCGCGACCAAGCGGGCTGCTGAAGGGATGGGGCTGGTAGACGCGATCGAACGGGCTGGGGGGAAAGTGGTCGCCGATACGTGCGCCGTAGTTGCGCCAATAGAGCGCATGGGGTTTAAGTGCACAGCCGTTAACTCGGGGAAGGCGGCGAGCTACCTACCTGGATTCTGCAAGCAGGCGGTCGTCTTTAGAAGCATCGACGAGATATTGGGGATGATGGCTTGAGGGGGCGCACGATAAGCCCGGGTAAGGCGAGGGGGGAGGCGTTGGTCTCGAGGCAGCCGATCGGCTTTTATGGGGGGGTGGACCCGAAAACGGGCATGATCATAGAAAGAGGGCATGAGCTAGAGGGGAAGTGCGTGAAGGATAAGATACTAGTCTTCCCGTGCGGCAAGGGCTCGACGGTGGGTTCGTACGTCATCTACGGGCTGAAGAAGAACGGCGTCGCCCCAGCGGCGATAGTCAACCGAGAGACCGAGACGATAGTTGCGACGGGGGCCATCTTGGCCGGCATCCCATGCGTCGACGGGATAGACATCGACAGGATCAAGACAGGCGATAGGCTGATCGTCGATGCCGACGAGGGCAAGGTGGAATTCGAATGACCGGTCCAGCTGAGAGCAAGATAGAGATCGAGGCGCGCGTGTACATACACAAGCGCGATCCTTGGACACGCTCGAAGATCCCGCACATCGACATCGAGTCCCCCATATTGAACGAGATAATAAAGCCGAACGAAACCACCTTCGTGAGCGGGAAGGAGGGCGGGGTCTTCATAGGGCTGAAGCGGGAGATGCTCGCGCGCCTCGAGCGCGTGCTCGAGCGATTGGAAAAGTGAAGGGACAGCGCTCGTTCGCGCGACCTCCTTAATAAGGCGGCAGCGCTGAAATTTTAAATGGGATATGGGTGGGCGTCGTCTTCAAGCCGGAGGATGTCCTCAAGGGGCGAAAGTGGATGCTGGAAAAGGCCGCTAGGGATCTGGCCCCGGGGCAAGTGGAGCGCGTGGAAAGCATCCTGAGGAGATGGGGGGAAGGCTCAAGGGAGGAGCTGATAAGGCTCTTGGGCGAGGAACGGGCGAAAAAGCTAATGGCCGATTTGGGTATAGCGTGATCGCGCGGTTACAAAGATTTAAAGCCGAACGGATGAACTTTTACTTGGGCCCGTGGTCTAGTGGCTATGACGGCAGTCTCACACACTGCAGGTCCGGGGTTCGAATCCCCGCGGGCCCACTAGCAAAGGGGTCGTAAGGCATAACGATGGCTAAATTAGATTTGGTCATTAAAAATTGTAAAATAGCCTCTTCCACGGGTTTATGGGAATGCGGGCTAGGTATAAACGATGGTAAGATAGTATCAATTTCCAAAGATCACCTCCTGCCCGCTGCCGAAAGGGTAATAGATTGCAGGGGAAAGATAATCCTCCCCGGTGGAATCGATTTTCATGTACATTTCCAAGACCCAGGATACACGTACAGGGAAGATTGGAAAACGGGGACGGAGTCCGCGGCCGCTGGCGGCACGACATTGGTGGTCGACCATGGCAACACCAATCCGCCATCGACCACACCGAAAAATCTAATGAGGATAATTAAAACCGCTGAAAGAAAAGCAATCGTCGATTTCGGCATCAACGGCGCTGTCACGTCAAAGAACTTAGACCAGCTGCCAAAACTAGCTGCCGAGGGCGTAATGGCATTCGGCGAAATTTATATGGCCGAGTCCGTCCCCGAGCTCGAGAGGGTTGAAGACGGTGCCCTGCTCGAAGCCTTTAAAATAATCGGCGAAATGGGATGCATCGCCGGCGTACATGCGGAAAACTGGGAAATCGTCTCCTACTTTACACAAAAACTCAAGCGGGCCAAAAGAAAGGATCCCCTCGCCCACTGCGAATCTAGGCCGGATATTGCAGAGGCAGAGGCCATATCTAGAGCGATACTTTTTGGGAGAGAAACCGGTGTTCGCCTTCATATTTTCCACCTGAGCACCCGACTCGGGGTAAATATTTTACGGCAAGCGAGGACCCTCGGGCAGGATGTAAGTGCCGAGGTTCTCCCCCAACATCTCCTTTTCAGACAAGAAGATATGAAGAAACTAGGCCCTTACCTGAAATGCAATCCGCCCATAAGAAGCGAGGCAAATAGGGTTGCTCTGTGGGAAGGATTGAAAACTGGCGTGATAGAGATGGTTTCAAGTGACCATTGGCCAATGCCACTCTCCGAGGTTGAAGCCGGGTGGGAGGATATTTGGAAAGCAGGTTCGGGAATAGCCGGTGTCGAGACAAGATTACCGCTCCTACTGACCTACGGGGTGAGAAAAAATTTAATTTCAATGGAAAAATTTGTCAGGATAACCTCTGAGAACCCGGCCCGCAGGCTGGGCCTTTACCCACGGAAGGGATCAATAAGTATAGGGGCAGATGCCGATTTGACCATTGTAGATATGAAGAAAAAAGTTAGAATAAAGATAGATAACTTGCACACGAAGGCGGGTTACACGCCCTTCGAAAATTGGACCGTTGTCGGTGTACCGTGGTTAACTTTGGTGCGCGGCGAAATTGTGCTTGAGGAAGGAGAAATCGTGGCTAAACCGGGGCATGGTAAGTACATTCAACGTGATTACGGAAAGAATTGGAACATGGTGCCAGCAAAAAATCTGAATTCGAAAAGCTCAGGCTCATAAGCAGACAGGCATTCGACACTTAAAACCGACCCCGTTCCGGACAAGCTCATAAAGAAAATATTTGAGGCCGCTAGGTGGCCCCCTGGGCGCCAACATACAACCATGGGACTTCATCGCGGTGAACGACCGGAGAACGAGGGAGAAAATCGCTCAAATTTTCGTTGAGACTTACGAGAGGCTAAAAATTGGCGGGAGATTTCCCTTCTACAGTGGTGAAAGTGTTACGGAAGAGGCTCACCGAACCGCACGTTCTCATCGTGATTTGTGCTGGCGTGCGATTTATTAGCTTATCCCAATACCATAAAGTAAAAAATATAGAGAAGAGATCTGATGTCAGCATGGGTAGCTATTCAAAACATTATCTTGGCGGCAAGTGCTCTAGGCTTGAGTCTTACCTGGGGGACTGCAAACCCCCGACTATAAAGAGGCTTAGGCATCCTCCGAAGTGATAAAAATGAGTGACCCAATCGATGCGAAAAAGATTGACCTGTCGGTGAAATTTTGTGAGCTTGAATTTGAAAACCCGTTTATCCTATCGTCGGGGCCGCCAACGGGTAGTACTGAGAAAATAGAGCGAGCGTTTGAGGCCGGCTGGGCCGGCGCGGTTACAAAAGTTTTGGGTTCAAAACCGCGGTCAAATCCCCATCCACGGATAGCGGGCCTACGTTACGGAGGGAAGTTAATCGCGATTGAAAATATAGAATCGGTGATTTATCCCTTAGAGGAATGGTTGCCCAAGATCGCTGAACTCAAGAAAAAATATCCGGAAAAGATCTTGATATCAAACCTCATGGGCGGAGCGGACCCGGAGATCTGGCAAAGGATGATCATAGACGTGCAGGAAGCTGGAGCGGATATGATCGAACTCAACTTATCCTGCCCCTTGACGGACGAAGCCTGGGTCGTCGGGGCAACATTGGGCCAGAATCCAGACCTAACACGTGAGGCAACGAGGTTGGCCAAGGAGGTCGCTACCGTTCCGATAATGGTAAAGCTCACCCCAAACGTGACAGATATAACTTTGACCGCAAAAGCGGCGGAGCGCGGAGGAGCCGACGCCGTCTCGGCTATAAACACCGTCCAGGGCTTCATCGGTATAGACCTCGAAACTATGGAACCCTTGCCCTCCGTTAGTGGGATGTCCTCATTTGGCGGAATCTCAGGCCCGTCAATTAAGCCCATCGCCCTCAGATGCGTGGCGCAGATAGCAAAATCAACGAAGCTACCCATCTCAGGAATTGGTGGCATATCTAAGTGGGAAGATGCGGTTGAGTTTTTCATGGTGGGTGCCTCCACCGTCCAACTCTGCACAGCTGTGATGTTGCGTGGAAAGGAGATCATAGACGAGCTCAAGGAGGGTGTCTCATCCTATCTTTACAAAAAGGGATTCGGATCCGTAAAGGAGATAGTGGGCTATGTCCTGCCCAAGCTAAAAAGCCTAGAAAAGCTGGACTATTCATATCGGGCAATGCCAGTACTCGACGCATCTAGATGTGTTAGATGTGAATTGTGTCGAATCGTTTGCTTGGATGCTGGTTTTGCAGCTATCAGAATCGAGGGTGGTCTGCCCAAAATTGATGAAGATAAATGTGATACGTGCGGGCTCTGTGTTCAAGTTTGCCCTCATCGAGCTTTGACCTTAAAGCCAAAGGACTGATTAAAAGTTGAGATATCCAAAAAACTTTTAATCTTCAGCGGGTTCCTCACCGCCTACAATTTACAAGTTTTCACCGATGTGATGCTTCGCTAGCACCGAAAATGACCGCTATCATAACGAGTAAACGCTCTTCTTCAGCAGGCGTGACCTACCTAACCTTTGAAGATAAAGGGTTGATGTAAGTTCTGTGTGAGCGATTTCATGCCCATGGAAAAGGCGTGCTGAAATGCTGGGGAGTCGAAGCGAAAGAACGGGGGTGGGTGCCACCTCGGTGCCGCTTCAAAAACGTGGTAAAGTATGGGAAGTGGAGGAAGTGTTATCAGAAATACAGTGCGATGGCCGTCAGTGCTACTTCGACGACCTGACCGCATCGTATTCGAAGACTCAAAGTCGGGTTGAAGGTTCGTCTACGCGGCAAAGCGACTGCTGAGAAAGTTGCGACGAATTTCATCGGCGAAGAGCTCCTTTTCGGTGCTACTTTTTCTTTTTAGACGATCTCGAAAGCCCGAGGCACCTCGCATAAACGCATCGCTTGGGCGAGATCTTCGGCGAACTTCTCGGTTTATCCACGATCTCCAAGCCAGCATCGCGGACGATCACGACCGGCACTCGCTCGGCCGCTTCCCCCATCACCACCTGCGCGGCGGAGGCTATCTGGTCCGCGATGGCCCTAAAGGTGATCTTAAGCCTTCTTCCGAACAAGTCCAGCTGGCCGCGGCAGTCGATGACGGGTTCGATGCCCGCGACGCCGATGGCTTTGCCGATCGTACCCAGGCGAAGGGGTTGAACTTGGCTGTCCGCTATTATCACTCCCACTCTGGCCCCGGATCGCTGCCTGAGCTTCCGCATCATCTCCTCGGCTGCCAGATCGGGCTTCGACGGCATCAACACGACTTGCCCGGGTGGCGCGTTCGAGTGATCCACTCCCGCGTTGATGCAAAGCATGCCCTCCCTTAAGGTCAGCAACGCATACCTCGCTACCCCCAAAACCTCGCTTGCCTCCCTTAGCACCAGCTCGACGAACTCCGGCTCCAACCTGCTCCTCTTGGCCAGCTGCTTCGCGCGCTTAGAGGGTCGAACACGAGCTAGCTCCTTTAAGCGACCTTGGGCGGTAGCCAGAGCGCTCGAGGCCACGACGACGATATCCCCATCCCTCAGCCCGCCCACCTGCTCGGAGGCCTTCAAGATCATCGACACCAGATCATCGCCGGGCTTAACGAGCGGCATGTTTAAGCCCAAAACCCTCGTCGTATCACCTCGCTAAATCCCGCTCTTCACCTGAGCGTTTAACCCTTGCGCCGGCACTCCTTATGGCCTCGGCGATCCTGACCGCATGCGATGTCTCCTTGGGGTCATGAGTTCTGACGACGTCCACGCCATTGAGCACCGCTATCGCAGTAGCGGCTAGGGAGCCCCAAAGCCTATCGCCAGGATCGGACAGGTTCAACACGCGCCCGATGAAGGATTTTCTGGAAACGGCCACGCAGATCGGGCGACCTAAGTTCTTCAACCTACCTAAGTTGGCTAGGATGTGGAGGTCCCACTCAGCGCCCTTTCCAAAACCTATGCCAGGATCGACGACCACCTTTCGCTCGTCGATGCCGTTGAGCTTGCATATGCTCAAACTATCGCGGAGTGCATTCATGACCTCGTCGATGCTCTCGGCGTCGCCCGGTCTCTCGTTGGCGGCCATCAGGACGGTCGAACACCCGAAGCTCGAGATCACCCGTGCCATCTTTGGGTCGGCCTTGAGCCCGCTGACGTCGTTTATTATGCTTGCGCCAGCTTCTAAGGCGGCCTCGGCCACCTTAGCCCGCTGGGTATCGACGGAAATGGGTGCATCTAGTCCTTTGACGAGCGCCCTGACGACCGGGATTAGCCTCCGCATCTCCAGCGAGGTTGGGATGGGTTTGGCCCCGGGGGCAGTAGACATCGCCCCGACATCGATGATGTGGGCCCCCTCTTCGAGCATGGTGCCCGCGCGCTCTACGGCCTCAGCTTTGCTCCGAACCACCGATCCGCGATAAAAGGACTCGGGGCCGACGTTTATCGCCCCGACTATCACGACCGGATTTCCGCCCCCGACCCTTATCCCCGCGAGCTCGGCATATCCCATGATCTCCCCGCTCAATCGCTTCCCAACCAACAGGTTGGGTCCTCCGCGAGGAAATCGCCGCTCCTCGCAAATGCCATCGCCCTGCACCCACCGCACCAATTTCTGTAATCGCAGACACCACATCTCCCCTTCAGGTTGTCCCTATCCCTGAGCGCGGCTAGGAGCTCCGAGGAGTACCAAATCTCCCGAAGAGACATCTCGCGCACGTTGCCTAGCGCCAGCTGGAGCCTCGAGCAAGGTGAGACGTTCCCGTCCGCCGAGACGCAGAGGATGGAAATGCCCGCCGTACAACCTCCTCGGATCTCATTGCTAGGTCTTCTCCGCTTTCCGCTTAGCAGCCCGGCGTATGGATTGCAGGTGGTGACGATATCGAGCTTCCCGTTTAGCTCCTTTTTCTTAGCGAGCAGGTATTCATACAGCCCTTTTTGCTCTTGCGGGGTAAGGCAGTACTCGCTTATGGACTTAGCCTGGCCCATGGGGATCATCACTTTCGTCGAGAAGTTCACCCCCAGCTCGAGTGCGAGCGAGAGAAGGGCCGGAAGTTCATGTAAGTTGTGCTTCGAGAAGGTGGGTGAAAGATAGGTCTTCACGCCAGCGCTCTTCAGGGACCTTATCGCCCTCAAACACCTCTGGAAGGAGCCGGGCTTGTTCCTGAATTCATCGTGGGTTTGCCTGATGCCGTCCACGCTCACCGAGACGTGATCCACCCCGCTGCTTCGGAATAGCTTGGCCCTCTCTTCGGTCAAGTACCACCCGTTGGTGATCGCCGCGACCCGCAACCCCAAATCAACCGCATATCGTATGAGGACGAAGAGGTCCCGCCTCGCTAAGGGCTCCCCGCCGCTTATGTAAAGCTCCTCGGCCCCTAAATCAGCTACTTGCACCAGCAGCCTCTTCGCCTCCTCGGTGCTCAAATCCCTTCGCTTGGGAGGGGGCACGTAGCAATGTTTACAGGAGAAATTGCACTTGCTCGTGATGTTCCAAGTCACGGAATAAAGACCATGCCAGACCATCGTGATACCCTAACTTTAGGCCCTACGACGCACATATGCAGCTGTTTTTCTTGCATTCCTCCCGGCTTAACTTCCATTTCTTGGTCCGCAGAAAATCACCCGAGTTAAGCTGCGCTAGGTACGATTTAAGTGTATCGTGCTGGTGTTTGTGACGTGAGCCAGTCGCCTCGGTTCGGCGATAAGGTTTAAACTTCATTTGACCCAAAATCCACGGGGCGGCATGAAGCAGCTTCAGCTTGCCAGCGTCCATCGCTCCCTGGGGGCGAAGATGGTACCGTTTGCTGGTTGGGAAATGCCACTTATGTATTCCAGTATCGCAGAAGAACACCTTGCCGTCAGGGAGACCGCTGGATTATTCGACGTCAGCCACATGGGCGAGCTGATCGTCGAGGGAAAGGACGTCGAGGACTTTCTACAGCACGTAACCTCGAACGACTTAGCTAAGCTAAAAGTGTTCGATGCGCAGTACTCGACGGTTCTCAACGAGCGCGGCGGCGTGAAGGATGACGTCTTCGTTTACAAGCTCGAGGAGCAAAAGTACATGGTGGTGACCAACGCGGTCAACGTCGAGAAGATCTTCAATTGGTTCAAGCAGCACGCTCGGGGAGATGTTAAGATAGAGGACATCACGGATCGAACGGTCATGCTAGCATTGCAAGGGCCTAGGGCGGAAGAAGTGCTCCAGCAATTGACAGAATTCGAGCTAAAAGGGCTGAAGCGCTTCAAGAGCGCCCAGATCGAAATAGCCAACATTCCCCTGCTCGTGAGCCGCACCGGCTACACAGGCGAGGATGGGTTTGAGCTCTACCTGATGGATGAAAGCGCTTCCAAACCCGGGCGCGCGGAAAAGCTTTGGGATGTCCTGCTTCGCGCTGGTGAGGAGGTCGGCGTTAGACCCTGTGGCTTAGGTGCGAGGGATACCACAAGGCTAGAGGCGGGATATGTGCTTTATAATCACGAGCTCAACGAGGAGATCACACCGCTTGAGGCCAAGATACAGTATGCGGTCAAGTTGGAGAAGGGGGACTTCGTAGGACGCGAAGCTCTCATCGCACAGAAGGAGGTTGGGTTGAAGAAAATGCGCATAGGTCTCAAGATGCTGGAGCCGGGTGTGCCCAGAGAAGGTTGTAGGGTGTTGAAGGATGGGAAGGAAGTGGGTTATCTAACCTCCGGCACCTTTTCGCCTCTCTTGAAAGTCGGAATCGCCATGGGCTACGCAACCCCAGATATCGCGCTCGGCACGGAGGTGATGGTCGAAATACACGGCAAACCTCGGCGAGCGGAGGTCGTCGGATGGCCGTTTTACGATCCTCAAAAGTATGGCTTCAGCAGGAGGGCGGAATCATCGTGAAGGTATTTGGGCATCTGATGAAGGAAGTGATAAATCCCGGGCTCTGCTTGAGCTGCGGGGCCTGTGCAGCTTCTTGTACACATGCTGCGGTCCAGATGGTGGACGAAAGACCCATGCTGAAAACTAAATGCGAATTATGCAATGTTTGCTATTATCACTGCCCACAGGTCAACGATCAAGCGGCGCTGGAGGTCAAGACCTTCGGGCGCAGCGCCAGCGAGGGCGAGGTCCTAGGTGTCTACGAAAGGGCGTTCTCGGCTAAAGCATTGGACCCAGAGATAATCGCGCACGCGCAGGACGGAGGCGCGGTTACGGCGTTGTTAGCTGCCCTGCTTGAGGTCGGATTTATAGATGGTGCCGTGGTGATGGGCAGGGATGAGAGGTGGCGCCCTACCCCAAGGGTGGCGCTCACGAAGGAAGAGCTCATCGAGTGCAGCGGGACGAAGTATTCTAGAGGCGCGATCCTACTTGGGCTACGCGACGCCGTCGATCTCTACTCCTGCCAACGTTTGGCGCTCGTGGGCACCCCGTGTCAGATCAAGGCGTTCCGAGCGATGGCGACGGGGGAGCGCGCCGTCTATCGCCTCACCCATGCGGTCAGGCTGTGCATAGGGCTCTTCTGCATGAGGGCCTTTCCGTACGAGGGCTTCTTCAGGCGGGTCATTGAGGGGCAGCTCGAGATCAAACTGGAAGAGGTGCCGAAGTTCGATATCAAAAGGGGAAGGTTCATAATTTATCGTAGGGGGAAACCCAAACGTGAGTTGGCGATAGACGCCCTCGAGCAGTTCGTCGACGTCCCCTGCAAGCTATGTTCGGATTTCGCGTCGGGGCTGGCAGATATCTCGGTGGGCGCCGCGGGGTCGCCCCCGAATCGCTCTACGATGCTGCTTCGCACAAGTAGAGCATTCGAAGCGCTCGATGCGGTTGGTGGAAGCAAAGCGCTCGAGCTTCGACCCCTCGAGGAGGTCGAGCCTGGCCTAGATGCGGTCAAGCGGGCAGCAATGGGGAAGAAAAAAGATGCCGATAACGAGATAGACCGCAGGCGAAGGTTGGGTAAGCCTCTGCCTCCTTGGCTTCAACGACAGGAGGGGGAAGCCACCTAACCCTACTTTAAAAGTTCCTCTATCGAATCTATGGCCTTGGCCGGCTCTGGTCCTATGGGGGCGCCGATGACGACCTGTGTTATCCCCAGCTTGTCTAGATCGTCGATATGTCTCTCGAAATCAGATGGCGTGCCGCATACCGCGAAGGCATCGATCATCCGATCGGTCACCGCCTCAGCTGCCTTTTGAACTTCCCCGATGCGAAGGTACTCCCAAACTTTTTTCACCTCATCTAGAGGTATATCGTGCCTCTGCAGTGCCCAAGGAGGGGCGGAAGATGCTATGAAGGCGACGATCCTCCTCACCGCCCTTCGAGCTTTTTCCACGTCCTCATCGATGGAGGTTGCCATGTATGCAACCACATCTAACTCCTCGAGCTTTTTATTGGAGGACTCAGCCCCTCTCCTGATATAGCCGATGCATTCCTTTAGGTCATCGCGGTGCGATGCATTTATGAGCGCCCCATCGGCGATCGAACCCGCCAGTTCCAACATTCTCGGTCCACGGCCACCAACGTATATCGGTACCCTGGTATCGGGCTTGAAGCGGAGCTTCGCGCCCCTACAGGTGAAAACCTCGCCGGAAAAATCCACCCGCTCCCCCGCTAGCAACCTACGAGCGATGTGCACCGCCTCTCGCACGGCGGCGATGGGCCTGTGGTGTCTTACCCCCACCGTGGCGAGGAAAGTAGGATCGCCGGCGGAGATGCCGAGGACCGCGCGACCACCCGAGAGCTCGTCCAGCGTGGCGATCGCCGCGGCCGTCACGGCGGGGTGGACGAGGTAGGGGTTGGTCACCCCCGGCCCTAACCTCACCCGTTTGGTGGCGAGGGCAATCGCCGCCAGCACGGAGTGCACGTAGCGATTGTGATAGTGGTCGCATACCCAAACGTAATCAAACCCAGCGCCCTCCACCTTCTTCGCGAGCGAGACCAAGGCGTCGCACGTTTTATAGGGCACGAACTCCACGCCGAACTTCACCGAATCCCCCACGATTTAAGGCTGGGAGGTGCTATAATACCGACGGTGCTCCCGTGCAACTCATCCCCCTCAAAGGTCTACCTTTGGTGAAAAGAGGCGATCGCATAGATGAGCTGATCGTCGACGCCCTCAAGAGGCAGGGTTTGGAGCTGGAAGATGGAGACGTGGTGGTGGTGGCACAGACCATCGTCTCCAAGGTGGAGGGAAGCGTCGTCGACCTCCGAAAGGTTAAGCCCAGCAAGTTCGCGAGGTATTTGGCCAAGAAGTTAGAAAGGGATGCGAGAGAGGTCGAGGTCATCCTCCAGCAATCCAGGGAGATAATTAGACTGAAGCACGTTTTGATCGCACGGACCGAGCATGGTTTTGTCTGCGCCAACGCAGGCGTGGACCACTCCAACGCTGGGGCAAATCGCGTGACTCTCCTGCCGCGTGACCCGGATGCGAGCGCGAGGAGGATCCGAGAGGGGATAAGGCGGGCTTTAGGCAAGGACGTCGCGGTCATCGTCTCCGACACGCAGGGGAGGCCCTTCAGACAGGGCGCCATAGGCGTGGCCGTGGGCGTGGCCGGGATGAAACCCCTGTTGGACCTCAGGGGAAGACGGGACCTATACGGAAAGGAACTAAGGGCCACGATCACCTCTCCGGCTGACGCGATAGCAGCCGCGGCGGTAGCGCTGATGGGTGAGGCCGATGAGGGCACACCTGTGGTCGTAGTAAAGGGGGCGGTCTACGAACGCGGTGAGGGCAGCGCGCGAGAACTCGTCATGCCCAAGGAGAGGGATTTGTTCGGGTGATGAAGTGCTGGCGGTGCTCTCGGGCGGCACGGGAACGCCGAAGTTGCTGCAAGGGTTATCGCGCCTGCTCGAGCCACGCGAGCTGGCGATCATCGTCAACACCGGTGAGGACTTAGAGGTCTCCGGCATGTACGTCTCACCCGATATAGATACCGTCGTTTACACGCTCGCCGGCATAGTGAACGAGGAAACGTGGTATGGCATCCGAGGGGACACCTTCCTTTGCCACGAGATGCTCAAACGCTTGGGCGAGGTCGAGATGCTCAGGATCGGGGATCGGGATAGAGCTGTCAAGCTTTATCGCACGCTCCTGCTCAAGCGGGGAAAAACCCTTTCTGAAGCCACGGGAATGCTTTGCGAGAAGCTGGGCGTCGAATTCAGGGTCATGCCAATGTCGGACGACCGCGTGACGACGAGCATCGTCACGGAGTCGGGAAAGATGTCCTTCCATGAATTCTGGGTCGTCCGCAAGGCCGAAGACAGGGTCTTAGATGTTAAGTTCGAGGGGGTGGAAACCGCCAGGCCGGCGCCAGGCGTGATCGAGACGCTCGAATCGGCAGAGGCGATCCTAATCGGACCTAGCAACCCCGTGACGAGCATCGGCCCGATTGTCTCGATTGGGGAAATCAGGCGGGCCTTATGCAGGCGGCGGGGCGACGTGATCGCCATCAGCCCGATCATCGGAGATCGCCCGGTAAGCGGGCCGGCAGGCGTGCTGATGAAGGGATTGGGCTACAGCGTAAGCCCAATTGGGGTGGCGCAGCTCTACCGCGATTTCGTGGGAAAGTTCCTCGTGGACTATTCCGACGGACATCTCGCCCCGGCGATAGAGGAACTCGACATAAAAGTGGTGTCCACGAACATCCTCATGCCCAATCACTTAAGCAGGATAGAATTGGCGCGTAAGGTACTCGAATTATTGAAGGGATGACCTCTTTTGCCCCCTAACTTCCCCGTACGTAGTGGTCCTCTGCCTCGGCACCCGCCCCAAGTCTAGGATGAGCCTCTCCAACTGCTGGGGTAACATCGTATGATATGTACCGCCTGCCGCCCGAGTGATGTTCTCCTCCATTAAGGTGCCGGAGAGGTCATTCGCGCCCGCATTTAACATCACTTGTGCCAGCTTCGGGCCTAGCTTCACCCAAGAGGCCTGCACGTTGTTTATGCAGCCGGCCAGCATCAGTCGAGCGGTGGCGTGGACCCTGATATCATCGGCCCCACTGGGGGCCTCGCGAACCGTGCCCTCAAGTTGCAGTGGGGTGGCGTGGGGCACGAACGAAAGGGGCACGAACTCGGTGAAGCCCCCCGTCTCAAATTGGATCTCCCGCACGAGCGCGAGGTGCTGGGCCCTCTCGCGGGGGGTCTCCACGTGCCCATACATCATGGTGGCTGTCGTGGGCAGTCCGTGCTCGTGGCAAGCTTTGATCGTCTCGACCCAAGAGTTCGAGTCGAGCTTCTGGGGACAGATGATGTTGCGAACCCTATCGACTAAGATCTCAGCGGCGGTCCCAGGGACCGAGTTAAGGCCCGCCTCCTTCAATGCTACGATCACCTCGTCTATCGACATGCCCTCTTGCCCAGCGATGTGGTTGAGCTCGGCGGGCGAAAAGGCGTGAATGTGGACATCGGGGGAGACCTGCCTGATCGCGGTCAGGATGGCCACGTAGTCCTCCAGCCCAAGCTCTGGGTGCAGGCCACCTTGAACGCAAACCTCCGTGGCACCAAACGAGATGGCTTCACGAGTCTTTCGCGCGATTTCCTCCAGCGTGAGGACGTAAGCGTCTGGATCCCCCGGCGAGCGTCGAAAGGCGCAAAACCTACAACTGCCCACGCAGATGTTCGTGAAATTTATGTTCCTGTTGACGACGTAGGTCACCACATCCCCAACCGCCTGACGCCTTACCTCGTCCGCGACGAGGGCGAGGGCGGTGAGCTCCCTTCCCTTGGCCTTGAGCAATCGTTCGCCCTCATCCACCGTCAGCTCGCCCCCATCGAGCGCTTTTTTCAGGATCCTCGAGAATTCGCGGTCGAGCCCGTCCAACAGTTCATCGAACATCGTTCAGCCTCCTGTAGCCGAATTCGTCCATGAGCTCGATCAGGGCCGCGCAGACCTCGTCCGAGACGAAGCGTGGGTCCCTCGCAAAGCATGGGTAGATGGGTAACCTTTCCCTTGGGATAAACCCCGCGGACCTAATCATCATGCGGAGAGCCTCGAGCTCAGGCCAGGCTCGCTCGGGATTTATGAAGTCGGGCGTCACCGGGGAGATGCCGCCTAAATCGTTGGCACCCGCTATGAGAAATCGCCCCACGTCGCGCACCAAGTTAGGCGCGACCTGGATGTTCATAGAGGGCATCATCAATCTCGCCACAGCTACTACGGCCAGGAGCTCCTCCTCGCTTGGGCTAGGACAATTCGCCATGGGCGTGCCCGGCTTCGGTATGAAAGGCTGCACGATGATCTCCTGGATGTGCCCATACTTCTCATGAATCCTCATGAGCTCTAGCAGGGATCTCGCGCGGTCCTCGAAGCCCTCCCCTATGCCTATGAGCAAACCGGTGGTGAAGGGTATCTTAAGCTTGCCGGCCATCTCGATCATCTCCAAACGTAGCTTCGGGTCCTTGCCTGGGCTCTCGCGGTGCGCTGGCAGCTCGGCCGCACATTCGAGCATCAGCCCCATGCTAGCGTTCCACCTGCGCAGCTGGCGCAATTTTCGCTCGCTCAGGATGCCCGCGTTGGTGTGGGGCAACAGCCCATAGCTAAGCGCGAGCTTGCACAGGTCCTCGAGGTAATCGGTCATCTCCCGGTAACCGAGCTCGTCCAGCGCGCGTCGGGCTTCCTCATGCACCTCCGGCCGCTCCCCCAACGTGAGTAGGGCTTCCGAGCACCCGGCCTCCTTTGCGAGCTCTAGGAGCTCGGCCACCTCTTCTGGCCTCATGAATTTGGCCCGCTCGCTACCCGGCTCCTGCCTAAAGCCGCAGTACCAGCAACGGTTGCGGCAGAGGTTGGTGATCGGCAGAAAAACGTTGCGTGAATAAGTGACCTCTGGCCCCAATGATCTACGGACCTCCGATGCTAGCTCGATCAGCCGCGAGAGCTCGCCGCCGGTGGCGCGGAGTAGGGGCGCGAGATGCTCGAGGCGCGGCTCTCCCGTGCGGAGTTCTGCGAAAGCTCGATCGAAATCCAAAGGGGCACCATCATAAAGGTGCACGGCGCCATAAAAGTGCTTGATCGACATGCCGACGTGGGCCATCGTGCCCGTCAAGAGGCTAAGCGAGGCCAAGTCGAGCCTAGGCCACGTGCTCGGAGAGGGGGAGAGGCGCGAGCTGGTGCTGAGCATGCTCGCGGACGTGTTAGAGGTCGTCAAGGCTACCCCCTCGCTAGCCGGTGCGGTGGTAGTTTCTCCCGACGAGGAGGTCCTCCGCGCCGCGAGGGTCTCGGGCGCGCTGGGCCTGCTCGAGCCGAGCGTGGGGCTGAACAGGGCCATCGAGCTCGCGATCCAGCGCGCAGCGGCGGAGGGCGCGGATGCCGTGCTGGTGCTTCCCGCCGATTTGCCGCTCGTGAAGGTTGCGGACCTCGAGAACATCGTCGCGATGGCGCGTTCCCCGCGAGAGGTCGTGCTCGCGCCCTCTAAGGACAACGGCACAAACGTCCTGCTGTTGAAGCCGCCTGATGCGATGAGTCCGAGGTTCGGAGGGGAGAGCTTCGTCGATCACCTTTGGGAGGCCCGAGGAAAGGGCATACTACCCCGGATATACCGCTCCACCTCCACCGCGATGGACGTAGACGATGTTCAAGACCTGATGAACCTCGAGGTAGAGGAACTCGGCGCACATACCCGCGCCGTGGTTCAAAGGATCAGGCGCGGGACGAAGCTGGCCAAGAAGTAAGCGCCGAAGAGCAAAAGCACCGCCCCGCATGCTAGGAGAAGCCCCTTATACGCTCGAGTTCCCAGGAGCCACCTTCCCCTAGCTATGGAGTAGGAGACGAGGGAGTACCACCCCAAGTCCGCGAGGAAGTGCCCGATCAACCACAGGATCGCCCCAAGCGCGGCGGCGGCCAAGAAGGCCTGGGTGAGCATCGCGAGCCCCACCGTCGACCACCACAGGAAGACGCTGGGATTCAACACGCTGCTAAAGAGCACGCCCCCTATGATCGCGTGATGCTTTAAGCCCGGCACGTTGGGTCTAAACTCGTGGAGGTTTTTGACCCTCGAGAGGTTGAGCCCGCCCAGCAAGACGAGAAGCAACCCGCCGATCACCCCTATCGCGGTTTGGAGCGCTTGGGTCTTGACCGCAAATCCGAGCCCCAAGGCGACGACTGAGACTATCGCGAGTTCCACCACGACATGACCCGCCGCCGCGAAAGCCCCGCTCCTTCCGCCGTCGGAGAGGGTCTTAACGACCACGTACGCCAACAGGGGGCCGGGTATCAGCGCGCCCGAGAGGGCGATTATAAAACCTATGGGTAGCTGGACGATCGCCTCGAACATCGTGACCCATCTCTGCTCGCTGGGGAAAGCTTTAAATTTTCTTTTTGTACAAAAATGTACTAAAAAGCTTTAAATAGTACAAATTTAAAAAGAAAGCCTGGGTTGGCATGGTGGAGACGAAGTTCCTGCTGGACGAGAACGAGATGCCAAAAAAATGGTACAACATCCAGGCGGACCTCCCCTCGCCGCTGGACCCGCCGATAAACCCCGCGACCAAGGAGCCGGTGAAGCCGTCCGACTTGGAGCCGATCTTCCCGAAGGAGCTGATCAGGCAGGAGGTGAGCACGGAGAGGTGGATCCCGATACCAGAGGAGGTAAGGGAGGTCTACCGCCTGTGGAGGCCCACGCCACTTTATCGCGCGGTCAGGCTAGAGAGGGCCCTCAAGACCCCCGCGAGGATCTACTATAAATGGGAGGGCGTGAGCCCGCCCGGAAGCCACAAGCCGAACACCGCGGTGGCGCAGGCATATTACAACATGAAGGAGGGCGTGGCCAGGCTCACCACCGAGACCGGCGCGGGGCAGTGGGGGAGCTCGCTCGCATTCGCCACCTGCCTGTTTGGGCTAAAATGCACCATCTACATGGTCAGGGTGAGCTACGAGCAAAAGCCATACCGACGCATCCTCATGGAAACTTGGGGGGCGGAGTGCGTGCCTAGCCCTAGCACCAGGACACAATTCGGGAGGAAGATGCTCGAGGCGGACCCCAACTGTCCAGGCAGCCTTGGAATAGCCATTTCGGAGGCGATCGAGGACGCGGCCACCCATGAGGACACGAAGTACTCGCTCGGAAGCGTGCTCAACCACGTCCTGCTCCACCAGACCATCGTGGGGCTGGAGTGCAAGAAGCAATTCGAGATGGCGGGGGATTATCCCGACGTTATCTTCGGCTGCGTGGGGGGCGGGAGCAACTTCTCCGGCGCGTCCTTCCCGTTCCTCATGGACAAGCTGCGGGGAGAGCGTCCTGACTTGAGGGCGGTCGCCTGCGAGCCCAAAGCCTGCCCGACCTTGACGAAGGGACCTTATACGTACGACTACGGCGACACCGCCAGGATGACGCCCCTCCTCAAGATGTACACGCTGGGCCACGAGTTCATCCCGCCGCCCATCCACGCGGGCGGGCTCAGATACCACGGCGACGCCCCGCTCCTTTGCAAGTTGGTGAAGGAGGGCTACGTCGAGGCCGCTGCGTACCATCAAAACGAGGTGTTCGAGGCCGCGACCCTATTCGCGCGGACGGAGGGCTTCCTCGTGGCGCCCGAGACGGCGCACTGCGTGAAGGCGGCGATAGACGAGGCCATAAGGTGCAGGCGGACGGGGGAGGAGAAGGTGATATTGTTCGCCAACAGCGGGCATGGGCACTTCGACCTGGCGGCGTACGATGCCTACCTGTCGGGCAGGCTCGTCGATTACGAGTATCCCGAGGAATTGGTCCGGCAGGCGTTGGCGAAGCTGCCCAAGATATAGGAGGTGAGGTCATGCCCGTAGCGTTCGTGCTGATAAACGCCGAGGTCGGGAAGACGGGCGAGATATTAAAGGAGCTGCGAGGTATAGAGGGCATCGTGGAAGCCTACTCCGTCGCGGGTCCGTACGATATCATAGCTAAGTTGCAAGCGGACAAGTTCGAGAAGGTCGCCGAGGGGGTCACCAAGAAGCTCCACAAGATAGGCGGGATCAAGAACACCGTGACCCTGTTCGCCTTCGGATGAGGTTTGGAGATGCCGGTAGCGTTCGTGCTGATAAACGCGGAGATCGGAAGGATAGACGACGTGCTGGATGAGTTGCTCGGGATCGACGAGGTGGTCGAGGCCTACTCCGTCGCGGGCCCTTACGCCATCCTCGCCAAGGTGGAGGCGGAGAGGTTCGAGAGGCTGACGGAGATCATCCCTGCGAAGATCCA
>CAKZTQ010000046.1 GCA_937921735.1 uncultured archaeon
GGCCGAAGGCCGCCGCAAAACCCCCCTCCTCATTCCCTCCCCTCTCCCGCCGCCGAAGGCGAGCGGGAGAGGGGAGGGATAGGGAGGGGTGAGGGCAAGAAGTCCGCCGGCAAAAAGTGTCACCAATTATGAACCATCCCTTCTTCAGGGTCTGAAATTTATCTTGTCGGATGTCTCCATGGCCCGAAAGGCCCTGGCCCGAGGGGCCTTGTTCCGGGAGGCTTTGCTTTCTGAGCCTGGACGTTTTGCGGCTTAATAAATTATTTGGGCAGAAGAGGGAGGCGGCGGCTTCGCCGCTGCCCTCAAAACCCTATTCCCCCTCCCATCGCTCGCCGCCGAAGAACGTCGCTGCGAGTGCAGCGAAGCGTGTGAGCAAGAGAGGGAAGTGGGTCAGGGAAGGATGAGGGAGTGGTGGCCGATTGCCCGAATAATTTTTCCGGCTGCAATACGCCCAACACATCAGAGCCGCCCCGACGCTGATCTGGGTTCTTTGCAGTCCTAATCAAAGATAGCAAGACTGTCTCTGAAGGGAGTCAGGGGAATGCCTACAGATAAAAGCGACACCGAAATACAATCTATGAGTCTGGAAGAGGCTCGCTCTGTTCTGTGGCTCCGCAACAATCCCCGTCCGTTGGGTGAACTGCTGGATAGAGGTTATCTGAACGAGAGTCGCCTCCGATGGGCTGCGGAGAGAGCCTATGATCCCCGGCTGAAGGCAGCGGCCGCTGTGCTTCTAAAGCATCTGGAAGGGGAGAGGGCTATGCCGGCTGCTGCATCCATACCCCCTCCTGCCGTCGCCGCGAAGATCAGTGTTGAACAGGCGCGTGCTACTCCCTGGCCTTTCAAGCGGTTCAGAGGAGAGCCTATGGGCAGGTTGGTGGATGCTGGCCACCTCTCTCTCAAAGACCTGGTCTACGCAATTGAGAACGCCTGGGATGAGCGGGTGCGGCAGGCAGCAATCGTATTACTGGCATTACAACTAAATCAGATTGCTCAGGAGCTACCGCCGCCTGCCGGGTTGCTAAAAGTGGTGACGGGCGGCCGGAGTTTCGCTAAACGCAGGGAGATATTTTGGGTAATGATTGAGGGAATGGTGATGGGATTTCTGCTAAGCATCTTTGTATGGGCCTTGTGGTCTTCCATTAGCAGAATTATCCATAAAGCAGGATTACTCACTGTACCTTCAACACTCGCGGGCATTTTGGGATTTGTTCTGGCAATAGGTATCCTGCTCATCGCGGGCGCAGTGATGGCTTGGCTACTTAATCTTCTACTTGACCTCGGTTTCAGGAGGCTGGATAAAGAAATTGAGAGTTACCGTAAAGGTCAAGAAGGCGAAGAGAGGGTCGTTGAAGCAATGCGCCAAAGCCTGGATGGAAGATGGACTCTGCTGCGCAATCTGGTTATACCCGGTCGGAAGCCGACCGACATAGACGCGGTTCTCGTGGGCCCGTCCGGGATATGGGTTCTGGAGATCAAGACGTTCACCGGTCAGTATCGTAATTTTGGTGAGCACTGGGAAGTGCGGACAAAACGAGGCTGGAAACTCCTCCGTAGGAGTCCCAGCCGTCAGGCGAAGAACAACGCTGCCAGACTGGCGCACTTTCTGCAAGCAGCTGGTATTCGCCAATGGGTAGAGCCGGTGGTGGTGTGGGCCAATCCGGAGAGCACTCTGGCTGTAGAGAATCCAGCGGTGGCGGTATGGAGCCTGGATCACCTTCCTGAAGAACTGGGCAATCTATGGCGAGAGCAGAGATTAAGCGAAGAGAAGCGCGACCTCATTGTAGAAAAGTTAGCGGCCCTATGCCGGCCTCAGGAAAGCGACAACCAGAGCGCTAAATTCTCTTAATTCCTGAAGGGACAGGTCTGCAGAATGTGCCAGCCACTTTGAGAAGAACCTGGCACATTTTCTTCACCAGGCCCTCAGCACAACCGGCAGATAGACGGAAAGACCGTTCACGATGGTGGTTGCAGAGGCGGTCACGGGGGGATGGATGCCATCGGTGATGGTGGCCGTATTCACGATGGCCAGCGGGCCGACGGCAGTGACGGTGACCCCGAAGGTAATGGTCAGCCGCGCACTGGCGCTCAGCATGCCGCTCCATTCTATACGGTTGTCGGCCGGATTGTACGATGCGCCCCTGGTAACGCTCCCCGGCCTGTAGACCGTGCCGTTGGGGACGGGGTCGCGCAGATGGAGGGGGGTGCCGGCCCCCAAAAGCCGCAGAGTGTAAGTGAGGGGGTCTCCGGTGCGGGCCGTAGGGGAATGGACTTGCTTCTCCACATCGGGTGCCGGGTCTCCCCACAACACCGTCAGAGTGGGCTTTCCCTGCGGTAGCCAATCGCTGCCGGCATCTGACGAAACGTAATACTTGCTGCTATCAAAGTTCGTGTCGGACGTGTAGAGGACAACGTTCAGCGGCCGGCCTGTCGCATACGCCTCGGCGACCGCCTGGGTGGCGTCCCAGGTATAGGGGATGCCGGGGAAATCGGGGCCGCCGTCGGTGCGCGGGTAGACCCAGGTGGCGGTCAGGTTCTCCTTCGCCATCGGCGCGTTGTTCCAGATAATGGTATGCTCGTCCCAGTTCTCGGCAACGGTGAAGAGATGGGCATACGAGGGCGGAGACTGGGAGGGAATCGGGCCAGCGTTGCCCCACAGGTGCAGGGTGAGGGTGGCGGAGATGATGACCTTGCCCGGCGGGATGCCGTTCAATCCGAAGCGGAGGTAGGACTTGCTCCAGCAAGGGAAGTCGGCGACCAGGGACTGGCTGGCGACGAAGAGGCCGTCATCGCCGTGGTTGACGTCGCCGCCGCCCAGGTAGCCGCCGTCGCAGTTGCCGCCGCCGCCCACGTAGGCGTCGGCGACCGCGCCGCCCAGGTCGCGCCGCACGACGGTCGTGCCGGTGGGAACGGCCGGCGGAGGGGAGTAGGATGGCGGGTTGAAGGCGATTTCCCCCCAAGTGTTGGGGTTGTTGGCTGAGAACGTCTCCGGCCACACTGCGGGCGGGTTGACCAATCCCGCTGGCTCTGCCGCATCCCGGTCGTAAATATACAGTCCCAGTCCCCAGATGGTGCCGGGCGCCGGCGCGCCGGCCAGTCCCAGCGTGGAGAAAGGGATGGTGATAACGGTGGACCAGCCGGCATCGCAATCACTGCGCACCGAGGGACAGTTGCCGTTGTTGTTTGGACCGGTGTTATACCAGTTCGCCCCGACCGTCTCCGTCCATACCCCTGACCAATTCTCGTTCCAA
>CAKZTQ010000047.1 GCA_937921735.1 uncultured archaeon
CGCCCGTGACAGAGGATCACCCACCCCACGGAGGGCGTTCCTTCTCGGATGATCGTCTCTCCCCGCTCAAACTGGACCCGCTGAACGACCAAGGCGGAGTCTGGGAGCACTTCGGGGTCCCCGGTCGCCAGGATACACCGCGAGCGCGGCCCACAGGGCGCACAACGGAGGGCCTTCGCGTCTGGACCGGTCATCCTGCGCCGTCTCCTCCGGTGGCCGGGCCATCATTCAGTCTTCTGTTAACGTGACATATAGACAAGCCACAGAAAGGGGGCGGCCAGCCCAACTGCCCATGGCCGTCTCACCGTTGGGGGCGGACAAGAGGCAGGCGCCTCACAACCCACAAACATAGCCCGAGCGAGACCGCCCCCAGCACCACTAAGAGCCCCGCCCTCCTCATCGCCGCCTGGGGATCGCCGTACATCGAGAAACGCAGGGCATCGGAGCAATACGTGAGGGGATTGGCATAGCTCAGGATGCGGATGAACGCGGGTGCTTTCCCTACATCGTAGAAGGCCGAGCTACTGAACATGAGGGGTAGGTTGAACAATCCCCATAGCACATCCCTCTTCTCTTCCTGTTGGATTTTCAGACCCAGCATCAGCCCAGCACTTGACCAGAAGACCACGCTCGCCACCCACGCTACCAGGGCCACTCCTGCGCGGAGGGCCAGACCACTGGAGAACCCGACGGCCGCCGGGATGGGACCGACAAGCGCCAGCCCCAGCCCGAGCACCAGCAGGGCCTGCAGCCCAGCCACCGCCCCGTTGACCAGCACCCCCGAGGCCACGTACGCTCCTGGACGGGTCCCGGCAAGCATCACCAGCGAGAACACCCCTACCCGGCGGTCCAGCGAGGTAAGGGAGACAAAGACGTGGAACAACTGATACGTCTGGAGCGCCAGGAGCCCCGGAAGTACGAACATTAGGTAGGACAGCGCTTGGCCTTCGAACATCACCAGGCCGAGTTGCCCCGACAGGCCAACTGCGAACAGGCCGAGATAGGTGGCGGGCTGAACGATGGTCATCACCAGCCAGGCCCTGCTCCTGGTCAGGCGACTGATCTCCCTTGTTATCAGCGCCCTAACGGACCCCATCGTAGTCCTCCCGCACCAAAGAGAGAAAAGCGTCGTTCAGGCAAGGCCTTCTAATGTCCACGCCGCGCACATCGACTCCATGTCGGGCTAGGACACCGATCACGGCAGGAAGGGTTGCACGAGCATCCTCCACGGCCAGCGTGAGGGGCGTGGTGCTCCGCACCTTTGCCAGCCGACCAAGCGTCGCCAGGGCCTCCGCGGACAGGTCGCCTTCGTATTCCAACACGATGATGTCACCGCCCCCAAACCTCCGGACGAAATCCTCCATGATTTCATCAGCGATTAACCTGCCTCGGGAGAGGAAAAGTACCCGATCGCACAGTTTTTCTAGATGTTCCATCTCGTTGGAGGAGTAGAAAATGGTCACCCCAGAGTCGCCTAGTTGCTGCAGGTATCCAAACAGGACCTCCTTGCCCACCGGGTCGAGGCCCTGGGTAGGCTCATCGAGGAAAAGCACCCTCGGCCGGCGTAACAGGGTAATCGCAAGCTGGAGCCTCTTACACTGGCCTCCCGAGAGCGCCATCACCGTTGTCCGGACCTGGGGCAGAAGGTCGAACCTCTCGATCAACTCGTCGATGATCGCCCGCCGCTCGCGCCCAGGAACGCCGAAAATCGCCGCGAAGAACCGCAGGTTCCCTAGCGGGGAGAGGAGGGGATCCACGATCACGTCCTGGGTGGCTACCCCGATCAGCCTGCGGATTGCCTCCTTCTCCGTCCGCACGCTGTAGCCGCACACCCAAGCCTCGCCTGCGGTGGGCAACAGCGCTGTGGTGAGCACGTTGATCGTGGTGGTCTTGCCTGCTCCGTTCGGGCCGAGATACGCCGTGATCGATCCCTCGTCCACGGCGAACGACACCCTATGCAGTGCCCTCATACCCCCCGGGTAGGTTACGCTCAAGTTCTCAGCGACAACGGTCTCCATCAGTGCACCCTTACAGCGTCCTGGAAACGCTGGAACGCATCCTCCGCCATCGGTTCGTTGACTGCACCAGCGAACACAGCACAGAACCTCGCCGGGTCTAGGACTTGATGCGCCAGACACCTAACATCCTCTACACCAACTGCGCTGAACACCGGATGTGCCGCAGGATCTTGGTTGTCAGAGGTTGCATAGAGCGCTCGTCTGGCAATTGCCGTCGCCCTAGTCAGAACGTCATCCGCCTCAAGGGCGGCCTTCCCCTTCAAGTAGCGTTGAGTCTGAGCCAACTCCGCCGACCCAATCTCCCCTCTCCTAACAGCTACTAGCTCCTTGCCGATTCGGTGGAGTATCGTTCCGAGTTCCGCTGGGTCACACGCCGTGTGAATGATGAACGCGCTTCCACAGTGGTAGTTCTCCACGAAGGTGTTGAGGCTGTACACACCGCCCCGAAATCGCAGCTCTAAGAGCCTGGAGCCTCTCGTTCCTCCAAGAAGAGCTCCGATGACCTTCAGTACGTGCGCCTCACGAGCAGCGATCGGCATACCGGCAAATCCCAAGACTACATGTGTAAGACTGCCAATGCCGTGGGCGAACACAGGCCCTGCAGCACCAACGGCAGCAGTCGACGGATCCGCGACTGGCTCGGCCTCCTCGCCGAAGCATGGCACCTTCGTCGATATCCGCTGGGCAAGCGTATCCAGGTCAACATCGCCCACACACACAACGACCATGTTCCTGCCATTGATATACAGCTGCGCTGTGCGCATTATCTCTACCTCAGGCAACTGTCTCACAGAAGGTAGACTGCCGACTGGGGGTAAACTGAGCGGGTGTCCCGCCCAGACAGACGCAAACCATGCATCAAGTGCTCTGTCACGCGGGTTGGCATCTCGGAGCCTGATCTCGTGCTCCACCGTCTGTCTTGCTGCAGCCAGTCTCTCCCCAGTATTGAAGTCCTTGCTGGGGTCTTGATGGAATCTGGCCAGGGGAATCAAGCAAGCCTCAAGTGCGTCTTCCAGCTGATTAGATGGAATCTTAGCGTAGATCGCCAGGAAGTCCCTTGAAGTCACCCCACCTCCGACTCCTCCGCACTCCTCAATGGCAGCGGCCAGTCCCTCAGGGTGGCCATCCCCGAGAATCAGGTGCTCGCAGAGGTGGGAGACCCCATTGGTATCGTCGGATTCGTAGGTCGACCCGGCGCGAAACGCGATCACAAGTCCCGCCGCTCCAGGTCCGCCCCTAGGGTCAGCAGTTGCTGCAGCTTGTCCCCAACTAGCAACGACAACGCCCCTCATTCAGATCAGCCTCTCCTGAACCAGGGGGGCCCTGGGGCAAAACGGATCAGGGGCAAACAGCCTTCTGTAAGCAAGCCACGCACGCACGAAGCACCTTCCACCCCTGGCTGTACAAGACCCATACTCCATGCACGTGGAGCAGGCTGTGCCCTTGTACAAGTCCCGCTTTGGGAGTGCCATGCGCAGCATTCTGTCCGACACCCACACTTCGGCGACGCCTTCATCCCTCAAGTTCCCCACAACAGGCGGATTCGGATGATATGCCAACCGCTCGCACAATGTTGCGCGCCCATCAGGCAGGACTGCGAATCCCTCTCTCCCCGCCGTGCAAGCAGAACGGGCCCAATCTTGCTCATTGCCCTCTGTCGCCCCCCGCCCGAGCGGTAACTCAAGGGCGCGCTGGACTCCCAACGTATACCTTAGTCTAACGCGCGTCTTGTCGCAGTCTGCTGCGTACCACGCGAATAGACGTGCCCATTGCACGTCAGTGGCGAAAAGAGCGTCGGCGTGCCGGCCGAGCGATCGCGCGTAGGGAGAGAGGATGCACGTCCTTATCCCGTAGGTAATCAGGGAATCAACCAAGCTAGGTATCTCCTCGATGTTGGCCGCCGTCACCACTGTATTCGTGCACACACTCACACCTGCGGATAGAAACGCATCAATCGTGGCCCTCATGTCGCTGAGAGCCCCTTCGCTGTTACACAGTGAATCCTGTACTCCTGAACTGAGCGAGTCAACGCTGACCTGGATCAAAGGAAGACCTGCACGGCCCAACCGCTGCGCCACATGCTTGTGTACTCGTGCCTTTGTAGATATCCATGGGAAGATACCCTGCTCCAGTGTCGCAATCGCAATCTCTACTATCTCTGGCCGGCAAAAGGGCTCTCCACCGCTGTAGTTCACCGTCGCAACTCCGAGCTCTCCCATCTCTTTGAGCAGAGCTTCTAGGCGGGTAAGCTTCAGCCAATCTTCTTTTCCAACATCTTGCGATCCATCTGCATAGCAGTACACGCATTCTCGTTGGCAACGCTTTGTTAGGATATGCACGACAGAATACGGAGAAGTGGGGCGATTCACCCTCGGGGGATCGTCCTCGGTCTTGTACAGAAGTGAGCGTAAGTCATCTACGGGAGGTTTCAGCGTAACCCATCTCTGGTCAGCTTCGTTCGAATCAACCAATAGCCGCCCCCCATAAGTCTCGATCATTTTCCCAACCCTCGATGCAGCGGTCGCCCTGTCGGCATCGAAGATCCGAGATACGACGCTAACGACATCATCGACCCCCCGAACTCCGTCAAATAGGGCTAACACAAAAGCAGCAGCAGGCCTGAGCATGTATCTTTCCTCAATACCATATGGATCACGATCAAACAGAACCACACCCGCTGGTGTGCGATAGATACGCAGAGATGGCCTCAGCACTAACATGCTACCCGTCTCTCCTCTCCCAACCTAAAACAAGGAAGGGAGACCGCCTCCCGATCTCCCCCCCACGTTTGCATACACCGCGATCACGTGCCTCCCGCAATGAGACAGCACACTGTGCACAGGACTTCTTGATCGTGTGCGGCGTCGACATCCCAATGCGTGAGTCCTTCCGCTCTAGCCTGTGACCGAAGCTCCGCAGCAAGCAGCTCGTCCTGCATTTCGCTCACCTCCCTTCTCCTGCTATCTGCTTCTCGGATACCACATGAGTTGTGACACTGTGCCTGCGTGACAGCTTCCCCTCCGTCTCTTTTCTTGCTAGGCAGAGCACTCTCGTATCTTCTTGTAGGACGCATAAGCATTCATGTCAATCACCCAGCTGAACGATTCCGTTCGTCTCGGCGAACGGCAGCGTTCGCCTATGCGAATGTGGAGGGCGAAGAGCGGTCTGGAACCAGGGTTCTCCCGAGAGCAGGACATTCGTCACCCGAGCCGGCGCAAGCGCCCGACGTCCAAGATGGACACCCTCGGCCACGCCACCGCGATCAGCCCTCGCGGCGCAACACCTGGAGTTCCTTGCAGGTCCCTTGTCGGCTCGCTCCGATCATCTCCGCCAGGTCCCCAAGCGAAGGCGGGGTGCCAAACCACACTCGGCTCTCCTCGGCATCGCCTCACTCTCTTCCTCGCAGTGCACCGTAGGGCGGAGTGGCGCTCGGTTCTCCTTGACAGTGTGGACTCATTGTCTACACTTGAGGACAGAATGT
>CAKZTQ010000048.1 GCA_937921735.1 uncultured archaeon
CGCTGCTTGGTAGTCCGCCCCGAAGTGGGCGGAGGTGACGAGGGCATCGAACCAGTAACGGTTCTCCGTCTCGTCTACCTCGTCGGACTGGAAGTAGATGCCGAAGTTGAGCGCCTTCAAAATCTTGTTTTGGACGAGGTAATAGTTGTGGGTCAACCAATCACATTGGTCCATGATCAACAGACCCTTTCCGCCCTCGACGAAGTTTTTGATGGCCGCCACATCCTCGTCCGGCAGCCGCGACGGATCGCCCCCTTCATTCCCATCGCCCAACTGCAATTGAGGTATAACCAGGATGTCGTAGGGCGCCAATAAGCTGGGCGTGATCGGCTCCGTGCTATCGCCGGTGACGGTGTATCCTTTATTCTCGAGCGCTGACTTGAGATCCGAGCATCTGCTGGTGTTGTTGTAGACGTTATAGCCCTCGTACCATAGCACCTTGGTAGCGCCGGGCACCATCCACTGGAATGCCTTGTCGAGCAACACGTCCCACTCGCCGGCGGTCCACCTACCGTTACGGCAGGTAGCCGCGGTGCCGGCCGCCACCACCGCACCGGAGCCTACCCTCTTGGCAGCCATTATCGGCGGTTGATCACCGGGCAAATAATATCTCCAGGGCTCAACCCCTGTCAGATTCCTGTTGTATGCGGTCGGGCTTCCCTGGATTATAATTGCTGGCTCCGCCTGCGCCGATACTTGGGCCGTCGACGATAGGTGAAGCACTGCCACCGGTGCTATTAACGAGAGCACTATCAAGGTCGACAGCAGGGCGCTGCTGAATCCCTCGGTCCTCACTTATTGCCTCCTTTTTTTGAGGTCTCAAACCTCGATGAAAAAGGAGAAGTTTCGCCTATATAAGGTTGTCGATTTACCATCAAACCGCGCTGAATTATAGCCAAATAGTATAGTTTATTACGGGCGAAAATAGAAGAATTTTTGGGATCGGGGTGAGGTGGGGGTTAGCAGCCGTCGCTCTCCTGTTTTTGGCGCAGGCCGCCGGCGCAGCCGCTCAACCCTGGCGGGCTTTCCGCCACGATGTTCACCGCTCCGGCAGCTCGGCCTCGCCCGCGCCGCTCGACAACACTTTGCTCTGGACCTTCGCGACCGGTGGCTTTATATATTCTTCCCCCGTCGTTGCCAACGGCAAGGTCTACTTCGGCTCGAGGGAGGACTACAGGGTCTACGCGCTCGACGAGAACAGCGGCGAGGTGGCGTGGAGCTTCCTCGCGGGCGACTACGTCCACTCCTCGCCGACCGTCGAGGGGAACAGGGTCTACGTGGGTTCCAACGACGGCAGGCTGTATTGCCTCAACGCGGAGAACGGGGAGCTGATCTGGAGCTACTCGACCGGCGCCGAGGTGTACTTCGAGGTCTACTCCTCGCCGGCCGTAGCGAACGGCAAGGTCTACTTCGGCTCCATGGACGGCAAGGTCTACGCGCTCGACGCGGGCAAGGGCGGGCTGGTCTGGGAGTACCGCACGGGAGGCTACATCTATTCGTCTCCTGCGGTGGCGGGGGGTAAGGTGTTCATAGGCTCGAACGACAATTACGTCTACGCGCTCGACGCCGAGAACGGCTCGCTCGTCTGGAGGTTCAGGACGGGCGGAGAGGTATATTCCTCCCCAGCCTTCGCGGACGGCAGGCTTTACTTCGGCTCGTACGACAACAGGGTCTACTGCCTAGATGCCGAGGACGGGGCGTTGATCTGGAACTTCAGGACCGGTAGCGCGAT
Organism: uncultured archaeon; assembly: GCA_937921735.1. Taxonomy (GTDB): domain Archaea; phylum Hadarchaeota; class Hadarchaeia; order Hadarchaeales; family Hadarchaeaceae; genus CAKZTQ01. Next base: position 1,733 of record CAKZTQ010000048.1, read on the forward strand.
AAGCTCGTCACCGGCCGTGGCCGAGGGCAGGGTCTACATAGGCTCCTACGATGGCAACCTCTACTGTCTGGACGCGTCGACGGGTGTCCTCCTGTGGAGCTACCGCACGGGCGCGGGCATCCACTCCTCGCCTGCCGTGGCGGGCGATAAGGTGCTCGTGGGCTCCCACGACGGCAAGCTCTACTGCTTGGACGCGGCGAGGGGCTCCCTCCTGTGGAGTTACCGCACGGGCAACCTCATCCACTCCTCACCGGCCGTAGCCGAGGGAAGGGTGTACGTGGGCTCCTACGACGGCAAGCTCTACGCCTTCGGCGAGCCGGACTTCTTCCTCGACGTACCGGCGCGGGGGTCGGTGAGCCGAGGGGGGACCTCCTCCGCGACCGTGGCGGTGTCGATTATAGGTTCCGAAAACGTCGTCTTATCCATCGCCGACGTCCCGCCTGGTGTCTCGATCGAGTTCGATCCCCCCTCCGGGCGCAAGTCGTTTAGCTCGACCATGACCATAGCCGCATCCTCTGACGCCCCCACCGGAACCTACGTGCTCACGGTGAGGGGTGCTGGCGAGCGGGGGAAGATTCGCACCGCGAGCTTTGAGCTTCGCATCACGAGCCCATATGAACCAGCGATCGGCCTCCGCCTCTCGATCCTCCTCTTGGCGTTGGTGATGGCGCTCGTAGTAATATGGCTACGCCGAAGGCGAAGGCGTAAGGGTGAGAAGCCGCGATACGTGCTTAGGTCGGCCTGAGGACGCCGCGCCTCTTCGGTCTTGAGATAATTAGGCGTTTGCGGACGATGAAAGCACAGCCCACGCCAGCGGCGGCCGCCAGCAATGCTATGGCGGCAAAGGTCATGGGCGATCGCGCCGATTTTGCGACCGCCTCGCAGGTGGCGGTGGCTTTAACCGTCATATCGGTCTGCGATATCGCCTCGACGATCACGGTGGTGGCTTCCCCCTCCCTTGCTTCTTGGGGGATGGTCAATTGAAGCGTTGCGCTTCCATTTTCACCCGGGGCGATGTGTAGCATAGTCGGCTCCAAGCGAGCTGGCCATCCCCTCGCGCTCGAGGCGCTCAAGAGGTAGGTATCATCGACGGTGCCGATGTTAGATACGGTGATCGCAAAGACGAGCGTCGCGCCGGGCACGCCGCGTTGTTCACCGGGCGAGATGGAGATCCCGACTTTTCTTGAACCGACATGCGCGGCGCAGCTAGCGCTGGCCTTCACCATCTCATCGGTTTGGGATCTTACCGTGATGCGCACGGTGTTGGTCGTCGAAGAAGCCGCGTTATGGGGTAATAGCACGCTTAATGTTATAAACTCGGTCCCCCCCGCGGGAATCGCGAGCGAGGTGAATGAAAGGGTTAGGTCCCAACCCATTTCGTCACTTGCCCCCACGATAAAATTATCATCTACATCGCTCAAGTTGGATATCGCGACCACATAATCGAGGATTTCCCCTGGCAGGCCGCTTTGGTGACTTGGCGATATGGAGACATCAACCATTCTAGCATGAGGCACCACTCTCACCGTGATGTACGGGTTCGGCGGAGTGTACGTGTAAAACCGCGGGCCCTCGGGGACGTAGATGGACGCAACTATCTCCATCCAGTGGTTGTCCGCCGGGATGTGGGGGACTCCACCAACCCCCCAGGCGCCGAACCTGAGGTCCACGTAGACGTTGCCGTCGTAGGGGCAGCCCTCGGAGTGGGCGACCACGACGGTGTAGGTCATTATGTCTGGCTGTCCAGGCCGGTGTCCTTCCGAGAGGGTGATGTCGATCGGCTCCACGGGAGTGCCGTTCTCCATGTAAACGCTGGCGCCGAGGAAGGTGAAGTTCTCGCTAGGCGTGCCGTACTCGCCGGGCGAGTCCCAGCAGACGCCGAGCGTGAAGTAGCCCAGCTCTCCCGGTAGGTCCCAGCGCAATACGAACCTCACGATGAACTCCTGGCCC
>CAKZTQ010000049.1 GCA_937921735.1 uncultured archaeon
CCAGGACCCCCGAGAGGAGGGAGGCGTGAAGCGGAAGCGCCTGGCGGAGCTGGTGAGGGAGGAGGCGGAGGCCCTTCAGGGGGCTCCCGCCCCCCGGGAGGAGGAGGCCGGGGAAGCCCCTCCCGCGCGGGGCCTCGAGGCGTCCCCGAAGGGGGAAGGCCCCGGGGAGCACCCCCTCCCCCCCTACCTCACCTACGTCCGCAAGGAGTGCCGCCTCCGCCCCGACCAGCTGGACGCCCTCACCGCCCTGGCCCGGAGGCTCAACCGGGAGAGGAAGGGAAAGGGGGAAAGAATCACGGAGAACACCTTAATAAGGTGGGCAGTGGATCTACTCTTAAAGCATTACCACGACCAAGCTGGTCCACAGGGGGTTAGAGATGCACAACCATCAGACGTTGAAACCTAACAACATTTACTTGGGCGACAATAGGAAACTGTTACCCCTTATTGAGAGGGATAGCATTGCGCTAAGCGTCTGGTCGCCACCGTATTTTGTAGGCAAGTCCTACGAGAAAGACCTTACTTTCCAGGAATGGCAAGACTTGCTAAGGGAGGTTATATCTCTCCACTACCCAATCATAAAACCAGGCGGTTTTGTTGCGATAAATATCGGCGATATTCTCGCCTTTGAGGATCCAAATATGCCACGATTCCAAGCCGATCTTGTCTCACGAAAAAAGAGGAAAGACGTAACAAGGGAAAAGATTCTGGAAGTTCTACAGCAGCACCCTGATTGGAATAAATACAAATTAGCTGAGTACTTTGGCTGCAGTGAACAAACCATAGAAAGAAGGCTAAAGGGTAACAATATTAGAGGTGGAAAGTACGCCACACAAACGAAGGTCAAGCTCGTGGGTGGGCTCATAGAACAATGGGCCGAAGCAGCAGGCTTCTACCTCTACGATAGACGTGTATGGGTAAAGGACCCTGCGTGGGCAAACTGCCAATGGCACAGTTCCTCTTACAAATCTGTGGACGAGTTCGAGTACATCTACATTCTCTGGAAACCGGGGCCGACAACCGTGGATAGGGAAAAACTAGACAAAAGCGAGTGGGCGGCCTGGGGTTCTAGAGGTGTGTGGTACATACGTTCAGTACGGGCAAACGATGACCATGAAGCAAAATTCCCGCTAGAACTTCCCATGCGTTTGATACGCCTTCTCTCTAACCCAGAAGACATTATCCTGGATCCATTTCTTGGAAGCGGGACCACAGCAGTAGCAGCCATTAAAACGGGGCGTAGATTCATTGGGATTGAGATCATGCCCCACTACTTTGAACTGGCGAAAAAGAACATCGAAGCAGAGATGTCGCGGCATCAACTACTTGACTCGAAGGAAGAAAGCCTCTTGCAGCCACTTTTTTAGGTACGCAATGAACGTGCTATCTCATGTTTTAAAGGAATGCGAAAGGCTCCATTTTAACCCTGCGGAGCTAATCAACGTGGAGAAGAGGGTAGCCTTACTCATTAAAGAAGTTGCGCAAAGCAAATATTCTTTAATGGAAGAAGCTATTTGTTATGGTTTTGAAGAGCTCTACCCACTTTGGCAGTATTATGCCCCAAAACAACGGGGCAAAAATCCCAAAGGTGACAACATCCCCTTCGGAGACGCAGCGGAAAAAATCGTAGGAATATCGCTATTGGCCGGATTGCTGGAAATGCTAGGAACAAAAGGGTTTTTGGGTCCGATTGGGCTACCCCATGGTGGAGATTATCGCTGGGTACTAGCCCCAGAAGGGGAAATTTGCGTTTTGCATCTAGATATAAAAGCTACTGGGCCAAGAGACAATCCCAAAGAACTCGTGGTTTCAACCAACCAAGTTACTGGCTTTCCCGATTTAGAAGAAACCCAAAGAAGAAGCATGTTTGTTAGCTTACCTCTCAAAGTAGGCAAAAGCAAAAAGAAGGAGCCAGACGATGTATATCCCGCCTTGCCTCCCCTTGTGCCCTTTAGGGGAAAAATTATCCCTCAAATCACCACCTTTGTCAAAGTTATATACGAGCAAAAAGAGCACAGTCAGCAACTTAGCCAGCTTAAAATCGCCCTTGTGCCTAACGGCATCTTATTGCTAGGTCCCCAACCTCATTACTCCGAGCATCTCAAAGTGATCCCTTTCCGGAGAGGCAAGGACGACAAAAAGAGAAAAGATGTTGCAGAAGGCAGAGCGCGCTTTAGGATTCCATTAGATTGGCTAGCCAAGCTTGATGAATGGCGGTTAAGTCAACTACCCATTGCCTCTGCCCAGCATTCCCTATTTTCAATCTAAAAAGGTCACTTCTGGCAGCGCCCGGGCGGCCTCCTCCAGGCGCTTGCGGGAGACGTGCACGTAGACCTGGGTGGTGCTGATGGAGCTGTGGCCCAGAAGCTCCTTCACCTCGTCTATCCCCCGCCCCGCCTCCACCAGGGCGCTGGCGTAGGAGTGCCGAAGCTTGTGGGGGGTGATGCGCCGCCAGTCCTTGAGCCCCGCCCGCCTCGCCACCCGCTTCACCATGGCCTCCACCGCCCGGGCGGAGAAGGGCTTCCCCCGGTTGGGCCCCGAGGTGTGGCTCCAGATGTAGGGGCTCGTGGGGTGGCCCTCCAGGTTCCGGTGCTTGAGCCACTGGTGGAGGGCCCGCTGGGCCGTGGGGGAGAGGACCACCACCCGCTCCTTTCCCCCCTTCCCC
>CAKZTQ010000050.1 GCA_937921735.1 uncultured archaeon
GCTATCTCCCTCCCCACGAACATGCCGAGGGGAGCCCCTATCATAGCGCCTATTATCGACGCTCTAGCACTATCATCCATCGTCGGGTCTGTTAAGGCCCTTATCGGCGCGACGACGATTCCAAGCGGGTTGTAGGTCAAAGCTTCCGTAAGGCTTCTAGTCTTCGCGTACACTGAGATCGCATTTATGCTACTCAGGGCTAAGCCCGCTATGGCAATAGCGGTCCCAACGCCCGGGAAGGCTAGGGACAAGGCTGTTAACACCGTGGCGGTGCTAAACCCCACTAGGAAACCCCCTATGGTTTCAAACGGGTGCCTCGCTATAGTTCTTCCAACGTCGAAGTTCTCGAATGTTTCTAGAACCCTCTGTTTAGCGCGCGCGCTCTGAACGCTACTTGGGGCTCCACATCCAGTTTTCTCAAGCCCGTTCCACCTTGCCTTCCAGCTCATGTTTCTCACGCCCGTTGCTTGGGGAAGCGTGAAGGTGAAGACGTGCGTAACGTTTCCATCAGGGGTTGCCTCCGCAGAATGGGTTTCAGCCGTTACTGTCTCGCCTCCCTCGAGCCTGATGTCCATCGCAGCGTAATGCAGGTCGCGCTCCTCGAAGCATGAGGAAACCTTAACAGTAATACCTATGGTAAGCTTAACCTCGTGCGTCCCCTGGCCTAGGACAGCGGCCTTAGAGTAGCAGCATGCCCACCAGTATTCCTTGCTAAGCTCGTAGACCTTGTTTCCATCAACCTCAAGCCTAAGGTATTTTTCTTCAACAGTCCAGCCGTTGGGAACAGGGTTCCGGTCATCTCCGCAAACGTAGACCATTGCTGATAAACCGTCGGGTATGTTTATCCTCGCGGTCGTCGACCTCGCATCACTATACTTACCCTGCCCAGCTCTGGCGTCTATGTGAAGATAACCTGTTCCACCGTACCATATTTCCTCGTTAATCGAGTAGCTTATCGCCACGGTATCTGTTTTCAAGCCAGTCCAAGAGTACGATGAAGGGGCTGCGGAGGTTAATGGCCTGTTGAACGGAGAGCTTAAACTCGCGAAAAGGAGAAGCGTGAGAAACGCTGAGAATAACATTGCTGAAAACATGCGTCTCCAGCCATGCCCACCCATAAATGGGAAACGCATAGGCTTAAGATAAGGCTTTCCAGAATGCCTTTCTTGCGACGCTAGGGCTGTCCTCACAGGGTTACCCCGGGCCTCCGACAGCCCTGTTTTTAGCGCATGAGATCATCGCTTGACGCTCAGGGGTAACTGTGAAAACCCTCCCCATATCGTTAGGGAGGGGTTCGCCTCATCCAGGATTCTCGAGACGCTCTTCCTCTCCAAATCCACCCTGCTTCCAATGAGCCTGCAGACAAGCCCCGTTGAGGCGTTCAACGTTTGGGGTACTGAGATTATCCTCATGGGGTCGACGGAGAGTGTGAAATGGGGCTCGTCGAACCTCGCGTCGAGCTGCCTAGCAAGGTGGAGAGTGTATCTCAACCTTGCGGCCTCGTGGCTCTTAACAGGGTCATGCTCATTATAACGGGTCCAATCCCTGACGTTGAAGTCTAGGACGTGAATGTGGAAGCCCCTCGCCCCGCTGAAGACAATCACGATGCTCTCATAGTTCTCCTCGACGAGCTCAGCCAGGCGAATAGTGTATTTCCTAGCGACCCCCAGGCATGCGATGCATATCCATGTGCGGGGATGCTCATGCGTTTCAATACCCCTGAAAAGATAGTTGTCAACGTCGACAACGTACTCTCCGCCAACAGGGTAGGCATACTTTGCTCTGCTCTTCAGCCCAACCCTCTCGGGGAAAAGGTAGTTGAGGACGCTCATGTAGACATGGGTGGGGGCATGTTTGCGGCAAAGCTTCCAGAGAGCCTTCTCGTTAACCCTGCTCCTCAACGCGTTGAGCTTTATGACCATCTTATCGTGCGTAACGATCCTTATGTGCTTCCGCCAGAGGCTCCAGGGCTCCAGCGAGGGTGGTGAAGTGTTCTCATAGTATCGTTTAACCTGCTCCTGGAGCATCATATACACCGCCCTCCCCGATGAGGAAGCTTGCCTCGCCGTAGGGAAGGTGGGGAGCATCCATCATGTAAGCCACCCTGGTTTTCTCCTTGCCCCTCCTCAGGTAGACACGGTATGTGCAGGCGTGCGCGACAACGTTTCCGCCTGCTGGCTTATTCGGGTCTCCGAAGAACTGGCCAGGATTCGCGACAACCTGGTTGGTTACGACGACGGCCAGGTTGAGGGCTTCGGCAAGCTTGAGAAGCTTGTGAACATGAGCGTTAAGCCTCTGCTGCCTAAGGGCTAAAGCCTCCCTCCCAAGGTATTCCCCCCTGAAGAGGCTCGTCAAAGAGTCGACGACTATCAGCCTAATGTTATTATCCCCGCAGACCTCCCAGGCCTTGTCTACGAGAAGGACCTGGTGGTCACTGCTGTAAACCCTGGCGTAAACGATGTTCTTAAGAGCCTTCTCAGCCTCGAGGCCATGCCTCCTAGCGATCTGCACTATCCTCTCGGGCCTGAAGGTTCCCTCGGTGTCGATGTAGAGGGCGTTTGCTTCAAGGCCGTTCTTATCCTTCGGCAGCTGCACGGTCACGCTTAGCGTGTGGCAGAGCTGAGTCTTACCCGTTCCAAACTCTCCAACCAGCTCGGTTATAGCCTGGGTTTCGACTCCTCCCCCGAGAAGGCCGTCCAGGGCTCTGCTGCCCGTCGTGATCTTCTGGGCGAGCTGCCTCCTCTTATACACCTCGTCCGCGGTGACCAGGTTTATCCTGACGAGCTCCCTAGCCCTCTGAGAGATCTTAAGGGCAACATCATAGCCTATTCCCGTCGCTTCTGTAAGCTCGAAAGCCGTAGCAACAGCCAGGGCTTCAACGGTTGCAAACCCTGCCTCTCTAAGCTTTTTCGCCGTAGCCGGGCCAACCCCCTCAACATCCTCAAGCTCACACCCGCCAGCCATTCCGAAACAATGTCGCCTGAAGCACTTTTAAAACAGTAGGTATGTAAACGCTTAAGGGAGAGGGTTAGGCGAAAGTGGCCAGTGTCCAAAGGCTTGTTAAACGTTTATCTCGCATATGTCAGAGTTTAAGTCTGTAGAATTGCAGCGTAAAGCTTGGAGGAATGTTGACTGATGATTCAGGGAGCTGACAAACCTTTCTAAGTCCTCTAGGCTTCCCGCTTGCAAGGCTAGTAAGGTTTAAATAATGAGCGGGTAATATCGTGAACATGGAAAATTTAAAAATTGAAGACAGACAGGGAGTTAAAAAAGTTTTAGCTGTAATCTTATTGTCCATTTTTGTTCTGAGCATCATACCCTTCGCGGAGGCAACTCCACCTGAGAAAGTCGCCGTCAT
>CAKZTQ010000051.1 GCA_937921735.1 uncultured archaeon
TAGCCCTCCTCGCCCTCCTCACGCCTAATAGAATCCTCAACCCGCTCAACAACAAATTTTGAAATCGAAACACCGGCCCCCTCAGCCCGCCGCCTCCAATCCTCAACCATCTCTAAAGAAGGCAAATAAACGTAAATGGCACGATCCTTAATGGTACGCGTCTTACCCCTATCAGGCTTCACAAACCAACACCACAAAGATAAACAACATTCAAGTTTTATTACTAGTAAATTAGTGCGGGGGGTGGGATTCGAACCCACGAACCCCTTCGGGATCAGATCTTGAGTCTGACGCCTTTAACCAGGCTTGGCTACCCCCGCAATTATGAGGTCATAAGCTCGAGCTAATTAAGATTTTCAGCCCCTACATATCTTGAAGTAGCCGCAGGTGCTGGGACATCGCTCCGGCAGGCCAGGGTCGCGTTGCCGTGCGACTATCGCTAGTTTCCTATCGCGCGCCCGAAGGAATTGAAGCCTCAGCTCATCGTCTATCTGGCGGACGCGCCTCACGACGAGGGGCGCGGGACGATCCTCGGGAAATCTAATGTAGGCTAGCATCCCGAAGTCCACCCGTCGCTCAAAAGCGCTCTCGAAGGCTAGGGCATAACCCGCGAGCGTGAGCCTGTGGTATGCTTGCTCCTTGCCAGTCTTCATCTCCATCACCATCGTGTGGACCGCCTGAAAGGCGTCTATGCTTAGCTGCTTGCTGAGCCCCACCTTGGAGCCGTCGATCCTGTGCTCCATCGTCAGCGGGATCGCGTGCGCCACTAGGCTGTCGACGCCTATGTGCGGCGAGCGGGAGAAGATCGAGGTGACAGCCGCCGCGATCTGGCCTGCCTCGAAGTCCCAGAGCTTGAGCATGTTCCGCTTCACTTGCTCGAGCTCGTCATCCCCAACCCTTGCCTCCTCGATCAGTCCTTGTCTCTCCACGAGCAATCCCTCAACGGCCTCGACCGCGCAGTCCGCCAGCGCTCTCGAGAGCTCGGACCCAAGAGTTAGGCCTTCGTAGATCAACCTCTTCGCCCACGTGACCACCGCCTCCAGTGTGGCATGATAAAGCGTGCCCCTTACCATGGGTAGACTCACCGGCGCCTCGAAGCCTTCCACGTAGCGTAGGTAGATGTCGCGCGACGTGGGGCAGAACTCGCTGGCCACGGCGCTGACCGGCAGGTACCCGCCCACGGGTGGCTTCACGGGGCGTTCGCGGTAGCGCCAACCCCTGAACCTGGGGCTGACGCGAGGGGGCGAGCTGTACCCGTATGAGCGGAGCACCTCGTCCAAGCTCTTGCCGAAGACCGCATAGACCAAGCGGATGCCCGTCCACGATTTAAGGCGGAGCGCTTAATTAAAACCGCGGGTTTAGATGGCTGGCTTCGAGGCTCGCCGGGCGTTCGAGCACATAGATAAGCTCGCGTACGAAATAGGACCTCGCCTCGCTGGCACCAGAGGCGAAGAGCTCGCGGCCGAGTACATCAAGGAGCAGTTCAAGGCTTACGGCTACAAAGTGGAGACATCGAGATTTGAGTTCGTCGACAAGCTTGCCCGCTCAAGGGTAAAGGCATGCTGCATCCTCGCCGCCTTCTTCGCATCGCTGTTTCTTTCCCCCAACGCATCCCTCCTAGCGCTCATCGGCGCGCTCCTCCTCCCCCGGCTCCTGCCCAAGGCCTTGCCGAGGCATAGGAGCCAAAACGTGATCGCGACCTTGAATGCGGAAAATCCGAGGACGCGCATACTGATATGCGCGCACTACGACTCGGCTAGGTGTACTAGGAGCCGGAGCCTGAACATCTTCATCTGGTTGACGTCAGCGCCCTCGCTCTGGGCCTTTGTCGCATGCTCGATCGCGCGAGCGCTGGGCATATTATCGAGCTGGTGGGTCGCTTGGACCTGCTTGGCGGCGATCTTGCTACCATCTCACGTAGGCATGCTCATCTCTAGCTCGAGCCGACGCGCCTCCCCGGGCGCCAATGACAACGCCTCGGGTGTGGCGGTCATGCTGGAGGTCGCGCGGGTCGCGGCGGAGGATCGTCCAGGCGAGGCCGAGCTCGTGTTCGTTGCTACGGGTGCGGAGGAGGAAGGCCTACAGGGCTCTCGCGCGCTCGCCGCAACCATGCGGGACGGCGTGGCACTCAACCTCGATTCCGTGGGCGTGGGTTCGAGGATCCACTTCGTGGAGGGCAACGGTGCCCTCAGGAGATGGAGGACCTCGCCGGAAGTCAACCTAGCCCTCATCGCTTGTGCGCGGAGGCTGAAGCTGAAACTCTTCCCGATGTGGTCCGTCCTCGCATCGCACGACCATATCCCTCTCCTTCGCTCGGGCTTCAAAGCGACGACGATCAGCGTGGACAAGGTTGGGGCGAGTAAGCTCGAACGCTTGATTTCGAGGGTAACGGGTCTGCCCAACGCCCACATACGTCGCTACGAGTACTTACACACCGCAGACGACCTTCCTGAAAGAATTGAGATCGAAAACGTTGAGAGGGTCGGGCAAATTGTGCTGGAGTTCATCAAAGCCGTCGCGACCGAGGATAAACATTTATGCCAAGAGTCTCACAACAGCTAGGACGTGAACAAATGGGACCGGTGAAGGAAAAAACAGCCAGGGGCATAGCGGAATACATCTTATCGGCGATGGTGGCGTTCGTTATGATCACTTGGATCGCCTATTATGTGACCGGCGCCGGCGCTCCACCATCTCTTGAGGTATCCCTCGTCTCGCGCGATGGATCCGTCTTCCTGCAGGTGGTAAAGGGGAACATCCCGAAAGGGGATTGGGAATACCTACTCTTCGACGAGCGCGTAAACCCGCCGATAATATGGACGCCGGGACCAGCCGATATCGAGGAGGGCGTGGAGATATTGCTCGGATCGGGATTGAGGCCAGCGACCTATCGCGTGCAGATCAAACATGCGCCGACCCTTCGGATGATCCTGGATGGAAAAGTAACGGTCTATTGAGCCCTTGAGCTTTTACTCTTCCCTCCTGTAGGGCTTAAGCAAAGCAGCAGGATACGTTGCCCTCCTAGCCACCGCGACCAGGACTATTATGGTGAATATGTATGGCAACATCTGGAGGATCCTATACGGAAACGCCACTCCCACGGCTTGCAGAGACGTCTGGAGCGCATCTATTCCCCCGAACAGCAATGCTCCAATGAGGATCCGATAGGGCATCCAATTGCCGAAGACGACCAGTGCGATGCAAACCCACCCCCGGCCCGCGGTCATCAGTGGCAAGAACATGCTGCTCTGGGCTATGGAGAACCAAGCTCCCCCTATCGCGGATAGGGCCCCGGCCACCATCAGGCAAAGATACCGGATGCGGAAAACGTTTATGCCTGCCGTATCCGCTGCCTTAGGGTTTTGCCCTACCGCGGTTATCTGAAGTCCAAGCGTGGTCCTGTCAAAGATAAACGCGGCTATGGGAACTAGCAACAGGGCGATGTATACCAATACGTACTGCTGGAACAAGATCGGTCCCAGGACTGGGATATCGCCGAGCAGCGGAATGTAAATCGGGCGGAAAGGTGTCACCGTCGGTGGGACACCTCCGAGCTCGCCCACGAAGATTCGATACAAGTAAAAGCTCAACCCCATGCCAAGGAAAAACACGCCCAAGCCCGAGACGTGCTGCTGGGCCCCCATCGTAACAGTTAGGAAGGCCATGAGCAGCCCCAGCAGGATGCCCACCAGCGCTGCTACCCCCACGCCCAGCCATAGGCTACCGGTGTAAAAGGTCGTCGTGAAGGCCACGCTGGCGCCCATCAACATCATCCCCTCTATGCCCAAGTTAAGGATGCCCGAACGCTCGGCGAAGGCCTCGCCTATGGTACCGAAGAGGAGCGGCACGGCCATTCGAAGGGTGGCCGCCAAAAAGCTGATGATGAACGTTGCGGTGATTACCTCCCCGATCATTCCCTCACCCTCCTCACCCTGTAGTTAATCATGAAAATGCCGATCAACAAGCAAATCATTATCACGCCTTGCATCACCCTCCAGAAAGGCGAGTAGACCCCAGTGGCACGGTACATCGCCTGCGAGCCGTTGATCATTATCGCCATGAAAAACGCTGCGAGCATCACGCCAAGGGGGTGCAATCCGCCAAGCATGGCTATGAAAACGCCCGCGTAGCCGTAGCCCCAAGACAGCTCCCCGACCGCTCCCATCGCTATGCCCTTGAGGTGGAAATGCGTTCCGCAGAGCTCGTTTACCCCCGCTATGCCAGCTATCCCGCCGCTGAGGATGGCAGCAGTTATGAGGACCCTGCCGACGTTTATCCCAGCGAAGCCCGCTGCCCTTGGATTCGCGCCCACCGCCTTTAGCTGGTAGCCCCAGATGCTCCTACGCATTATCAGAAGGAAGAGCAGGGAAATTAAGACGGCTATTATGAGGCCAATATGGATCCGATATCCGGGTATCAAAGTGGGAAACCGAGCTGCCGAGGCGATCGCGGGGGACTCAGGCCATAGTGAGTAAGGATCCCTCCACGGGCCCTCCACCAAAGCTCCCACAAAGTATAACATTATCCAGTTGCCGAGGAGCGTGGTCACCACATCGTCAGCCCCGAACTTCGCCCTCAGTATCGCCGGTATTGCCGCCCACGCGGCCCCGGCTAGGAAGCCAGCGACCGTCACCAACGGGATCAGCACCCACGAGGGCAACCCGACGAAAGTAACCCCGAAGTATGCCGCAAGCGTAGCGCCCGCAAGCATTTGGCCCTCCGCGCCGATGTTCCAGAACTTGCAGGTGAAGGCGACGGCGACGGCGGTACCCGTGAGCAGGAGGGGAGTGAACCTCCACAAGGTCTCGGTTAAGGCAAGCTTTCCGCCCAAGGCTCCAGAAAATAGGTGATAATATGCAATGGCTGGGTTTACCCCCGCCGAAAGTATGAGGATCGCCCCGATTATCAAAGAGATCACCACTGATAAGACGTACCACTTGACCCTCGTCAGAAGTGGTGGGGGTGGTCTCTTCTCGATTCTAAACTTTGGGAGCCCGATCTTCGCTTTAAGCTGCGGAGGCATTATTTCCTCCCTCCCCTGATTTTGCTCAGCGGCGTCCCGGCCATCATAAGCCCTAGCTCCTCTATCTTCGCCTTTGCCGCTGGGAGTATGCCCATGATCTTCCCCTCGTAAATTACCGCTATTCGATCGCTCAGCATCAATATCTCCCCCAAGTCTTCCGAGATGAGCAAAATGGCTGCGCCCTTTTTCTTCTGCTCGAGCAACTTTCTACGGATATATTCGGTTGCTCCCACATCCAGCCCGCGCGTGGGCTGAGAAGCTATCAAAATCTTGGGATTTTGAGCGAGCACGCGGGCCAATATCAGTTTCTGTAGATTACCGCCAGATAAGGTCTTTGTCAGAGCATCTCGACTGGGAGTCACTATCTTGTACTCGGATATCAACTTCTCCGCGTAATTGTTGATTTGAGCGTGATCGAGGAAGATACCGGCTGGCAGGAAAAAGAACTTATCGGAAAATTTTTCATGGACCTCGGAGACGAGATTCTCGGCTACGGTGAGATCAGTGATCAATCCCATTTGGAGCCTGTCCTCGGGGATGCGGCCCACGCCCAAATCGATTATTTCCTTGGGCGAACGGTTGGTCACGTCTTGCCCGAAGATCAATACCTTACCGGAGGTCGCCTTTCGAACGCCCGCGATCACCTCTGCCAACTCCCTCTGCCCATTGCCTGAGACCCCAGCTATCCCCAGGATCTCCCCCTCGTGCACGGAGAAGGAGACGCCCTTGAGCGCGGGTAGGCCGCGGTCGCTCAAGGCATGAAGATCCTCGACCTGCAGAGCTGGCCTGCCGATCTTAGCTCTCGCCTTCCTGAGCCTGAAAACGACCTCTCGTCCCACCATCAACTTGGCCAATTCCCTTTTGTTGGTAGCGCTCGTTTTCTTTGTCGCGACAACTTTCCCATTCCTAAGCACGGTTACCCTATCGCTTATCTCCATAACTTCATCTAGCTTGTGGCTGATGAAAATTATGGCGCATCCCGCTTTGGCGAGGGATCTAAGGGTTTTAAAAAGCTCCTTTGTCTCCTGAGGGGTGAGGACGGCGGTGGGCTCGTCCAAGATCAAGATCTCGGCGCCCCTAAACAAGGCCTTGAGTATTTCAACCCTCTGCTGCTCCCCTACCGAAAGCTGCCATATCTGTGCGTGGGGATCGACCTTGATCCCGTACTTCTGTGATATCTCAGCGACTTTCTTCTCTGCCTCCTCCAAGTTGAGTATTCCCCTAGGAAACTTCATCCCGAGGATGATGTTTTGAGTCACGGTGAATGGTGGGACTAAGACGAAGTGCTGGTGGATCATGCCTATCTTAAGATCCACCGCATCCCTCGGCGATCTTATAGTCACCCTTTTGCCACGAACGTAGATCTCGCCCGCGTCTGGCGTATAGAGCCCATAGAGTATGTTCATCAAAGTTGTCTTCCCGGCACCGTTCTCACCGAGCAAAGCGTGAATTTCCCCCTTCCTGATCTCGAGATCGATGTTGTCATTCGCAACTACTCCCGGAAAACGTTTAGTGATGCCCTTCATCACGACAATTGGCATTTCCTTCACTGTCTCACCGAGGCCCATGATGCCTGACGAGCTTAAAAAATAAAAAGGGGGAGGTCCCCCCAAACTCATCGCCTAATCCGATACCGGCACCGTCTCGTCTATTGGGGCCCTGATCCTTCCAGCCAAGATCTCATCTATGATCTTTCCGCAGATGTCGTGCATGTTCCCCCTGATGACCATGTCCTCCGCCACATATGGTGGGGTCAGTGTTACGGTATACGTTTTGTTGAGTTTCTGAACGATGGCTGGATGTAGCCTCGTCCCATAATTGTGCCAACCCGGGTAACCGGCAAGTTTGGCGCCGCCCTTGCCCATCATCGTCCACTCCGCCAAGTCCATCGCGAAGGGCTTTCGGCCCCTCTCCTCAAAGGTCTCTATCACGTACTTCACGAGCGGCCACATGTCCCACTCCGGACCCGTGATGACAAGCTCCGGAGCTAGCTCCCATTGATCCAACAGGTTGCCGAAAAGCGGGATCACCTTGTTCTCCGTAGTTAACACCTCGAGCGCGGCGTCGTGGACTCCGTATCGCTCGGCATACATCACGTCCGCACCCGCTCTAATCTGGGCCAACGCGAGTTCCTTTACCCTGGGAGGATCGAACCACTCGCCGAGGAAGCTGACCTTCACCTTTACGTTTGGGTTCACCAACTTCGCCCCTTGGATGTAGGCGTTGACGAGCCTGTTCACCTCGGGTATCGGAACTCCGCCGACCACGCCTATCACATTGCTCTCGGTCAGGGTGCCGGCGATAATTCCAATGATGAACGCTGGCTCGTGGATCCAATCGTCGAAGACCGCCACATTCGGCTCAACTGGACCGAGACCTGAGCCCATCACGAACTGCACGTTCGGGAAATCCTTCGCAGAGACACGGGCCGATGCCTCGCATCCAAACACGTCGCTGAAAATTATGTCGTATTTAGGCGCCCATTCCCTGAGTACCCGCGGGAGGTCGGCGTAACCGATTTCATCCGTCCATTCGTATACGATCCCGTACTCGCTCTGCGCCTTCAGTAAGGCCTTGTGTATCACGCCGACCCAAGGTTCCTCGACCAAAGTAGTTATGGGGAAACCGATCCGGAGAACCTCCTTGGGTGGCTTTTCCTCCTTGGGCCTAGTAGTCAGGTAAACGGCCCCTGCGATTATGGCCACAATGATCAGCGCTATCACAACAACGGCACCGGTAGCTATGCCCAATTCCCTTCTATTCATCGTTTGCCTCCTTGGTAAGATAGCCTACGACGCAGGCATTTATATGTCTTTTTGATTGGAAAGACACAAAAGTCCTCCACCCCATTTCAGGGTGGTGATGGTGTGAAAATCGGATTGATGTCGGATACGCACGACAGGCTGGACGCCATAAGGAAGGCGGTAGATCTCTTCAACAGGACTAGCGTCGAATACGTCCTCCACGCCGGCGACCTCGTGTCGCCTTTCACCGCGAGGGAGTTTCGAGGCTTGAGGGCAAAACTATACATCGTTTGGGGAAACAACGATGGCGACAAGGAGCTGTTGCGCGTTAAATTCGGCGAGATCGGTGCGGAGTTGCTCGGGGACTTCGCCGTTCTGGAGCTTGCAGGCCGCAGGATGGCCCTTCTGCACGGCACTAACGAAGCCCTAGTCGACGCGCTCGTGAAGGGCGGGGAGTTCGACGTGGTGGTGCGCGGTCATACCCACGAGGCCAAAATCGTCGAGGGGCAAACGCTCATCGTAAACCCCGGCGAGGTCTGCGGCTACCTCAGCGGTCGTCAGACCATAGCCCTGCTCGATCTAGCCGCGCTTCGGTCGGAGATAGTCGAGCTCTAATCGCAAAAGACTTTATAGCTCGCCCGCCGCAAATTTCGAGTCAGGTGCCATGCCATGATCGAGCTTACAGCGTTAGCCGTGCTCCTCGCCAGCTTTTACATCGCGTGGAACATCGGCGCTAACGACGCTGCGAACGCCATCGGAACCGCCGTGGGCGGGCGGGTGCTATCCTTTCGTAGAGCAGTTTCCATCGCGATGTTGTTCGTCCTGCTCGGCGCCGCCTTAGAAGGTTATAAGTTGATGAAACCGGTGGGCGAGCAGATAGTCACCGGCGCCGACCCATCCGTCTCACCATTTTCCATCTTGCCTTGGGCAGCCGCCATCGCGCTCCTGTGCGCTGGATTCGTGGTTACTCTACAGACCAGGCTTGGGTTCCCGATTTCCACCCATCAAGCTATAATCGGGGCGCTGGCTGGGGCAGGGGTGGCGATCGGGATGTTTTCTAACGTGACGGCGCACGTCAACTGGTGGAAGTTCTTGATCATACTTTGGAGCTGGGTTTTAACTCCCTTAGCTGCAGCGTTCTTCGCCTTCGTGTTATACCGCGTCTTCGAGGTGCCGCTGAAGAGGGTGAAGGCGCCGGAAAAATTGAACTTGATCTTCGCGGCGGCGGTGATCGCCAGCGGATGTTATGTCGCATACGTGATAGGGGCAAACGGCGTGGGTACGGCGATGGGCATGGCATATGCCGCTGGATGTGGTGGAGGAACATCTAGCTCGGTGCAACTGCTCGCCCTGCTCGGTGGCGTGGGGGTATTCATCGGATCGCTCACCTATAGCCGACGGGTCATACAAACCGTGGGCGCCGAAATAACCTCGTTGGGGCCCATGAGCGCCTTCGTGGCGCAGTTCGGGGCCGCCTTGACCATCCACCTTTTCACCCAATGGGGATTGCCCGTCTCGACGTCGCATGCTATAGTTGGGGGAGTGGTGGGCGCGGGACTCGTTGGGGGTATCGCGGCCATCAGCAGGCGTAGGTTGGGCGAAATACTCATAGCCTGGATCGCGACGCCCATCGCATCCATGCTCTTGGCCTTCTGTTTGGCGTCGGTGACAATAATCGTGTAGGTGGGAGTATGGTCGAGTCATGGCAGATTTTATATATCCTGATCGCCCTCGCGGGGTTGCTGATGGGATGGCTCTTCGATCCAAGGTCCGGAATCCTGTTCATTTGGGCACTCGTGATTGCGATAGAGGCGTTCGACTTTGTGAAAAGCCGAAGAGTGGCTAAGCCCTCAACGTGAAGCTTATCGCCATTATTATATCACCCGCATCCTCCGCGTGATCCGAGATCTCCCCGATCTTTTCGATAATGTCCTTGAGCTGCAACATGCTGCCCAAGTCCAACATTTTCTCGTAGCGATATACTAGCTTTATCAGTTTCTCCTCCAGCAAGTCGGATTCATGTTCGAACCTCTCGATCTCCCTGGCCCTCAAGATGGAGGCATCGATGTTTGAGATCATGACATCGATGGATTCTTTCAGGGCTTGGACGGTCCTGACGGAAATCCCAGCAAGATCCACCAAGCCCTTTCTGATCGCCTTTAGTTCGGCCTTCTTCTTCTCAGCTCGAGCCAATGCCTTCGATAGTTCCTCCCTCCATCGGATGGCCCTCGAGGCCTCTTGAGCCACATCGGCGACATCATCCACTTGCTCGGCCAACCTGCCCAAGTCCCCCCTGAATATGGGAAGGAAAGCCCCCTTCGACAGGCTGCACTCAAATTTTCTCCGTACTCCGTCCGCTTCCGATTCTAGGCAGTCGAGCTCCTCACCGAGTTTCTGCACCTTTTTCATATCCCCTTCCGAGAACGCGACGACCAATCCTTCGAACTTTTTAACTATGTCCGCGACGGCCCCGGCAAGCTCCCTCAATATGTCAAACGCTGCCCTCTCCTTGCTGGCGGCGAAGGAGATAAACCCCACTCCCGCGAGTTCGCGCAAAGGTTCACCGAGTGTGTTTTATTAAGTTGGCTATTTAAAGTTGCAGGGCTTTGCGACTCCCCAAAGGGCCGTGCGAAAGATGAAGGACAAAAAATCAACGTTGAAGAAAATTGTGCCCCTTTTCCCGCTCGGCATCGCGATCGTCATCGCCTTGATCGCGCTAACTGGCATGGAAGAGATCGCCGGGGTAATGGCTAGGGCAGATGTAGCGGTTTATTCCTTAGCTTTTGTCATTCAAACATTTGCCCTCCTCGTACTGCTCGTGAAGTGGAAGATCATCATTTCAGCCCTCGACCTACGAGTAAGAACTGGGAAGATGTTTCCAATCCTGCTCTCGAGCGTCTTCGTGAACACCGTCGTGCCCAGCGCTAGGCTGGGCGGGGAGCCGCTCCGAGCCTACACCCTGTCGCGCCTCTGCGGCGTACCGCTGGACGAGGGCCTGGCGACGGTCGCGGTGGATCGCGCCCTCGATACCCTGCCGTTTATAGGCATAACCCTCGCCGCCTTCGCCGCGGTCCTCTTAACTTGGAAGATGCCCACCTACGCGCTGCTCTCGCTGGCCGCGGTGGTAATGGCGGCGGCGGTGGTTATGTCGGCGTTCGTGTACGTGTGCCTTCGCCCGGGGGCCGCCGAGGGTCTAGCGAAGTGGATCGTGAAGCGGTTCGGATGGTTTACCAAACGCTTCAAGCGTCTCGAGAACTTGGAGGCCAAGACCAAGACCTTCGCGAGGGACTTCGGCCGAGGGGTATTCGCGATCCTGCATAAGGGGCGCCACGTCGTCCCTGCCTTCCTGCTGTCGGTGGTCTATTGGCTCCAATATATCCTGCGCATGTATGTGGTGTTCATCGCCTTAGGGCAGCCGATATCCTTTGGCGCCATTGGCATGGCCACCGTGGTGGGTCTACTCCTCCATGCGATACCGTTGCCGGGGGCGCTAGGCGTCGCTGAGGGTTTCTACGCCTTGATCTTCAGAACCGCGGGCGTCCCCGGCGATGTCGCGGTTTCCGCCGCACTTCTCGACCGATTTGTCTCCTTTTGGTACACGGCGCTCTTGGGCGCGGCGGGCATCCTGTGGACGGGGTTTAAGCTGCGGGCGGTTATCGACGTGGCCTCCTGACGAGGGGTGAGCCGCAGACCTCGCATTGCGTGGCCGTCGCGGGATGTACCCTTCCGCAAGCAGAGCAGACCATCTCCCACGTCAGCACCTCCGTAATTCCAGGCATGGCGACCCGTCGATAGGGAAGGCCCAACAACCTAGCGAGGTTCTGGATCGCGTAGTCGTCGGTCACGAGCATCGGCTCTTCGCCCGCCCGGCGGAGGTCCAACGCCAACGCTAGGAGCTCGACGTCGGTGTCGGAGACCCTGTCGCCCGTCTGGCTGACCTTTAGGCGAACCTCGGCGAGTGAAGACTTTGAGGGCTCCGTCACTTCCACCTTCCCAGCTACGATCGCGGCCTCTAACTCCAGCTTAGAGCAAAGATACTTGGCCTCCTCGAGCACCTTCTGGACCGTCACCTGCTCCACGTCCGCTAGCCCCGGCGCGAAACCGGCTATGATCGCTGAAGTATCTAAAACGTAAATCTTTCGCGGCAATTACAACCTCTCCCTCACCTTGCGGTAAAACTCGTCCGCCCACGCGAAGAACCTCGCCGGGCTCTCCGAGCGCTTGAGCTCCAGTCCGCTACCGGCCCTGATTCCGCTGGTGAATTGGCCATCTACTATCGCCAGCGCATCCTTGTTGCGCTCCGGGAGCTCCACGCGGACGTGGCTGCTCATGGGGACCACCAGGGGCGAGGCGCGGGGGCGGGAGGTACATATCGGCACCACTACCATCGCCTCGAGGCGAGGGTCGACTATGGGCCCCCCTGCCGCGAGCGCGTACGCGGTGCTTCCGGTGGGCGTCGAGACGATGACGCCGTCCCCCCTTGCGCTCATCGCCACTTCGTCATCGACGAGGACATTGAACGCCAAGGTACGGCCAGGGCTCGCGGCGCGCACCACCACCTCATTTAGAGCATCGGGTAAGCGCCTGCCACCTACCACTGCCGCCAATCGGGCCCGCTCCTGTATGGGCAGTTGACCCGCCGACAGCTTTCGGACAGCTTCTAGCGCTTTTTCCGGCGGTACGTCAGCTAAAAAGCCGATGCCACCCATGTTCACGCCGAGTATTGGAATTTCCGGAGCCCGTTGGTGGGTCGCTAAGACCGTCCCATCGCCGCCTATGGTGACTATCGCCTCGACCTTCGCCGCCTCGATCGCGATCCCCCGCCTCCCTAGCTTCATGGCGGTTTGGCGCTCGAGCAGCACCTCTTCCTTGGGGAGGGCCTTCAACATCGCCCTCGCTAGCTCGACCGCTTCCGGCAGATCTGGGCGAGCCACTATGAGTATCCGCAAATTTAACCCAATCATTCATTTCATGAGAGGGATTTAACGTTACGGGTCAGGCGGGGTGCAAGTTATTAAAAGCTGGTGCTCGAAGTAGTAGAGGTGGCCCCATGAGCAAGGAAGTGGTGGAAGTCGGAAAACTCAAAGATGGACGCTTCGTAATAATCGACGACGAGCCTTGCCGCATCGTGGGCTTCTCCACCTCGGCGCCCGGAAAACATGGGCACGCGAAGGCGAAGATCGATGCCATCGGGCTCTTCGATGGGCAGAAGAGGACGGTGGTCAGGCCGACGAGCGCGAAGATCGAGGTTCCCATCATCGAGCGAGGCGGCGCACAGGTGCTCGCGATCATAGGGAACAACGCGCAGCTGATGGACCTAAAGACTTACGAGACCTTCGAGTTGCCGATACCCATGAACCTAAGGGGCGAGGTCAGGGAGGGCGTGGAGGTGGAGTACATCCAAGCGCTTGGCCGGAGAAAGATAGAGCGAGTTAAGAGCTGAGGCCCCAACTGTTTTCCAAGCCTAGGCTTGAAATAAAAAGAAAAAAATTGGCGGCCTATTTAACCGCCACACATTTTATATCGTCGGCCGTCACGGTCTTTCGACCAGCTGCCTTGCAGGACCTCACGGCTTCCTTCGCCAGCGCGAGCACTACCTTGTTCACAGCATCCGCAACATCCGCGGAGACCCGAGGAGCACCAGCTTCCTTAAATATCCTGAGGACCGTTGCCTTCGGGAGTTCGGTTACCATTCCATTCACCCCCTAAATCTGTGCCTTGAAGCGGAAGATAAAAAGATTCCGCACCTTAAAAGGTCACCGCTTACACCATTTCCGCACAGCGCAGACATTACAGCGAGATTTCTTACAGTATAACTTGCCCAAGCGGAGGAGGGCGACTTCGAAGTCGACGAAGCTTCGGTTGGGCAAAGCGTTTGCCCGCCATAAGCGCATGAGCTCGTCGAGGGCCTTACCCCTGTCTTCGACCCCGATCAGTCCGAGGTTTTTTGCCGCGAGGATAACATGTTCCTGCGGCAATGGGTTGGCCTTGAGCCATGTGCCGCGAAGCTCGCGGAGGAATATATTGGCGGTCACGTCGCCTACCCCTTTGAGCTCCTTCAGCTTCGCCTCTAGCTCGGCCGGGTCTCTCGCCTCGTCGTGCATCTTGTTTAAATCCCCCTTGTATCTTCTGAGCAGAACATCCGATAGCAGCAAAAGCTTGTCCGCGGTCTTGTAGTCGTAGCGCACATAGCCTCCCTTATCCAAGCTCTCCACCAGCCTGGACCAACCTCGCGCCAAAATTCGCTCGGGCGTCAGCAGCCCATCGCGCTCAAGTTGCTTGTAGGTCTTGATGGCGATGGTCTCCGAGATCCTCGCGCCAAACAGCACGGATGCCAAAAACCACTTGAAGACCTCGCCGCTATCGCGCCGGCTCAGATCTATGCCTAACGTGCGATGGTACGGTTCACCTAGCCTTTCCACGAGCTCATAAATTAAATTCCGCCTCATCATCTCCCCAGCGGCTGAGGGGTATCCGCTTCTCTAGGGTTAAGAGCCTTCTGAAATCCTCGTCCTTCATCGCATATGCATGCTCGAGGGAGGGAAACTTCCCCGCCTTGACCTCGTCCCTGAAGTTGATCAAGGCCTTCTCGATGATCTCGTTCAGCTGAGCATACCTCTTGACGAACTTGGGGGCGAGCTCTCCGACGGACATCCCCAACAAGTCGTGGAGTACGAGCACTTGCCCGTCGCAGTATGGGCCCGCGCCTATGCCTATCGTCGGGACGTTCACCCTCTCGGTGATGATCTTCGCGAGCTGCCACGGCACGCATTCTAGGACTATGCTGAAGACCCCCATCTTATCGAGCATCTTCGCGTCCTCGAGTATCACCTGCGCCGCTGCGTAGTCCCTCCCCTGCACCCTGTAGCCCCCCAGCTGGTGAACCCATTGTGGGGTTAGGCCCAAGTGGCCCATGACCGGGATGCCGGCTTGAATTATCGCCCTTATCTTGTCCGCCACCCCTCGACCGCCCTCCACCTTCACCGCCTCCGCTCCCCCCTCCTTGATCAAGCGGCCTGCGTTCCTCACGGCATCCTCGACGCTAGCCTGGTACGAAAGGAAAGGCATGTCGCCTATCACCAAGGCCCTCCTAGCGCCCCTAGCTACTGCCCTGCAATGATGAATCACCTCCTCCATCGTCACGGCTAGGGTGTCGCGGTAGCCGAGGATCACGTTGCCCAACGAATCCCCCACCAGAATCGCATCTATCCCCGCTCCGTCCACCATCTTAGCGGTGGGGTAATCGTAAGCCGCGATCATCGTTATTTTCTCGCCCCTATTCTTCATCTCCTTCAAAGCGGCGGCGGTGACCTTCTTTCCCTCCATCCTAGCATCCCTTAGAACTTTTTATCAGGTAGTATTTAGCCCCATAGCTAAGAGGGTGTGAATCGAAACTTATCTCTTCAAGGCAACACTCGAGGTGATTTGGCCCCCGAAATCGCCTCCACGATCTCCCTCGCCGCGAGCTCGACATCCTTTGCCTTGGTGATGGCGCTACCGACGATTATTATTGATGCTCCGCTCTCGACCAACGCCGGCGCGGTCTTTGCGGTTATCCCGCCCGCCACCGCTATTGGCACCTCGACCGCGTCCGCGATCGCGCGCAACTGCCCCAGCGGGTCCATCCCGAGCTTCTGTTGATCTATGCCCACATGAACGCAGATATAGCTCGCGCCGAGCTGCTCGGCTCGCTTGGCTCTGGCCCTAGGATCGGGAACCGCGAGCAGGTCGACGAGCACCCTCGCGCCCTTCCTCCTCGCAGCCGCAACGGCCTCCGAGATCGTCGCGTCGGCGGCCGCGCCGAGTACGCAGACCACATCCGCCCCAGCTCCAACCGCCATCTCCACTTCTAGCGCGCCTGCGTCCATGGTCTTCATGTCCGCGACCAAGGTTTTTTCTGGGAACTCCCGCCTCAGCAGCCTTATCGCTCGTAACCCCGCGGCTTTGATCAAGGGCGTACCAACCTCGACCCACTCCACGCCCCCCCTCACGGCTTGCCTAGCTATCTCGATCGCGCGCTCGACCTCGACTACATCCAGCGCTACTTGCACCACAGGCCTCATCGCGACCGCCCTCCGGAAAGCTCCTCCAGCCTCCTGAGCATCAAGCCGATGGTCGCCCGCAAGTTGGCCGAGTTGTCGAAACCCTCCACCACCTTCTCGAGTTCCTCACGCGGTAGATCGGACATACGTCTCGCTAGCTCGACCATAAGCGGAGCCGCCCTGACGATGTTGTCCACGATGGTTACGTCCGCCGCCCGCGCGGTCCTTGACATCGGATTGAGGTCGATAGCGATGACCCTTTTGCCCAAGCGCTTGAGCGCCTCCGTGCGATCGCCGTCCTCGAGGGGGACGAGCACCACGTCCGCCACCGCTATGCCTCGCTTATCCACCTTTCGCCTGTGGCTCTGCACCTCGGGTATGTGGGTCGAGAACTCCTCGTCTACCCCCAACACCTCATCCGCCCCGTTTTTGAGGAGGTGCTCGGCTATCGCCTTCTCTCGCTCAGCGGAGACGTGGAAGAGGTTGACCTCGAGCTTTGCATCCACCGCCCTCGCGAGCTCGACCATTTCCGACGGCACCAGCGCCGCGACGTTGCCGTTGATGGAGATCACCGGGCGCTCCGCCAGCAATAGCATCGCGGCTGCCGCCTCCGCTGCCCTTCGCGCTTCGTCCGTCGTCCTCTCCCCTAAGATGTAGTCGAACGCCTCACCGCGACCGTGCGCGGCGAGCCCCTCGGGCGTCACCAAGCCAGCCCTGAAACCATCGACCAATCGCTCCCTTATGCGCAGCGACTCCGCCCTCGGATGGGTGGGGAAAACGAAGCTCACTTCTACCGCCATTCATCGTTCTCTCGCTCGAGATTAAAACTTGAGCACAAAAAGCTTTTTGAGAGGGTAAAATCACCTGAGAAGCGGTAGTATGCGCATCTCCCCCTTCGCACTCGCCGCCTTTATCGCCGCCCTCGCCGCGTTGGCGACCGCCGCGGTGGCGGGCGAGGGTCTTTTGCCCCTCGCGCTCCTATCGGCGGCTGCGGCCCTGGTTGCGATCGCCATCATCTTTCAATACAGCAGGCCCTCAAGTGAGACCCCCCGAGTACCGATAGAGGACTTCAGCCTTTGGATGGACGTGGGAGAGCCCGCCATCGAGCTCCGGCGCCTCGGGCCCGAAAACATAGATTCGGCGATAAAGATAGTCAGCGCCGATCTCGGCTCGCTCGCGTCCAACGCTGGGCTGCTGAGCCAGAGGTTGTGGATGCTGGTGGGCAGGCACGGCTTCGATGAGCTGACGGGGGAGAAAGCACATAGGCACGCGGAGAACTTGACCTCCGATCTTCGAGCCGCCATCAGAAAGCTCGAGGATAGGGGAACATGGACCAGCGACGGGATACAGCAGGTGCTGGACGTGCTCGAGACATGCGCCTCTCGAGCCGACAGGATCGCGAACAAGTTGTACGATTTTCAAAGGGAGAAGCCGGAGATAATTCGGGCCTACACCGAGCCCCTGCGCAGGGCTTCGGAGAAGCTCTCGCGCGACCTCAGGCTTGCGTCGACCAACCTGAGCAACTACATCAAAAGCATCTCCGCACCACCCGCGAGCGCTTGAGCGGTGGCATAGATGGCAAAGCCCCACATAAATTTAGTGTTCATCGGCCACGTCGACCACGGCAAGTCCACGCTCGTGGGCAGGCTGCTTTACGAGATGGGGCTGATCTCGGAAAAGGACCTCAGGGAGGAGGCCGGGTCCTTCAAGTTCGCTTGGGTGATGGACAGGCTCAAGGAGGAGCGAGAGAGGGGGCTGACGATAGAGATCTCGTACGGAAGGCTTGAGACGTCGAAGAACGAGATAACGATCATCGATGCCCCCGGCCACAGGGACTTCGTCAAGAACATGATAACCGGCGCCAGCCAGGCGGACGCCGCCGTGCTCGTGGTGGCGGCCGACGACGGCATCATGCCCCAGACGCGGGAGCACGCGGCGCTGGCCTTCACGCTGGGCGTGGGGCAGCTCGTCGTGGCGATAAACAAGATG
>CAKZTQ010000052.1 GCA_937921735.1 uncultured archaeon
CACCCGCGGCCGCCGCAGCGTCACCGTCCCCACAGGGGTCAGCAGCTTCCGGGGCCTCCCGTAGCCGCCCCACGACCCAGCCGGCCCGTCCACGGTCGCCCGCCGCTGGTACCGTACCCGCCCCAAAAGCTCCGTCACTTCGGCCTCCAGGGCCGCCTGGAGCAGCTTCTGGGTCGCCTCCCGGAGCCGATCATGCAACCCCTCCCAAGTGGGCCTTTGACGTCAGGCTCCCTGGCGTGGTCCGCTCGTGCATGCCGGTGGCTCTCCTCCTTTCCGGGCCTTCCAACCCTGAGGTTTCCTGGGAGGAGGGTACACCGCCCTCGTATTTCCACCCCTTTTTTGTCAGTACCCCCTGTGAAAGCCGCCGTTTAGACTCAGCCCGAGCGATCGCATTTGACCGCTCGGCCACTCTAACCTAACCCCGTGCATTACTACCTGATCTGGAAGCTCACCTCCGCTAAGTGGTCCACCCGCCCTCCGATCGCCCTAAGACCCCTCAATAAGACTCGACGTTCCCCTGCTGTTTGCCCCGAAGCCCGTCAGACAAGCTGCTTCCATCCGAGCGCCAACAATCCCCTCGACTCAGCTCCCTGCTCACTCTTCCCCCACAATCTCCCCCCGTTCGATAATATAAACTTTTTGCGCCAGCAGTCGGGCTCGCTTCAGATCCGACTCGGCCACCAGCACTCCCAGATCCAGCTCCTGCTCCTGGAAACGCCGAATCGCCTCAGCCATCCTCTGCGCCAGACCCATGGCCACCCCTTCAAATGGCTCGTCGAGCAAGAGCACCCGCCTCCCGTTCATAAAGCTCCGCGCCAGCGCGACCAGCTTCTGTTGCCCCCCGCTCAGCTGACCCGCCGTTCTCCCAGCCAGTGCCTCCACCGCGGGCATCAAGCTATAAATCCTTCTCAATCGTTCCGAGGCATCCGTCAGCCCCAGAGCCCACCCCGGCACAAGGATGTTCTCCTCCGCCGTCAGCCCACTAATCAGCCGCCGGTCCTCTGGCATGTAGCCGATGCCACGCCGAGCCCTCCCCTCAGGTGGAAGCGCGGAGAGGTCTTCACCACCAAGTGTCAGCTGATCACACACAGCCGGGATCAGCCCCATGATACTCCGCAGCGTCGTCGTCTTACCTGCTCCGTTTCGTCCCACGAGCCCGACGATCTTCCCTGAAGGTACGTCCAAGCTAATCCCCCGAAGCACGCTGAACCCACTCAGCCTGACCGATAAGCCCCGAGCCTCGAGCATCCTCAGCCTGTCCCCACAATCGCGCTCTTGACCTCAGCGTCGCTCAGCACAATCCCCGGCGGGCCATCAGCAATCACTCTTCCCTCTTGGAACACGAGCACCCGCTCCGCATAACGCATCACCACATCCAGGTCATGCTCCACGAAAACTGTCGTCACCCCGCTGCTCTTGAGCACTCTCACTAATCTATCCATGACCTCGAACTTGTCTTTGACACTCACTCCGCTCGTCGGCTCGTCAAGCAGCAGCAGCCGCGGTTTCAGTGCGAAGGACAAGGCCACGTCCAGCAACTTCCTCTCCCCCTCGGCCAAGCTCGACACTCCCTGAGCGGCGGCGCCCTCAAGCCCGAATTCGCTGAGAGTTTGCATCGCCTCCTCTAACCGCGCATCTTCCTGCAACGGCCGCCAAAACTCCCCGCTCCTTCCAGCGCGGATCGCCAACGCCACGAGCATGTTCTCCAAAACAGTCAAGCCCCCGTAGAGCTGCGGAATCTGGAACGACCGTGCAATCCCCATGCGGGTCACCACTCGTGGCGACAATCCCGTGATGTCCTTACCCCTGTACCAGATACTACCGCGTGCTGGGCGCACATACCCTGTTATCAGGTTTAAGAACGTCGTCTTCCCTGACCCGTTCGGCCCAATTATCCCGACCAGCTCCCCCTCTTCCACACGCACACTAATGCCGTCAGCTGCCTTGACCACCCCGAAATACTTCGTCAGCTCGACGGTCTCCAGGACCACCCCCATCGGTCCCTCCGAGCCATTCGCCTTTCCACCAAGCTCCACAGCCCCTCCGGCAGGAAAAGAATCACTAGCGCCAGCATTGCCCCGAGCAACAGTTGCCACGTGTACGGAGAAACCTTGTAAGCATAACTGCGCACGAACTCGAAGAGTATGGACCCGCTCAGGGGCCCTAGCACGTGCCCATACCCTCCGAACAGGGCAACGAACACGAACTCCCCCGACTGACTCCAGTACGCAAAGTCAGGTACTGCGTGACCCACGTTCAACACCACCAAGCTTCCCCCTAGTCCAGCAAGCCCTCCCGACAGAACATACACACGGTAGATCGTCTGCTCCACCCATCCACCCATGTAATTCACTCGCACCTCGTTATCGCGTAGCGCTCTCAGCAGATAACCCATCGGTGAGCGCACCAGCCGGTGCGCCATGGAAACGACAATGGCCACGACTCCCAAACTCAGGTAGAAGTAGGCGACACGAAGCAACCCAGCTGGCGGAACGAATCCTCCGAACGTCGCCTGCCGTACTGCCATACCGTCGGTGCCACCCGTGACCCAGTAGAACTTGAGAAGCGCGCCATACACCATCATCGACAACGCCAGATTCAGCATCGCGAAAAACAACCCTCGATACCGCGCAAGCAACATCCCGAGCACAGAGGCCAGCAGCCCGCCTGCCACCAGACCGAGTACGGCCAGCACCAAAGCCTCCCGGATTCCCATTAACTTCATAGCGAACGCCACGCCGTAGGCCCCCGCCGCGTAGTACATCCCGTGTCCGAAGGAGACTAGTCCGCCCCGCATGAGCAGCCCGATTCCCAGTACCACCAGCGCCTTGGCCAGCGCCACGCTCAGCAGAAAGACCGTCCAGCCTGGCAGCAAAGGCGCGACAATCGCCAGCAGCAGCACAATTGCCCACTGCATCAGACCCGCCGCATCTCCGCACGCCCAAAGAGTCCCTGCGGCCGGAACAAGAGTACAAGCGCCATCACCAGGTAGATGGCCACGAGGTCCAACTCGGGGAACAGATGAACAGAGGCAGACCGTAGGAATCCCACTAGGAGCGAGCCCAACGCCGCTCCCTCGATGCTACCAAGTCCGCCGATCGCTACCACCGCGAACCCAAGGACGATCACCTCGACAGCCACCCCCGGCACAACCGAGATCATGGGGGCCGTGAAGGCCCCTCCCAGGGCAGCCAGCACCGCTCCCACCGTGAAAGCACCCGTAAAGATCCGCGGAACATTCACCCCCAGCGCCGCGCTAATTTCCCTGTCCTCGATCACAGAAGTTACCAACTTGCCGAACCTCGTTCGCGCCATGCCCGCCCAAACCAGCCCACCCATCGTCACCGCGATGCCCGTCAGCAGAAACGGATATGCGGGCTGACGCACGCCCCCCACCTTTACTACCCCCAGCGCAACGTACGGCGCGTTCACTACATAAGGCTGCACCCCCCAAACCAGTTTCATGACATCCTCCAGCATCAGGAAAATCGCGAATGTCAGGAGAAGTACCAACACCTCCTCTTTCTGGTAGATGCGCCTCAAAAACACCCGCTCAAGGAAGGGCCCCACCGATAGCCCTACCAGCAGCGCCGCGCCCAACAGAATGAGGTAACTCACTGGCACGCCGTGCCCCTTTTCCAGCGCGACAAGAACCATTGAGCTTCCCAAATAGGCGCCCAACGCGTAGAGGCTTCCATGAGCCACGTTCAACACCCGGAGGACACCGTAAATTAAGGTCAATCCTAGCGACACCAAGAAAAGCCACGACGCGGAAAAGAGCCCTCCAACTGCGATTAACGCGAGTTGCGTCATGCTCCGCCCGCCCAACCAAGTCCGTAACTGGATCGCTCCGCCCCGCTGCCAGCAAAAGAACCCGTTTCCCCGTCCCCTCTCCGCCTACTATGGGCACACGGCACCAGGAAACCCTCGGCGGATCCAGTCCAGGCTCTTCACACCCGCGGGTGGATTCACGCACTCCACGCGGAACCTTATCACACGCTCCAGTGTCACTTCCCTCTTCGTCGGATCAAAACTCCTCACAATGCCAAATCCGACGGGCTCCACTGCCTGGTGGCCGTTTCCAAGCGCTAACCTAATCCGCCCTGCCGCCCCTTCAAATTCCAGATACTCGAAGGCCCTCACTACTTCCTCCACCGTTGGCCACCGTCGCGTCGCGGCGATAGCCTTTTCAAACGCCGCTTTCACGCCTAAGATCGAATTTGCATAATTGAATGGGTCATGGATTGGGAAGTAACCATACCGCGCCCGAAACCGCCCTCCAAACCACCGACTCAGAGTAGTCTCGGGAGTCAGAGGCCCGTACAGTCCTCGTGCGCCGAAAACGATCCCACGTGGTACGAAGCGCCCGGGACCGGGGACCAACAGGTTGTCGGCGACTGTCATGGCAACCAAGCTTTCTTCGAAAAGCCGAACCGGCGTCGCCTGTCCCACAAAGCTTTCTAGGTCACCTCCCCATAAGCTCGTAAAGATTACGTCCGGCTTGGCTGCAAGAAGCCTGGCGATCTCCGCTGAATACTCGCCGCTGAAGAGCGGGGGCCAAAGCTCGGCCACCACACGCACATCAGGCTTCAGCTGCAAGATAGTCTCTTTAAATGTTGCCCACGAGTCTCTGCCCCATGCGTAGTCTTGGTTGATGCCCGCAATCGTCTTAAGATCAGGCTTCACCAGTAAGACGTAGCGAGCGATGCCTAACGCATCGATGATCTGGTGGGCCCGAGTTCTAAAGACGTACTTGTAGTCGGCGTCTTCGAACACGCGCTGGATACCGCAAACGCTGAACACTGTAAGGGTTCGCAGCTCCTCCGCTACCGGAGCGATGGCCAAGCAATTCGCGCTCGAGATGTAGCCTACTACTACATTGACCCTTGCGTCGAGGACCAACCGCCGGAACTCAGTCACCTGTTTGTCCACCGGGCCTGCCTCATCAACGTATACGGCCCTGATAGGCACACCCCCGATCCCGGGAGTGTTATAGGGGCGCGGGACCTCGCCCGCGTTGAGAGCTTCGATCAGCAGCTGGGCTCCCTGGCGGGACGGAATCCCCGAGTGAGGTGCAGCCGGCCCGGACAAAAAGCTGACGACACCGATCCGAACTTCCCTGGGTGCCCCAGGGGGTTGAGCTGAGCTCTGACCAGGGACAAGCAGCCAGCTGACCACGGTCAGCAGCAGGACGACGCCTAGCAGCGAGCCTCGCCTGTCCACGTTCCCCCCCTTGGCTCTATGAATCTTTGCCCCCTCAGGCAGGCGTAATTTTACATGGCCCCCACATCAAGTAGCAAGCCGATCCGGGCTCTACGTCTAAGTCTGGCGCACCCATTCCGATTCGTTCCGTCCGGAGACGAACACCCGATCGGGGCGGTGGCTTTTTTAGCCCAGCCAGGCCGAAGCTGGAGGGGCAATGGACCTACCCCGCTTTCGTGGAGAGTGTAGGGCTGAGAGATTCTCGTCCGCCCAACCACCTCCTCTCGAACTCCTCAGGCCGCAGGTACCCCAGAGCGGAGTGCCGGTGCCGGCGGTTGTAGAACCCTTCCAGGTAGGTGAACAGCACGGAGCGGGTTTCCTCCCGGGTCTGGAACCGGTACCGGTCCAGCACCTCCCGCTCCACGCTGAGCAAACAACGCCTCACACAG
>CAKZTQ010000053.1 GCA_937921735.1 uncultured archaeon
AACAGGTCCTCGAAGGCGCAATACAGGTTGTGGAGCTGGTAGGCTAGGCTCTCGAGATAGACCTCCCCCTCCCCTTGGCGCCGCTCTTCTATCTTAGTGAAAATCTTCTCGATCTCTTCCCGCTGAGCGGCGATCGCGGCCCGGAGCAGACTTAGCCGCTCCTCCTCCATCTGATGCCCTCCTGAACGATCCGTTCCGCTAGAGGATGTCCCTCAAGCTGGAGGAGGTCCACCTCTGCGTTCAGCTCCCGGGAGAGAAAGGCGACCGCGTGAAGGAAGTGTTTATCGCCCAGGCTGACAAAGGCTAAGTCCACATCCGAATCACCGAAAAAGCGATAGGGCTTGGCCAACGAGCCGAAGATATAAGCCTCCTCGAAGGGGATCTGCTTCGAGAGCTTTCCTAGTGCTTGGAAGACCTCGGCCAGCCTCTTTTGTCTCCTGCGCTCCCGGCTCTCCCGCGCCCTGACCAGGGCCTGATCGAGCAAATGAGTGGAAAAACGTTCCATTGTTTCCATCTACGTTAAAAAGTATACCCTGCCATCCCAAAGGTTGCTAACCGCTCTCGTGCGGGCTCAAGAGAACTTTTAAAACGCCGGGTAGCTGGCTGGGGATAAGGACCTCGATGGGGACTTTCCCTTCAGAGGGAATCGCATTCCATGTCACGAAGAGATCCAACCGTCTCCTACATCTCCGAATGACCTCCACACTTAGGGTTCTGCAAAGCTTAGCTTGCGTTTCATTGCACCCAGAACCTTCTCGGAGGTGAGGGAGACTCTCTACCGCTCATGACCAGGGTCAGGGGGTAGTGTCTCGGGAAATGTCCACGGAGCAGCATGATAGCCTTCCCAGAAGAATCAGGAACAGAAAAAAGCCCCTAAACCGCGAGGAACGGGCTTTGTATCTTGCAGAGTCCCATAGAGGTCAAAGGTCATCACGTCTGACCTATTTTGGAGCGTCGCCAGCTCGTAGAGTAAGGCACGCGCCCCCTTGGTCTTTCTGTGCCATCCTAAGAACCTTACTAGAGTGCGTAAGCAGAACGGTGAAGTGCCGGACAAAGGTAGTGGAGGTTTTCGGCGAGGAGGAGACAGTGGAAGCTCTCGTACCTGGTGCTGAGCAGGAGAAATGTGGCTTGAAAAGCGTCGGTTGTGCGGATTGCGGAAGCGTTGGTACAAGGGGACCATGCTGCCCAGACGCAATAGACACGACACCATGCGCCAGAAAGCCATCCCGAGAAAATTGAGCGAACTACCGCTCTCTCGGCTTATACTTTTCTCGAGGGAGAGTGCGGATATGCCGGAGCGGAGTGCTGACTGGATGAAACAGGCAAAGCGTGATCTCGAGGCCGCCCGGAGGATGGCCGAGGAAGCCTTCTTCGAGTGGAGTTGCTTTGCGGCTCAGCGGGCGGCGGAGAAGGCCGTGAAAGCCGTGTTTCAAAAGTTCGGCGGGCTTGCCCGCGGGCACTTGGTGTTTAGGCTCCTATGGGCTCTTAAAACAAAGGTGAACGTGGATGAGGAACTGCTGGACTGCGGCCGTACACTGGACAAATTTTACATTCCTGCAAGGTATCCTAACGGTTTCCAACCGGAAGCCCTTTCGAATATTTCACGGAAAAGAAGGCGAACGATGCACTCCTTTGTGCGGGAAGCATCGTGGAATTCTGTGAAAGTGTTTTGGCTCGAGAGGGACAAGCTCCTTAAGGCTCTAAGAAAAGAGGCTGAGCGCATCGGCCGGGAGAACCAGGCGGTGAAGAAAATCGTTCTCTTCGGGTCTCTAGCGGAAGGCCGGGCGGTACCCGGAAGCGATGTTGATCTCTTGATCGTGCTTGCCGAGAGCGACAAACCGTTCCTGGAACGTGTGGCCGAATGGTCGGCGAAGATCAAAATCGACTTTCCTGTGGAAGTCTTCCCCTACACTCAAGAAGAGCTTGAGACCCCGCTAGCCCGCACCGCTTTGGAAACCGGGCTTACTGTTTTTGAAAGACCCTAACTGTTGAGGAATTATTTGCCCTTGTATGTAGAGACTGGGAACTGGTGGAGAAGCGCCTGAATCGGATCTTGACCTACCTTTAACTTACACCCCAGCCGCGGCAACGCGTGACTTCGATTAGCAGCTGCTCTAGATTTTCTGCGAGCTTAGCAATATCGTGATGCTCTTTTACATATGCCCGCCCTCGTTTTCCCATGTCTTCGCGTTCTTTTGGAGGCATTCGATAGAGCTTAATCACAGCCTCGGCCAGGGCCTCCGGGTCCCGCGGCGGCACGGTCAGGCCACAGTGGGCTTCTTCCACAGGGTTATTTGGGGCTTCCGCAGAGGAAAGCACCGGTTTCCCGGCCGCCATGAAGTCAAAGAGCTTGTTGGAGCTGATCCCATAACGATAGACCTCTACTCCCCCAAGTTGAACAAGGAACGCCCCAGATTTGCGGATAACCTCGGGCACCTCGGCCTTCGGGACCGGCGGGCGGAATTCGACGTTATGGAGGCCGAGCTCTTGGGCCAAAGCGATAAGTCTAGGCTTCTCCGGGCCGTCGCCGACGAGGACGAATTTTATCTCGGGAAAGCCTCGATCCTGAACGACCTTGGCCGCCTGGATCAGCACATCGAGGGCGTTGGCCTGGCCATGGGCCCCAAGATACATGACTGTGAATATCTTGTCTGAATAGTGAGTGTCAGCGACGCTAGCAAACCTTGATAGATCAACGCCGTTTGGTATCCAGACAATTTTGTCACGGGGAACCCCGCAGGCGGTGATGTATTCGTGAGCCAGAGGTAATAACGTGATGATCCGATCTGCCCGATGATAGAGAAATCTCTCGAGCATCTGTAACGCTTTTGTGATCGGGTGCCGTGCGCCGAGCTCACCCATGTCGATGATCGTCTGAGGCCAGAGGTCACGGACCTCCATCACGAACGGCACCCGGTAGTGCCGCGCGACCCAATAGGCCGTCAGGGGCGTGAGCAGGTGAGGCGAGGAGCCGATTACTACATTTGGCTTTCCGACCTCGGGGGCGAGCTTAGGTAGCCTCCGCCCGAGCCGCCGGGCCCGGAGCATGAAAGTGACCATGCTCTTCACCCGGCGCCAATCGTTCCGCTGATACGGGGGCGTACGGAGCCAGACGAATTTGACACCTTTGACATCTTCCACCTTCCACTGCTCCCCCGGCCCCAGGCGCACTTCCCGATGGAGATAGTGATGGAAGCTGGAAGCGAAAATAGTTACATGATGACCATGCTTTACCAACTCACGGCCGAGATCGTAGTGACGGGTCCCGCCGGGCAGATCTGGGGGGTGGGCATAGTGGTTGAATATCCAGATGTTCATGGTTTTAGCAACCTCTCGTAGAGCGCCAACAGCCTCTTGGCCTCATTTTCCCAATTATACTTCTCCAGCACGGCTCTCCGCCCGTTCTCACCCATCTTCTGTCGCACCTCGGGGTGATCGAGAAGATATTCTATGGCCCGGGCAATTTCCTTGGGGTTGAGAGGGTTAACGGTTAATCCGCACTCATTACCCTCGACGATCTCCTGCCAGAGCGGGAAGTTCGAGGCCACTACGGGGAGCCCCGCGGCCATGTATTCGAAGAGCTTAACCGGCCAAGCTACAACGAAGCGAGGCTCGGGGTGGAGGCACACGAGGCCAATATCGGCCTCCTTAAGGTGCCTATACACCTCTGGCGGCCATAACCAGCCAAGGAAGCGGACTCGCCGGTAGCCCGGCAGGGCTTGGAGCTCGCCCTCCAACTCCGGGGGCTCGAACCGCCCGATCAGGTCGAGCCGCAGACCGTCGATATGGTCTAGATACTCTAGCGCCCGGACCATTTCGAAGGCCCCTCGCAGACGGCTGAGCCCGCCGATATAGACCAAGACCTTCTCCTCTCTCTCCTTCGGTGCAAAAGGTGGATTCGGCATCATCTTCAGGTCCGGGTAATTGTGGATCACGATCGGATTGAGCTCACGAAACTTCTCGGCGATTCCTTCCGTGGCCACGACGACCGCGTCCATCGCCCGGGCCATGAGCTTCTCAGCAACGCCAAAGAGCGAGGCAAGCGGGCGCCTTAATGGAGCAGGAATCCAGTACTTGGTGAGGATCTGCTGGGGGACATCCTCGTGGACGTCGTAGATGACCTTCGCCCGCGCCAGTAGCTTGAG
>CAKZTQ010000054.1 GCA_937921735.1 uncultured archaeon
ACACCTGGAGCTGGCCTGCGCCCCGCTCGAATCCCTAATCAACCTCTCCTTCCCCTCTTCAAGCTCGTTTACCTCCAGATGGGATTGCTTGGCCCAGCCAAGCGCAGTTTCGAGTCTAGGCGAGGATCAAATTAAGTCCGAATCCTCGGCCCGGGGCGGGTCTGAAGGAGGCGATAGCATCGCCGGAGGGCCTTTTTGTTCTCCGGCCACTCCACGAGCTCCAGGGCCTCTTCGAACCGGCACCACCGCCAGCGATCGTGCTCCCCGGGGTCGAGCTGGGGCTCACCAGCCGCGAGGAGGGCCAGGAAGACGAACTCCTCGACCTTCTCCACCTCCGGGCCGTAGAGCCGGCGGTCCTCCTCATCCAGAGGGAGGGCATAAGTAAAGTCGATCTGCTCGAGCTCCACCGGGCTAAGGCCGGTCTCTTCCCGCAACTCCCTCTGGGCTGCCTCGGCGAGCGGCTCGCCCCACTCGGCCCCGCCGTTCACGCCCTGCCAAAAGCCACCACGGCTTCTGATGCGGCGCAAAAGCAGGAACTCCCAGTCATCGCCAGCCCGCCGGACGGGGTAGACCAGAACCTGGACCGGTCGGCGCATGCCTCAATAGTGTCTTGACATGCTTGGAACAGCGCAAAATCACAAAGGGGAGAGGTTTCTACTTTTGGTGTTTGCGCTCGTTACCAATTTAAGGATGAAGGTGCGCCATTACATCCCACCCAGGGCAATGCACAACCAGGACATCTTTCCTGACGATGAGGATCCGCGTGAGCTCTTCGAGGTCCTCGGAGGGGGTTCGCCCAGTACCGTTGGATCTGTCATGCTTAGTGTTTGACTCTAACCCTTGCAGAAACGCGAGAGGCCAATCCTCGGTGAAACCATTTGGACGTATGCGGTGTGCTATAACATAAACTGCGAACGACGCGGAGGTGAGACGGGGAGCACCGGAAGTTATGCGTGGTCTTGCCGGGAGAGAAAAGCGACTCCGTGTAACTGGTGGCTAAATGAGTTTAGCCGTGGTTGACTGTTTTGGGGACCACGCCGAAGAAACTTTACGGGTGAGTTTCAAGCGGATTCGGTTGGCGACCTCAAAAGGGAAGCAAGGTGTCCGCAGGGAGGTGAACCCTGCGGCACGTTTTATGGCTGTCAGGGTTGGCAATATTGTTTACGGGGTTTGCGGCGACGGCCCAGGTCATCAAGTCTCCTCTCCCACCTCTAAACTTGCCTGATCTGGTCGTTATCGAAGTCAGTTTTTAAGATAGAACCTGGGCATGGCGACTTCCGTGAGCACAAGTTCTGGATTGGAATCAAGAATATCGGATCCGACTACGCAGACAATTCCAAGGTCGCCGTCTTCATCCTTACCGACGTCACTGCAACTCCACCCGCGTTGTCGGTCTTTGGTATAGCAAATGTCTCCGGTATCGCCGCGGGCGATGCGCTCAAGGTCCTGGTTAGCCGTTGGCTCTCGGGGGACTTGACCTCGTGCTACGTCATTGTGGTGGTCGACCCTCCCGTTGCGGGAAAACCAACCGGGCAGGTGTTTGAGGGCGAAAAAGGCGAGAGAAATAACGGATTCATGTTCTTCCTCAAGCCCTCGTATGAGTCGCAAACCATCATGAACCCAGCATTTGAAAAGTAACTGAGGGGAACATGCTTGCTTGACGTGCCAGGGCAGTACCAACCACTGTGGGGCCAAGGCTGTTGGGGCTGACCTCTTCTCGCGAGAAAAGGTCAGTTTTTTCTTCTGGCTCTCGAGGGCCGAATGCGGCTCGGAGAGGTCAGCCTTTCTACGAATCGTTAAATAAAACTCCAAGGGCATCGGCATAATGGTGCGGGCCAGCTCAACCTGACAGAGAGCTCGCTTCTGCAGAATGGCGTAAGTAAGCAGGTGAGTTGCTCACAGCCAAGGGGAGGAAGAATCATAGTGCCTCGTTTACTGTGTCTGGGCCACATGGTAGCTTCTCATCTCAATTTCCGCAAAGCCCCGCAACCGACGTCCCTCCAGCCGCATTTCCCTTGCTTAGCACCGAGTACAGGAGCTTCTCCACCGCCACTACTTTCGTCCGCCGTTTGATCTCCTCACTCACGCGCCAAAGCTGGTTGGTGGGGTAGAGGTACCTACGGGTGGGCTCCGGATGGCGCAGGAACGCTAAAAGCGCATAGGCTCTGTTTTCCCAGTGGGCGACAACCCGAGGATAAACCGCTCCCCAACGCTCTCGAAGTTTGCGAAGCGCTTCTTTCGCCTCTTCTTCCGTTTCCGCTTGGTACACGGCCTTCAGATCCTGGGCCGAGGCCTCCCGGTCCGTCCTTCTCCCCTTGTAAAGGGTATTGCGTACGGCATGGAGCACACAAAGCTGCCCCTCTGCCTCAGGAAAGATCTTCCGGATCGGCTCCTCTAGACCCGGAAGGCCATCGGTGATGAAGATCCTCACCCTTCTTGCGCCTCGCCGCCAAAGATCCTTGAGGACCTCCTCCCAGTTCTCGGTGCTCTCCCCTTCAGCCCCGAAGGGCCAAAAGCCCAGGGTCTCCCGGCGGCCGTGGGGCTTGATCCCCAAAGCGATGTACACCGGCTCCTTTGCACTTTGTCCTCGGCGGACGGAGAGGAATGTTCCGTTCAGGAACACCGCGTAGGACTCCTCGTCTAAGGGACGCTCCCGCCAAGCGCGCACTTCCCCTTCCACCACCGGGGTGAGCCGGGAGATGCTCTCGGGCGAGTAGAAGGCGCCATAGATTCCTTCGAGGAAGTGGAAGATGGCGCGGGTGCTCACCCCACAGGCATACAGGGCGAGGATGGCTTGGGAAAGTTCTAGGGAAGCCCGTCGCCGATACGGGATGGTCTTGGGGTGGAAATCCCCTTCCCGCACGCGGGGGACACGTTCTTCGCGGGTTTTGTCCGCTATAGGGGCCTTCCCTCGTTTCTGTTCCGTGTTTTTCTGGGAAAGCTACCATGCTGCCCTCGGGACACAATTACCGGGACACTACCCCAGCCCCGGAAGCCCTGGAGAAGCTGGTCTACTTGGAATGTGAGCGCCAGGAGGAGAAATGGGCCAAGAGGCTGCGGGGTTTGGGGGAAGCGCAAGAGAAGCTCGAGAGGATGTTCCAGGACCGGTATCCTCAGCCACAGGCAGCGACACAAAATTCGTGACGCTACCCCTAAATCCCTCTTCGTGTCGGAATGATTTATACACTCTATCAATCTCTTACCCAGCTAGGTCAGAATTCCTTCAATCCTTGCCATCCTTCCCTCCAGTGGATCCATCCCTTCGCTAGATGTAGACCTCCAGGTATCTCATTCTGCTCTTATTCTAATCGGTGTCTCGGTGAAGAAGTCTATTTCTCGGCGCTCAATGAGCCTCCCTGATCGCCATATTTCCAGGAGTGTCGGTTTATTGTAATTGGCCTCATTGAAGACGATGCTAAACTTCGTCTTGCCCGCACTATCAGTCACGTAAGCTTCTCCACCAACTTTGATCGCTACCCCGCGCACCGGATGGCCCTGTGCATCTGTGGCAACCACATCAAATTCCCTGGTCACTCGGGCATTCTTCCACTGAAGATTCTCCCGCAGCCCCTCCATCCTCAGGCTCCCATTAATGACGAAGTCATTGGCCATCGAGTGATAGGGCACACTGCTGATGATCTCCCCGGCTTCGGTCCAAAGGGCGTTCTCACAGATTAAGGCCCCGAAGAAATCCCGCGGGATGAACTCCACCATGTGGGAGTCGATTAGTTTCACAGCCGAGAGCCCGCTCGGCTGGAGAAAGAGATAATTGGAGTTGGTGATAGTCACATTGGAGTTTATTATCGTGAGCGGCCATTGGCCCATGACTACAACATCGGTGAGGACGATATCCCGATAGGTCATGCTGGAAGGGACCCCTACCCTAAGGTCGCGGAAATTCACCTTGTCATTTCTTATGTCGAGGAACACCTTCCGGAGTTCTGAATCGGAGAGCCTGACATGGGCAGTCGGGTCGAGGAAGAAGATCCAACCACGCTCGTAAGGCCCGTGCCTGAGCTCCCCTGAAAGTTCATCTTTCAGCAAGGTCGTCCGTTCAAGAACAAGACCATAATCCGCCTCCGGGATCAGCTGGTGGACGTCCCAGTAGTCGAAATAGACCCCTGAGTGGAGGCCACTCACCTCGAGGTGGGCACGGGCGGGCACCCGAAGCCCAAGTGCACCGATCGTTGAGTCCACAACATGTGTATCCCCGCCCGTGACCTGGAGGAGCCCCCCAATCGGGTTGACCATCTCCGAGCGAGCCATGAAGAATCTTGCCCCATCTGACATATCGAAATAGTGGATCTTGGCCAACGAATCGGTCATCCGTACCTCACCATGGTTGATCACGCAGATCAGGCCGGTCTCGGTCCCTCCCGTAGGCGGGTAGATGCGGGTGTTCTCGATGATCAGCTTGGCCTCAGGATCGACGAAGAAGTATACATGAACCGTGGGGACTGTGCCTCTAGCCATCATGAACTCTGAATTCCTGATAATCAAAGTCGCGCGGCCGCGGATATAGACATGGCCCTTTTGGAAAAATTTCATGTTCTCGATTAGGTGCGTCTCTCTCCCTCCTATCACCATGTCTCCCTCGTGGACAGTCCACTCCGAGGCGCATTCTTTTTGAGAAGCTGTCCTGCAGCCGAAATCGACGAGGTTATAGTGGTAAGCATTAGTGAGGCCTTTGCCTGGAATGTAAAACTGAATTGTCCCACAGCAGGGGAAATCGACGTGATCCAACCCAGCCACCCAAGGGAGCGTACCCACAATGAGGCCGGTTGGCGGCTTGGAGAGGGGAGCGTCGGGGCGGATGACCGGTTTCCCCATACCACCTTCCATCGGAACCTCCGCTCCGTCGAGATACATCCTCCAGCCATTC
The DNA here is from genome assembly GCA_937921735.1 of uncultured archaeon. Lineage (GTDB taxonomy): Archaea > Hadarchaeota > Hadarchaeia > Hadarchaeales > Hadarchaeaceae > CAKZTQ01. The sequence continues at coordinate 4,883 of CAKZTQ010000054.1, forward strand.
CATATGCCTGGCCAGGGATCGAGCTCGATGTGGATGATGTGCATATCGGGATCCCAGGTTACATCAGTGATTAAAGTTTCTCCCGGAACAGCCGCGTCCGGCGCTCTCACCAGAGACGACGAGACCATTACAGATGCCAAAAGAGCCAGACCCCATCTCCAAGCCATCGTCTCCTCCTTCCCTTGTAAATTGATAACCATTGTAGACGGCATACCAGCCCTAGCCAATCAACCTAAACTTCAGGCTCCACCCCAGCATAGTGCCTCGTTGGTGCGCTTGGGCACCAGACCGGTGGCTTCCCATCAACACTTCTGCAAATTTTAGAAACCGACGCCCTTCCAGCCGCTCTCTTAAGCTACTCAGCACCAAGTACAGGAGCTTCTCTATTGCCTCCTCGCCACAGGACACCTCCGCCAGCTTCGTCCGCCGTTTTATCTCCTTGGCCAAACGCTCCAGCCGGTTGGTGGTGTACAAGTACCTACTGATGGACTTAGGATGGCGCAGAAATGCCAAGGGGGCGTAAGCTTTGGTCTCTCAAGGAACAACAACTCGGCGATAGAGGGTCCCCCAACGCTTTCGTAGTTTCCAGAGCGCTTTTCTTCTTTCTTCGCCCCTTCTTTCGTTTCTACCCGGTACATGGCCTTCAGGATTTGAGCGAGGACCTTCCGCTCATTTTTCCTCGCCTTGTTCAGAGCATGGCGTACGGTATGCAGCACCCAAAGCTGCTAATCCGCTTCTGGGATAATTTTCCGGATCGCTTCCTCCAGGCCGGGAGAATCACCGGTGATGAAGATCCACACCTTCTTTGCACCTCGCTGCGAGACGCCGTAAATCCCTTCGAGAAAGTCGAGAGACGGCTCGGGTGCTCACTTCTGCGGCGTAGAGGGCGAAGATGACTTTTGAGAGTTCCAAGGAAGTCCGTCGCCGGTACGGAAGGATCTTGCACGCGGGGGACGTACCCGTCCTCCACCGGACCGACAAGGGTGAGGAGATCAAGGGTGTAATACCCGTCTACCCGTTGGCCTTGGTGGGGCACCCTTCGAGGTACACGGCCCGCTCCTCCCGCTATAGGGCTTCCAGGAGATCCTTCACCATGGCCTTGATCCGCTCTTCCGCCTCTTTTAAGATCTTTTCACGGGTTTTGTCCGCTATAGGGGCCTTCCCTCGTTTCTGTTCCGTGTTTTGGGGAAGGCTACCATGCTGCCCCGCGGACACATTTCCCGGGACACTACCGGCAAGGGGCAACACTTTATCCACCGACTTTTTGGGTTGAGCTGTTGAAAGGATGCATACCCTTAGCTTGTTTCTGCTCAGCAGGTCCTCTTTTTCAAAACTGCGTACGTCTCAGGCGCTCCAGCCCTGTGGTGGTGCGAATCTACTAGTGACGGGCACAAGGTAAGTCACAGGACCGTGGCAGGTCCCTGGGGTCGGTAATCCTGCCCAGCGAGACGCGGGCTCTTCCAGACGCCCCCGACGACCCTTCGGCCATCCGCCTGAGGATAAAGGGGAAGCTCGTTCCGCTTCCACCGCGCGTCCGGAAGCTCGCTTGTTGCCATGCCTCGAGTGCAGCCGCTGAGTTGAAACTTGTAAAACTACTTCTAGAACTTGCATCTCACTTCCCGGCTGACCCAATCGTGCGGCGCCTGAACACCCCTGATCCTGCGGTACCAAAGTAGATCCATCTGCCGTCTGCTGAGAATGTCATAGTATTCGTGACGTTGTTCCCATTGGTGCCCACCCGCAAGTTTGCTAGCCCAGCATTCCAAGCCGACCAAGAAGCCCCGCAATTCCGACTCACGAACACACCGTCGAACTGTGTGGCGAGGTATAGAACATCCGGGGCCACAGGGTCCACCAAGATCTTGTAGAACTCCTGGTTAAGGTTGAGCCCGCTCGTAATCGGCGTCCAATGGAGGCCTCCATCCGTGCTCTTCATGACCGTGCCATGGAAACCTTCGCGTCCTGTCCCTTCGTTTTCGCCGTTCTTGGAGCACGCATACATCACGTTCGGGTCACGGGGATCAAAAGCGATCGAAAACACCCACTGCTCGCCTGGCCACCCTGCGTCGCGCACTTCCCAGTGAGCGCCGGCGTCCTTGGATACCATTAGGCCGTTGTATGTCCCAGCATAGATTATGTCTGTGTTCTGGGGGTGGAAGACCAGAGTGAAGACCCCGTCGTTCGGCCAGCCCGGATTCGTCTCCTGCCAGGTTCGTCCTCCATCGCGACTAACATAAACGCCAGCTGGGAATGTCCCAAAGTAGATGACGTTGGGATCTGTGGGATGGAACAACACAGATGAGTACTGGTACAGAGGCCTGTTGTTCCAAATCGGCCAGAAAACTCCGAACTCGTCGAACGCAGGTAACTGAAGCCAGGAAGCCGCATACCTTGGATCAATCTGGTAGACCTCGTACCCTAGCGTCCCCGCAAGTAGCTGCCCGGTGGATGCCATTACCAGTGTCCGGACCTGGCGTATCCCCAGCCCGAGAGAGAAATCAGTCCAGGTAGCACCACCGTCGGTCGTGTGGAACACGCCTTCCTCGGCTGCAACATATACCGTGTCAGGGCTTCGAGGATCGACCAGAATATCGTAGATGTGCTTTCCGAACATGAAGTTACCCGCACCATTGGCCGAGACATCGAAGTCCATTCCGTCGCATGACTTGTAGATCCCCTTGCCCCAGGTCCCAAGCCAGACCTCGTTCGGATCCGCCGGGTCAAGTGCGAACCTGTAATACCCATGACGATGCGGATCAGCGACGACCACGCTGGGCGTCAAAAAGTTCTTGTCGTAGAACGTTGCTCCCCCGTCATCGGAGCGGAACAGCCCCCCTGGATTCGCGCCAACGAAAATCCTCTTGGAGTTCGTAGGATCGACCTGGATCTGCAAGCTATGGACCTCAGGGACAGGCTTGTTGCTGCGCGTAGGCTTCCATGTCACTCTCCAGCTCCACAGGTCCACGTCACCCGAGTACACCCCACACCCTTGAGTTCCCACATACACCTTGTCTCCCCCGAGGCCACAGGAGGTGAGGACGGTTGTTCCCAATCCGGTGTTGAACGCCTTCCACGTCTGACCACCGTCCGTGCTCACCTGCAGCCCGTCGTCCAGCGCTGCAGCAAACAACACGAGGTGGTTCCGCGGGTGGATGCGAATTGCCCGACACTCGTTGCTGGTCTGGAGGATCTGCGTCCACGTCATCCCTGCATCTGTTGACTTATACACGCCCGCGGTGTCGCGGAACGTGTACCCCGTTGGTGGCATGACCCACGCGGGAACCTCGCCAGCGAGCCCGCATGCGTAGAGGATCCTCGGTTCTACGGGATCAACCTCGATGTCGTAGGCACCAGTGTCAGGGAATGACTGCAACTCGACCCAGGTAGTACCGCCATCCGTGGACTTGAACGCCCCGTGGATGTGCGTCGTAACGTACAACGTCCTAGGGTTGGTGGGATCAACCGCGATGTCAAGAACACTCCGTGGCAGGATCCCGGTGATGTCTCTCCACGTCTTTCCGGAGTCATCAGATCTAAAGAGGCGGCCTTTGTGCGCGTTGCCCACAACTTCGAACGTCGCGGCATAGAGTGTTCGGCCGTCTGCAAGGACGCGGTTGACAAGAAACGCACCCTCTAAGCTAAAGTCCGCCAAAACCGACCATGTACTCCCGGCGTCCATGGATCGCCATATCTTGGGGCTGGTGCGGTCCGAAAGGGAGATCACGTACGGGTTACGCGGGTCGATGCTGAGCGAGGTCCCAGAGAGCGGTGCCCCGGAGAGCAGGGTCCAGTTGGCGCCAGCGTCGGTCGTCTTCCACGTTCCGCCAAGCCACGTCGTGATGTAGACAGTCGTCGCGTTCTGGGGATCCACTACAAGCTGAGGCTGTCCCCACACTGTGAGCATCGTAAACTGCTCGTTGAGCTTCATCCATGAAGAACCGCCGTTCACAGACCTATAAATTTCCCCTCGGCTTCCCACACTTGCCGCATAGAGTGTAGTCGGTTGCCTCGTATCAAAAACAATTGACGTAATACCCCTGGACTTCGGCACAGTGAGGACAGTAATCCATGACTCCCCTCCGTCCGTTGTGCGCCGGATCATCGCGAAGTCCTGGAATGGTTTGGGAAGGGAGCCCACAAGGACAGTGTTAGCGTTCTGCGGATGGACGACAATGCTGTAAGCGTAATCTACCTCGCTCGTGCGAAGGAAGGTCCACGTGGATCCCGCATCTCGTGAGTACCAGATACCAAAACCGTTCTTCAGTGCATAAATCACGCTCGGATCAGATGGTGCTATCGCCAGGGCGTAGATGGAGCCAAATCGGAAGCCACTGCCACCTCTCCGAGGGTTGATTGTGAGGTTCCAGGTCAGCCCGTCATCCCGACTCACGAATACCTGGCCGACGTCCGCAACCTGCCAGACCTCACCTGCAACGGGAGTCCGAAACGTTAGCTCATCGGCAAATGGATGAGACAGCCCGTTGCCGGTGACCCAAGTCCAGGTCGCCCCTCCATCTGTTGTGCGAAACGTGCCTTCTCCGCTTACAGCTGCCGCGAGGAGCTCGTCCGCCTTCACAGGATGTGCCGCGAGCAGAAACACCGAAGTATTTGTGATGCCGTTGTTGCAGCGCTTCCAGGTGATTCCACCATCCGTTGTCCTCACAATCCCTGTACCGAAAGCGAGTGCAGCGTACATGATCTTCTCGTTCTGCGAATGGAAAGCCAAAGATGTTGGAGTCCCACTCGCGTCCTTCTGAACCGGCTGGAAGTACCTAGTCCAAGTCCGGCCTCGGTCCGAGGATCGCCAGCTACTGACGTACAGGATCCCTGAAGGAGACTTTCCGAGTATAACGGTCTCCTCCTTACCAGGAAAGGTGGGCACAGAGTTCCACGTTCTCCCCGCATCCTGAGTTTTGAAGAGGCACGGGGAAAACATGATGTTATCGCAGCTACCCAGACCCACCCAAGCCTCACTCGGATTACTTGGGTCCAGGAAGACGCTGTAGATGAAGGTACGAGACGGCTTTCCAAGGTTAACGCGTGACCATGTTCGACCCGCGTTGCTACTATGGTACAAGTGCCCATCAAGTTCTCCCGTCTGGTCAGAGGTGCCGGCATACACCTCGTTGCCAAAGACGGCTACGGCTCGCACGGCCTGGTGGCGTTCCAGATTTATTTGACCGGTCACGTTCGTCCAGGTATCTCCCCCGTTCGTGGTCTTGTATATAGCTCCCGGGGTTGTCTCGGGGCAATGAGAGTAGGTCCCCGCGTAGAGTGTGGTTGGGTTACTCGGATCCATTACCAGAGCAAGGACGTTCAAATGGCAATCTCGGATCCCATTGTTCACCCGGCGCCAGGTTGTGCCTCCATCTGTCGTTCGCAAGACACCAATCACACCAGCACAGTAAATCGTATCTGGTCTCTGAGGATCGATCAGGAGGCTGTGAAGAACACTTTCCGGAGGACAATCAGGTATGGCTTGGAACTGCCAGGTTTCACCACCATCCACTGTCTTGTACACCCCGCCCCCTTTGCCCGAGGCATAGAGCATATTGGAATCGGTCGGGTGCTGCACAACCGAAGCCATAGGTGCACCAGTCGGTCCCCCCGTGCGCTCCCAGGGAGGTTCGGCCACCTGCGCTCCCAGAGGTAGAGACACAATGATAAATAGGACTCCGCCAATGACCTTTAGCTTTTCGCTAGGATGTAACAGCCATCGAAGACCACTCATTGGGGCAACTCTCCTTGCCCAGCCTCGCCGGGCTTGTTTCAACGCACTGTAATGCTCCGCCTGACCGCAGAGCAACTTGGCTCGAGTCTGCTTCTGTTCACACTCAACGACCACACGAAGCCGACCCGCATTTGCTCTCGGAGCCCAAGGTTTGCGCGGGCGACCAACTACACATGCCAAACCTCGGAAGTCATTATCGCCGCGGTCTTCCAGAGACGTAGCGTGTTAATGACTTGGACGCATTTGGCACCGGAAACCTGCGCGGAGCGGCTATCGTACCTGGCCGGACAGCGGGGCCTCGGAGGTGCACCCTCGTGGGGTGGAGAGAGCGGCGATGCGCTGCTACAAGCCGTGGAACACCCCTCGGTAGGCAATCGTGTAACTTCCAACCACAGGGAAAGCGTAATGTTCACCTACCACATGCAGGAAGCCCTCCTTAGGTCGCGGACCATCTTCTGGTGGCTGCCGATCAGCGTCAGCCTGGTGCTTCTCCATAATATCGTAAAGTTAGGGGCCCAGCAGGGGACTCCTCGCCTCAGAAGTGAGCCGCGCTGGGTGGTACGGGTTGGATAACGTGCTCACCACAATGGCAGCGGGGATAGTTGGGGTGGTGATCGTCGCTGTTCCACTGCTGCCGGATCCGGATCGGTCCAACACTCGCCTCGGTGGCATCGCGCTCCCGGCGGTTGCCGCCTTGATGATCACCTCCCTAATATGGGCGCGGATCAGTTGGGTCCAGACGCTGCTTAGAGCCATTCGCCCGGAGGCAATGCCTGAACAATGCTGGAAAGTCAAACAGAGAGGATCCAGGCAGATCGACCTGCGCGAAAAGAACTTGTTCCACGCACTGCCACCTATCTCAATGATCGACGGGATGGAGTGGATTGCGTATCCGTGATCCTGGGCCAGGCGCTCGATCGCGCTGCGCGCTGAGGCAAAGTCGAACGTGTACGAGTAGGTTTTTCCGAACAGCTTGGACTGCTCGGCGATGTTCCCCTCGCGGGAGCCCCTCTTGGTCCTGTACGTCTCCCTCTTGAACTCGAACCCGCTCTCCGGGGCCAGGCCAGAGCCGGTCTTCGTGAGGGACTCCGAGAGGTGGACCTCCCGTTTCTTCTCATCCATTTGCACCATGGCCCTGTAGACGAGCTTTCTCCGAGAGAGGAAGCCCTTCCGCTCGGCGAGGACCTTCGTGAACTCGATCGTCCCGCCCCTTCCGCGCACCTCGCCCCGAACGATGCCAGAGTCCGAAGCAGCTCCTCCCCCAGCACGGGGCACCCCCTTCGGCCTCGCCATGGAACAGCAACCGGTCCCCAGGGCTAGAAGAACCGCTACCCCTCTACGGCATACCCACCGCGGTCACGGCAGAAAAAG
>CAKZTQ010000055.1 GCA_937921735.1 uncultured archaeon
ATGTATGCCCCTATTTATTTTATACTGAGAGGCGATGTGATGCTTTGAATTTGAAAGTTTGGGATTTAACTAAATTAGCAGAATTTTCTAATACTTAAAGAGTTAAGAAAGACGTCTGCAAAACAAAAATGTTCAACATTATGCTTGTCTGTATCGAAACTGAAATAGGCATTAACAGACCGTCCCCGCACTAATTGATGCCATTGCGAAGGTGCCGTAGCTACCCATTTACGGCGACGATGAACGTTGACCCGGAGGAAAAGGGGCCCCATCCTCCACATGGGCGGCTACATAATAGGGGAGAAAAGGCTGGGGCGGTCACTTAACCCTCCTGCAGCCTATTAATGAGGTCTAGGACTTTGGCTTTTATGACGTCGCGGATTTTTCTAGCTTCTTCTAATGGCATTCTGGCTGGGTCTGGCATGTTCCACTCTTCGACACGTCTTGTATAGACCAATGGGCAGAGGGAGCCGCTGCAGACAATTATGGCTATTTCGGCCTTTTCCTGGAGCTCCCTCGTCATAATTTGGGGTTTTTTGTGGCTTATGTCTATGCCTTCTTCAAGCATGAGTCTAACAGCGTTTGGATGGATCCCTTCCGCCGGTTTTATGCCTGCGCTTATGGCTTTCCAGCCGCTCGGCGCATATTTATTAAAGTAGGCTTCGGCAATCTGGCTTCTAAAATTGTTCTCAACACAGATGAATAGGGCGGTCTTCAATTTTAGCCTCTCCAGTCTAAGAGCCTTTTTTCGCCCTCGATTTTCTTTATGTCTGTTATATCTTGGGTTACCTCCATGGTGCCCAAGTATTTGCCCCCCTTGTCTCTTACCGCGAAGTATCTTATGTGGATTAGGCGGTCGCCTTTTTGTATCCAAAATTCTGCCACGTCTTTTTCGCCTTTCTTGAAGGCTTCTAGGATTCTGTTGACAATGTGGATGCTTTTCTGCGGGTGACAGAGCTGAACCTTTCTGCCCAAAATGGCCTTTGTCCTTACGAAGATATGTTTGTCGGGTTTGCTAAAATATTTGACAGCATCATCCCTATCCACAAAGGTCACGTCTACTGGCAGCGTGTTCAAAATAGCCTCAATCTCCTCTTTCGTCAAGCTTCCGGTTTCAAACTGTAATATACGTTCAGGCATGATTTCCTCCTCAGCAGCTGTTTTCTCGAGCTCTTTGGCTGGCTTGGCCATCAAGTGTGCTGGGGTGAAGCAGCAATATCCAATCTCGTCAAAATCCTCCATCATACTGATCCACTCTTGCTCCGCGATCACGCGCTGGGCTGCTGGGAATAGGATGTTGTTCTCTTTGTAGATGTGGCTATTAAGCGCATCACCTATGGCTTTTGCAAGTTCGCCAACCTGCCTCTTAAAATCTGAAAAACTCATTTTCGCGGCATTCTCGATTAGGGCCTTAAGCTGCTTCTTTTTTTCCCTAAGTTGGTTGTGCTCCATCCACATTATTGCCGGCGGTTCGCTTATTCCATGCTTCTCCAAAACTGGGAATAGAGCGTTTTCCTCCCTCAAATAATGCTTTTCAGCATCTAAAAGCTCATCTACAACATGCTTTAGCTGTGAAAATTCTCCAGCCACCCCGTCTAAACTTTCTGCCCTCTGCACTTTTTCAGCTAAAACGCCAAGCTTTTCGGCTATTTGCTGGAGCATCTCGTGTTCCTCTACTAGAATGCCAATGGGGCTGACTGGGGCTGCCTCAATCTTCTGCTTTTCCAACTGTTCCTTGAAAATTGCTAAGTGAACGTCGCATAGCCTTTGAAGCTCTTCTCTTGATACACCTTCACTTACGAGTTCTTGTTCAATTTTGGCTATCTCAAGCGGGCTTACTCCCTCCAACACCTGCTTAAACTTTTCCTTCACCTCTTGTGGAGGCGCGCCGGCATGCAGTTGCCTAATAGCCTCCTTCAGAAGCCTCTTTCTATCCTCCTCAGAAACTCCACCCAACAAACATCCCCTTTACACTTTCATTCAAATTTTTTAAGTATTTCCTTCAATAAAAAGTTATTTTCAGCTCGTCTACGAAGTTTACGCTATCAACCAACATAAACCTCTCTTCGCTCAACTCTTCCATAAGCGTCTTTTCGATAGAAAACTTTAACGCCCTCGCTTTCGACATGTTTCATCATTGGCTTTTTGCTACACGTTTTGGATCAGCTCCAAACTAGCCGTAAGCCCGAAAGCCCATTCCAGAAATTGTATGGGGGCTTCTCCTCACATATCCTCTTTTTCCCATTTCTAACAAATTGTTCTTATTTTCGTTTATCAGCGACCAACACCCATGAAAGGCATTTTCACCTGCACTGAAACTTTAAAGCCAGCGGTTAAGGCTAATGCTGAAAGCCTATTAAGCCTTGTAATCATATTTGTGCGGATGTTTGAACATGAAAATCGCTGTCATAGTTATCTTCGCGGCGATAATCGCTGCTAGCGCATTTTACGTTTGGTATTTTCAGCTTAATGTCTCTGAACGAATTATAAGGGAAGACTTTGAGGACGGGTTTGGCGATTGGGTTATAGATGCGGATGTACCGCTTGACCCTAACAACCCTGGGCATTACGTTGATTGGAGCATAACACGCTCAACCGACGTTGCCAGCTCAGGCCAGTACTCCTTAAAGCTTTACATTGATGGGCGTCAGGACGATGGAACAATATGGATAGAAAGAAAAATAGCTGTGCAAAAAGATTCTCAGATACAAGTTGGCATCTCCTTTGATTTCTACAGTGACCATGAAAGCCTCGCAAACACCATAGCCGTCGTATGCGCCTATGCTGGCATAAGAAAACCCAGAGCTGAGGAGCACTTCACCGTTATTGGAAATGCGAACGAAGTTGAGGGCTGGAAAAGATACAGTTACACGGCAAAAATAGACACTGGTACCAGTGAAGAAATATGGGTCGCTTTAGGTCTCTCAGTACGCTGGGAAACTCACATGACATACTACATCGACGATGTTGAAGTGAAAATCCTTTAGCCTAAAACGGGGCCCCCACCGCTTTTATACACCCTAATTTTGGCGCGAAAAATGCCAACTCGGTGAATAAAAGCGTGACATGCCGCTTTTTAAATGTCAACAACAATTTTATGGTGGCCACAGTATTTGTTTCATCAAACGAGACGAGGAGTAGAGAGGAGCGATTACGGCATAAATGCAAGCCCGGCAGTAGTCATCGACAAGGACATACGCATAATAAGGGTTTGCCTTAGCGAAGAAACCTTAAAAGAAGCCCTTGGAGGAGCAGGTGTGCTATGATGGCGAATGTTGAAGGCCCGGAACTTAGGCCTGCGATAAACCAAGATCGATATAGTTAGTGTAACGATTACCGCCACAATCAAGAGCCTCAGAAGCCCAGGCGATCCCTCTGAAGGAGGTTCTTTCGTCAGCGGCCTCGGCTCGCCAACCGCCCGGAATTCTAGGCCCGAGAAAACCCCTGTACCGGTAATTATCGCGAACAGGTTATCCTCGTCAGACCCCCCTAAATCGGGGATGAGAATATTTACAAAGACTATGCCGTCCTCCCCGGCTTCGAGGGTTAGCTTACTCGGGAAAACTTCGACCAACCAGTTTTTCATGCTTTTGACTTTTACATTGAAAGTGTTTCGTTGGCTTCCGGTGTTCGTGATCGTAAGGATGTAGGTTAAGACATCTCCGGAAACTCCCGAGGCTTCCGTCCTGTCGAGCGTCACCCCGACCGAATACTTGATATCCTCAAATATTTGAGAGATTACCTCCCCCTCCGCATCGGCAGGCGGCCTAAGCCCTACCAGTTCTGCGATGGTGGGGGCGATGTCTATGATGCGGTGCGCCACAAAGGTTTCCTCGTAACTAGCGGGCCATAGCCCCCAACAATAGTTATTATACTTTGCTTCGACGATGGACGAATTTGCCGGGATCGCACCGATATCAAACTTAAGAAAGGCCCTCTCAGCACCGTCCCGATAGCGCCCCACGTACAAGTACGTCGTTGCTCCAAAATTAGAATTGGATGCATCCCACCTCACATAGGAATCCTCAATTGGTACGAGTCGAATGGTGGAATTGGGGCCCTCGGATGGCAGGTATTGGACCTCGAGATGTGGGCGCAACGTTATATTCCACCACTCCCTCGCCTCAAAGGCGGCCGCGTGGTCTGGCGGCAGGTTCTCATCCGAGTCCACCATGCCGATGCTTAAGACCTTATCCCCCGCAAATTCTTCGGCCACGAAGCTCGTTATATCCCAAGAATACCAACCCGGGGAGTCCACCAAGATATCATCGGCGATGATGTCGTCGAGTGCGGGCTGGTTGTTCCACGCTAAGCTATTTTCGCTCCAAGAGTCATCGCGAACCGCATGAATTCGAACCCTCGCATAGCTTCCTTCCATCGGCGGGATTTGCAAGGAGTCCACCATTTGGTAACCTTGCTTCACCCCCGGTCCTTTGAAGATGGAGAAGATTCTCATATCCGTCGTAGTGCCGGCGCCGTGCGAGCGTCCGGTCATGCCGTGGTCGGTGGTAATCACCACCAATGTTCGTTCGTAAACACCGAGCTCCTTTAACATGTTCACGATCCTACCGATTTGAAAATCCGCGTCTTCGATCGCTTTTTTGTATTCCTCACTCCAATGGCCAAATTCGTGTCCCCTTTTATCCGGCATGGGGTTATAGACCGCTAAGAAGAAGGGCCTGTACTCCGTGAACCACTTTATCGCTATGTCCGTGAAGTGTTTATCTGCCTCAGGGTGGGAGTAGTAGCCAGTGCAGTAGGTCGCTGAGTATCCACCCAAGATCGCATCGTTGCCCACGATCGCGCTCGTCAGCCCAGCCTCGTTGAAGACCTCGACCAGCGTTTCCGCATGAATTTCGCCACGCCAATCGGTGACACCATGGACCTCCGGTGTAGCGCCAGTAAATATCGCTGGGACGGCGGCAATGGTCCCCGAGGGTCGCACCGTCCAGGCATTCCAAGTGTAGGATCCCTCCGCGGCCAATGCATCGATGTTCGGCGTATTCGCCTCTTGAAGCACGTCCGGTCTTACGCCATCGATTACGATGAGGACGACGTGGGCGACGCGTTCGGCCCCAACTGGCTGGGATGAGGAAAATCCAAGGCCCAAAAAGATGAGCGCAACCAAAATCGTCGCTGGGCATTGGGCATTCATTTTGTCCACGCTCTTTCAAAGCCGATGGGTATTCTCTTCTTGAGAATAAAAAGAAGAGCATTACCTCAGCCCAATCACCGTAACCTCACCAAAGCGCTTGAGCTCGACGACGTCGCCGGTTTCCGCCGATGCGAGCACAACCCTAATGCCAGAGGGGCGACTCTTGCTGGAGAGCACCGCATGGACATCCTTGAGGAACCTCTCAAGCTCCTCTTCGCCGTGATATGGCACCACGACCATGTCGAGCCCAGCAACGCACACGGGCGCGAGGGAGAGAAGCGAGTAGGCGGTCAGCTTGCCCTGCGCCCCGAGCTCCAGCAGGCGAGAGTCCTCCGCGTACGGGAGCATGACCTCGTTGAAGCCCACCGCGCGAACTCCCTTTGAGGAAGCGACGGAGTTTATGGCCGCGTTCAGCTCGCGCACCGCGCAGTGGCTACCTGGTCCACCGAACTCAACGCCGCTCAGCTCCTCCACGAGGCGCGCCACGCTCTCCTCCATCCAGGGCGAGAGCGATAGGTCGACGCCGTAGTTCTCGACGTTCAGCGAGTTGGACACGGTTCGCAGCAGCTCCTCGGCCCTCGCGTAGGATCTCCTCACCACCTCTTCCGCGCTGGTGCCGGATCTCAGGGCGCTTCGGACGTCGTCCGCGTAGAGTATCGAGGCGGCGATGCCGACTTCCTCCCCGCGCGCGGAGGCGGAGGGAAAGTACGGCGTCAAGATCTCGCCGAGGGTAAACGAGATCCTCGTGCAAGCGTCCGGACCCAGCTCCGAGAAGGCCTTTTCGAGCAGGGCAGCGAAGAGCATCAGCTCGTCCAATCCCCCGCGTATGGAGGTAAAAAGATCGTCGCCACCGTCCAACGCTTTCACGATCGTCTCGACATCCGTTCGATCTCTCGCCCTCGCCGGCACGGCCACCAGCATCGACTTTCCGAGGTCGTCAACCATTTCCGCGATGGCCGGAAGTTCGCTGGCGGGAGCAGGGGCCAATGCCAAGCGCTTGGTCCAGACCTCCAACTTCATATCTCGAGCTACGCGATCGACCTCGTCCCGAAAGGCCGAGATCAGGTCGTCGTGCCCTTGCGGCTCACGGCCTAGGAACAGCGTCAAAGCCCTTATCCTCACGGGAGCACCGATATCCAATACCGGTACTTAAACTAATTATTTTTGATGCATATCGCCCGAAACCGTGCGCAAGGATAAATATCCAGAGGCGAAAATTTAAAGCGCGGCCGAGGTGGTGTAGCGGTCAACATCGGGGACTGTGGATCCCCTGACCCGGGTTCGAATCCCGGCCTCGGCCCCTTGATTTGGGTTATCTCCTGCGGAGGGCCACTATTGTGCCCGAGAGGGCGGCCAAGATCACCGCCGCCACTAAGCCCAAGGTGGCCAAGAGGTCGGTGGGGATGCCCGCTGCGGCAGGTATAAAAAGGGAGGCTCCAGATTATTTATTGGCGATAGGGCGGCGCATTTGCAAACGGTCCTCCTCGGCCTCCGTTCGTTGTTTTAACCGAACAAGGCTTTTCGCGCCGCCCCGCTAAATGGGGCATTTTTGGGAAAAGCTTAAGTAGTAGCTCCGATTATAAGCTAAATTGGTCCACACCGCGGTGTAGGAACGGCGTCGATCATGAGCATGGGGCAAAGCCCCGCGATGAGGGATCGTTAGCTCTTGGTGTGGATAAAATCATGTGGATCCGAACAAGCCGGGCGACCGGAGGGCTCGGGTCCGAGATAGGTTCGGCACCCCGCTAATTTCTCGACTTGCGGCCACCAATTCCGGTTGATTCTGCCGGAGGCCACCGCTATTGGGGTTCGGCTAAGCCATGCGAGTGGAGGGCGCGGCCGCGAGGCCGTGGCCCCGCGCACGGCTCAGTAACACGTCGTCAACCTACCCTCGGGACGGGGATAACCTCGGGAAACTGAGGATAATACCCGATAGGTGAGGGGCGCTGGAATGCCCCCTCGCCGAAAGCGAAAGCGCCCGAGGATGGGACGGCGGCCTATCAGGTAGTTGGTGGGGTAACGGCCCACCAAGCCTACGACGGGTACGGGCGATGGGAGTCGGAGCCCGGAGATGGGGACTGAGACAAGGCCCCAGGCCCTACGGGGCGCAGCAGGCGCGAAAACTCCGCAATGCGCGAAAGCGTGACGGGGGAACCCCAAGTGCCGCTGATCTTTGATCGGCGGCTTTTCGGGAGCGTAAAAAGCTCCCGGAATAAGGGCTGGGTAAGTCTGGTGCCAGCCGCCGCGGTAATACCAGCAGCCCAAGTGGTGGTCGCGATTATTGGGCCTAAAGCGCTCGTAGCCGGGCCGATGAGTCCCTTGTGAAATCGGACGGCTCAACCGTTCGGCTTGCAAGGGATACCATCGGCCTTGGGGCCGGGAGAGGCCGGAGGTACTCCGGGGGTAGCGGTGAAATGCTGTAATCCTCGGGGGACCACCAGTGGCGAAGGCGTCCGGCTAGAACGGACCCGACGGTGAGGGGCGAAGGCCAGGGGAGCGAACGGGATTAGATACCCCGGTAGTCCTGGCAGTAAAGGATGCGGGCCAGGTGTCGGGCGCCCTTCGGGGGTGCTCGGTGCCGTAGGGAAGCCGTTAAGCCCGCCGCCTGGGAAGTACGGCCGCAAGGCTGAAACTTAAAGAAATTGGCGGGGGAGCACCACAAGGGGTGGAGCCTGCGGTTTAATTGGATTCAACGCCGGACAACTCACCGGGGGCGACAGCTGGATGAAGGCCAGGCTGACGACCTTGCTGGACTAGCTGAGAGGTGGTGCATGGCCGTCGTCAGCTCGTACCGTGAGGCGTCCTGTCAAGTCAGGCAACGAGCGAGACCCTCGCCCCTAGTTGCCATCGGCTCGGCCGGGCACTCTAGGGGGACCGCTGGCGCTAAGCCAGAGGAAGGAGAGGGCGACGGTAGGTCCGTATGCCCCGAATCCCCCGGGCTACACGCGGGCTACAATGCGTAGGACAATGGGATGCGACCCCGTGAGGGGAAGCCAATCCCCTAAACCTACGCTCAGTTCGGATCGAGGGCTGCAACTCGCCCTCGTGAAGGTGGAATCCCTAGTAATCGCGGGCCACTATCCCGCGGTGAATAAGTCCCTGCTCCTTGCACACACCGCCCGTCAAGCCACTCGAGTGGGGTCTGGATGAGGCTCGCTCGCCTTGGGCGGGTCGAATCCAGGTTCCGCAAGAGGGGCTAAGTCGTAACAAGGTAGCCGTAGGGGAACCTGCGGCTCGATCACCTCCACGATGCTATATTTGGGGTGCCGAACCCTCGGAGGGCCCGTAGCTCAGTGGTAGAGCGTCGGCTTTGCAAGCCGAAGGCCCCGGGTTCGAGTCCCGGCGGGTCCACATTCGATGCAGCCCGTGAAGACCACTTCATGGGTGAAGGGCAAAATTGCGATTGCAAGATGATTGCCACGCATAGGTCTGCTTAGCGCTGGCTGGGTTCAAAAGGAAACGAACGCCTAAGCCACCTGGGGGATAGCTCGGCTCGGGCGCCGAGGAAGGCCGTGGCAAGCAGCGAAATGCTCGGGCGAGGCGCAGGCGGCCCTTGAACCCGAGATCGCCGAATGGGACTTCCTGGCGGGGGGTAACCCCCGTCGTTCGCGGCAGCGAACGGGAACCCCGGGAACGGAAACATCTTAGTACCGGGAGGAAAAGAAAGCAACCGCGATGCCCTGAGTAACGGCGAGTGAAAAGGGCAGAGGGCAAACCGAACCCGGTGGCGAAAGTCACTGGGGATGTGGGGTTGTAGGACCCTTCCCAATCCCTAGCGCGGGAAGCCGAAGTCGGCTGGAAGGCCGCGCCGGAGAGGGTGAAAGCCCCGTAGGCGTAACTGCGCGGGGTACGAGGGAGGGGATCCTGAGTAGGATGCCTTGGAAATGGTGTCCGAAGCTGGGAGGCATCAACTCCCAACCCTAAATACGTCCCGAGACCGATAGCGGACGCAGTACCGCGAGGGAAAGCTGAAAAGTACCCCGGAAGGGGGGTGAAAAGAGCTTGAAACCAGGTGGCGATAGTTGGACACGGCTCGAAAGGGTTGAGTCTCCCCGAAGGAACCCGCGGCGACGCGGTAGTACGAGGGGAGAGGACCGGGGTCGTGTCGTCCGTCTGGAATCACGGGCCAGGGAGTTCATCGTCGTGGCGAGGCTAAGGGGTCAAACCCCGGAGCCGTAGCGAAAGCGAAAGGTCCGCATCGCGAAAGCGAGAGGGACTGGGTGCGAAAGCGCCCGGAGTCACGGCGATGAGACCCGAAACCGGGTGATCTAGTCCGGGGTAGGATGAAGCCGACCGATAGGTCGGTGGAGGTCCGAACCGGTCTTGACGTGCAATTCGGTCGGATGACCTCGGGCTAGTGGCGAAAGACCCATCAAACCCGGTGACAGCTGGTTCCTCCCGAAGCTGGCCGCAGTCAGGCCCAGCGCGAGGTCGCCGGCGGCGTAGAGCACCGATTGGTGGGATACGGGGGGAAACCCTCGGCTCACCTGTCGAACTCCGAAGTCGTCGGCACCGTAGACCGCTGGAGACGGGATGCGGGGGGTAAGCTCCCGCTCCGAGAGGGGAACAACCCAGACCAGGGTTAAGGCCCCAAAATGCCGGCTAAGTGTGAAAACAAAGGGCGTCCCCGTCCTTAGACAGCGGGGAGGTAGGCTCAGAAGCAGCCATCCTTTAAACAACGCGTAACAGCGGACCCGTCGAGGGCGGGGGCCCCGAAAATGGACGGGGCTAAGCCGGCTGCCGAGACCCTGGGGCGGGCGAAGTTCAGTAGCCCGATCCGGTAGGGAGGCGCCCGGCGCGGGGAGAAGCTCGGGCGTGAGCTCGGGTGGACCGCGTTGGGATGAGGATCCTGGCGGTAGTAGCAGCAAAGTGGGGTGAGAATCCCCACCGCCGAAGGGGCCCGGGTTCCTCGACAATGATCGTCAGTCGAGGGTTAGTCGGTCCTAAGGCCGCCCTCAACCAGAGGCGGTCGAAGGGGAAACCGGTTAAAATTCCGGTACCACCCAGGTACCTGCGGCAACGCAAGCCCGGCTTCCGACGCTTCGGGGTAGGCCGAGCGGGGTCGTCGCCCCGTCTAACTTGCGGAAGCCCGGGGAGTTCCGTAATGGAGAGAACCGGGCGAACGCGGGAATGGCCTGCCGCAAGGTGGGTTCGGCTGATCCCTGGAGCCCGTGAAAAGGGAGCCGGGAAATGGGACCCTGGGTGACCGTACCTAGATCCGACACAGGTGCCCCTAGGTGAGAAGCCTAAGGCGTGTCGGGAGACCCCAGGCCAGGGAATTCGGCAAGTTAGCCCCGTGACTTAGGGCGAAGGGGTGCCTGCTCCGCGAAGGAGCAGGTCGCAGTGACAAGGGGGGGCCGACTGTTTAATAAAAACGTAGCTAACCGCTAGCCCGAAAGGGTGAGTACGGTTAGTGAATTCTGCCCACCGGCGGTACGTGAAGGCCCGGTTCAACGGGCAGAAGCGCCGCCAAGGGGCGGGGGTAACTATAACCCTCGAGAAGGGGGTTGTAAAACCCGGCTGTATGCGGGGAAGACGTGACCGGGGATGGACTACTCCAAGGAGTAACAAGGTTCATCTCCGATGAGGTCGACCCGCAGGAAACCCCGGAGGGCCAGGGAGGCTTAAATAATAGAGTCCCTCTTAAATTGACAACGATGACGGAGTCGCTACCGTACCTGATTGGCGTGATGCTCGGTGATGGCGGTGTCTATGGAAACTCGTACACGGTATTCTGCAGAGACAGGAGCAGAGAGTTCGCGGAGAGCGTTGCCAAGATCGTCGAGAAAATCTTCAACTTCACACCGAGGGTGAACAGAGCTTCACCGAACAGTTGGATCGTGAGTACCAACCGCAGGGATGTTCACAGGTTCTTCGTGAAAATCGGGTATCCGAAGGGGAGGAAGCTCACGACCCTCGGGATACCGAGGATCTTCACCGCGGACAAGGATTCAAGATTGGAGGTCGCCAGAGGACTATTTGATGCGGAGGGCTACTGCGGAATCGACAGGCAGAGACATGGGGAGAAAGTGTATAGCTATCCGTACGTTGGAATAGACATGATCACCGGACCACTTGTCAAACAATTGCGTGGAATCCTGAGGGAGGTCACGATCGAGAGCGCGATCTCGATCAAGAGGCGCAGGGCATGGGGAAAGAATCCGCAGTTTTCGCTCGTGATCAAGGGTCTGGAGAGGGTCAGAAAGTTCAGGGACGTGATCGGCTTCAGACATCCCGAGAAGAGGGAAAAGCTCGATTGGCTCGTTGAAGGGGGATCCTCAGAGACCATACGCCGGGCGCACCGGAATGTGTGCGATGATATGGTCCACCCTTCCGAAAAAGTGGAAGGGAGCTTAAGGTAGCGTAATACCTTGCCGCTTAATTGGCGGCTTGCATGAAGGAATCAACGAGCCCCCCACTGTCCCGGCCTGGGCCCCGGTGAACCCACTGGCCGGCGAACATGCCGGGGACCCCCGAAGGGAAACGAAGACCCCGTGGACCTTCACTGCAGCCTGCCGTTGGGGCGCGATCGTGGGTGTAGAGCGTAGGCGGGAGCCAAAGCTGGGTCGAAAGGCCCGGTGGAGGCGCCAATGTAACACCGCCCTCCTGCGGTTGCGTTCCTAACCCCAAAAGGGGACCGCGGTAGGTGGGCAGTTTCGCTGGGGCGGCAGCCTCTCGAAAGGATATCGAGAGGGCCCAAAGGTCGGCTTAGGCGGGTCAGAAATCCGCCGTGAAGGGCAAGGCCAAAAGCCGGCCTGACTGCGTCCTCAACACCAAGGGACGCAGGGGCGAAAGCCTGGCCTAGCGAACCCCGATGTCCCTCTTGATGAGGGCTCGGGATGACAGAAAAGGTACCCCGGGGATAACAGAGTTGTCGCGGGCGAGAGCCCCCATCGACCCCGCGGCTTGCTACCTCGATGTCGGTTCTTCCTATCCTGGCCGTGCAGCAGCGGCCAAGGGTGGGGTTGTTCGCCCATTAAAAGGGAACGTGAGCTGGGTTTAGACCGTCGCGAGACAGGTCGGATGCTATCTTTCGGGGGTGCTGGGTACCTGAGGGGAAGGTGGCCTCAGTACGAGAGGAACAGGTCACCGGCGCCTCTGGTTTACCGGTTGTCCGACAGGGCACAGCCGGGCAGCTACGCGCCAGCCGATAAGGCCTGAAAGCATCTAAGGCCGAAGCGGCCCTCGAAAATAGGTACCCATTTCCGGCGGCTCCGAAAGGGGCGCTCGCGCCGGCGACGGCGCGGGAAGCCGGAACAAGGGCTGGGGCTAGAAGACCCCGTTGATAGGCCGGGGGTGTAAGCGCGAAGCTCAGGCGACGCGCTCAGCCCGCCGGTACTAATCGCCCGAGGTTCGTTTCCTTTAACCCAAGGCGATGGGCAGACCTATGCGTGGCGCTTTTACTTTTTTGACGAAGAGGGTTCACATAGATCGGGCGACTAAACGATTCTCGCTATTTTTATCGCTAGCCTCGCGACCTCCACGGCCGACCTTCCGAGGAGCCTTATCATGGCCTCCTTGCCCTTTGCGCCGCGATCGAAGATCACGTCGGGCACCGCTCCGGCCCTCCCTATCGCTTGCTCGGTCCCCCAGACCATGGTTTTAACGCCGCCGGGCTCGCGGGTTCGGTCGAAGCCGGCGACGGTGAGCCCGAGCTTCCTGCAGGCGCGCAAGATCTCCTGAGAGAAGCGAAGGTTCATCGCAGCCCTTATCCGAGGATCGTGCCTGGAGGCAGTCAGCGCGATGTTGGCCACGTGCTCCGAGCCGCCCAACATCGGGAAACCCGTCAGCCTCGGTTGGCCGTCGACGCGGATGATCCTCCCGGAGAGCCCGATTACGTCCGACGTGGCCTTTGCGCCCAGCGGAACCACAGCGATGTTCACGCCGACCTCCGGTATGAGCTTGGCAAATTTTGGGGTGGAGGCCAAAAGTTGAGCGGCCGCCCAAACGTCCTGCAGCGCTCGCCAGCGGTCCGCATCGAGTAGGAGGGGCATCATGGGGTTAATCGGTTTCACCCCCTTGCCGACGTCGAGTTTGCCCTCCACCGCTTTGGCGATGAAGTCCCTCGCCTCTCCCACGGCTTGGCGCAGGCTTAGCCCCTTCGCTAGTCCAGCCGTTATCGCGGCCGAAAAAGAGCACCCCGTACCGTGGGCTGGCTTGCCTGGGACCCTGGGCCCCACGAACACCGTATACTTCCCGTCGGCGTAGAGCAAGTCCACCACCTCCCTGCCCGCCAGGTGCCCACCCTTCACGAGCACGGCCTTGGGGCCCAGCTTGGCGATGGCCCTAGCGGCTACCCTCATTTCGCGCAGGCCGTGGATCCTCACCCCGGAGAGCTTCTGGGCTTCGGGCACGTTGGGGGTCACCAGCTCAGCCCCACCGATGAGCCTGATGAGCGAGTGTAGAGCATCGGCGCGCAGCAACGGCGCACCGGTGGCGGAGACCATTACCGGATCGACGACGAGGCGGAGGCCGTAGCGCTTCACCCCCTTCTCCACCGCCTCTATGATATCCGCGTTGCTCAACATGCCGGTCTTGGCCCATTCCACCTCGAAGTCCTGCATTAGGGTGTCCAGCTGCTGGGCGACGAACTCAGGGGAAAGGTCGAAAATGGCATCGACGCCCTGCGTGTTCTGGGCCGTCACAGCCGTGACGACGCAGAGCCCGTGGACGCCCAGGGCCGCGAAGGTCTTTAGGTCCGCGGCTATCCCCGCGCCACCCCCCGAGTCGGAGCCGGCTATGGTGAGGGCACAGGGCACCTTCACGTTCTTTCCCCCAGCAAATAGGTCGGGCGGGCCCCGGTTATCTTGACCCTTAGGAATTCGCCCAGCTCGGCTTTGGTTAAGATGGCGGGCTTGTAGTTGGGCAGCCTAGCTATATATCCGCCCTTTAGGCCCTCCTCCACCACTAATCCCTCCGCGATTCGCCCAACGTATCGCAGGTTCCGTTCATAACCGATCCTCCTGCAGATGTCGCTGAGCAACCTCGACCTCACCTTCACCTCCCGCCCCTCCACCTGTTTCATCCTCGCCGCGTCCGTGTTGGGCATCGGGGAGAATCTCGTCAGGTTTACCTTATCCGGCTTCACCTCCTCGATGAGCTTGCAGGTATCCTCGAACTCCTCTTTACCCTCGCCTGGGAAGCCCACTATGACATCCGTCGCGAGGTATAGGTCCTCAAACCTCTGCCTGAACGCCTCCACTATCCCTAGGAACTCATCGACGGTATAGCCGCGACGCATCCCGGCGAGCACGTCGTCGTTCCCGCTTTGAACCGGCAAGTGGAGGAACTTGTATACCTTATCGCTCTCGAAGGCATCGAGCAGCTCTGGCAAAATGCGCTTCGCGGTGGCGGGGTTCATCATCCCCACCCTTACCCTGAACTTGCCCTCGAGCGCGGCGATCCTCCTCAGCAGCTCCGGGAGGCTCGAGCCCTTATCCATACCGTAGGCGGCCGTATCTTGGGAGGTGAGTAATATCTCTCGATATCCGCTGAGGATCGCCCTTCTAGCCTCTTCTAGGATGGCATCGGCATCGAAGCTATAGAGCCTCCCCCTGGCCAGCCTCACCGAGCAATAGCTGCAGTTGGAGACGCAGCCCTCCGAGATCGCGACTATTGCGCTCACGCCGCTGAGGCGGAGCTTCGGGAGGCGGGGCTTCTCCTTGGGCTCGCGTTCCATCAGGCGCACCTCCCCTTCGCCCTCGGCGATTCGATCGACCACGGTCGCGATCGCGTCCACGGAATGGCAGGATATCACGCCCGCGAAAGTGCCCAGCCTCTCGATCGAGGCCAAGTCTATGAGGGGTAAGCAGCCCGCGACTATCACGTGTTTTCCATCCAATTGGCGAAGCTCTCGCAGCCTCCGCAGCACCTTGCGCTGGGTTGGCCCCTTTACGGCGCATGTGTTCACGATGATCACCTCGGCGTCCGCTGGGCTAGTGGTCACCTCGTGGCCTGCCGCCTTGAGGCAACCGAGCATTATCTCGCTGTCACCCTTGTTCATGGTGCAGCCGAAGGTCTCGCAGTAGACCCTCATTTGGCCACCAAAATTAATTTACCACGATCGACAATAAAATCAGCGGTCACATGAAGAAAATCCAGCTGACGTTGATCCAGATAGACAACTACGGCCCATGGACGGTCACGCCGGCCCATCGTCGGGAGGCGGACCTCCAGACGCTTCAGGCTGAGCTCTTCGCCGACCTGGAGAGGCTCTTCTCCGCTCGTGGCGGGCTGGTCTTCTGCACCAGGTTCGATAACATGCTCGCCATCTCTAACGGCATCGACGCGAATACCCACAGGGCCATTCAGGAGAGCATCCACAATCGCTACCCCATTACCCTGAGCATGGGCATAGGCGCCGCCGAGACACCCTACGAGGCGCAGGTGCTTGCGACACGAGCGCTGCAGCGGGTGGGGAGCAGCCGATCGGTGGAAAGGCGAGGCGCGCTGGTGGGTGAGTGCGTCATCCCGCCTGACGAGGATTGGGTGCAGATCGCGCACGTGGACGTGGACCACACGAGCTCGATGACCGACAGCCGCCCCATCTACGATACCCACATGCTGCTGCAGAGGGTGCACCTCCTGCTGATGGAGGCCCTGTCGAAGCACGGGGCGCTCGTCTTTTACACGGGGGGCGATAACTTCATGGCACCTTCCAACGGCGTCGGGGAGAAGGAGCTCCAAGCGATCATCGATGACGTGCAGCGAGAGCTCGGGGTGGAGCTGAAGGCAGGTGTCGGGGGAGGGGCAACCGCTGAGCTAGCAGCTCGTTTGGCGAGCCAAGGGTTGAAGGAGATCAGGGAGGGTAGGGCAATAGGACGATTGGTGTTCAAGACGGGCTAGCCGAGCGCGCAGGGTCTTCGCGAGGCGCATCCGCTTGGTCCTCCAAGAGCGAAATGGTCCTTAAGTTACCTCCCTTGACGAAGGTCAACTTGTGACGTCCGACGAGCTTATCGTTGAAGTATTCCTCGACATCCCCTAATATCAAATTCATGTGCTCATCGTATTGGGAGAGGACCCCGCTTAACCTATGCCCGTCCTTGATGTTTATCATCACCTTCTTGTTGAGGAATTTTTCGAGGTCCAAAAGTTTTAGTTCCTCTTCCATGCGCGCCCTTACAAACTCAATTGGGCGCCACTTAACACTTTCGGTTATCTCTCTCTGCGGGCAACGGTTTAAAAGCCAAGGGAGAAGGTCGCGGAGGGGTGAAAGATGACCGAACTCGAAGAGCTGGATGGGGTTGGACCAGCGATAGCCGAAAAACTTCGAGCGGCTGGTTATGAGTCGGTTGAAAGTTTGGCCGTGGCCACGACCGGCGAACTGATGGAGGCCGCCGAGCTCGGGATGCGGATGGCGGTGCGAATAATAAATTCAGCCCGAGAGGCGGCCAAAATGGGATACGAGAAAGCGAGCGAGGTACTGGAGCGCCGCAAGCGATTGGGGCACATCTCGACCGGAAGCAGCGCCCTCGACAAGATGATCGGGGGAGGGGTGGAGACGCAGGGCTTAACTGAGGTCTTCGGGGAGTTCGGCTCGGGCAAGAGCCAGCTCGCGCACCAGCTCTGCGTCAACGTCCAGCTGCCGCCTGAGCGAGGTGGGCTCAACGGAAAGGCGATCTTCATTGACACCGAGAACACCTTCAGGCCGGAGAGG
>CAKZTQ010000056.1 GCA_937921735.1 uncultured archaeon
ATGACGTTGCGCTCGGCGAAGACGCCCCGGATGGTGTCCCGCAACGGGTCACCGCCGAGGTTCTGCAGGTAGGGAATGAGCCTGCCATGGACGAAGCTGAGCAGCTCCTCGGCAGGCCAATCCTTCGTGGCCCAGTCCCGCCAGCGGTAGGGGGGTTCCAAAATGGGGCGGTATTCCTGCCCCTTCAACTGGGCTTGGATTTCCCACTCCTCCTCCTGAGCGTCCAAGAAGCGCAAGAAGAGCAGCCAGGAAAGATGATCTATGTATTCCACAAAGCCACTACAGTTGTCGTCGCGACGCAGGATATCGCAGGCCCGCCAGATTTCATTGGCTAGGGTTTCGCGAGTTTGGGGTCGGTTACTCGCCATGGCCCACCTCCCTTCGCGCACGTGCCTCCCCACGAGATAAGCGGGCGTAGAAGTCAATATCCTGCCGCGTCTTATCCCACCACTCATCCCACTCGCTTAGCTTCCCAACCTCTTCGGCCATCTTCTGAATGAGCTTGCGCACGTCCTCAATCGGTATCTGCATGTCCCCCAACAACCACGACACCACCTGGTATAGATGCCAAAAGCCCTTCTCGCCCGGCGGCAGACCGTTTAGCCTCTCAACTCTTACTCGATAGCCCCATCCGCGTCGGATAAGCACCTGCAACCGATAATCATTCCCCTCCCACTGCACAGACACTCGGGTTTCCATCTTCGCCCTCTCGTTGTTCAACATCACCATCGAAACCAAAGAGCGGGATCTGTACCCGGAATTCTTCAGCACTAACGTCCTCCTTAATGCCCCATATCTGCCGCTCCAGCGCACAGACGCTCACCAAAACGCGAGCAAACTCCCCTAAAGCCCTCGCTAAACTGCCCAGCTTCCGTAGCTCCCTGAGATCCCCCTCGATCCCTCGGGAAATGATCTCACGCCAGTCCACCCCCTCGATCAGATTCCAAAACTCGTCTACAATGCGCCGATGACGCTCAATGATGTCCTCGCGACTCTTCAGGCTAAGTTGCCGTTCCATAGGCTAAGCCCCCTGTTATGCTACCCCAAACTACTACATCGGGAATCCGCAAAGTATGTTCCGTACGCCATGCCCTGTACTGCATTCGCGTCACCTTCAATACTTCGACGGCCCCCTTCAACTTCCGGTGCAGATAATACGCCGCAAGACGAGGATCCAAATTCACCGATACCTTCATCGGTATCTTCCTAAGCCCATGCGCAAGACGGTTCGCAAAATACTCCAACTGACGCGTCGTCGTCACCCAGCCCTCCGCTAAAGCACGCCGTATGGCCATCACAAAGGCCACACCAATGCCGACCGTCGGGGCCGCCCCCTTGTCCCCCCGGAGTAACATCCCCGCAAGACGGCGCGAAATCTCAGTCTGTAACGTATGGTCGGGAACATACTTCCCAATCGACCACCGTAGCCAATACATCGTATCACGCCAAAACGGCCAACGGGATCGCAGGACGTAGTTCATTCGCGGGTCCTTCCAGTCGAGTTGGGTCACTCTAGGGCAGTTACGGGGTCGGCGTACCTTTGGACCTGGTCTAAATTCACCCCTGGGGGGTCCGTTACGGTTACGGGTCGTCTGTAGCGGTAGGCGGGGAAACTTCCTTTCTCTTCTCTCTCCTCTCTCCTTAGAAGCTTGAAAACCGGACGCAGGTCCGGTTAGTTTCTTTAGAATGGCCATTAGAACCTTATTCTTTTCAAGTCCGGACGATTTTTCGTGGGCCTTGAGGCGGGCGAGGGCTTCCTTGAGCGTGAGCCCACCCCAGCTGATCGTTGAGGGGTCCTGGAGGATCTCGGCTACTTTGTCCACGGGGGTCTTAGGGGCCGCGGGGCGGGAATCGGGATACACCCACTGCCAGGCGAACGTCTTTCCGTTAATCTTGGTTCTCTCGAGCATGCCGACCTTTAGGAAGTATCTGAGGGCATCATAGACTGTCGAGCGCGGCATTCCGGTCTTTTCGACTGCCTCGGTCAGGGTAAATCGCTCCAGCTTCCCGAGTATGGCATAGACCTTAGCGAAGGACTTACACTTCCTCTTATACGAGGCACGGCACAGCCACGTCAGCCGCCGTCGGTATACCTTCTCGACTACGTCAGGCGCCATAGGTCCCTCTGCTTTTGGGCAAAATTAGGGGTTTGGCTCCTCGACAGGTTCGAGGAGGCGCTGCCGGACCTCTTCCAGTGGAATCGCAAGGACATATGCACGGGTCCAACCCCTTTCTGGAGGATGAGGCCTTATACCGATTCTCTTTACGATTCCCTTGCGACGCCATCGGTTCAATAACTGTTGGGCATAGGTAAGGGTGCAACCATATACTTCCGCCAGATCGAATGCGGTAAATACGGATTTTTGGGCGAGCTGCTCCAGAGCGTACTCATAAGCTTCAATCGGTATCCACCTCATTTTGAGCGTCTACGGCACGTTCCACTGGTGCAAAAATAATAAGCGGGGGACATTCTGGCAACACGAATCCGAAGGGGTCTTGACAAGCTCACAAAAATTCCTTATTTTTGCACCCGGGAGACGCGCTCCCGGTATAGGTCCAACCAACATGGGGTGAGTCATGACAGCGACACAGATCGTGCAGAAGTCTGAACA
This sequence comes from uncultured archaeon, assembly GCA_937921735.1. Taxonomy (GTDB): domain Archaea; phylum Hadarchaeota; class Hadarchaeia; order Hadarchaeales; family Hadarchaeaceae; genus CAKZTQ01. The sequence continues at coordinate 2,613 of CAKZTQ010000056.1, forward strand.
GGTAGCGCAGC
>CAKZTQ010000057.1 GCA_937921735.1 uncultured archaeon
GCGGGGCCTTTTGGGTGTCGAATATACGTCGCCGCGGGGGCGCCGGATGTCGGATATTCGACAAGCTACTCGCGTCGAATATTCGTCGGCGCGGCTGTGAATGACGTGTGCGTCACCTCGGCGATGTCGAATATCCGTCATTTGAGCTGTTTGGCGATGTCGCATATGCGTCGAAACCGGTCGTGCGTGATGACGAATATCCGTCATAAGGCGCCTCGAGCTACTTTGGGGTCATGATCAAGAGGAGCGTCCGCTCGAAGAGCTCACGTAGGACGTTGGGCTGGAGCAGGTGCTGTTCCGCGTACTCCCGAAGCATCGGCGTCAAGTCCCACGCGATGCAGACGAAGCTCAGCCTCCCGGGGTTCTGCCCCGCTTGCCTTACCTCCCCCGCGGCCGCAACTCTGGGGTCGCCCTCCCGACGTCTGATTTCTTCCAGCGCGCCCTCGAATGCTCCCTCCTCGCTCGAGTGCCGGTCAAGATATTCGCCCATGCAAGAGGAGAGCTCGCGGTAGAGCTCGAACGCCCACCCCATCGAAGGACAATCCGCATGTGCCTCGAGCCGCCACACCGTTCGCGCATCCAAGTGCTCGTACAGCTCGTCCATCAGCTCTTCGTCGAAGGCGAGCAACGGTAGGCGGAGGTGCGCCGCCAGCATCGCCGCCCTGAGGTCGGTCAACGGCACCCGTCTTTCCACGGCGAACAAAAGCCTCCTCGCCAGCTCGTCGTAGAGCTCTGGGAGATAGATCACGATTAACCTTCGATCCCGCACGAGCTGGCTGACCAAGCTATAGCCCACCGTCCTCCTCCTCACGCTTATCAACCTGTCCCGGGCGAGCCAAGAATACGTCGCGGAAGGGAGGTAGAGCTCGCCCCCATCGAGCAGCGCCTCCGCCCTTTCCACGCTCGCCAGCCCAGCGAGCACGCTCACGTCGCACACCGCTCCGAGATCCCTCGCCACCCTCACCCTCCGTAAAGTGGGGCGGGAGCCGCTTATAAAGCGAGAAAAACTATAACGATGGGGGTTCGATGGCTAGGAAGATCGTGATCGCTTGCAAGGACTTTGAAGTGGAAGCCGAGATGCTGGAGCAGGAGCGCCCGAAGACGTGCGACGCGATCTGGGAGGCCCTCCCGCTCGAGGGAGAGGTCGAGATATGGAAGGAGGAGGTCTACTTCGACATCCCGGTGAAGATCGGGCCCGAGAAGCCCACGCCCACGACCCAGACCGGCGACGTCTCCTATTGGCCCGAGGGTCCCGGCTTCTGTATCTTCTTCGGCAAGTCCCAGCCGATAAGTCCGGTGAACACCTTCGCTAGGATAAAGAGCGGCATCGAGAAATTCAGGAAGGTCGAGACGGGCGACAGGATAACGGTGCGGCGAGCATAGTCCGACGAGGGCATCCGAAGGCTCGTGATTTAGCCTAGGCGGCCGTGACGGAGAGATCGAGGACGATGTGATAGCAGTTCGGTGCGTAGGAGCGGACCACCCTCTTGTTCAAGAGTTCGACGTCGTAGCCCCTCTCGCCCGCCGCCCGCCTCACGAATTCAAACGATGGCCCAAAGGGGTCCGGCTTGGCGCCGTAATCGTAGAAGTGGACCACCCCTCCCCCTCGCTTGAGCGCTCGAAGGGCGATGCCGAAGAAATCCCTCGCCAGCTCGGGCAGGGGCATAAGCACCCGATCCGCTTCCCCCGCTATCGATTCGACCACTTCGCTCGCGTCGCCCAGCAGCGGCACCACCCGATCCCCCACCTTGTTCACCCGGATGTTCTCGCACATGTACCGAAAGGCTACCGGATTCTTGTCTATGGAGTAGACCCTCCTCGCTCGGCTGTGCTTGGCCACCACGATGGAGTAGCACCCGACGCCCGCGAACAGGTTGGTCACCACCTCTCCCTCCCCTACCAACGAGGCGACGCGGAGGCGTTCGTGGGCCAAGCGCGGGGAGAAGTAGACCCTCGCTAGGTCAACTTTAAACGTGCATCCGCTCTCCTTATGGACCGTCTCCGTCCTAGGCTCACCCGCCACGACCTCCAGCCCCCTCGTGCGGAACTCCCCGCCGACGGGGCTGGTCTGAAGCAGCACCGTTCGGACGTTTCGGTGCACGCGCATGAGCGCCCGCCCGATTGCTTCTTTTTTGGATAAAAGCTCGTCCGGGAGCTTGACCACCGCTATATCCCCAACGATGTCAAAGGCCCTGATCTTCCGCAGCTCCTCATCCGTCAGCTCTCCCCTCAAGGCCTCGCGGAGGTCTCTGGGTCGCATCATCGTTTAGCCCCTGAGCTATGCTCTCGGGTGCTTACACCATCTCCCTGCGCTTGGTGATCGCCACGCTAAGGGCGAGGAAGACCATGAGATAGACCACCATCACCGCTATGCTCGTGCTTATCTCCGGCGATTGCATCGCCCCTGGCGACATGCCCTCGCGCATGCCGGCAAATGCCCCGTAGCCGTTGTAGATGGTGACCATGACATCGCTCGCGTAGGACAGCAGGAACCAACGCGGCTGCCCGGCCATCAGGAGGACGCTTTCCACCACCCCCAATACGACGAAGATGAAGATCAGCGTCGTGACCGTAGCACCCATCGCCCCCCTCGATATCGAGCTGAAGAAAAAGGTCACCGCCACCACCGCGCCCGAAGCGAGGAGGCATAAAGCCATGGACCCCGCCACCTCCGCCGGGACCTGGCGGTAGATCCAGAGGAGGCTCGCCCCCACCACGCCGTAGAGCGCGAGTACGACCAGAGCTATCGCCGAAAAGCACGCGAGGTACTTCCCTAGCACGACCGTCGACCGCTTGACTGGGTTGGGAAACAGCACGTAGCCCGTCTTGCCCTCGAACTCCCCGGCTATCGCATCCCCCGCGAAGAAGACCGCACCCATGGCGGGAAAGGTGGCGCCCATCGAGAGCAACGCCGCCATGACCATCACGTTGGAGGGGTAACCAGCGCCGAGCAGGGGAAGCGCGATGAGCGCTATCAGCTCTACCGCGATCGCCAGCGCTAGCACGACGTAGAACCTCTTCCTCCGCAGGTGCTTCATGAACTCGTACTTCGTTACCACCTTCAGCTTCTCGTACTCATCCGTCAAGCGTCTCCCCCACCAGCTTAAGGTACACGTCCTCGAGCGTGGGCTCCACCGTCCGGAAGGACGACAACCGGTGCCCCATGCGGCGTAGCTCCTCCATTAGCCCGGCTGATGCTTCCCTGTTCCCCTCGAACTCTATCAGGACCTTGTTCCCAACCCTTTCCACCTTCACGACGTCGTCAAGCCTCTCGATTCGCTTGAGCTGGCGAGCGGTGGGCGGCTTGACCATCTCCACTTCGATCTTCAGCTTGCTCTCGAACTTCCTTCCGAGGTTGTCGATGCTATCGTAGGCGAGCAGGCGCCCGCGGTGGATGATGGCAACCTTGTCGCACACCTGCGTGACCTCGGAGAGTATATGTGAGGCGTAGAAGACCGTCCTCCTTTCCCTCGCCTCCTTCAACATCTCCCTCACCTCGACCATGCCGCGTGGGTCAAGCCCTAGCGCCGGTTCGTCCAAGATGAGGACGGGTGGGTCGTGGAGCAGCGCTTGGGCGATGGCCAGCCTTTGCTTCATCCCCCGGGAGAACTTTCCTATTTTCACCTTCGCCCATTCCTCGAGCTTCACCCGCTCCAAGGCTTCGGCTATGGCCTCGCTTAACTTCCGCCCGCTCATGCCCCTCAGCCTGCCCAGGTAGCTCAGGACCTCCTCGGGGGTTAGATAGGGATAAAATTCAGGAGCTTCCACGATTGCGCCCACATGGCGAAGCGCCTTCTCCCTCTCCTCCACCACGTCGTCGCCGTAGATGTAGGCGCGCCCGGAGGACGGCGAGATCAGCCCGCACAGGATCTTCATCGTAGTAGTCTTACCGGCGCCGTTCGGGCCGAGCAGCCCGACGTCCTCATCCTCCGCTATCCTGAGGGAGAGGTGGTCAAGTGCTAGGAAACCGTTGTAATACTTGCATAGGTCTTCTATGGCTATCGCCTCCCCCATCCCATCTCCCCCTACCCTTACACCCTCATCCACGTTTATAGTCTAAGGGTAAGTGGCGGGAGGTAAAATTTTAACCCCAAACCCAAACCCAAAGGCGAGGAGTAAATTTAACCCCAAACCCAAATTTGCGATTCTGCGCACAGGACGGGAAGCCCACGGGGGCTTGTGAACTTCCTTTTAAAGCTTGGGTGCAAAAATCGAAGTTCACAAGGCGAGCGAATAGTTTTTAAACCCGAAGCCCCAAAGACCAAGTCTGGGGCGGGGTTTCAGTAGGTGGCCTCGTAAAGTGAGGATTGAAAGCGACTCTCGGTTCCTCCAGCCTCCACCTCCACCGGGTTTCAGTAGGTGGCCTCGTAAAGTGAGGATTGA
>CAKZTQ010000058.1 GCA_937921735.1 uncultured archaeon
CGCCGTTTCTACCTCAAGAAGACCCTGCGGATGGAAAGCCTCCTTCCCGAGGTGAGGGCCCTGGCCGAGGAGGTTCTCCTGCACCTTTACAAGGAGGGCGGTGTCCGGCTCGAGGTGGTCCTCGAGGCCCACGCCGAGGCTCCGGAGGGATTCCCCGAGGATCTGGAGCGGGTCCTCAAGGAGAACAGCCGGGTGCTCGGGGCCGAGGCTTCCTTTGAGGAGGTCTGAGGTACGGGGGCTGGAGTCTAGGCAGGAGGACGCGTTCTGGTGAGACTCCGTGATAAGAACTCCCCGTGGGTTTTTCCCTTACCATGAGAACATCGCGCTGGCCATGCCCTCTTCCACGGATGGCCCGGGGGCGCTGGGGAACGGGATCTGGAGGATTTCTTATTCATTCGTGTGCTACCTCAAAACTTGCACTTATGCGCCCTGGGGATACTCATGCGCCAGGACCACTTGAAAGAGGCCGCCAGTTTCCCGTCTGATGACGGGTGCCATGACCCAAGCAGCCCTATCCCTACTTTGGACCCTCCTGGCTGTTTTGCCAAGCCCCCACCTCCAGGAATCCTTCAAGGCTTTGCCCTTGCCCAAGATAGCCCCTTGGGGCTGACCTTCCTCCACGGCCACGGCAAGGCTAGACCCCAGCGCAGCAAGACCAGGTCCCCCTCTGCCCTCTCCCGCTTCCTCAACCGCTTTTCCCGCCTGCCACGCCCTGGACCCTGCTTGTGGTGGAGGAGGAGGCGGTTCACGTTAGAGGGCTTTTTCCCGGAGATGAAAGGGGGGAGGGAGCTGGTGGGAGGCCAGGGAGCGGGCAACTCGGGTTCTCTTGCCCAAGCTCGTGGGGAGGGAAGTGGTGCCAAACGATAGAGCTGTGTGGGAAACCGGGGCATTATGGAAGGGTTAACGGGTGCAATATTGCCCCTAGTCAATAGGGTTGATACTGTCTTGCCTGTCAAGCGGCCCCTTGGTGCGGCTGGGTCGCGTAGTACTCCCTGAGCCGCCCCATCATCCGCCCGAGGAGCTTGTGGGCCACGGCTAAAAGCGCCTGTTTTTTTCTCTTCCCTCGGGAGAGCAAACGGTGGTAGAAGGCCCGCATCTCTGGGTCATGGCGCACCGCCACCAGGGCCCCCATGTAGAGCTTTCACCGCAAGAGGGGAGGCCCTTTTCTGGAGAGCCGACTCCTCTCCACGCTCTTTCCCGACGCTTCCCGCTCGGGGATCAGCCCCGTGTAGGAGGCTGCCGCCTTCGCCCGGCCCCAGAGGTGGGGCGGGAGGAGGGCCAGCACCGCTGCCGCCACCTGGGGTCCTACGTCGGGCAGGGCCATCAGGACGTGTGGATGCGGTCTTTCACGACCGGGATACTGTGCGGCGGGGAGGCCAGGGCGGGTGGCTACCCATCAATCCCGCGGGCGTGGCGGCCCGGCAACCGGGGCGGTAGGGCCTCCCTCAGGGGGCAAGATACATGAACCCGGTTCATACTTTGTTTTCTCTTACTTGACAAAGTTTAACAGCTTTACTAACCTTGAGCTAAGCTCCTCCGTTACTTGCTAAGCCCTTAGGCCAGGGGAGGTTGCTCTGAAGATGTCGGGAGAAGAGCACTTACTTTTAGAAGGCTTGGGCGCAAAGATTCGAAGCCGACGTCGGCAGCTGGGGTTGACGCTCAGGGAGCTGGGTAGGCGAGCGGGTCTTTCTGCAGCCTTTTTGTCCCTAGTTGAGCGAGGGCACGCCAAACCTGCTTTGTCCTCCCTTATAAGCCTGGCGCAAGCTCTGGAAGTCAGCCCTGAGTTTTTCCTAAGCACAGGGCTATCTCATGGAAAGGAGCTCGTGAGGAGATCTTCCGAGATCATTTACTTCCACCTTGATGGGCTCCCCGTGCGGTATGCGTTCCTCTCCTGTGAAATCCCGGATAGAAAGCTGGATGTCGTACTAGTGGAGATTCCACCGGGCTACACTTCGGAGGTTTGGCAGCACCCTTATTTGGGCGAGGAGTTTATCTACGTCCTTTCCGGAAAAATCAAGGTTTTGTTAGGAAGTCGCACTTTTTGCCTTGGACCCGGTGATTCAGTTCATTTCCGCTCGGACATTAGGCATCGGTGGGCTAATACGGAGTCCGATGTGGCGAGGGTTCTCTGGGTAGGTACTCCTCCATTCTGGAGGTAGATATATGGAGAAACTGGCGTTGGCCTGGCCGGATCCGGAAGGTGTAAAAGAGCTCGGGACATTTCTCCTGCCTTCCGGGGAGCGTGTGATACTGGGTACAGCAAGGTTTCCTCAAGGCCGCCTCATACCCGAGCGCGGGTTTTCTCTTCACCAGGGCAGCGAGCTGTCATTGCTTCTTGAGGGTTCCTTGGAGGTGGAGGTGGAGGGGCGAGAGACTGGTGACATCATTCGGGCTGGTGAGGTGACATTTATCCCGGCTGGTGTGCCGCATAGGGCCAAGGTGCTTCAACCCACGCTATTGGTTTGGGTTTGGATTGAGACAGGGAGGGAAGAGGATGGGCAGGCGGATATTGTGGATTAATCCGGTCGGCACGGACGTTTTTGATAGGGAAATGCAAGCGCTTTTCGAAGCGGAAAAGCTTCCCGACACGCAAGTAGAGGTGCGCTCGCTGCAGCGGGGTCCGCATCATCTCGAGTACCACTACTACGGCGCTTTGGTTCTGCCGGATGTGTTACACATGCTTGTCGAGGCCGAGCGTGAGGGCTTCGATGCCGCGGTGGTGGGTTGCTTTTACGACCCGGGAGTAAAGGAAGCTCGGGAGGTTGTCCGTTCTCTTCCTGTGATTTTCCCTGCCGAGGCCTGCCTTTACCTGGCAGCTACCATGGGGGACAAGTTTTCCATACTCGTAGGGAGGCGGAAGTGGATCCCCGCGATGCGGGAGAATGTGGAACGCTATGGGTTGATCCACAAATTGGCTTCCTTCAAAGAGTTGTGCATGGGAGTTCACGACTTCCAAAAAGATCCTGAAGAAACGCGACGGCGGATGATCCGTTTGGGGCGAGAAGCCATCGAGCTTGATGGAGCTGAGGTATTGATCCTCGGTTGCACCATTGAGTTTGGCTTTTTCCGAGACTTGCAAGAAGAGTTGGGTGTTCCCGTCTTGGACGCCACGGTTACCCCACTAAAGGTGGCGGAGTTGCGTGCTGAGCTAAAGCAGAGGTACGGTTGGGGCGCAAGCAAGCGTGGAGGGTACGAGACCCCGCCGCTGCACGAGATGGAAGCCTGGGGTTTGGGGGGGCAGTATCCCGGATTAGCACGTGCATGGGGAATTTCCGATGTGGGGGTTGGGGAGAAGGCGAGGAGGTGAAGCCATGAGGTTGTGGAAGCTTGGGATGGCCTTGGTCTTCATCGGTGTATTATCCCTGGCGTTGGGGCAGGAAAAGATTTTGCGGTTGGATGAGGTGGCTGTTGGGGAGCTGGATCCCGCCAAGGCCACAGATTATGCGGATTCCATTCTGATGTTCAACGTTTACGATACGTTGGTCTGGCCGGATGCCCGTGGCAAGCTTCAACCCCACCTGGCCCAGCGCTGGACGGTTTCACAGGACGGGCTCACCTATACCTTCAACCTCAGGCCCGGGGTGCGGTTTCACGACGGAGCCGAGGTGACGGCTCAGGATGTCGTCTTCTCTCTGAACCGCATGGTGGCCATCAACCAAGGATACGCTTATTTGTTCCGAGGCTGGGTCAAGGAAGCCCGAGCGATCGATCGGTATACCGTTCGGTTTACCCTTTCTGAACCATATGCGCCGTTCCTGGCAACCCTGGTCCGGCTTCCCATAATCAATAGGAACTTGGTTTTGAAGAACCTGAGGCCGGGGCCTTTCGGAGAGTTCGGGGATTACGGGCAGGCCTTCCTCTCACGGGCAGACGCGGGTTCCGGAGCCTACCGGATTGCGTCGCATGACCCACAAGCGTTGACTGTAATGGCGAAGTATCCGGCCTACTTCCTCGGCTTTGCCCAAGGAGCTCCCGACCTCGTGCGGTTGCGCTATTCTCTGGAGCCTGCCACTGTGCGCACATTAATGGTGCGGCGGGAGCACGAGGTGACAAGCCAGTGGCTTCCTCCCGAGATTTACAGGGCCTTGGCCCAGCAGGGCCTGGATCTGGTTACCGAAGGAGGCAATTCCATCTTCTTCTTGAAGTTGAACAACAAACGGCCGCCCACGGATGACGTTCATTTCCGGAAAGCGATGGCCTTAGCCTTTGATTACGACGCCCTTCTCGATATCTTAAGGGTTACCGATAGGGTGCGCATGGGTAAAAAGGCTAGGGGGCCTCTTCCCGAGGGATTCCCTGGGTTTGATGCCGCCCTGCCCCTACCAAAGCGGGACCTAGCTGCGGCCAAGGCGGAGCTTGCCAAATCCAAGTATGACCCGCGGAGCATGCGGGTAGAGATCGCCTGGGTGGCGGAGGTGCCCTTGGAGGAAAAGATCGCCCTTCTTTTCCAGCAGAACATGGCTGAGCTCGGCATCCAGGTTGATGTCGTTAAGGTTCCTTGGGCCTTGATGACTGAGCGGGCGACCAAACCTGAAACCACACCTCATGTGACCAGCGTTTACGTTTCCGCTACTTTCCCAGATCCTGACTCCCTTCTTTACAGCATGTACCACTCTAAAGCGGCGGGTACTTGGCTCTCCATGTCTTGGCTTCAGGACAAGCGGGTAGACGAGTTGCTGGATCTGGGGCGTAGAACGGTTGACGAAGCTCGTAGACGCGAGATTTACGTCCAGCTGCAACGGTACCTTGTGAAAAATCAGGTGGATATCTATGGCTATGAGCAGCTTGCCGTTTTCGCCAAGCAGCCGTATGTCTCCATTCCCACACTGGAGAGCCCTGAGAAGCAGGTAGCCGGTGTTATGGCCGGAAACTGGCTTTTCAGGCTAATGGAGGTACGTCGCTAGGGGAGGAAGAGGGATGGGGCGGGCACTTTTCCGGAGGTTGGTTTGGTCCCTAGGGGTTCTTTTTGGTGTTTCGCTCCTGATCTTTGTCCTCGCGCGCGTCATTCCAGGGGATCCGGCTAGGATTGCTTTGGGACCGATGGCCACCGAGGAGCAGGTGGAAGCACTGCGGCGTGCGCTCTACCTTGACCGCCCCCTCCCTCTACAATACGTGGAATTTCTGCGCCGGGTTGTCCGAGGGGATCTTGGATTTTCGACCTATACCAAACGCCCTGTAGTGGAAGATCTACGTGAATATCTTCCGGCTACTCTAGAGCTTGTCTTTGTGAGTGGCTTTATCATGGTTGCTCTGGGCCTTCCATTAGGAATTGTAGCCGCCCATTTTAGAGACCGTTGGCCGGACGCGTTGGCCCGCGTGCTGGCTCTTTTGGGGGTGGTGACACCGAGCTTTGTTTGGGCCATATTTCTCGTTTTAATTTTCAGTTACGCCTTGGGTTGGCTGCCGGTGATGGGTCGCCTTTCGGAGGGGCTTTCCCCTCCTCCTCGGGTTACGGGTTTTTTGACAATAGATGCCGTGCTAGCACGTGACTGGGTGGTTTTCGTAGACGCTTTGCGGCATCTTGCCCTTCCTGCTTTGGCCTTATCGCTCTCGGGCTTAGGGCAAGCGGCACGTTTGGCTCGGACCAATCTTCTTGAAACCTTTGCCAAGCCCTATATCGAGCTGGCGCGGGCTTACGGGCTATCTCCGTTCGCTATAGCTCTTAAGTATGCCCTTCGCCCCGCTATGGCCCCGACCCTCACCATAATGGGCCTTGACTTTGCGGCCATGCTTGGATCGGCCTTCTTGGTGGAGGCGGTTTTCAACTGGCCGGGCCTTGCCCGGTATATGGTTCAAGCAACGCTATACAAAGATCTAAATGCCATTGTAGGCACGGCACTGGTTGTGGCCGCCTTCTTCTTGGCCGTCAATCTACTGGTCGACCTAGTAGTTGTTTGGCTTAACCCAAGGTTGCGAATTCAGGAAAGAGAGGGGATTTAGGAGGATGCGAAGGGAATCGCTGCGGCGCTTTTGGTATCACTTTGGCCGGAATCCCTTGTCCCTTTTGGGACTAAGCATAGTGACCTTGGTGGTTGTTGGGGCGCTGGGAGCTCCGTGGATCGCTCCTTATCCGGAGCATGCGGGCCGATTTGTGAATTTTGCGGAAGCAGGCCAGCCACCTAGCCTCCACCACTTGCTGGGCACTGATACTTTTGGCAGGGACCTCTTTAGTCGTATTCTCTTTGGTTATCGTATTTCCTTGGCGCTGGGGGTTGTAGTTCTCGGTATAGCTGTGCCGTTAGGAGTAACCCTTGGGCTTTGGGCGGGCTATATCGGCGGGGGGATCGCAACTTGGATAATGCGCCTCTCGGATGTGTTCGTGGCAATTCCTCCTCTGGTGCTGGCTATGGCGGTATTGGGTGTGGCCGAGCCCAGCCTGACCAATGCGATGATGGCGCTTACCCTGATGTGGTGGCCGTGGTACACAAGGATGATCTACAACCAGGTTCGTTCCTTGCGTTTAGAGGGCTATGTGGTTGCTGCCCAAATCATCGGGGCGTCGGCCACCCACATTATGTTTCGTGAGATCCTGCCCAATACCCTTCCGAACATCTTGACCAAGGCTGCCTTGGACATGGGATTTGTAATCCTGATTGGAGCTAGCCTCTCCTTCCTAGGGTTGGGGGTCCAACCCCCTACCCCCGATCTGGGAACCATGGTGGCCGAGGGTGCTCGCTATCTGCCGGATCTGTGGTGGTTGGCGGTCTTCCCCGGATTGGCGATCCTCTTTGTGGTACTAGGTTTTAACCTCCTGGCAGATGGCCTTCGCGATGCCTTGGGGGAGGGGTGATCGCCGTGTCTTTGCTCGAGGTGAAACAACTGAATTTGAGCCTCAGGACCCATACGGGGTTGGCTCACATTCTCAAAGACGTAAGCCTCAGGGTAGAGGCCGGAGAGCGTGTAGCCCTGGTCGGTGAAACCGGTTGTGGCAAATCGCTTACCCTGAAGGCCATTCTTGGACTTCTGGAGGGTAAAGGGTTGGTAGTTTCCGGAAAAGTTCTATTTGAAGGCGAGGAAATCTTGGGCACACCGCGAATTTTGCGGCTTCGCGGAGTGCAGATAGGCTTCATTCCGCAGGATCCCGCAGCCTCGTTAAACCCCACGTTTTCTATTGCGGACCAGCTGCTCGCGGTGGTCCGACGAGTCCGAAGGAACCTCCCCAAGGAGAAAGCGTGGGCGTTAATCAAGGAGGCTCTTGTAGAAGTAGCTGTGCCTGACCCGGATCGTGTCTTGGCTTCCTATCCCTTTCAGCTTTCCGGGGGCCTTTGCCAGCGGGTCCTTATAGCCACGGCCCTGGTAAACCGCCCCAAGCTCGTATTAGCCGACGAACCAGGTACTGCTCTAGATGTTACGGTGCAGGCACAGACATTACGCGCCATGCGGCATCTGACAGAAAAAAGCGGATCTTCTGTAATCCTGGTTACACACAACCTGGGTGTGGTTCGGGAGTTTGCCGACAGGGTTTACGTGATGTATGCCGGTACAATAGTAGAGCACGGTCCTGTCAAAAGCGTTTTTCAGACACCTCGACACCCCTATACCCGAGCTTTGCTCGACTCGGTTCCCCGGCTTACAGGAGGTGGCCTGCCCCAAGGACTAGACGGCCACATCCCCGACTACACGTCTCCTCCCAAGGGGTGTCGCTTCCGTCCTCGTTGTGCCTTTGCCCGTCCGGAATGTGCGGAGGAGCAGCCTTTGCGGCAGGTGGCAGAAGGGCACGAGGTGGCGTGTGTCCTTTATGCGGAGGTGCCCCGTGGCTGACATCCTTTTAGAGGTTCGGGATCTCACCAAGGAGTTTGCTGTGGGAAGAAAGCGCGTCCGGGCGCTGAATGGAGTTTCCCTTGGCTTGGAGGAAGGGGAGATCCTAGCTGTTGTAGGGGAGAGCGGTTCAGGGAAGACAACTCTAGCCAATTTGGTTTTAGGTATTGAGATGCCGACCTACGGGGATATCCTCTATCGCGGCACACCCTTAAAAACTCCTCGACCGTTGCATATGCGGCGCCGCCTTCAGTACGTCCAGCAAAATCCGTGGACTACGCTTAATCCTCGACGTACCGTCTTTCAGAGTGTGGCGCTCCCCTTAGCGGTTCACAAGTTGACCCCTCCAAGGTTGTGGAGGGAGCGGGTGGCCGAGCTTTTACACCTTGTGGGCCTCGGACCTGAGTTCCTCGACCGCTACCCTCATGCCCTTTCCGGCGGCCAACGGCAGCGGGTGGCGATTGCACGTGCTTTGGCGGCCCAGCCTGAAATGGTAATATTGGACGAGCCTACAAGCGCTTTGGACGTGAGCGTTCAGGCGAGAGTGTTGGGTCTGTTACTGGAGATTCAGGCACGTTTTTCCTTAAGCTATCTTTTCATTAGCCATGATCTGGCTGTAGTACGTAATTTCGCGCGTAGAATATTGGTTCTTTACCGTGGTCAAGTCATGGAAACAGGGCCTACGGAGGTGGTGTTCCGGAATCCTGTGCATCCGTATACCCGCCTTCTTTTGGCTTCGGTGCCAGTAGTCTCTGAAGAGGAGGCTGCTCTTCGCCCATCCTGGCCCTGGGATGCCCAAGACCGGTTGGGACCTGGGGAAGGGTGTCCCTTCTCTTCCCGTTGTCCCTGGGCGCAAGAGCTCTGCTGGCGCGAACGGCCTTCCCTTGTGCCAATACAGAAGTCTCACTTGGTGGCATGCCACTTTGCCGAACTGTTTGTCGAGGAGGTTTCCCACCATGGATAGGCTGAAAGAGGTGCAACAGCTTTTGGAGAAAGAAGGGCTCGACGGGTGGCTTCTCTACGATTTTCGAGGGCAGAATCCGCTTGCTCTCAGTGTTCTTGGGATCGTCCATACCCTACTTACGCGTCGCTGGTTTGTCTGGGTGCCTACCGTTGGTAAGCCCCAGGCCTTGGTCCACGTTATCGAAAAAGACAATCTGCCTTGGACTTATCCTAAGCGGGTTTATGCGAGCCGAGAGTCCTTGGTAGAGGAGCTGTCTGGGTTGTTAGGGGGGGCTCGGCGTGTAGCTATGGAATACTCGCCCTTAGGTGATAACCCCTACCTTTCCCGGGTTGATGCCGGTACTGTCGATCTCCTTCGCTCCCTGGGAGTGGAGGTTGTGAGTTCGGGGAATCTCCTTCAGCTTTTCGCTGCGTGGTCTTCTGAACAGATGGCGGCGCATAGAGAAGCCGCTCGGCAGCTGGGGCAAGTCAAGGACTTGGTTTTTGCCTATATTGCTGAGGTTCTTGCGAAAGGTAAAAAGGTACGGGAGTTTGAAATTCAAGAATATATGCAGGCCCTTTTTAGGGAACATGGATTGGAAACGGAGCATGGGCCTACTGTGGCTTTCGGTCCCAGCTCTTCTTTGCCTCACTACCGCCCCCGTCCCAAAGCTGACCGCGTGCTTTCCCAAGGAGAGGTGATCTTGCTGGATATGTGGGCCAAGCTGCCGGGTCCTAATCCCTATGCGGACATCACCTGGGTGGCCTTCTGGGGGAGGCCATCCGAGGAGGTGGTTCGGGCTTTTACCGCCGTTTTGGAGGCGCGGGACCGGTGTGTGGATTTTCTTGCTGAGGGTTTGGCTGAGGGGCGCGAGATCCGTGGATGGGAGGTGGATGCGGTTGCGAGGAGGGTCTTGGAGGGGTATGGGTTTGGTTCCTATATACAGCATAGAACCGGACATAGCCTTGGGGTTGCACAGGTTCATGGGGATGCGGTTCACTTCGACGGTTACGAGACACGTGACGATCGGCGGGTGATTCCCAACCTCGGGTATACCGTGGAGCCTGGGGTTTACTTGGGGGACTTCGGTGTAAGAACGGAAATAGATGTGCTCGTGCATCCCGCTTCTGTCGAGATCACCTCACCGGTGCAAAGACAAATAGATGCTCTTTAAAGGAGGTCAAGCAATGGCTGAGCGGAAGGTCCAAGTTGCGGTTGACGTAGGTGGAACATTTACCGATCTGGTGGCTCTGTACGCGGATCCCCACACGGGGACGCAGCGAGTGGTGACGGCCAAAGTCGATACCACGCCCCCAGAGTTCGAAAAAGGGGTGCTTCAGGTGCTTCAAAAAGGGGGGGTTCCCGTGGGGGAAACCGCCCTATTGATACATGGAACCACGGTGGTCATCAACGCCATCACCGAGCGTCGCGGGGTGAAGGTGGGATTAATCACCACCGAGGGGTTTAGAGATGTCCTGGAGATTGCTCGGGGCGATCGTCCTGACTTCTTTAACCTGCTTTACCGTAAGCCTCCACCCTTTGTGCCCCGGTACCTTCGGCGTGAGGTGCCCGGGCGTATGACTTACCGGGGCGAGGAGCGGAGTCCTCTAGATACGAATGTCCTTCCGGGTATCCTAGAGGACTTCAAAAAAGAGGGAGTGGAGGCGGTGGCGGTATGCCTCCTGCATAGTTATGCCAATCCCAGCCATGAGGAAAGGGTTGTTCAGGAAATTCGGCGCCTTTGGCCGGATGTGCCTGTAATTGCTTCGCACGAGATTACACGGGAGTGGAGGGAATACGAACGCACTAGCACTACGGTTCTCTGTGCCTATGTTCTCCCCGTAGCCCAGCGGTACTTAGATCGACTGGGTCAGGGATTGGCGGACCAAGGATTTGGCGGGCAAATCTACATTATGCATTCTAACGGTGGAGTGGAGACCCTCGAGCGGACCAAGCGGGTCCCTATTACCATGATCGAATCCGGACCTGCCGGAGGCTTTTTGGGGGCTGCGGAGCTTGGTCGGCTTCTTGGAGAACCCAACATCTTGGCCTTAGATATAGGTGGGACGACCGCCAAGTGCTCTCTTATCGTGGATGGCCAGGTTCGCATTAAGACAGATTACTGGATTGAAAGAGATCGAAAATCCTCTGGATACCCCATCATGGTTCCCGTGGTAGATGTGGTGGAAATTGGGAACGGAGGTGGAAGTATAGCGTGGGTGGACGATTTCGGCCGCCTGCACGTGGGTCCCCAGTCGGCGGGGGCCCAGCCTGGTCCGGCGGCCTACGGCCGGGGAGGTCAGGACGCTACCACTACCGACGCCAACTTGGCCTTAGGGCGCATTAATCCAAACTATTTCTGTGGCGGCGAAATAGAAGCAGATATGGACGCAGTAAACATGGCCTTGGATCGTCTTTCCGCTCGTTTAGGGATGAAGCGAGAGGAGGTGGCAAGAGGCATTATTCGCTTGGCTAATAACAATATGGTTAACGCACTTAAGCTGGTTTCGGTCAATCGGGGCTACGATCCGCGAGATTTCACCCTTATGGCCTTCGGGGGAGGTGGGGGAATGCACGCTGTGGCCCTTGCGCGGGAGTTGGGGATGCGCAAGGTGATCATTCCTTGGGCGGCGGATGTGTTTTCTGCCTTTGGAATGCTTATGACCGACCTTCGACGCGACTACCTCATTACCCAGCTGATTTCCCTGGACACTCCCCAGGCGGCTTCTCGACTGAGTTGGCTGGCGGAGAGCCTGACCCAGACCGCTTTGGAAGAACTGAAGGCGGAGGGGGTTCCCCTGGAGCGGGCTCGGCTGTTGTATTTCGGACGCATCCGGTACGAGAACCAGGAACATACCGTTGAAATCCCTCTGCCGCCCCCACCTTATCGAGAAGACAGCTTGTCTCAGATTGCCCAAACCTTCCACGAGGCCTACGAGCGGGAGTATACCTACAGGCTTAATGCGCCTTTGGAGTTCGTAACCTTGCACCTTGTGCTCGGTGTGGCTATAGACCGCCTTCAGGTGCCGCGGATGCCCCGTACAGGGCGATCGTTAGAGGAGGCGATGAAGGGTGTCCGGACAGTGGACTTTGATTTAGAGGGTGTACAGCCAGCTAAGATCTACGACGGGCACTCCTTAGAACCGGGTATGGCCTTTGAAGGGCCGGCCATTGTGGAGACCAAAGGAACAACAGTAGTGGTGCATCCTGGATGCCGGGCGGAAGTGGACGATTTCGGCAACCTGCATATTTACCTGTAGGGGGTGGGTAGCATGAGCAAGCTAGACTTCATCACCCTTGAAGTGATCCAGAATTCCTTGCAGGCCATAAGTGATGAGATGTTTGCTGCTATGCGAAAGACGGCCATGAGTCCCATCATCTACGAGGTTCTGGACATGGGAACGGCGGTTACGGACGGCCATGGGAACTTGGCGACCTCCGGGGCGGGTATACCAGCCTTTGTAGCCGTGTTGGACAAAGCCGTCCAAAGGATCATCGAGCTTAACCAGGGCGATATCCGTCCCGGAGATGTGTTTGCTACTAACGACCCCTTCTTCGGCGGGGTTACCCACCTGAACGATGTGGTTCTGGCCATGCCTGTTTTTGTGGAAGGGGAATTGGTGGCTTGGACGGCTAACATTGCCCACTGGAACGATGTGGGCGGTATGGTGCCGGGTTCCATGTCCAACGAGGCTCGGGAAATCTACCAGGAAGGTCTTCGGTTACCGGCTGTTAAAATCGTTGACCAAGGCCAACCTGTGCGGGCAGTGATGGAGATTTTGCGGGCCAACACCCGTCTTCCCGATTTCCTCTGGGGCGATCTCTGGGCAGGTGTGGCAGCGGTTCGCCTTGGAGCTAGGCGCATTCAGGATCTGGCAGCCAAATACGGTAAAGATGTTTTCGTCCAGGCTCTAGATCATTTCATGGCTTATGGGGAGGAAGTTTCTCGTCGGGCTCTAAGGGAACTACCTAAGGGAAAATTTTACCTTGAAGAAGAGCAGGATGATGGCCGGATCTTCAAGGTAACCGTGGAAATACGGGATGATCGCTTTGTGATCGATCTGCGGGATAATCCTGATCAGCACGAAGGCCCCTACAACCTGTGTCGGGACGCAACCCTGATCGCGTGTCAGCTCATCTTTAAAAATGTCACCGATCCCTTTAGTACCGTGGCTAACGCGGGGACCTTCCGTCCTCTAGAAGTGCTAACACGTCCCGGGTCTGTGTTTGACGCTCAGCCGCCCGCAGCCTTTGGCTTTTACTACGAAGTGGAAATTCGGGTATATGATCTTATTTGGCGCTGCTTGGCCCCTTACCTCGAGGATCGGCTTCCTGCCGGGCACTTTGCGTCGATTTGTGGAACCGTTATTGGAGGGCCCCATCCGGATACCGGACGCCACTTCACCATCGTGGAGCCAGAGCTCGGTGGATGGGGAGCCTCCCGGTACTCTGACGGTAACAGCGCTCTATTTAGCGGCTTCCATGGGGAAACTTTCAACTGTCCTGCTGAGGTGGCCGAAGCACGGTATGGGCTCTATGTGGAGCAGCTTCGCCTTAACGACGAACCGGGCGGCGAAGGCTATTTCAGGGGGGGTAAGGGCATTGTGCTTGATTACCGAGTTCGCTCTGATGGGTGCTTCCTAACCATCGGTTATACCCGGAGCAAACAGCGTCCTTGGGCTCTGGCGGGGGGCCGAGAAGGATCCCCGAATTACGTGGAAATATTCCGGAAAGACGGGAGAAGGGAGGTGTATTCCCAAGTTACCGCCCTGCCGCTGAATCGCGGGGATCTGATTCGCATTCACACAGGCAATGGTGGTGGATACGGTGACCCTCGTAGCCGGCCAAGAGAAAAGGTGTTAGAGGATCTGAAGAACGGGTACATTACCTCTGAAATAGCCCGTGAGGTGTACGGCCTGGAGGTTTGACGTAAGGAACCAAGGGTTCTTTTACCGAGGGGTTGTGGATGAAGGACCCCATTACCGTAGAGATCATTGCTGAAGGCCTGGAGGCGGCGGCCCAAGAGATGCTCCTGGTCCTTCAACGAACGGCCATGTCTCCGATTGTGTATGAGGTTCTCGATGCCGGTGCAGGCATCACGGATGCCGCTGGACGGCTGGTGGCCTCCGGGGCGGGCATACCTACTTTTGTGTCCATCATAGACCGCGCTGTGCGTGCGGCCCATGCACATTTCGGAGAGGACATTCGTCCTGGAGATATTTTTCTGACTAACGAACCTTCCCAAGGAGGGGTAACGCACCTTAACGATGTTGCTGCCGTCATGCCTGTCTATGCCATAGGTAGGCGGGTGGCGTGGGTGGGGGTTATTGCCCATTGGAGCGATGTGGGGGGTGGAGTAGCTGGGTCAATGATGGCCGGAGCCGGAGAGCTTTTCCAGGAAGGCATACGTATACCCCCGATCAAGGTGGCCGAAGGTGGCAAAATACTCACCCACGTTTTCCGGTTGCTTAAAACCAATTCCCGTTTACCGGACTTCCTAGAAGGAGACCTTTGGGCCCAGATTGCTGCTCTTAAGGCGGGGGAACGTCGGGTTCGTGAGCTTGCCCGGCGCTATGGTTACGAGGTCTTTGTAGATACGTTGAATGAGATCCTCGAAGCGGGGTACAAGCGGGCCCTTCAGGGCCTGGCCAATTTACCTCAGGGCGACTTTGCCCTGGAGGAAGAACAGGATGACGGCTCTTGCTTTCGCGTTAGGGTGCAAATTCGTCCCGATCAATTTGTGGTGGATCTGAGAGATAATCCTGATCAAATGCCTGGACCGTATAACCTTTATCGCGATGCGACAGAAATAGCTGCTCAAATGATCTTTAAAGCACTTGTTGATCCTAGAAGAGAAGGAGCCAACGCGGGGTTCTTCCGCCCCTTAAAGGTTATAACCCGTCCTGGATCGCTTTTTGATGCGCTACCACCGGCTGCGTGCGGTTTTTATTACGAACTTCGTATGCGGGTGTACGACCTGATTTGGCGTTGTCTCGCCACGCATCACCCTGCGCTCCTGCCTGCAGGTCACTTTGCTACTATAGGAGGTACGGTATTAAGTGGCCGTAATCCCGACAACCAAAAAGCCTATGTCTTGGTGGAGCCCCAGCCTGGAGGCTGGGGGGCTTTCTGGGAGGGAGATGGGGTTTCCACGCTTTTCAGTGCCTTCCATGGAGAAACGTACATTTGCCCCGCTGAAGTTGCCGAGGCTCGCTACGGTTTAGAAGTGGAACGGATGGCCTTGAACGAGGAAAAAGGGGGGGAGGGTCGCTATCGAGGAGGCAAAGGTTTTGTTCGGGTCTACCGTATGCGCGCGGAAGCGCTTCTTACCGTAGGTTTTACCCGCACCCGCATTCCACCTTGGGGGCTTGCAGGAGGGGGTCCGGGGACCCCAAACCGGGTAGAGATAATCTACCCAGACGGATCGATCAGACGGCTGGGTATCGCTAGTGGAGTACGCCTTCCACCGGGGGCACGGGTCCGAATCGTAACCGGCGTTGGGGGAGGTTATGGCGCACGTGGCGATTCAGAAGGCCGGTGAGAAAAGCTAAGAGTTCCCCCCATCACGAGACCGCGGTGCGCCTTCTGGAGGCCGGGCGATATTGCCTGCTGGAGCGAAGGGGGTGTGGAATGTGGGTTGAAGGATTCGGATTCAGGTTTGAAGGAATGTGGCAATGCAACTGAAAGAGTTGCTTGCTCGCATGCCTCTCTTTGATGTGTTAGCAGGGGATCCACATTTGGTCGAGGTGAGCCGCGTGGAGGCGTTGCGCGCAGGAGTGGATCCGCTGCCTGGTACGTTATACCTCGTTGAACGTGAAGATACGTTTTTGGCGTGGATCGAGACATACCGACATTCTATGCTTTTCCGTCACCTCGGGTTTGTGCTACCGGCCCCGGCTGAGTTTCGCTTCCCACCTACTCTGAGAGCAGATGTGGTTGTGTTGCGCTACATAGAGTCTCAACTGCCACTTGATCTTAGCGCACGCATCCTGCGATGTCTTTATGAATGGCACCAACCTTCACAGATCGATGCTGAATCGTTGCGCAAAGAGATCATTGAAGAGTTACTTCAAGGTGCTTTTACCTCACTGGAGACGTTGCTTGCGCGTGCGAGGATTTTGAATCTCGCCTTAGAGCATAAAAGGCAAGTGTTGTTGGTGGACCTAGAAGATTCCGGCGCCTTTTATTTAGAGCACCTTGCCAAAGGTGAGGGTCATATTTCCCTAGTACGGAGCAGGATGTTGTCCTTGCTGAGGGAGGTTCTTCTTGAAGACTCCCCCTACCACGTGGCAAGTCTGCATGGTACCGGAGCTGTGGCCTTGCTTGATCGTCGAGGCGCGGCAGATCCAACTATTCTTGCACAGACCGTGTACGAAAGGTTGCGGCGGGAGTTCGGAGCGGTGGCCTTCGTTGTGGCGTTGGGAAATTCCTACACGTCCCCAGAGTTGCTAGCCCAAAGCTACCGCGAAGCACAGATCACCCTTGAAATCCGTCGCATCTATGGTTTAAAGCCTCTTTGGATCACCTTCGAATCTGTGCGTCCCCAAGTTTTCTTGCATATCTTGCAGAAAAACCCAGAGATTGTCAAATTTGTCGAAGCAGTACTTGAGCCCTTGCGTGCAGTCGAACCCCGTTACCGCCGAGCTCTCCTAGAAGCGTTGGTAGCCTATTTGGAGTGCGACCGCTCGGTTAGAAAGGCATCCAAAGTGCTAGGTATTCACCCCAACACTCTGAAGTACCGCATGCGGCGTCTAGAGGAGTTGCTCGGCCTCCAGAGTATTGACGGCGAGCGGAAGCTCCTGTACTATGTCGCCGCTAAGCTTTCCCTGCTTAAACTGCGGTTGTCCTCTTAGGACCAGCCGAGTCTTCTGCGTTGGTCCTCTGAGGACATAGCCAACGAAGGAAGCTTCCGTTAATGTATCCCCATCTGAAGGGAGGAGATGTATATGCAAAGGGCTTGGAGGGCTTTTTTAGCGGGCATCCTTTTTCTCGGGTTTGCTGCAGCTCAAAAAACTCTGGTCGTGGCTGTCGAAGGGGATATCGACACCTTCGATCCCGCTTTTTCTGTGGGAAGCACGCCGACCCAGACTATTTCGGCTAACGTCTTCGAGACACTGATCCGTCCCCAGATCGTCGAGCGCACTGCCCCAGATGGAACCGTCTACAGAACGGTAGACATGGAGCAACTTGTAGGGCAGCTTGCAGAGTCTTGGGCCTTTGATTCAAGCGATCCGAATCGGGTTATTTTCCGACTGCGCAAAGGAGTGCGCTACCACAGCGGTACACCCTTTAACGCAGATGCCGTGATCCTCGGCATGCGCCGGATCTTTGAAAGTCAGAGCATCACCACCTTCCTCGTGGGAATGGGTGGGGCGGTCACCCGTGCAGACCAGTTCCGGAAGCTCGACGACTACACTGTGGCCCTCACGATGAAGCAGGGCAACCTTCTGACGCTCAAGAACCTCACGATTTATAATTCCGCTGCGATCGACCCTGCCGACCTCAAGGCCCACGCGACGCCGGAAGATCCGTGGGCACTCGACTGGTTCAAGAAGAACTTGGGTTCGGGAACAGGGCCCTACCTGCTTGAAAGCTACGTTCCGGGCGACCGCATCGTACTCAAAGCATACCCTAACTACTACCTGGGCAAACCCAAGATCGATCGCGTTATCATGAAGATCGTTCCAGATCCTGCACAGCGGGTACTGTTGCTGCGCACCGGTGCAGTAGACATGGCCAACCAAGTGCCTGTCCGTGAGCTTGACGCCCTCAAGAGGATTCCTTCCCTCAGGGTATTGAGCTTCCCTACCACCACACAGGATCGGCTGATGATGAACAATAGCATGCCGCCTTTTGATAACAAGCTGGTGCGCAAGGCTGTGGCGTATGCGATCCCCTATGAGCTAATCGTGCGACAGGTTTATCGCGGCTACGCCCGCGTTTCCGTGGGGCCAATCGAAGACGGGATGCCTACCTCCGATCCAACGGCTTGGCCGTACCGGTATGATCCTGAGCGTGCCAAGAAGCTCTTGGCCGAGGCTGGCTACCCGGAGGGTAAGGGACTTCCGCCAATCAAGCTCAGAATCCGTATCGGTAAAGAGGAGCAGGAACGTGAAGCCGTCATTGTGCAGGATGCGTTGAGCAAGCTTGGCATGAAGGTTACCATTGAAAAGCTTCCCTTCGCCACGTTCAACGAGCTGCAACAGGGCGGCAAGCTGCAGTTCTTTATCGATGACTGGATTTCCTGGGTCAACGATCCCTACTACCACATGTTCTGGAACTTCCACTCAAAGAGCCCCACGAACTACGTCCGCTACAGCAACCCTGAGGTGGACAAGCTCATCGATACCTACATGTTGAGCCGTGACGCGAAGGCTCGAGCCGAGGCCAGCCGGCGCGCCCAGCGCCTTATCAGCGACGACGTGCCCCAGGTGTACTTGGCAAGCCCCAACTTCAACGTGGTTTTGAACAAGAAGGTCACCGGCTATATCTACTTCAACGATCAGCTCACCCGGTTCTTCTACATGGATAAAAAACCGTAAACCGCGCGCCCCGGCCCCACGGGGCCGGGCTCCCTTGGAGGACCCCATGCGGGTGCTGCGCTACGTACTACGACGGTTGGCACTTCTTGTCCCGGTCTTATTGGGCACGCTCTTTATCGCCTTCTTCCTCACACGAGTTCTTCCGGGAAACCCCATTGACCGGGTTGCCGGGCCTTACATCTCACAGGAAAAGCGCGAGGCCATGAAGCGCGAGGCTCGCCTCGACCTCCCCTTTTACCAGCAGTTTTACCTCTACCTGGCCGACCTCGTCACTAAGGGCGACATGGGGACCTCCTATACCACCGCCCAGCCCGTGACCCGGGACCTACTCCAGCGATTTCCCGCGACGCTCGAGCTTGTCCTCTACGGCATGGGCCTTGCCGTGGTCCTCGCGATCCCGCTCGGGGTACTGAGTGCGCTCCACAAAGATTCGCCCGTCGACCACGCGGGCCGGGTCATTGCTGTGGTGGGGGTGTCCGTTCCAGTGTTCTGGTTGGGACTGGTGCTCCTGTACGTGTTTTTCCTCAAACTCCAGTGGGCCCCGCCGCCCATCGGCCGCCTTCCCCCCACCATGAGCCCTCCGCCCCATGTCACCGGGTTGTACACGCTGGATGCCCTGCTGGCTGGACAGTGGGACGTGTTTAAGGCAGCGCTTTCGGCGCTAGCACTTCCGGCGGTTTCGCTCGCGGTTACCGCGATGGCCCCGCTGGCCCGCATGACCCGTTCGGCCATGGTGGAGGCCCTGGAGTCCGAGTACGTGCGGGCCGCTCGTGCTCTGGGCCTGCCCCAGCATGTCATCATCTGGGACTACGCGTTCCGTAACGCGGTAATTCCGATCCTCACCATTTTTGCCGGGGTGTTCGGCTATGCGCTGGGCGGGGTGGTTCTGGTCGAGTTTATCTTCAGCTGGCCGGGCCTAGGGCTCTACACGCTGAACGCGATCCTCTCCAGCGACTTTCCCGCGATCCAAGGGGCAATACTCCTCGTAACCACGGTGTATGTCTTCATCTACCTGCTGCTGGACCTAGCTGTGGCCGCGATCGACCCCCGGGTGGAGGTGTGAGGTGCTCAAGCGCGTAGCCCAAAGCGAGGTCTTATACCGGATCAAGCAAAATCCTACCACCCTGCTCGGCCTTGGCATTGTCATCTTCATGTTTGGGCTTGCGGTCTTTGCCCCCTGGGTCGCGCCCTACGACCCGCTTGAAAAGCATTTTGATCATGTTTCTGAGCCTCCCTCGCGTCAGTTCTGGATGGGTACCGACCAGTTCGGCCAGGACATCTTTAGCCGGGTGGTTTGGGCGGCGCGCCTGGATCTTTTCATCGCAGCCACGGCAGTGGCCATATCACTTGTGGTAGGCTCGCTCTTAGGCGCGCTTTCTGGCTATTTGGGCGGTTGGTTCGATGAGATGTTCATGCGCCTGATGGACATTCTCCAAGCGTTTCCTTCGCTTATCTTGGCCATGGGCATTGCCTTTGCCCTCGGACCCGGGGTCTTCACCGTGATCGTCGCTACCTCGGCGGTGAACATCCCCGGGTACGCCCGGCTCATGCGTTCCACGCTCCTCTCCGAAAAACAGCGGACCTATGTGCTCGCCGCCCGGGCAGTAGGCAATCCCCCATGGCGTATTCTCTTTCGCCACCTAATCCCTAACGCGCTCACGCCGGTGCTGGTTAACGCGACGCTCCACTTTGGTTGGGCTATCCTGGAGGCTGCTGGGCTGAGCTTTCTTGGTCTTGGCGTCGCCGTCCCCAACGCCGAGTGGGGCGTGATGATCAACATGGGGCTCCAGGACTTTTGGCAGGGTCACTGGTGGGCGTACACCTTCCCCGGCGTTTTCATCGCGCTGACGGTGCTCGGTTTCAACCTCGTGGGCGACGGACTTAGCGATCTGCTCGATCCCCGGAGGGCACGCCAATGAGCCTGCTTGAGGTGCGTGGTCTCAAAACCTACTTCTACACGCGACGGGGCGTTGTGAAGGTGCTCGATGGGCTCAACTTCGCCCTCGAGCCCGGGCAGATCGTGGGGTTGGTAGGGGAGACCGGGAGCGGCAAGTCGGTGACGGGCTTTTCCATTCTGCGCCTGGTGCGCAGGCCCGGCCGCATCGTTGGCGGTGAGGTGGTTTTTGAGGGCCGGGACCTCCTCAAGTTGCCCGAGCCCCAGATGGCCGCGCTCCGGGGGCGGGACATCGCGATGATCTTCCAGAACCCCCGTACGGCCCTTAACCCCCTCATCACCGTGGGGCGTTTCCTCGAGCAGGTGCTCCACTTCCGGGCGGGCCTGCCGAGAAACCGAACGCGGGATGAGGCAGTACGCCTGCTTTCCGCGGTACACATTCCGGACCCCGAGCGACGCCTTTCCAGCTACCCGCACCAACTCTCGGGTGGCATGGCCCAGCGGGTCATGATTGCCGCAGCCGTCGCGGCCCGCCCGAAGCTGCTCATTGCGGACGAGCCCACCACCGGCCTCGACGTCACTGTGCAGGCGCAGATCATGCGCTTGTTGCGCGAGCTTCGCGATCAAACCGGCACGGCCCAAATCCTGATCACGCACGACCTGGGCCTTGCCTCGGAGGTCTGTGACGCCATTGCCGTCATGTACGCGGGGGAGATCGTGGAGTTTGCACCCACGCGCACGCTGTTTGCAACCCCCAAACACCCGTACACGCGGGGGCTGCTCGCTTCCCGGCCGAAGCTGGGGCAGACCGGGGAGATCCCTGGGATTCGCGGTGCCGTTCCAGATCTCATGAATCCGCCCCGGGGGTGTCGCTTTCACCCGCGTTGTCCCCATGCTTTCACCCGCTGTCGCGTGGAGCGGCCGAGGCCGGTCTACGTTTCTCCGGACCACTACGCCACTTGCTTCCTGCTCGAGGAGGAGGGGCATGCCTGAGCCGGTGCTGGTGGTGGAGCACCTTGTGAAGCATTACCCGGTACGCACGGGGTGGTTCCGGCGTCAGTATGTGCACGCCGTGGACGGCGTCAGCCTTGAAGTCCATCCGGGAGAGACCCTGGCGCTTGTGGGGGAGTCTGGCAGCGGCAAGTCCACCCTGGGGCGCATGCTCCTTGTGCTCGAGCGCCCCACCGCGGGCCGCATTCTTTACAAGGGGCAAGATCTTTCGCGGCTTCGCGAGAGGGAGCTCCGTTCTTACCGTAAATCCCTTCAGATGGTCTTTCAGGACCCGATGGACGCGCTGAACCCGCGGATGACCGCCCTGGAGACGGTGATGGAGCCGCTCGTGCTCCACGGAATCGCTGAGGGCAAGGCGGCGCGCGACCGGGCGCTGGAGCTGCTCGAGCAGGTCGGGCTTACGCGGGAGCACGCAGGCCGCTATCCGCACCAGCTTTCGGGCGGGCAGCAACAGCGGGTGGGCATTGCGCGGGCGCTCGCCACGGAACCGGAGTTCGTCGTTTTCGACGAACCGACAAGTGCCCTCGACGTCAGCGTGCAGGCCCAGCTTCTCAACCTGATCCGTAGGTTGCGCGCGGAATACCGCCTGTCCAGCGTGTTCATCTCCCACGACCTCGCGGTGGTGAGCCACCTTGCCGACCGCGTGGCCGTCATGTACCTGGGGCAGGTCGTTGAGTTGGGCAGCCGGCAGCAGATCTTTGAGAACCCGCAACATCCCTACACCGTCTCGTTGATGTCCTCCATACCAGGGGACCGCCCGCTGATGCCCTGGAAGCCGCTGGTGCTCGAGGGCGAGGTTCCCTCGCCGCTCAACCCCCCTTCAGGCTGCCGCTTCCACACCCGGTGTCCGTTTGCCGACGTCTCTTGTCATGTGCGCGCGCAGAAGCTGGAACCCATCGAACCGGGTCACTTCGTGGCCTGCCACCGTGTAATTGAACGCGGCGACTACGGCGTGTTAGAAGCTGCAAAGGAAAGGAGGAAGGCATGATACGAGTAGGCATTGACGTGGGCGGGACTAACACGGACGCAGTACTCATGGACGGTACGCAGGTGGTGCATTGGGTCAAGACCCCGACGACGGCCGACGTTACGGGGGGCGTGCTGAGGGCGCTCGAGCTTGTACTCACCGAGTCCGGCTTCGCTCCGGAGAAGGTCGGGGCAGTAATGATCGGCACCACCCACTTCACCAACGCCATCGTGGAGCGGCGTGACCTTGCGCCGACGGCTGTGATCCGGTTGGGGCTGCCCGCCACACAGGCCCTTCCCCCGATGGTGGACTGGCCGGAGGATCTTCGTAGAGCTCTTGGCGAGCATGTTTACCTCGCTCATGGGGGTTTTGAATTCGATGGCCGTCCTATCTCGCCGCTGGACCCTCTAGAGCTGCGCAAGATCGCCGAGGACATCAAGGCCAAGGGTGTGCGCAACGTCGCGATTTCCGCCGTGTTCTCCCCGATCAACCCGGAAGTTGAGGCCGAGGCGGCCCGCATCGTTCGGGAAGTCATCCCCGACGCCAAAATCACCCTTTCGAGTGAGATCGGCCGCATCGGGCTACTCGAGCGCGAAAACGCGGCCATCTTGAACGCCTCTCTGCAGGATCTTGGTCATAAGATCGTTCGTGCTTTTTCCCAGGCGCTGCGTGACGCAGGGATCCCGGCTCCCTTCTACCTGACCCAGAACGACGGGACCCTGATGAGCGCGGAGTTCGCCGAGAAGTTTCCCGTCCTTACCATCGCTTCCGGGCCGACGAACTCGATGCGTGGGGCTGCCTTTCTCTCGGGAATCAAGGAGGCCATCGTGGTGGATGTGGGCGGTACCACCACCGACGTTGGAGCCTTGCACCATGGATTCCCCCGTGAGGCGAGCATCGCGGTGGAAGTCGGGGGCGTGCGCACTAACTTCCGTATGCCCGACGTGCTTAGCCTAGGGCTTGGCGGGGGCTCTATCGTCGAACGCGAGCCACTTAAGATCGGCCCCGAGAGCGTGGGCTTCCGCCTTACGGAGGAGGCGCTGGTCTTTGGAGGGAGTACACTCACTGCGACGGACATCGCGGTGGCTGCCGGAATGGCCGAGGTGGGCGATGCCCGGCGGGTAAGGAATCTGGACCCTGCGTTCGTCGAGGCTGCGGTCGAAAGGATGCAGCGGATGATTGCCGATGCGGTGGACCGCATGCTCCTTAGCCCGGAGCCCATCCCGGTCATCGTCGTGGGTGGTGGAAGCATCCTGGTACGGGATAGGGTAAGGAACCTTCCCACGATCAAGCCCGACCACTATCCGGTGGCCAACGCCGTAGGTGCGGCAATTGCCCAGATCAGCGGGGAGGTGGACCGGGTGTATGCCTTGGCCGAGATCCCGCGGGAAAAGGCCCTCGAGGAGGCCCGGAGCGAGGCCAAGCAGCGGGCGGTGGAGGCCGGGGCCGATCCCAGCACGGTGGAGATCGTCGAGGTGGAGGACGTGCCCTTGGCCTATCTTCCGGGCAACGCCACCCGCATCCGGGTGAAGGCAGTAGGAGATCTTCGCCTTGCGTAGGACCTGGAAGCTCAACGAAGCGGATCTCGAAGCCTTGGCCATCGGCGCGGCCATCCTGGGCACCGGCGGAGGCGGCAACCCCTACCTGGGGAAGCTCAGAGCCCGTGCGTTGCTGCGCCAGGGGTATGAGATCCGTGTTCTGCCCTTCGACGCGCTGGAAGATGAAGACGTGATCGTCAGCGTCGGCGGGATCGGGGCGCCAGTGGTCGGGATCGAGAAGATCGAAAAGGGCGACGAGTGTTACCGGGCCATGCGGGCGCTCGAGGCCTACACCGGGTATCGGGTTACCGCGCTCATCCCGGCGGAGATCGGCGGGTCCAACTCGATCGAACCACTCATCGCTGCAGCCTCCGCGGACCTTCCGGTGGTGGATGCCGACGGCATGGGGCGGGCTTTCCCTGAAGTGCAGATGTGCACCTACTTCATCTACGGCGCAAGGCCCTACCCGGCGGCGTTGGCCGACGAAAAGGGCAACACGGTCATCCTGGGCAAGGTCCAGGACATGTACTGGCTGGAAAAGCTCGCCCGCACCGTGGCCGTCGACATGGGGGCAGCGGCGGGATTTGCCCTACCTCCGATGCGGGGCGAGGAGATTCGCCGTACCGCTGTGCCGTATACGCTCACCCAGGCGCTGAACCTAGGCCGGGCGGTGCTTGAAGCGCGCGCCCGCCGCGAGAACCCCATCGAGTCCGTGCTGAAGGTGACAAACGGGGTGTTGCTCTTTGTGGGCAAGGTGGTGGATGTTCAGCGTCGGATCGAGAGAGGCTTTGCCCGAGGCTGGGTGCGCATCGAGGGATTCGAAGCGTTTAGGGGATCGAGCCTCGTCATCGACATTCAGAACGAAAACCTCGTTGCCCGACGTGATGGGAAGGTTGTTGCCACCGTTCCCGATCTGATCACTGTCTTAGACCTAGAAACGGCAGAGCCTATTACCACGGAAACCGTACGCTACGGTTTTCGTGTCGCCGTAGTGGGGCTTCCAGCCCATCCTCGGCTCAAGACGCCTCAGGCCCTCGAGGTGGTTGGACCCAGGGCGTTTGGCTACGACCTGGACTATAGGCCGCTTAAAGGGGAGGTGTGAGATGCGTTGGATCTACCCGGAAAACTTGGAGGACATTGCTCTTGGTGCTGCGGTACTCGGCACCGGTGGAGGGGGCGATCCCTACATCGGCAAGCTCATGGCCCAGCATGTGATGCGTGTACACGGTCCGGTGCAGCTTGTTGACGTGGACGAGCTGGACGATGAGGATCTGGTCGTTCCCGCGGCGATGATGGGAGCGCCGACGGTTATGATCGAGAAGCTCCCTCGGGGCGACGAGATTGTGGAGGCCTTCAAGGCCCTCGAG
Organism: uncultured archaeon; assembly: GCA_937921735.1. Lineage (GTDB taxonomy): Archaea > Hadarchaeota > Hadarchaeia > Hadarchaeales > Hadarchaeaceae > CAKZTQ01. The sequence continues at coordinate 25,021 of CAKZTQ010000058.1, forward strand.
GCCTATCTGGGCAGGCCGGTAAAGGCGGTAATGTCCATCGAGGCCGGGGGCTTGAACTCCACGACCCCCTTTATCGTGGCCTCCCAGCTTGGACTCCCGCTCATTGACGGGGATGCCATGGGGCGGGCTTTCCCCGAGATCCAGATGGTTACCCTCACGCTCCACGGGATCTCGGCCACCCCCATGACCTTGGCTGATGACAAGGGCAACAGCGCTCTGCTCAACACCATCGACAATCGTTGGACCGAACGGTTTGCCCGCTCGATTACCATCGACATGGGTGGGGCCTCGATGATTGCGTTGTACCCCATGACTGGGGCCCAGGCCAAGAGGGCCGTGGTGCGCGGTACGATCAGCCTGATCGAACGTATCGGCCAGAGCATACGCCGGGCTCACAGGGAAAAGCGAGACCCCATCGAGGCCGTGCTTGAAGTCACCGGCGGCTTCCGTGTGTTCCGTGGGAAAATCATTGATGTGGCCCGTCGCACCGAGGGAGGATTTGCCCGAGGTGAGGCTACGCTTGTGGGCATCGATGAAGACCAGGGACATACGCTTAAGATCCACTTCCAGAACGAACACCTCGTGGCGATCCGCGACGGGGAGGTGATCGTTTCGGTCCCCGACTTGATTACCCTGCTCGACACCGAAACCGGTGAGCCGATTACCACCGAGGCTATGCGCTACGGGTTGCGCGCGGTGGTCGTCGGCATTCCTTGTGCGGACCCGTGGCGCACCCCCGAGGGGCTTGAGCTCGTAGGGCCTAAGTACTTCGGCTACGACATCGAGTACGTACCCGTGGAGGAAAGGTTTGGTGAGCGGGCATGAAGATTCTGGTGGTAACCCCGATTGTGACCGAAGGCCTCCATATGGTGGAGGACTTCCAGCACATGGTCAGCCCCGGCACCGAGGTGATCCACACCACCCTGGACCGGGGGCCGGCTTCGATTGAGTCCGAGTTCGACGAAATGCTCGCCGTGCCTGGGACTGTGGCCAAGATCATGGAGGGCGCGCAAAAGGGCGTGGACGCGGCCTTCATCGACTGCATGGGGGACCCCGGCCTCAAGGCGGCGCGGGAAGTGGTCGACATCCCGGTGGTGGGCCCCTGCGAGTCCAGCATGCATCTTGCCGCCATGTTGGGGCAAAAGTTCTCGGTGGTGACCGTGCTGGACTCGGTGGTCCCCATGTTCTGGAACAACGCCAAGGTGTACGGAGTAGCCGAGAAGATGGCCTCGGTGCGTTCGGTGGACATCCCCGTTCTTGATCTGCACCGGGATCCCGACGCCATGGTCAAGGCGCTCGTGCGGGATTCGGTTGCGGCGGTCCGAGAAGACGGGGCGGACGTGATCATCTTCGGGTGCACGGGCATGAGCGGCGTGGTCCAGAAGGTTCAGGAGGGGATGGAGGCGGCGGGGGTTGCAGGTATCCCTGTCATCGATCCAGTAGAGACGGGGTTGCGGCTTGCGGAACTGTGGGTGCAGTGCAGGCTTTCACACAGCAAGAAGACCTATCCGTATCCGCGCAGAAAGGAGATACGGGGATACGATTTCGTGCCCTGGGGCATGTGAAGGAAAGAGGGCTGGGTACACGTCGAACCGACATTCCGCACCCCTCTCCCTTGGCCTTAGGATTTTGGGATGGAAACCACACCCAACCTACAGGTGTACGACCTGGGCCACCTGGGCCTGGTGGCCAGCATCGTGGATCAGATAGGACTGGTACAGACCGTAGACCA
>CAKZTQ010000059.1 GCA_937921735.1 uncultured archaeon
CATGAAGTCGGAATCGCTAGTAATCGCGGATCAGCATGCCGCGGTGAATACGTTCCCGGGCCTTGTACACACCGCCCGTCACACCACCCGAGTTGGAAGCGCCCGAAGCAACTGAGCCAACCCGTAAGGGGGGCAGGTTACGAAGGCGAGGCCAGTGAGGGGGGTGAAGTCGTAACAAGGTAGCCGTACGGGAACGTGCGGCTGGATCACCTCCTTTTTAAGGGGAGAGGTATTAGCATCCACTTAGCTTTGAGGGATTAGGTTCTTTAACAGAGAAGAGATTCGCTGGGTAGGAGCGAGTGTCTTAGGTTACGAAGAAGGTAATATGGTCAAGATAGTAAGGGCTTGCGATGGATGACTAGGCATCGGTGAGCGATGAAGGACGTGGGGTTTCGCGAAAGGCGTCGGGGAGGGATAACCACCCTAAGATCCGGCGGTATCCGAATGGGGGAACCCATCAGGTAGAAATACCTGATCTCTACGAAAGTAGAGGCGTGACCTGGGGAACTGAAACATCTTAGTACCCAGAGGAAAAGAAATCAAACGAGATTTCCTGAGTAGTGGTGAGCGAAAGGGAAGGAGCCTAAACCCTTGACTATGGTAAAGCGTTAGGGCGTTGTAGCAAGGGGGTTATAGGACCTACCGAGGATAGCCTAACCTATCCTAAGAAGTTACAAATGTTTCTAGTAGTAGAACTACTTGGAAAAGTAGACCAGAGAGGGTGATAGTCCCGTATACGAAACTAGGAACACTTCTGGTAGGGATCCTGAGTACGATCCAGCACGTGGAATTGGGTCGGAAGTTGGGGGGACCATCCTCCAAGGCTAAATATAAGCCGATGACCGATAGTGAAGGAGTACCGTGAGGGAAAGTTGAAAAGAACCCCGGGAGGGGAGTGAAATAGAGCCTGAAATCGCAAGCTTACAAGGTGTCGCAGTCCTACGGTATAGGATAGCGGCGTTCCTTTTGCAGAATGAGCCGGCGAGTTACTCTATGTTGCGAGGTTAAGGGAGAGAATCCTGGAGCCTAAGGGAAACCGAGTCTGAACAAGGCGCAAAGTAGCATGGAGTATGACCCGAAGCCGGGTGATCTACCCATGAGCAGGATGAAGTCCCGCTAACACGGGATGGAGGTCCGAACTGGTTAGCGTTGAAAAGCTATCGGATGACTTGTGGGTAGGGGTGAAAGGCCAAGCAAACTCGGCGATAGCTGGTTCTCTCCGAAATAGCTTTAGGGCTAGCGTTATAGGATGACTTAAGGGGGTAGAGCACTGAAAGGGATCGAGGGGTTTAACGACCTACTCAACCCTATCAAACTCCGAATACCTTAAGTTAGGCTATAGCAGTCAGAACGTGTGGGATAAGCTTCACGTTCGAGAGGGAAAGAGCCCAGACCGTCAGCTAAGGTCTCGAAGTGTATGCTAAGTGTGAGGAAAGGATGTGGGAATACGAAGACAGCCAGGAGGTTGGCTTAGAAGCAGCCATCCTTTAAAGAGTGCGTAATAGCTCACTGGTCGAGTATTCTTGCGCCGAAAATGTAAGGGGCTTAAGCATACCACCGAAGCTACGGATCCACGCAGACGTGGGTGGTAGGAGAGCGATGTGTATAGCGATGAAGGTATACTGTAAGGGGTACTGGAGCATACACATGTGAGAATGCCGGCATGAGTAGCGATAAAGGAGGTGAGATTCCTCCTCGCCGTAAGTCCAAGGTTTCCCTGGCAAGGCCAATCCGCCGGGGGTTAGTCGGGACCTAAGGTGAACCCGAAAGGGGTAGCTGATGGGAAGTGGGTTAATATTCCCACACCACCGAGATAGCGTTTGAGCGATGGGGTGACTCAGGAGGGTATGCTAGCGTAGTGATGGAGTACTACGTATCTGCATGTAGGTGATGAGGCAAGTTGGCAAATCCGCTTGCTGAGCTAAGGTGTGGATGGAGTGCATCTACGGGTGCATGAAGTAGCAGAGCCCATACTGACGAGAAAAACCTCTAAGCGAGCTATTGAGGTGCCCGTACCGCAAACGGACACACGTGGACGAGGTGAGAAACCTAAGGCGCTTGGGAGAATGCCTGCTAAGGAACTCGGCAAAATAGCCCCGTAACTTCGGGAGAAGGGGTGCCATTTGTGGTGAAGGTACTAGCTACTGGAGCCATAAGTGGTTGCAGTGAAAGGGGAGCGGCGACTGTTTAACAAAAACACAGGTCTCTGCCAACTCGTAAGAGGAGGTATAGGGGCTGACACCTGCCCGGTGCCGGAAGGTTAAGGGGAGAGGTGAAAGCTTTGAACCGAAGCCCCGGTAAACGGCGGCCGTAACTATGACGGTCCTAAGGTAGCGAAATTCCTTGTCGGGTAAGTTCCGACCCGCACGAATGGTGTAACGACTGCTTCGCTGTCTCGGCAGGCAGCCCAGCGAAATTCTAATGCCCGTGAAGATGCGGGCTACCCGCAGCTGGACGGAAAGACCCCGTGAACCTTTACTGTAGCCTGGCATTGGACTTTGGTTTGGTATGTGTAGGATAGGTGGGAGGCAGAGAAGTTGGGACGCAAGTTCCGATGGAGCCGGCGTTGAAATACCACCCTTACTGAGCTGGAGTTCTAACTTGGAGACAAGGACAGTGTTAGGTAGGCAGTTTGACTGGGGCGGTCGCCTCCTAAAAGGTAACGGAGGCGCCCAAAGGTTCCCTCAGCACGGCTGGAAATCGTGCGTAGAGTGTAAAGGCAAAAGGGAGCTTGACTGTGAGACTGACAAGTCGAGCAGGGACGAAAGTCGGGCTTAGTGATCCGGTAGTTCTGGATGGAAGGGCTATCGCTCAACGGATAAAAGGTACTCCGGGGATAACAGGCTTATCGGTCCCAAGAGTTCATATCGACGGACCGGTTTGGCACCTCGATGTCGACTCGTCGCATCCTGGGGCTGAAGTAGGTCCCAAGGGTTTGGCTGTTCGCCAATTAAAGCGGCACGTGAGTTGGGTTCAGAACGTCGTGAGACAGTTCGGTCCCTATCCACTGCGGGCGTAGGAGATTTGAGGGGAGCTGTCCTTAGTACGAGAGGACCGGGATGGACGAACCTCTAGTGCACCAGTTGTCATGCCCATGGCACAGCTGGGTAGCTATGTTCGGACGGGATAACCGCTGAAGGCATCTAAGCGGGAAGCCCACCCCAAGATAAGATCTCCCATCTGCGCAAGCAGACTAAAGGCGCCTCGAAGACTACGAGGTCGATAGGTCTCAGGTGTAAGTGCAGTAATGCATTTAGCCGAGAGATACTAATATGCCGTGAGTCTTGACCATATTATCCAGAGTTAATTCCACTTAACTCTGCTCTAAAAACCCTGCCTCGTGCAGGGCTTTTTATTTTATATAAACCTCCATAACTTCCTCTATCGCTAAAGTGTAT
>CAKZTQ010000060.1 GCA_937921735.1 uncultured archaeon
AGCTCCATAGTTGTGCATTCTCTCCGCAATCTCACCAAGGAAAATTTCTTACTGGTGCATTGTATCCCAGCCGAAAGCCCTGTGCCCGCACCCTCGGCCGCCGCAGCGTCACCGTCCCCACAGGGGTCAGCAGCTTCCGGGGCCTCCCGTAGCCACCCCACGACCCAGCCGGCCCGTCCACGGTCGCCCGCCGCTGGTACCGTACCCGGCCCAAAAGCTCCGTCACACCCTGTCCTCACCACCGGGTTGCTGGTAGTCGGCGTGCAATTGGAGAACGCGCATCGTGAACCTCCTTAAAAGCTAGACCGAAACCTGCCAGCAGATAAAATGGTATCGCTCCAAAGGGGGCTTCAAACAAGTTACCGAAAAGAGCCGCGAACGATAGGGCAATACATAGAATAAAACCCAGAGCCGCCTCAGGCTTTTTGGCAAAAAGCCAGCATCGATAAAGGGTAGCCCCTAGAGACGACAGAAAGAATAGGAACAATCCCACCCCTATCCATCCTCCGTACCCTAGGGCATATAAGAAGACGTTATGGGGGGTACGAACCCCTTCGGGAATGGCCCAAAAGAGTCGCCAAAGAGGATAGCCATACCCTAGCCCGAAAAACGTGGTGGTTAGGTCAGAGTGAACCGCTGAGATAATTTGGCTCCACCAAGGGAAGCGCCACCCTGTCACTGCACCGGCGAACCTGTACGCCTCCTCCCCGATGAGCTCCGCGGCCGCCTCAGGGTTGAAAAGGGCAAGGGCTCGAGCCACCACGCCGCGGGCAGAAAGCTCCCCGCCTCTGTGCCTGGGGCCAGGCACGCGCACGTCGGCGGCGTGGAGAGAGGCAAAAAGCAAGAAGGCTACAACGCTCACCAGGGCAAGCCTGCCCACCCTTTTGAGCAGAAGAGCCCAAACCAAAAGACCTATGGCTAGACTAAGCCATTCTCCTCGGACCTGGATCCCCAGAATGACAACCAAGTTGATCAGTATGATCAATCCCAGCTTCAGAGAGGGCTTCTCCAGTGTCAGAAGACCGATGATGACAAGATCAGTAGCCACGGGCTGGCCAAAGACAGTCACGTCCGGAGCCCAGGGAAAGTACAGGTTGAACCTGTTTAGCTCCAAGAGGTATGCGATCCCATAGAGGGCATTCAGCCAGGCAAGCCAGCTAATTGCTCTGCGGAGCAGGGTAGGACGGGAATGGGCCACCTGGAAGCCCAAAAAGATATACAAGGGGTAGGCGTTAAAGACGAGGTTCTGGAAGGCGACGAGTGGCTCGTGACCTACGGCAATTCCCCGAGATACTTGAAAGAGCCCGTAGATGAGGAAAAGCACGAGGGACCAGCCAAGCCGGGTCCAACCGCCCCCGCCGAGGAGCCATGCTCTCCAGGTACTGATGACACGCCCCCCCCGTACTAAGAGGAAGCAGCCCAGGGCCAACTCTCCAATGAAGACCTTAAGGGCGGGAACTCCCACATAGGCGAAGGCACGCCCGAAAAGACCATATCCTAGCAAGAGAAATGCCCAAAGGCTAGCCCAGATTCGCATAGAAACGCCGCCACGCTTCCTGGAAGGCCTTTAGGTCAAAAGGAGCTAGGACTCGCTGGGCGCGCTCTCCCAGGGCCCCCCGCTCCTCTGGGGACAGGGCTAGGAAACGGCGGAGCCCCTCTTCCACCCCCTCCGCGGAAGAGGCTACCACAAACCCCGTCTCCCCATCACGCATGAACTCTTCTACCCCGTAAAGCGGGGTCACGATGAGGGGAAGGCCGGCGGCGGCGGCCTCGAGGCTGACAAGTGGAAATACTTCATAAAAGGAGGGAAAGATCAACGCATCTCCCCCCCACAAGAACGGCCGCACATCCTTCTGCATCCCCGAAAAGCTCACCTGGAATCCTAGCCCCATGGCCTCAACCCGTCTCTTCCAGGCCGCCACCAGGTCGGGCTCTCCGCCCACCACCCAGAGCTTCAATCGGGGCTCAGCTAGTGCTTTGAGGGCTTCTAGGACCAAATGTAGCCCCTTGCGCTCAAACTGCCCTAGCGCCACGAAGACTAGTACCACGTCTTCGGGTCCAGCGCCGTGTTCCTGCCGAAAAGCTTCTCGCTCAAACTCCGGAGGCCGTGCCATGCGCTCCCGGTCCACCGGGTTCGAAATGACCGTGATCTTACCCTTGACGAAGGGGTACGTTTCCTCCAGCTCCCGCTTGAGCCCATGGGAGGGTACCACGATGCGCTTCACCCGCCGGAACACCCACGGCTCCAAGAGAGCATGCAGCCAGTGGTCGAGCCAGCGAAGGGCTCCCCTAACCCCAGGAACTCCCACCTGCCCCCATCGGCGCCGCAGGAAGGCTCGGTGGCAAAAGTGCGTGTAAGAAACGTCCCCCAAAAGGAGGTTGCTCTCTACCATCTGCACCAGGCTAAACCGGGCGTGACTCCGTAGGCGATAGAGGAAGTATACGAGAGGAGCCATGAGGTGGTAGGCCACAAAGAGCAGGGCCAAGGGCCTCGTGGGCACCGGCACCCGCACAAAGCGGGCTCGTTCCGGGCACGGCTGCTCAAATTCCACAGCAAACACGGTAAAATCCCACTCCCTGCAGAGTCCCCGAATCATATGTAGATGGCATAAGCCGATAGGATTTGTGCCAATAACCCTGTAGTCAAAAAGAGCTATGCGCATATCTAGCTCACCCTTAACAAAATGCCTCCCAGCCTATTTCTTGCAGCTTCTTTCTTTGCGCTTCGCCCAACGATTCCACCACTGATCTAGGAATTGTCAGCGCATCATCTATAGCTTGCAACAGCCGCCTTTCAAACCCTCTTGCTACGGATACGGCCAGATGCGCTAAGTTTAAATCGGCAAAGGCACCCTGCGCCTTGGTTCCATAGTAGGGGACCACTACTGCTGGCGTTCCTGAAGCTAAAGCGAGGACGGCCCCGTGAAACCGCACCGAAATAACGACGGAAGCTCTGCTGTACATATACATCAGTTCGGAGGGAGATAGGTCCTCTTCAAACACGCTCACTTTCACTCTCTCCTGCTCGGCTCTCCTAGCAATGGTCTGGACGATGACGCGATCGTCCTCCGCTCGCGTAGGACCCAGAGTATGAGCAATCAGAACAGTTTGTAGGCCTTTCGCGTTTAGATATTTGATTGCTGCCAGAAATCCTTGGAGAAGGCGGTCCTCATTGTCTAAGGTGTGGCCGTACCCGCCTAAGGACCGCGGCGCCAGCACAGCAAATGAACTATTGGAACCGATTTCCTTGCAAATGAAGGTATCGACGGCTCCCGAAGGGGACTTTTGCAGATAGAAAGCAGGGTCGGGAGCAACACGGATTTTAACCTGGTTACCGGTCAGTGCACCTGCCAGTTCGGCACTAAGGCTTTCCCTCGTCACTACAATGCTTGCTTTGTTGAAAGCCCACCTCATAAGCAGGCGAGACCACAGATTCTTGAAAGGTCCCAGCGAATGTCCGAAGAAAATCACTTTCTTGCCCAAACGGGACGCATATATTGCTGGATATAGATAGGCAAATAACCGTATTGGAGGTCTCATAAGGCTTTTGTGCGGGAAAGCCAGATAGAGTCCTCCAACAACAATAACAATGTCTCTCCGCTCAATCTCCTTCTCAGCGGAAAAAGAAGGTATCAGTTTAGGAAAAAGCAACTTAAGAATAGCCCTTGGCACTTTTAATATCCAATCCTCTCTTCTCCTTGGAAAGGCAGGTAACGCAGGCGGGTGGACTTTTAGGGAGCGAAACGCGACGAGGGTGTGGCGTAATACACCATCTATAAGGGGACTGCGCTGATCAATACACGGGATCACTGTTATCTCCGAGCCAGATGCGATGTGCGAAAGCAGCCAAAGGGTGCCTTGGAGAATGGCTGCATCTCCTTTATTCGAGTCATGCCATGAATTGACAAGGATAAAGCTGTGTTTCGCCATTTTATCGGTCGTCTTGGATATCCGGGGGTTCCGTCAAAAAGCGTGTAAACAGCAGGTGGCGACCTCCTTCCCGGTGACCTCGATCCCGTCCTCGTACCGTACCCCCATGTAAACCTTGGCCAGCAGCTCTGGAGCGTTCAGCCGCCGGAACCTCATCTGGGCCACCATCAGGATCTTCCAGATCACCGCCGTGGCCCGCTCCACCTTCTTGAACCGCTTGGCCGCGTCCGTACGCAGCCGCAATGCGGCAAAGGGCGATTCGACCACGTTCGTCGTCCGCAGGTGGCGCCAGTGCTCCTTCGGGTACCGGTAGAACGTCA